>DATMIF010000047.1:0-25768 GCA_035554655.1 Flavisolibacter sp.
AAATATATTTATTCAAACCTTGCACAAGGTGTTTCAGGATATAAAGCCGGTAATTCTGTAGCAGGCGATATCGGTTTATATTATACAGGTCATAACGAAGGAGGCCAGGGATGGGCTTTCGGTGCAGCATTGTCTAATTTGGGTGCGAAAATTGGCTATTCGAATAATGCCAATGAAAAAGATTTTATTCCTGCCAACCTTGGTCTCGGAACAACTTATACCAGAGTGTTTGATGAAAGCAATAAACTCAGTTTTGGTGTTGATGTAAACAAATTGTTAGTACCTACTCCTCCAATTGATGCAAACGGCAATTTCACTGATACGGCAGCCCTCGAAAAATATCGCAGCAAAGCAGTAGTTAGCAGTTGGTTCAGTTCGTTTGGTGATGCACCTGGCGGATTTTCAGAAGAGTTGAAAGAATTCCAGATTTCTACCGGTTTGGAGTATACCTATAATAATCAGTTTGCCCTGCGTGCAGGGTATTTTTATGAGAACAAATACAAGGGCAACCGTCGCTACTTTACAACAGGTGTTGGTGTAAAATACAATGTGTTTGAATTGAATTTCTCTTATCTCGTTCCTTCCGGTTCAGGGGTATCTCAAAACCCTTTGTCAAATACACTTCGTTTTTCACTGGTGTTTAATTTCGACAATACCAGCAGCGAGTAATAATTTTAGAATGCTAATATTTTTTCCAATCCTGCATACGCAGGATTTTTTGTTTTAGGGCAATGTCATATTTATTGAAGTATCGAGTGAATATTCAAATTACGTCATCTCAAACTGCAATGATTTTATATCAGTGTTGTAATGGCGATGAGAGAGTGAACACATCCTATTACTTTTGCAACAAAACTTTTTATGTCGATTCGTATTGGCTTTGGAGTAGATTTCCATCAACTGGCGGAAGGAAGAGATTTCATGATTGGTGGCGTTCATATTCCTCATCATAAAGGTGGTGTTGGTCACAGCGATGCAGATGTGTTATTACATGCCATCTGCGATGCATTACTTGGCGCTGCCTGCCTGGGAGATATTGGTGTTCATTTTCCTGATACCGATCCCAAATATAAAAACATAGACAGTAAAATATTATTAAAGGAAACGATTGCTTTAATTCAAAAAGAAAATTACCAACTGGTAAATATCGACAGCACTTTGTGCTTGCAGGAGCCCAAAATAAAACCCTATATCCAGCAAATGCAAAAAGCGATTGCTGACATCATCGGTACATCAGAAAAAAATATTTCAATCAAGGCTACTACTACAGAGCAGATGGGTTTTGTAGGAAGAAAAGAGGGCGTTGTGGCTTATGCAACCGTATTATTGACTAAGACATAAAGGAAGTAAAGAGATAAAAAGACATACGACCCACACCTTTACTCTTTCTTTCTCTTTACACTCTTAGTTTATTTAGAAACTATTTAACTGCTTTCTTTAGTGAGCAACTTATCTTTGAAAGAATGGCAATTGAAGTAAAAATCGTTAACACTTCCAACAACCCATTACCGGAGTACGCCACCGAAGGTGCGTCAGGCATGGACTTGAGAGCAGATCTGTCTTCTCCTGTGCCGATGCAACCACTGGAGCGAAAACTGCTGCCAACAGGTTTATTTATTGAATTGCCACAGGGATACGAGGCGCAGGTACGTCCACGCAGTGGCCTTGCCATAAAACATGGTATTACATGTTTGAACACACCAGGTACGATAGATGCAGATTATCGCGGAGAAATTAAGATTGTATTGATAAACCTGTCGGGAGAAAAGCAAATCATAAATCCTGGTGACCGTATCGCACAATTGGTTATTCAAAAAGTAGAAAAAATAAATTGGGAACAGGTCACTGTTTTAACAGAAACCGTCCGCAACAACGGAGGCTTTGGCTCAACAGGTAAAAATTAAATTCATGACAAGATTCTTTGCTGTAATCATGCTTATTGGTTTATTGGCTTCGTGCCGTTCTACTAAAAAAATTCAAACAGCTATTACTAGAAAAGATACGGTGTTGACAACGACTGCACCACAGGGAGCAACAAAGAATGATACTATTCAAATGATCAATGCAGTATTACAAAAGGTTGATTCCAACTATATTGATTTCAGGACATTCTCGGCTAAAGTAAATGTGGATTATAGCGGTAGTGACGGAAAAAAATATGATGTGAATGCAAACATCCGCATGTATAAAGACAGTGTTATTTGGGTTGCGGTAAATGCGTTGCTTGGTATTGATGCCATGCGGCTGTACATTACTAAAGACTCCGTAAAGCTGATTGACAAACTTAATAAGACCTACACAGCAAGAAGTGTTGATTATTTGCAGGAGGTTACTTCTCTTCCTTTAAATCTTTACATGTTACAGGACCTGATTATTGGCAATCCTGTTTTCCTTGATTCAAATGTGGTTTCTTATTCCTCCGCTAACAGCCAAATTGCTTTGTTAAGTCTTGGTAAATTATTTAAGAATCTTATTACCCTGAACGGAACTGACAAAACATTGCTTCACAGTAAGCTTGATGATGCAGATCCCTCACGGAACCGTACCGCTGATCTTACCTACAGCGATTATGAGAACAAAAAGGGACCCTGGTTCTCAACCAAAAGAAGAATTGTCGTGGCGGAGAAGAATCGTCTTGATATCAAGCTTGATTATAAACAGTATGAGTTCAACCAGGAAGTAAGTTTTCCATTCTCCATACCTAAAAATTATGATCGTAATTAAAATTTATTTTAAATCAGTGCGTTAGTAACCTTACCTAAAAATCCTGACATGAAAAAACTACTGATCATTATCACCTGCTTTTTTACTGTTCAAACAGGGTTTAGCCAGCTTACCAATGAAAGGGCAAAGCTGGAAAAAGAGAGGCAGGATATTCAGAATGAAATTCAGGAAATCCAGTCCAACTATAATAAAGTTAAAGGATTGAAAAAAGAATCGCTTGGCAAACTTGCTATTCTCCAACGCAAGCTTGAATTGCAGGACAGGCTAATTGGTAATATTAATAGAGATATTCATAGACTTGATGATGAGATCTATTTGGGAAATGTAGAACTATACCGCCTGCAGGTTCAACTCGATACCTTGAAAGCTCAATATGCAAGAAGCGTTGTTTATGCATATAAGAACAACACGAGTTATGACTTCCTCAACTTTATTTTTTCTGCCAATAGTTTTAATGATGCATTAAATAGAATTTCCTATCTCAAATCTTATCGTGCCTATCGTGAAGAACAGGTAACTGCAATTAAGGATCGTCAAAAAATAATTGCCGATAAAAAGCAGCAGATGGTGGCGAAGCAATCTGAGAAGAAATCTGTTCTTAAAAACCAGGAAGTGCAATTAAATGAACTGGCCAGCCAGAAAAAAGAAAAGGATGCAGTTGTATCCAAATTAAAATCACAAGAAAAACAATTATCGAAAGAAATAGCATCAAAGAAGAAAAGAGATAAACAACTACAAGGGCAAATAGCTGCAATCATCCGCCGAATTATAGATGAAGAAAGAAGGAAAACGGTAGTTGCCACCAATCCAGACATCAACACAAAGACCAACCCTAAAACCACAACAAAGACAACAAAAGAGTACTTTAACCTGAACGAAGGTGAAAGGAAACTTGCCGCCAATTTTGAGGCCAATAAAGCAAAATTGCCCTGGCCGGTTGATAACGGTGTTGTAACGATTCCATTTGGCTCCAGTGTAGTTGGTGGTTTAACCATAGATAATCCCGGAATTACGATCTCTACACCGTCTGCAGGCGGAGCAGTTAAGGCAGTATTTAGTGGTGAAGTAAGTGCTGTATCTAATTTAGGTGATGGTATGATGGTAATGGTTCGTCACGGGAAATATTTTACCATCTATAGTAACCTGTCTTCTGCTAATGTATCAAAGGGAAGTACTGTTACTACCGGCCAGGTTATTGGCAGGACTGGCGAAGCTGATGATGGCAGTGGCGGGCAGTTGGATTTTATGTTGATGATTGAAAACAGGAACGTAAATCCGCAACCCTGGTTGCATCGTTAGTGTACAAGTTCTTTGCTTAATACTTCATCGTACAATCTTTCATATAGCGGTACAATATTGTGTATGTCGAAGGTCTGCGCATGTTGTGCCGCATTTTTTTTGAACTCATTCAAGCGTTCATCGTACTGTAAGATATCGATAGCTTGTCCACTCATAGTTTGAATATCTCCAACATTACCCATAAATCCCGTTACTCCTTGTATCATAATTTCGGGCAATCCGCCTGCATTGGTTGATACAACAGGAACACCTGCTGCCATTGCTTCGAGTGCAGCCAAACCAAAACTTTCATATTCGGAAGTAAGCAAGAAAAGATCTGCAATCGCTAAAATATCTTCCATCTGTTCCTGCTTTCCAACAAACCGAACTTCATCACAAATGCCAAGTCTCCTGCTCAATTCCTCTGCGTGAACACGTTCAGGGCCATCACCTACAAATAAAAGTTTACTAGGAATTTGTTTGTTCACTTCATTAAAAATCGAAACAACATCTTCAACTCTTTTTACTTTTCTGAAGTTAGAGGCATGTAATAAAACTCTCTCCCCGTTCGGAGCAATTAGTTTTTTAAATGCATCAATTGGTTTGCGGTTGAAACGTTGCACATCTACAAAATTGTAAATGACCTCTATCGGCTTCTCAATATGAAATGTGTTGAAGGTTTCATCTCTCAGGTTTTTAGAGACTGCTGTTATCACATCGCTTTGATTGATAGAGAATGCGACAACAGGTGCATAGGTTTTATCCCTTCCAACCAAAGTAATATCGGTGCCATGTAAAGTTGTAATAACAGGAATATGAATACCCTCCTGCTCCAGTATTTTTTTTGCCATGTAAGCTGCAGACGCATGGGGGATGGCATAATGCACATGAAGCAATTGAAGATTGTTATTTTTTATAACGTCAACCAAAGTGCTTGACAATGCGGTTTCATAAGGAGGATAATCAAATAAAGGATATGTAGTCACCTGCACTTCATGATAAAAAATATTCGGCATGAATCCGTTCAGTCGTACAGGTTGCTGGTAAGTAATAAAATGTACGTGGTGTCCTTTTTGTGCTAATGCCTTTCCCAATTCTGTAGCTAAAACACCGCTTCCGCCAAACGTTGGGTAACAAACAATACCAATCTTCATTGTTTCGATAATTAAGTAAACTAAGGTAAGTACAAAAATGGGACAGCTTTGTTTGGGTACGTTAAATAATTGCATTTGCAAGCCTGTTTCATTTTAATTTTAAGGCATGAAGAAGTTTTTATCAACGTTTACACTTTTATTATTTGTTTTTGCTCTATCTGCACAAAAAGAAGATTCATTATTCATCCGTCGCATAGCAGACGAAATTTTAATGAACGGCAAAGCCTATGATGATTTGAGAGTATTGACTAAACAAATCGGTGGCAGGTTATCTGGTTCTCCGCAAATGGTAAAAGCCGAGCAATGGGGACTAAAAATGTATCAATCGTTGAACGCAGATAAGGCATGGCTGCAGGAATGCATGGTGCCACATTGGGTGAGGGGTGGAAAAGATGAAGCATTGGCTTCGTACAGCAAACAAAAAAAATCTTTGGATGTACTTGCACTTGGCAATTCTTTAGGAAGTGGAAAGAATGGCGTAAGTGGAAATGTGATCGAAATAAAATCCTTTGAAGATCTTGAATCTAAGAAAGATCAGTTGAAAGGAAAGATTGTTTTCTACAATTATCACTTTAATCAAAAATTTGTCAGAACATTTGAAGCATATGGTGATGCTGTAAAATACAGGGGTGCTGGTCCAAGTGAGGCTGCAAAATATGGAGCTATTGCAGCTATTGTTAGAAGCATGTCCGAGAGTACGGACAATAATCCTCATACCGGTTCTTTGCGATATGATAGTAGTTATAAAATGATTCCTGCAGTTGCTATAGGTTTACAAGATGCTGATTGGCTAAGTAGTGAATTAAAAAAAGAAAATGTTTCTGTACAAATCAAAACTTACGGACATTTTTTACCTGATACAATTGGTCACAATGTGATTGCAGAGCTGAAAGGTTCTCAGTTTCCAAATGAATACATCACAATTGGCGGCCACCTCGATTCATGGGATCCTGCCGAAGGAGCACATGATGATGGAACCGGAGTTGTCCAAACAATTGAGGTATTGCGGGTGTTGAAGACTTTAGGGTATCACCCAAAACATACTATCCGGTTTGTTCTTTTTGCCAACGAAGAAAATGGAACAAGAGGCGGGCGCAAATATTCAGAAGAAGCATTAACGAAAGGAGAGAAACACATTTTTGCTTTGGAAACAGATGCCGGAGGTTTTACACCTCGTGGCATTGGAATTACAGGTACAGAGCAACAATACCAGAAAGTTTTAAGCTGGCAGCATTTGCTTTGTCCTTATGGTGCATGTGAAATAGAGAGAGGGGGTGGTGGTTCTGACATTGGTTATTTGGCAAGAGCAAACAAAGCTGCATTGGGTGAATACATACCTGATTCGCAACGTTACTTCGATCTGCACCATGCAAGAAATGATGTTTTTGAAGCCGTGAATAAACGTGAGCTTGAATTGGGTGCAGTAAATATTGCAGCATTGATTTACCTGGTTGATAAATATGGTTTATAGACCGGCGTAGAGTAAAAAGATCGCAGGTCGTTTATGTAGTTGCGGCATAACAGTTTTCCACTGTTGTGCCGTTTTTGTTTGAATCATTTCTGCTGGTGCGGTTAAATCAACGGCTACGCAAATCTTTGTTTGAGGATGAAGTGTTTTTGTAAGGGTTTCAAGTAATTGGTTATTACGATAAGGTGTTTCGATAAAAATTTGCGTGCAATTTTTTTGTCTTGAATCAGATTCTAAGTGCTTTATTGATTTTGTTCTTTCCCCAATATCGATGGGCAAATAGCCAACAAACTGAAACTGCTGGCCGTTCATTCCACTTGCCATTAACGCAAGCAAAATTGAATTTGGTCCAACTAAAGGTTTTACTGCAACATTCATTTCTTGTGCAATGGCAACTAATTGTTGTCCCGGATCAGCAACAGCTGGGCAACCTGCTTCGCTGATGATGCCAATGTTTTTTTCTCCCTTTATTTTTTGTTTGAAAGCAGACACTATTTCCTCATTCACTTCTTTAATATTGAGCCATTGATAATCATCAATTACTATTTCTTTTGAAAGCAATTTCAGATAGCGGCGAGCCGTTCTTTCATTCTCTACAAAAAATACCGAACAATTTTTTATAGCATCTAGAATGTAAGCAGGCAGACAATCGGTTTGTCCATCGGCTAACACAGTTGGAATCAAGTAAACAGTAGAGGCCATCAGGAATTTTTTATCCGGTGTAAGCTAAGTGTTGCTGCAACAACAGCATATGCCGGCGCAACAATCCAACCAATTATGATCAATCCGTGCATCATATAAAAAATCAGTCCATTTCCAATTGCCAGTCCACGATGCCGTCCTATAAAATCGATCGATTGAGACGGTGACATTTTATTGCGTTCGCAACTGTAATCCATCATGGAAAAACCATAGTAATAGCATTCAATAAACAAGGCTATCAATGGGGTGATCCAACCAACGAGTGGCACAAACGACAAGAGGAATAGTGCAAACAAATAAACCGTTTGCCAAACAGTATTCCGCAGGGCCAACTTACTTCCCCGCCATGCGTCTTTCATTAATTGAGAAAAGCTGAAAGGAAAATCTTTTCCTTCAATAATGCTTGCTGTTTTTTCACTCAAATAAGCAAAAACAGGTGAGCCTATGATAAGGAATACATACTTGAACAATGAAAAATAAAAAAACGTAAGAACTAAACGTAACATGATTCCAATCATCAGGAATAAAAAGCTCAGGAATTCATTTCGTTGTTTTTGAAGCCAGGGAATCAAACCTGTTCTTTCGCTGAGCCAGTTTACCGCGTTGCCGGTCGAAATCCAGAAGTAGTACATGCCAATCGAAAACAAAAGCATATAAATAATTCCGGGAATCAGTATCCACTTCCACAACTTATGTTTTTGAATAAAGTTGTGTGCATCAAAATAGGATTGGATGGCTATGATGATTTCCTTGAGCAAGTATTAGATTTGATGGTAAATATAAACGTGAATCTTGAATCGTTCCCGCTTTTTGCGGGATGAACTCATAACCATGCAGAAACTACCAATCTCATTTTACTTAAGGAATGATGTTCTTAAAATTGCAAAGGAATTATTAGGAAAAGTTTTAGTCACGAAATGGAACAATGAATTTACCTCGGGAAGAATTGTTGAAACCGAAGCATACGCCGGCGAAACAGATAAGGCATCACATGCTTCAAAAGGAAGAACCGCGAGGACAGAAGTGATGTTTAAAGAAGGGGGAAGAGTCTATGTTTACCTATGTTATGGTGTTCACCAGATGTTTAATATCGTTACCAACAAAGATGGAATTCCTGGTGCGGTTTTGATCAGGGCTGTTGAACCAATTGCTGGAATCGATGTTATGTTGAAAAGAACGGGAAAGAAAAAATTGGATGAGACCTTGACAAGAGGCCCTGGAAATGTTGGCAAGGCATTCGGCTTTCATACTTCGCAATGTGGTTTATTATTGAATAGCGATGAATTATTTATTGCTGATGACGGATTTAAGATTTCGAAGTCAACCATTGTAACTTCACCACGTATTGGTGTTGACTATGCAGGTAAACATGCGGAATTGCATTACCGTTTTTTTGTGAAGGGAAATAAATATGTGAGTGGGAAGATCAAATAACAATCTTAATCAAACAGTGTAAATTCTTTCTATTGCATCCCGGTACTTTTCCATGATCACTTTTCTTTTCAATGAAAGCTTCGGAGTTAATTCACCTGAGTCAATCGTCCAGTCATTAGGAAGTAATTCAAACTTTTTGACCTGCTCAACGTGGTTGAAATATTTGTTGAAACTTTCAACAAGGTCTTTATATAGTTCAAGCACCTTTGGATGTTGAAGTAGTTGTTCATTTGGTAGCTCAGGCACTTTATTTTTCCGGCACCATTCATGGAGATGATCGTAGGCAGGGACAATTAAGGCACCGACAAATTTTCTCTCAGAACCAACCACCATTACCTGCTCAACATAAAGTGATTCTTTCAGCTTGCTTTCAATGGGCAACGGCGCAACATATTTCCCACCACTTGTTTTAAACAATTCTTTTTTACGGTCAGTGATCTTCAAAAATTTATTGTCAATCAATGCTCCAATGTCGCCTGTTGCAAACCATCCTTCATTAGTTACTTCGGCTGTTAGGTCAGGCCGTTTGTAATAACCCATCATGATATTAGGTCCCTTGCATAAAATTTCCCCATCTTCGGCAATCTTCACTTCCACATTGTCAATCAATGGCCCTACCGTTCCAAACATCCTGTCTTCTTCATTAAAACGGTTTACTGCAATAACAGGTGATGTCTCTGTAAGTCCATAACCTTCCATAATAATGATCTTTGCTGCCGTAAAAATCCTGATCAGTCTTACCTGGCAGGCCGCGCCGCCTGTAACAATGCATTGAAGGTTGCCGCCTAATCCCTCTCTCCACTTGCTGAAAATAATTTTGTTAGCTAAAGCTAATTGTAAATTGTACCACGCATCTTGCGGTGCATTGATTTCAAATTTTTCTGCAAGACTATGTGCCCAATAAAATAATTTCTTCTTAGCTCCTGTCAGCTCGGCACCTTTCTGCATGATGCGATCATATACTTTCTCCAACAATCTTGGAACAGTGGTGAACACATTTGGTTTTACTTCCTGCAGATTCTGTGCAATCGTATCAAGTGTTTCAGCATAATAAACACTCGTTCCCTTAAAAAGATAGATGTAAGTAACGGTCCTTTCAAAGATGTGGTTCAAAGGAAGAAAACTCAGTGCCCGCTGTTTTTCACCTGGCGGGAAACAGGGTATGCTGCCCATGACGTTGGAAAGAATATTCCTATGCGAAAGCATAACACCTTTGGGTGTGCCGGTTGTCCCTGATGTGTAAATGATCGTAAATAAATCTTCACCATTAATTTTTTCAGCCGCTGATTCAAGATGCTCGTAATGTTCCTGTTTGCCTAAGAAAAGGATTTCTTTCCAATGAGGAGCACCACTAACATGCTCAAAACTGTACACTTCACGAATGCTTGGAGTTTTGTGTCTTACATTTTGAACTTTATGAAAGAGATCTTCATCATTTACAAACACAGCTTTTACCTGTGCATCGTTTAAAACAAATTCTAGATCATTAATGTGGATGGTTGGATAAAGTGGAACTAATACTACTCCTATTTGCTGAACGGCAAGGTCGAGGAACATCCATTCAGGCCTGTTTTTAGCAATGATGGCAATTTTATCACAGCCTTCTTCCGTCATGCTGTTAGCGCTATAACCTAAAGCCAGCAAACCTGTACTCAGTCGGTCAACTATTGTTTTTACTGCAGCGGCACTATATTCATGGTAAACATCTCCTTCCTTCCCCGCAAACATTACACTTTGAGAGTCGTCCTGTAAACGCTGTTCAAAAAAATCAAATAAACGATGTGGCTTATTCATATAGCAAACTTGTGCTACAATTTAATTAATTCGGAATAGATAAGAAACCGTGAAAATAAAAAAGCTTCCTAACCGGAAGCTTTTAGAATGAATTTATTTGGAAGCAACTACCTGGTAGTGTTGCCCCTGAGGCATTTTAAAAATTCTGCCTTTTTGGAACGTGGTAAATTTGGTATAAGTTTCGGAGTTTGATTTTGTCCATTGATCAAAAGCCGCCAGGTTATGAACAGGGCCAAATAACCATTGATCGTACGCCTCAAACATTCCTTCCCGAATCAGTTGTTGCTGGTAATCGAAAAGTTTGAAAGGGAATTTTTTTGCATAATTAGCATACCAGTCCAAAATGAACCTTGTGCGAATCATATTCAGAGTTTCGAGCGTAATGCCTTTGGCAGTTAAAGAAGATTGTTTGTCGTATGTTTCAGCCACCGCTTTTTCAAAGTCGCCCTTCTTTTTGTCTTTGCTGTCAACATCGGTAAACAATTTTTGCTTGTAAGTATCCAGCAACATTTTCTTTATTTCAGTTGATCTTTCAGTAAGCGATTCCATGTTCACAAAAATCTCCCCGTAGATCAATGTCCATACTTTGTCTTTTGTGAAATAGTAATAGGATGCCGCATTATAATAATTCCCTGCGTAAGATGGAGCAACATCAATACCTTTTTCCCATTGATTGATGGCCGAGTAATCTTTACTATCCCAAAGCATTTCTCCAAACTCACTATATAATGGTCCGCTGTTTGGGAATTTCTTCAATGCCTTCTTGAACATTTTCTCACCATCTTTATACAAAGCCAGTGCCCTGTAAACATTGCCAGCTACCTGGAATGTTTGTTCATCCGCATCACTTTCTTCAACCAAAGGCTTCGCTACATCCAATGCTTTTGCAAAATCTCTTTTGTAGGTGTATGCAATAACAAGATCTTTTTTCAGATCGAGATTATTTGCATCCTGCTTCAATGCATTGTTCAAAACAAGAATGGCATTGTCAAAATCGCCGCTGCGCATGAAGGTTCTTGCAGTTTCTAATGGTGAATCCTGTGCAAAAACAAAAACACTAAGGGAAATGGCAAAAAGCGATAAGAGTATTTTTTTCATACTTAGTAAAAGTAAATAGCTTAATGATTAGAAGTTGTGAAAACTTCGTTATCAGATACTATATCAGGTGTGTAAGCAAGCCATCTCTCAATTTCGGCTCAAACCATGTGCTCTTCGGAGGCATTACATTACCACTGTCAGCAATATCAAATAACTGCTTCATGCTCACGGGATGCAAACTGAATGCCACTTTCATTTCGCCGCTGTCTACCCGCTTTTCTAATTCACTTAAACCCCTGATACCGCCAATGAAATCAATTCTCGTATCGGTTCTTGGGTCTGCAATACCCAAAAATTTATCCAGTACATTTTCCTGCAAAATCGTTACATCCAATATTCCGATAGGATCATTTTTGTAAGTGTTCTCTTTTGCAGTTAGCAAGTACCATTGCTTGTTGAGATACATTCCAAACTGGTGCAATTCTTTTGGCGAAATGGCAGCAGTTACTTTTTCGACGCTGAATTGTTCATTCAGCTTTTGTAAAAAATCTTCGTCAGATAAACCATTGAGATCTTTTATCACACGATTATAGTCGAGAATGGCTAATTGGTTTGCCGGGAAAATAGTGGTAAGAAAATATTTGGCGTCTGCACTGTTCTGAATTTGCTGACTCACCTTCGCTGCCGACGCTGCACGGTGGTGTCCATCAGCGATGTAAGTAAATGGAACTTTTTCCTTGAAAAGATTGGTAATGATATCGATGGTTGCAAAAGTATTCACCACCCAAATAGTGTGTGTTACTCCGTCATTTGCAGTAAATGAATATTCTGCAGGATTTTGGTCCTTCCATTTATTAAAAACATCATTGAGTTCTTTTAAATCCTTACAGGCAAGAAAAACATTTCCGGTTTGTGCACGGATGGTTTGCATGTGATCGATCCTGTCCTTTTCTTTTTCAGGCCGGGTAAACTCATGTTTCTTAATCTCATCATTAAAATAATCTTCGACAGAAGAAACACAAACCAGTCCTGTTTGAGTTCTTCCTTTCCATGCTAGTTCATAAATGTAATAGCAAGGCTTTTCATCCTGGAATAGGATCTTTTTCTGAATAAATTTTTGAAGGTTCTCTTTCGCTTTCTCATAAACCTGCTCACTATGAATATCAATGTCCGCAGGTAAATCAATCTCAGATTTTGTTACATGAAGAAAGGATAAGAAGTTGTCACCTGCTTCTTTTCTTGCTTCTTCTGAATTCAACACATCATAAGGTCTGGATGCCACTTGGGCTGCATATTCGTTATGTGGTCGTAATGCCCTGAAAGGTTTAATAACTGCCATTCAATTATGCTTTTGTCTGTTCAAAATATTTCATCAAATCGGTTAATGCCTTTACACCTTCTAAAGACATAGCATTGTACATGCTCACCCTGAAGCCGCCTGTTGTTCTGTGTCCTTTTACGCCAACCATTCCTTCTTTTTCGCAAAGTGCTGAAAACTCTTTTTCCGCTTCAGGATTATCAACAACAAATACTGCATTCATTTTACTTCTGTCTTCTTTTGCAACTGTGCCTTTAAAGATTGAAGAGTTATCAAGCGTATCGTAAAACAATTTTGCTTTGGTTTCATTTCTTTTCTCTGCGAAAGCAATTCCACCGTTATTCTTCAACCAGCGAAGCGTAAGCATACAAACATAAATGGCAAATACAGGTGGCGTGTTAAGTAATGAATTTGCTTCAATATGATTGCGGTAATCCATCATGGTCGGTATCTTCCTGCTTACTTTTCCTAAAATATTTTTATTGACAACAACAACATTCACGCCTGCAGCGCCAATATTTTTTTGAGCACCTGCATAGATCAAGGCAAACTTGTTGAAATCAATTTGCCTGCTCAAGATGTCACTGCTCATATCGGCAACAAGCGGAACGTTTTTATTGTAGAAGATAGAAAGATCCTGCCACTGCGTTCCGTAAATGGTATTGTTAGTAGTTAAATGCAAATAGGTTGACGATGGCTCAACAACAAAGCCCTTTGGCAGGTAGTTGTAATTTTTCTCTTTAGAACTTGCGACCACATTAACTTTTCCAAACAGCTTTGCTTCCTTAATTGCCTTTGCGCCCCAAATGTCTGTATCGGTATAAGCAGCAATAGCTGTTTCATCTAGTAAGTTCATCGGGACCTGGAAAAATTGGGTGGAAGCCCCGCCGTGCAAATACAACACTTCATGATCGCTGTCTAACTGCATCAGCTCTTTCAAGGTTGCTATTGCTTCTTCAATAACAGGCTGGAACAGCTTGGTACGGTGCCCGATTTCCAAAATAGATAAGCCGGTATTATTAAAATTGAGCACTGCCTGGCTGGCTTCTTCAAAAACTGCTTTGGGAAGAATGGAAGGACCTGCTCCAAAATTGAGTTTGCCGCCGGTATTTTTAAATGTGTTGAGGTTTGTATTGGTCTGTGTATCCGCGTTCATTTTTCAATATTGAGCTGCAAATGTAACTCAATGAACGGTCTTAATTTGCTAACGCATGATTTTTAAATCTTATTCTTCTTTTCTTCCCTGCATGATATTGCTTTTCCATGACTGATTGAGCAATTCAAATTCTTTCAAATCGTCTGGTGAAAATGTTTTGTTTGCGAGTTTTGTAAGATCAGGCTGGCCCGCATCTATCCATGCTGTATACCAAAAAGAAGCCACTGCATAAATAGATGAACGCATTCTTCTTTCGATCATTCCTTTCAGCAGGTTATTGTAAGTAATAGAATAAGCAGATGAGTATTGACGAATAATTTTCCCATTGCGTTCTTCAAAAGAAAATTTTTTATCGGAAGAAAATTTTTCGCTCAATTGTTTTTCACATTTCAAAACGGTGTCTGCTGCTGCGGCACTTTCTAAAACTCGTTTCCAAATGAAGTCGCCGGGACTTTTTATGTAGTCTGCCTTGCCAATGAAAAAGCTCCATTCTTTCTCAGCAAGCAATTCGGGCACGCGACTTTCCCAAAAACCATGAATACCTTGTTGACCTGTCAATTGTCCATTGTGATTGCTGTTTGCATGTAGCGGCACATGCGCATCCGCAATGTAGTGGCCGATTTCAGCGGAAAGTTTTAAAATTTTGCTTTGATCTTTTTCTTTGAATGCATTCACCAATCTTCGTTGCATGATCTGCACCCACCATGGCACAATGCCATTTTCAGTTAAGGTAGCTTCGGAATATTTTTCGACAGCATCTTCCCATTTACGCGGCAAAGAATCAAAAGGATATTTTCCGTAGTGATCAATATCAATATAATGTCTTGGCCCTTCAGCCGCTACCATATACCTTCTTTTATCGGGATCAACTGCATGTTCAGTAATGAACTCAATGTTTGGTTTGTATAAAACCATCATCTCGGGAGGCAATAAAAAAACCGCGTAGTAATTAATCTTTTGGTGCCCGAAAAATCCCCAGCAAAAGCAATGTTGGTAAACTAGCAGAAGTGCGGCTGTAATGAAAAATTTTTTCATTCATTCCTAAGATAATATAGTTCAGTGGAAAGCCAAATTATGTACTTAGCTGAATTACTACTATCAACTTTTCTTGCACAGTTTACACTGCGCGAAGCGAATGTGCACACTTGTACGTTCTCTAATTCTGTTCAGCAATCCTCAGTCTTCACCTAATTCAACAACTTCTAGCACTGCATCAAGGTTTATAGGACCATAGATATGAGGAAAGTTTTCATTTACTGAAGGTGCTAATTCATATTTCAAGTCAGAAGCCAGTTTCCGGGTATCGATAACTAACTTAATTAGGTTTGTTTTGCCCTGGTAATATCTCTGTAAAACACCTTTTACTTGTTCCGCTTCACTGGTATGAATGAAGCCTTCAGTTGCCAGAGAAGGTGCAGTATAAAATCCTTTCTTTTTTGCAGCTTCCCAATCTTCTTTTGTAGTAATATGATAAATCAAAGTCATTAAATTTTTTTTGCTAAATATCTATCAATTTGATTGAAACGTGTTAACTATGCGAACTCATTGTTTTGGAGAAACAAATTCTTACTTTAATGAACAAGATTTTAAGGTACGTTAGCCTGTTACTATTTTTTTCAGCACAATCTTTTTTTCTTTTTTCACAGGATACAACAAGAACGAAATATCCAGGCTTTTTAAAGAACTCTTATTTCAATTTCAATTTTGGCTATATCAATTTCCCATTCTCAGCTAAACAATTGGAACCAGGTTACAATGTGCAATCCATAACCAATCACCATTTTGGTATGCGACTAATTTTCTTTGGACACCAGTTCAATAAAAATCTTTCTGCACAGGTTAGCTACATGAAGCCTTTGCAGTATTCAATTTATCATAACGTCAACGGCGATCAGGAGAAACATTCTGTGTGGATGCATTCCGGCACGCTTTCATTTAAAGGGCAAGTCCCTGTCGCAAAAAAACTTTCTGCTTATGGTGAGGCAGGCCTGGCCATCTTTAGCAGAAGGGGGTTTCAAATCAACAACAATTTTGCAGTAAAAAACTATAGCTACAGTACGGTATTGTTAGGTGCAGGCCTGGAATATCACCTGAGTCCAAAATGGGGAGTGCTTGCTAACTTTAATTATGCGCCGGGCAATTCAGCCAACAAACAGCCACATGAAGTTTTTTATTCTGGTGGAGTAAAGTATAATCTTACGCCAATACCGGATGATATTGTAAAAAGAAATGCGGCTGCGGGATACCATTTTCCTAAACACCTTTTACAGGTTGGCTATTCAACAAATGCATTTAGTTATTGGCCCAACAATTTCTTTTCAAAGAAATTTGCCATTTTCTGGGGAGGCGGTATAGAAGTGAAAAATGGGCTAGCTGTTCGCTATCAAAAAAACATTTTTCATACAAGGAAAGTCTTTTCATTTGATGCCGGTGTAAGTGCAGGCTATTGGAAAAGCAAAGAAAATGATGAAGCATTTTACACTCTTTCGATCTTTCCAACGCTGCGTTTTACTGCAGTTCGTTCAAGGGCTGCTGACTTTTATTTGTTCTACTCTGTCGCAGGGCCAAGTTATATTTCAAAGACAGTCATCGACGATAAAGACAGTGGTAAGCATTTTACTTTTCAGGATATGATGGGCTTTGGAAGTTTCATCGGTAGCCAAAAGAAGATGAATGTCGACATCAGCATCAATCATTATTCAAACGGAAACATTTTTGTGTATAACCGCGGCGTAAAAATCCCACTGACTTTTACACTTGGCTATACTTTTTAATTTGTCTTGAATCAGGTTTTATAAAAGTATTGTTCTAAATTTTTTTTGAATCTATCTTGCTAAAAATTTCCATGGAAAATTCTTACCAAACTAACGACGTGCTTGATCAGCATAGACCCAAAGAATTACCGGGTATGCTAAATACTTTGACTATCCTCACATTTATTGGATGCGGTTTAGGTTATATTGGTAGCGTGTTGGGATATATTTTTAGCAATAATGCTTCCGATAAGGTTGATAAAATGGTGCAGGCCGGAACCAGCCAGGCTCAAATTGATACTTTTTTGAAAACCGCAGAGAATAGAAATCTCCTGTTAATTAGTGGACTTATTTTTACAACCTTGTGTCTTGTGGGAGCTTTACAAATGCGCAAGTGGAAAAAATCAGGGTATTTTTTATATGTTGTTGGTGAACTTGCTCCTCTTGTGCTTTCGTTAGGCTTATTTGGTAGTTTAAGCGGTGGATCGTCTGGTCCCTTTGCTGCCATCGGAATGGTTATTGGTTTAGCTATTCCAATCATATTTGTAATCTTATACAGTACACAATTAAAACACTTATCATAAGTAGCATTACTTAATCATGAAAACTGGAAGGTTAAGCTGTACATAACTTGCGTACCTTCATTTAATAATTTTTAGTATGAAACTTTTTGTTGCGGGCCTCCCTTACGATTTTGATGACGCGGAACTGATGGAATTCTTTGAAAAATTTGGCAAGATTAATTCTGCCAAGGTTGCTATTGATAAAGCTACTGGTAAAAGCAGGGGCTTTGCTTTTGTTGATATGATGAATGACGACGAAGCCAAAGAGGCTATTGAAAGTTTGAATGGCCTGGAACTTGGTCGCGGTAAGACTATGGTGGTAAAAGAAGCTGATGATAAAGGTTCTGGCGGTGGCGGTGGATATAAAGGTGGTGGAGGAAGTGGCTATGGCGGCGGCGGCGGTTACAGAGGCGGCGGTGGTTACAACAAAGGGGGCGGCGGCTCTTATGGTGGTAACAGAGGTCGTTACTAATTAATACTTCACTCATTTCTTACATCGGTTATATTTGAGAAGCATTTCTCGATATGAACAGAATTGACCGTTTGTTTGGAATATTGGTTTTACTTCAATCCAAAAAATACGTTAGTGCAGAAGCAATCAGTGAAAAGTTCGGCATTAGCGTACGCACAGTTTACAGGGATGTAAAAGCATTATGCGAGCAGGGCATTCCTGTAAGCTTTGAACAGCACAAGGGCTATTTCATTGTACAAGGTTATTTTCTTCCGCCTGTTTCTTTTTCGTTCGAAGAGGCAAGTGCCTTATTGCTGATGGAGAATTTGGTGCATGGTTTTACAGATCGTTCTGTTCATAATAATTATTCCTCTGCGCTCAACAAGGTCAAAGCAGTCTTAAGAAGTACTCAAAAAGAAAAGATAGAGGTTCTTGAAAAAAAGATAAAACTCCAGTTGCCTTCCCGCTTTTTTAATGATTCTGATTATCTCACCGTCTTGCAGGAAGCTATTTCTACAAAACATATTGTAGAAATAGAATACCGTAATAATCATAATGAAGTAAGTAAAAGAATGGTGGAAGCCATTGGACTTATTTTCTACGCCTTTAGCTGGCATGTGATCGGGTGGTGTCATATGAGACAAGACTATCGTG
Source organism: Flavisolibacter sp. (assembly GCA_035554655.1). Taxonomy (GTDB): domain Bacteria; phylum Bacteroidota; class Bacteroidia; order Chitinophagales; family Chitinophagaceae; genus Flavisolibacter. Next base: position 18,488 of record DATMIF010000047.1, read on the forward strand.
ATTTCAAAATTGTCCGCATTCTTAAAGTGAGCGGTACAGGTACTCCATTCACAAAAGAGGATCACATCTCTTTAAACGACTACATGAAATTGCTGCCGGTAGACTGGTAGCCGTATGCAACTTCATTTAAGCGGTTGATAGATTGCTCGCAGAGACGCAGTGAACAAAGAGAAAGCCTCTGCGAGCTCAGCGCCTTTGCGTGAAATTTTTTTCAAAAAAGTTAGCCTCGCATTTTTTAGACTGCCATACTGTTGTCACCCGGTCTTGATTGCTTTGTATCACAAACAAAAAATCAACAGCTATGACATTCTTAGAATTTTTTTTACAGCAATTGGAAGAAGAAGCAGTAACTACACGCAAAATGTTATCAAGAGTGCCAACAGATAAGTTTACCTGGAAGCCTCATGAAAAAAATATGGAGATGAAAAGACTGGCGATTCACATTGCCGAACTTCCAACATGGATACCAATGACATTGAATACAGACGAATTGGATTTCGCAAAAAGCGAATATAAACAAGAGCCAATCCAAAACACAGAAGAATTGATGGATTACTTTGAAAAATGCCTGGTAAAAGGAAGAGAAGCTTTAAAGAATGGAAAGGAAATTGATCTTGAAAAACAATGGACACTCCGCAATGGAGAGCAGATTTACAGCACGTCACCAAAAAGAGATGTCATTCGAATGTCCCTATCGCAGATCATTCATCACAGGGCACAACTTGGAGTTTACCTGCGTTTACTGAATATTCCAATTCCTGGTAGCTATGGTCCAAGTGCGGACGATATGAGCTTTTAGGTCTTCATCCCTGTACAAGCAAGCCCAGGGATTGTTGTGCATATCAATGTGATTTCTTTGTGATCTGCATTGCAGTGGAATGGAATTGCTTTTGAGTTTATTCTTTCATGGCAACAAAAACCATAGCACCACGAAAAGCGAAATCGGCAAGACAGAAGTCAATTGTGAAATCTGCAACGAAGAAAAAGGCAGCGGCAGTTGATCTTTCCAAATCATATAATGAGTATAAAAATTTTGGAGGTCAGCAGTACAGCGGAATGAAAGTTGGCAGAAGTCACAAATGGTATTATGATAAAGGTGAGTGGAAAGAAACCAAGATCACTCCCGATTTATGGGAAATATCTTATTCGGTAACCAAACGTAGGGCAGGAAAAGCTCCCGAAGGTTCTGGTGTTCCTGTGGGAACGGAATATCACTGGTATATTCTTGCACATCAAAATGTGCGGAAGTTGAATGCGAACGACTATACAACATCAATGACAGGATTGAAATTTAAGCTGGCTCACAAAAGGGCAGACAAAGACAAATGGAATACTTCTGCTAAAACTCAAAAGAAACGTTTGATAAAATTATTGCAGGAGTTTATTATGCAATTGGAGAAAGAACCTCTGCCTGTTGAATTTGAATACGAAGGCGAAATGTATAAAGGCGAAACAATTCCCATTTCGCAAACATGTACAGATGGAGTTTGCTCTGAATTTGAAGTGACCCTAAACGACCAGGCCATTGGCATTATTAAACGAATGACACATAAATGGAAGATCGACGGGGCGAAAGACCAAAAGTTTGTCGATGCCATCGGCGAACAAATTGAAAAATGGAATCAATAATTTTAGAAGTAAAAGATGATCTATGCCTGAACTACCAGACCTGAATGTGTTTGCAAAAAATATCGATAAAGAATTAGCAGGGAAAAAAGTCGAAGAAATCGATATAAAGAATAAAAGCAAATTAAAAGTTCCGGTTTCTGAGCTCAAGAAAGAAATTGAAGGTAGCAAACTGAAGAAGGTCTACCGTGAGGGAAAAGAGTTGCATTATGAATTCAGCAATGGAAACATTTTAGGCATGCACTTGATGCTTCATGGCGGTTTGGAAATACTTGATGGTAAGAACGACAAGAAGAATACTATTGTTGAAATCCATTTTGAAAAAGATAAGATTCTTGTGTTGACGGATTATCAAGGTGCGGCAAATATTGCATTGAATCCCGAACTAAAAGATGCACCGGATGCCTTATCCGAAGAAGTGGATTATAAATTTTTGAAAGAGAAATTATCTAAGAAGAAAACAACTATTAAAGCGTTTTTTCTTGACCAAAAAAATATTCGTGGAATTGGAAACGCTTACGCAGATGAGATTTTGTGGGAATCAAAGATTCATCCTGAATCAAAATGCAATAAAATTCCTGATGAAAAAGTTAAGGCTCTGACAAAGAATATCAGGTCTGTTTTGAAAGATGCAGAGAAACAAATTCTAAAAATAAATCCTGATATTATCAGTGGTGAAGAAAGAAGCTTTCTGAAAATTCATAATTCAAAGAAAAAAGAAAGTCCCGGCGGAGCCAAAATTCATAATAAAATGGTGAACTCAAGAATTACCTATTATACAGATGAGCAGGAGTTGTATGAATAATCATTCATACCAGGCGTGAATATAATTGCCAATTGTCTTCACTAATTCCTTGTCTTGTATTTTGTCTGCGGACCATTTTTCTTTTGTGCATTGTATCAAACCAAAATCTTTTCCATTAATAATTAATTGATGCACTAATGGCACACCTTGTATTTTGGATCCATTTAATGGTAAGGCTTCTCCTTCAATACGTTTTCCGTTGTAATCGATAGATAAGTGTAAGCGCTTCATGTAATTGTTTGTACAAATCACAAACCTGTTAAGTACTTACTCAATAAGGATTTTGCACAACAAATCCAAGGTTTTAATCACATTCTAATAATGGCACCTTTGGATGTAACTACCTTTGCGCCTTCAAACACCCCAAGTTATGATCAACCCTGCCGAGCAGAACGGTATTCCTATTTCAGTGTCCTTGGATGAAACTCTTAATCAACAGGATTTTTCAAATTCAAATTCAGGGAACAAAAAAAGGTTGTTGTTTATTTCTGCACTGGCTGTTTTTATTGGCATTTGCATTTCAATTATTGCAAAACTTCTTGTTTACCTGATTAATTTTTTCACCAATATTTCCTTTCATCACCAGTTTTCATTTGCATCTTCGAGCCCAGCCACGAATAATTATGGATGGTTTGTAATTATAATTCCTGCTGTTGGCGGGATCATCGTTGGACTGATGGCATTATATGGTTCGAAAGCAATTCGCGGTCATGGTATTCCCGAAGCAATGGAACAAATCTTAACCAATAAAAGCAAGATAAAGCCTGCCATTACTTTTTTAAAGCCTGTCTCGTCTGCGGTTTCGATTGGTACCGGTGGTCCCTTTGGCGCTGAAGGACCTATCATTGCAACTGGTGGAGCACTGGGTTCTACACTCGGCCAATTATTAAGAATATCTCACTATGAACGAAAAGTGTTGCTGGCTGCGGGTGCAACTGCAGGCATGTCCGCAATTTTCGGGAGCCCGATTGCCGCGATTTTTTTAGCAATAGAATTATTATTATTTGAATTCTCACCACGTTCTATCATTCCAGTTGCATTGGCTTGCATCACAGGCACCGCAGGGCACCATCTCTTATTCGAATCCGGGCCGGTATTTCCAATGCCTTCCGTTGAAGTGCCTAGTAACGAAGCTCTGTTAGTTTATAGCGTTATTGGAATCATCATCGGATTGCTTTCTGCTTTCGTTACAAAAATTGTCTACTGGATAGAGGATGGTTTTGAAAAACTGCCCGTTCACTGGATGTGGTGGCCGGCTATTGGTGGAATAGCGGTGGGTATTGTTGGATATTTCGCCCCCAAAACATTAGGAGTTGGTTACGATAATATCACTGATTTACTCTCTGGCAAAATGGTTTTTCATGTAGTGTTATCGCTTTGCATCTTGAAATTTATTTCATGGGCAATTGCATTGGGTAGTGGAACTTCAGGTGGAACATTAGCGCCCTTATTAACAATTGGTGGTGCAACGGGTATTTTGCTAGGAACTGCAGCAATAAACCTATTTCCTGACGCAGGTGTTGTTATTCCATTAGCGGCTTTGATTGGGATGTCATCAATGTTTGCAGGTGCATCGAGAGCTTTATTAACCTCCATCATTTTCGCAATCGAAACCACTGACCAAGCAAATGCATTGCTTCCTTTACTTGCTGCCTGTGTTGCTTCATATCTTGTGTCATTCTTTTTAATGGAGAATACAATCATGACAGAAAAAATTGCAAGAAGAGGTGTAAGAACTCCATATAGTTACGAACCTGATATTCTTGACAAGCTAACGGTTCAGCAGGTAATTGAGGATGATGGAGCCGTTCTAAGTACAAATGCAACCGTCAGTGAGGTAAGAGAGTGGCTGCAAAAAAATAAAAGCCAAAGCCGCAATTATTTTATCGTAGTAAATGATGACGGCTCATTTGAAGGAATCATCAGTTCTTCCAACTTATTCAGTATGCATCATGGCACGGATTTGAAAATTGGTTTCCTGATCAAAAGAAAATCTTTCGCTATAACAGCATCGGACACCTTAAAAACTGCTGTTGAAATGATGGCGAAAGAAAATTTAGATGTGCTGCCGGTAATTTCCTCATCAAATAAAATAGCAGGAATTTTGTCTTACCGGAATATTTTATCTGCCTACAAACATGGCATCGATGAACACCAGGCGTCAGTACCTATCTCGCTTAAACGAAGAACACTAAAGATTTTGCTACATGGTAAAAGACGGCTAACTTTTTTAAAAGAAAGGGAAATGGAGTAGCTACAACTTCTTTTTAACAAAATACGGCCAAACTTCGGCAAGCTTTTTTAGTCTGCTACAGAGTCAGCAATTTTTTAAAAAGAAATACTATGAAAAAAATACTTCTACCTATCCTTTTCGCCTTTATTCTTCCTGTTACATTTTCCTGTAGCGCATTAAAGAATGCTACCTTAAGCGAAGCGGACGCAGCCTCTGCAATCCGTCAAATGCTTGAGATTGGTGTTCGCCAGGGAGTTCAAGGTTCGTTCAGCAAAGATGCGATTATGTCAACCCTTTTTCCCGAATCAATGAAAAAAACATTGACAACACTTCAAACACTTGGTTTGCTGAATGATCTTGACAGGTTCACAACAACAATGGCAACGGCATCTGAAAAAACTGCCGAACGTTCGATCCCCGTTTTTGTCAACGCCATTGATCGCATGAGTATCAGTGACGCCATCAGCATTGTAAAAAATGGCGGTACTGCCGGAACAGATTATTTAAGGTCTCACGCCGGCACCGAATTGCGTGAAGCAATAAGGCCAGTAATGAAACAAACATTGGATGAATATAAACTCACTGAGCAATGGGACAAGATCATGAAACCGGCGCAAAGTATTGCAGGTAATCGTGTCAATCTCGATCTTCCCAACTTAATGGCCGGAATGGTTGCTTTGAAAATGTTTGAAAAGATTGAAGAAAAAGAAAAAGACATCCGTGCTAACCAATCGGCAAGGACGACAGCTTTGTTGAAACGTGTCTTTTCACATAACTGGCAATAAACATTTTGTCATGGACGATAAAAAAGCGAGTCACATTTTTTGTGGCTCGTTTGTTTTTTATACACGCCTTGTCATTAACTACTGACAGAACTTGCAAGTTTTGGCATTGGCTCAATTCTTTGTCTGCATTTTTCGTCAACTATTTTCTCAATTAAAAATTGAAACATGTACTACAATCAGTCATGCGCCGCAAAAGGCGAACGTTACGGAAGCAGGCAAAGGCCGATGCTTATCCGAAGTATGCAAAGAGCTGCAGTGAACATTTACAAAACAGAAAGCAGCTATGAAATGCTGGTATTTGCTCCCGGCCGCATTAAAGAGCATTTTAAAATTGATGTGGTAGGAAAAGAATTAAAAATCTCCTACACGCCACCGGAAGGTTTCCCAAGACCCGATTGGATCTTGCGTGAATACAGCCGCGGAGGCTTTGTTCGAGTGTTTACCTTGGATGAAACGATCGACGCAACCAACATCACTGCAAAATATGTGGATGGTGTATTGCAGGTAAGCCTTCCATTGATTCCCGGCAACGAAGCAACGAAGAAGGAAATTGTGATTAACTGAAAAGTGAGCTAATAATTAGTAGTGAACAGGTGATGACGAAATTGTCACCTGTTTTTTATTAGTGAATGTTCAGGAAGAAATGGAGTTATGAATAAGAAAGGGATTGTAGAAGGGAATCAGAAAAAAAGGATTTGGTGAACGATGATAGGAATAATTTGGATTTTTTATAAACCGAACCACATTGCTACTATTATTCGTCTGTTGCGTCGCATTCCGTTTATTGTTCAGTAATTCTTATCATCAAAGTCTCAAACAGTCTTTATTTGTTTCAAACTTTCATCACAGCATAAAACTCATATTCTCCTCGCGTCGGACCGACGAGTGAGAGGTTTTACTGGTCTTGAACTTTACAATTATTGGGGCGATCGAAAACGCTAATCACGCTGACTTGTCATCCCGAAGCACGAGGGATCTGTGCTTTGTAGTTTGAAGAAACTGGCATCACATAATGACACTTGCGCAATGCTCAATAAAGTTGCCGAACGTACAAGTGAGTGACACAACGAAAGACAATAATAGAAATGCAGATGGCTACATAACTATTATTTTATTTAAACAATTAGTCTTTGGTAAACCCATTTTCATTCTTCCAAATGCCTGTTGTCATCCTTCTAAATGGACAGGGGAATTTCCTATCTTCAAACCATGACAGAGAAACCAAAACTTCGCTTGTTTGATCTCACGATGATTGTGGTGGGTCTTGTGATTGGAATGGGAATTTTCAGAACATCGGCCGATGCGGCAAATGCTGCTATTACGCCTTCTGTTTTTTTTATTGCATGGTTTGCTGGCGGCCTGATTGCGTTGTGTGGTGCATTAACTTACGCGGAAATCGGCTCTCGTTTTCCAATAACAGGCGGTTATTATAAAGTGTTCGCTGAATGTTACCATCCTTCTATAGCATTCTCTATCAATTGCATCATTTTAATTTCAAACGCTGCATCCATGTCTGGTGTGGCACTGGTAGGAAGTGAATACATCTCGCAGGTAATTTTCAAAACCGAGGTTACCGATACTACCAGAGCCCTGATTGCCATGATACCAATCGTAATTTTTTATGGTGTCAATCTTCTCGGGTTAAGAATGAGTTCCACGGCACAAAATATTTTGATGGTGATAAAGATTGGAATGCTGGTGTTGCTTATCAGTTCTATATTTTTTGTTACAGGAACTGTGAACGCTTCAGGAGTGATGAAGGAATTTACTTCAATGGACTATATCAAATCGTTTGGAATAGCATTGATTGCTGTCTCATTTACTTATGGCGG
>DATMIF010000048.1:0-22169 GCA_035554655.1 Flavisolibacter sp.
GTGAATTATTGCTTTGTATCTAAAATTACCGGGGTGCCTTTCCCCATCATAATCACCTTAGCATTTTGAGATTTTGCTATTTCCATTGTGGCTTTTATCTGTTCGTATTGTAATTGCTTATCTGTAAGGCTTTCGCTGATGATGCGTTGATAATCTGCAATACCTTGCGCTTCCACTCTTTTTCTGTCGGCTTCTTGTTTTTCTTTTGCTAAAACAAACTGCATTTTTTGAGCATCCTGTTCTGCCTGTATTTTTTGTTCGATAGATCCCTTTACAGCATTAGGTAAGGTTATATTTCGAACCAATAAATTTTCAAGCAGCAATCCTCTTTTTTTAAATTCATCATCAATAGTCTTAAAAATTCTTGCCTGAAACTCATCTCTCTTTGTAGAATATAAAGCTACCGCCTCATAATATACCGCATTATCGCGAATTTTGGTTCTTGAAACAGGGCGAATAATTTTATCCTCGTAGTTAGCACCTGTTTCTCTTATTATTCGCGGAGCTTCTGATGGAATGACATGATAAAGCACACTAAGATCGATGGTCACCTCCAAACCGTCGGCAGTTAATACACGTATGGCATCGTCTCCATTCTTGTGGCCTTCGTCATTAATGCCACTCATGGTATAGTTCTGAGTTTTTACGTCCAACCTTTCTACTTCATACAATGGATTAATAACATGAAGCCCGCTGGTAAGTATGGCAGGTTGTACTTTCCCAAACAATTTGGTTACACCAACATAGCCTGCATCTATTTGTACAAAACTGTTGACAATAATACCAAGCAAAACGAAACCAAGAGCAATCATGGTTCCTACTTTAGAAAAACCCGAAACACTCGGGACAGAACGGAGTGCAATAGCAATAACTAAAATAATTATACCAAGGACGATAAAGGTCATAACAGATAGTTTTAGTAAATGTAGAAAAGAATGAACTGGTGAAAAATGATTAAAGCCCTAACTGGTACTTCGCCTGTGTACAGGCCCAAGCGGAAAACGGAAGAAGTGGAATGAGCAGCAGTCCAACCCAAAAGTTAAAAGTGAAACCCGTGAGCGCCAACAATAAAAAATAAAAGGGGTATAGCAAGAGTAATGTTGAAGCCAGAACAGAATCATAATGCCCTGTATTTTTAAAAAAGACCGCGAACAGTTTGCACGAATAAAATAAAGGTGCATGTAAAGCCCATCCAACAACTGCCGGCAACATTAAAAAATAGAAAGAGGGGTCTATTTTAATTGGAAAAACCTTTCGAACTGTTTGCTTGTCACCCGGCTTAATTTCATAGACCAATTGTTTCAATTGGCTATTCAATTGTTCATTAAAAGAAAGAAACAGTTTACCATCCGTTTCATGTTGAAGCACTTCGTTTCGGTTGACAGGCTCGCCGAAAAGCAAGTGAACTTCTTTACCAAATTTCCTAAACGAGCTATAATTAAATGCCGTTGGTAAAACAGTCAGCGGTATACCCATCTTCCACGAGGTGATGGATAACCTTGCTGTACCTTTTTTTAAAGGGCGCAAATGCCATTCATTCTCACATTTGCCCTCACTAAAGATGAGCACCATTCCGTTTTCTTTAAAAGTTTCCCTGCAGGCATCAAAGGTTGTGTAGTTGTGTTCAAGGTTTTCAACGCCTTCGCTGGTTCGATATACCGGCAATAGTTTTAGTTTGCGTAATAGTTTGTTCACCCAGGTGTTTTTGAATGCATCGCCACGGGCAAGAGAATATAAAGCTTCATCGAGAAGTGTTGTTAAAATCATTCCATCCAAAAAAGAATTAGGATGATTGGATGCAAACAAAAGAGGTCCTTTGCTTTTTAAAACTTCGGGTTTGTTAACAACAATTTTTGTACAGTAGATCTTTATAGCAAAGCGGGCATATCGTTTTAGCAGTGAATAAAACACGGGTGAAAAATAAGTGTAAAAATGCAAACTGCGAAAGTGCTTACAAGAACCAGGAACGTAAAAGTGAGTGACAACAGAAAGCTTAATAGTAGCAGCACAGCTCGTAAACAAAAATGTTTTCTAAAAATTCTAATCAATAACACATTCCTTAAAACTCGGTTTAATCAACCCTTCAAAACCTTATCTTCGCAGCGCTTTTAATAACTTTCTATGCTGCCTAAGTACAAACGAATTCTACTTAAACTTTCCGGTGAATCTTTAATGGGTGATAAAAGTTTTGGATTTGACACAAAGGTGTTAGGGCAATATGCACTGGACATCAAATCTATTACTGAGCTGGGCGTGCAGGTAGCAGTTGTTATTGGCGGCGGTAACATTTACCGTGGCATGAACGAGGCTGAGACGGGCATAGAAAGGGCTCACGGCGATTATATGGGAATGCTGGCCACAGTGATCAACGGAATGGCTTTACAGGCTGCCTTAGAAAGAGTTGGAGTTTACACCCGTTTGCAAAGTGCCATTAAAATGGAACAAATAGCCGAGCCTTACATTAGAAGAAGGGCTATACGCCACGTGGAGAAAGGCCGTGTGGTGATTTTTGGCGCAGGAACAGGAAATCCTTACTTCACTACTGACACAGCAGGATCACTTAGAGCCATCGAAATAAAGGCCGATGTAATTATGAAAGGAACCCGTGTTGATGGCATATACACTGCCGATCCTGAAAAAGACCCGACTGCTACAAAGTTTGGCGTTATCACCTTCCAGGAGTGTATCTCCCGCAAATTGAATGTGATGGACATGACCGCTTTCACTCTTTGTATGGAAAACGAATTACCTATTGTTGTTTTCGACATGAATAAGCCCGGCAACCTGCGCAGGGTGGTAACGGGCGAGAAAGTGGGCACACTGGTTAAGGGATAATTAGTGTTTTTACGATTATCCAATTCAAAAAAAATACTTAGTTTGTTCCCTGAAACTTACTGGAACTAACTGATGACATTCATTGCTATTAATCTTACCTTGATCGAATTCATTGTATTGCCACTGGTGGTGGTCATCTTCGGAGCTACTATATACTTCTTTATTAAAAGCCGTAGATCACTGGACGAAACCTTACGTGCAACCAGGAAAAATACATTTGTTGAAAAGAAAGAGAAACAAGCGGCAAGTAAAAAAAGCAATCTTGTCGAAATGGAGGAGCAGTTTGCACGCCTTCGTTACGAGAGCTCACTTCCCAAACAGGAACAAATTGAATTGTCGGCAAAAAGAGTTACGCAAAAAGATGAAATGGCCGTGCACGATTTGAAAAAAACAATTGCCCAGCAGCAAAAAATGTTGGATAGCTACTTGCAAAAAGTAGAAGAACTGGAGAATGAAGGCAGAGAAGAGCTGAATGAAAAAATTGAAGGGCTTGAAAAGAAAGTGGATGAGCTGATTGGCATTATTGAAGAAAAAGATGATGAAATAAAAGATCTGCGTCAGCAAACCGCGGCCGGAGAACGAATGGCCGCAAAGATTGACGAAGTGTATCAGGAGTTTGAAAGACTCCAAACAAAAATGGCAACACTTGAAAAGCAGGCAGCCAGGGCTAACAATCTTGCTATAGAATTAGAAGACACTAAATATTCTTACGAGCAGGTTCATAAAGAATTATTGAGGAAACAGGAAAAGCTGGAGGAAACAATGAATGAAAACCAGCGCATGCGGCAGCAGATGGATGAACTGGAAGACAAACTTTCTGAAGCCAACCTGCAAAGACAGCAGCTTCAAAAGAAGGTGATGTTCCTCTCCGATTTGAATAACGACATGCAAGGCATTGCAGATACCAATAAAAAATTGCAAACGGAATTACGCCGCATTGGTGAGCTCGAGAGCATGCTGAATATGATGGCAGAAGAAAGAGACTTCCTGCTCCGTAAAAAACTGGACAGGTAGTACCATAACTTTGCGGATTCAATTGATTTTATGAATCCAGCAATTGCAAATATTCGAAAAGACTACTCCTCGCAAAGTTTATTGGAAACAGATGTAGAACTTAATCCCATTGATCAATTTCAAAAATGGTGGGATGAAGCCATTAAAAGCGAAATTGATGAAGTGAATGCCATGACACTGGCTACTGCATCAAGTGATGGCATGCCTGCAGCAAGAATTATGTTGCTGAAAGGTTTTGATAAGAACGGCTTTGTTTTTTTTACCAATTACAAAAGCTACAAGTCGATGCACTTGGAAGAAAATCCAAAAGCATGTCTTTGTTTTTTTTGGAGAGAACTGGAAAGGCAGGTAAGAATAACAGGGTTGGTAAAAAGAGTTTCTGAAAAAGAAAGCGACGAATATTTTTATTCACGTCCGGTAGGAAGCCAGGTTGGTGCATGGGCATCCAATCAAAGCCAGGTAATTGAAGGCCGTCAATGGTTGCAGGATAGGGTGCTGCAGCTCACTGAAGAATTTAAGCAAAAAGAATTGAAACGTCCGCCGCATTGGGGCGGTTATGTAGTAACACCTGTGATTATTGAATTCTGGCAGGGAAGACCAAGCCGGTTGCACGATCGCATTCAATACACATTGGAAGATGATGCTAGTTGGAAGATTGAAAGACTCTCACCATAAAACGTTTAATGCTCAATGTTCAACAAAAAATGCCCAATTGAATGAGCATTGAAAATTGAGTATTGAACATTGAGCATTAAGCTTCTTTTTTCGCAGGAGTGTTCCCTGTAATTTTCTTTTTGCTGGCGGGTCTTGATTTGCCAAAAGAACCTTTGAAAGTTTTCCCTTTTTTAGTTTTTTTATCACCTCTTCCCATAAATAATTTTTTTGTTGAGCAAATGTCGTAAAAATAAAGCCCTCCGTTGTGCGGAGAGCTTAAAAAATTTTAACAGCAATCAGAGTTTTGCTGAAAGTTCTTTACCTGCTTTGAAGCGAGCAACTTTTCTTGCCTTGATTTTAATTACTTCACCAGTTTGAGGGTTACGTCCATTACGGGCAGCACGTTTAGAAACAGAGAAAGTTCCGAAACCTACTAAAGTAACTTTACCACCGCCTTTTAAAGTTTTGGTAACTGCTTCTACAAAAGAATCTAAAGCAGCGTTAGCCTGGGTCTTAGTTACACCGGCATCATCAGCGATCTTGTTGATCAATTCAGCTTTGTTCATAGTTGATTATTTAAGATAAGTTTTGAGTGGGACAAATTTAGACGCTTTTTGTATTCGGAAAAATAAATTTAAACAAAATAAAAAAATAGTGAACCTCTGAAATCCGCAATGGACAAGGGTTTCAGGGGAATAAATTTTTTGATTGATTGAATAATTTTAAGTAAGCCTCTGAAACCCTTGATACATAAGCGTTTCAAAAGACATGCCCTGAAACGCAGAGCCAACAAGGCTTTGCAAAGAATATACAACAATTAGTTTAAGAGAAATTTTTTTGAAAAAATTTTTATTCACTTATTTCACAACTTCCATTACACTTCTGAATGCAATGAAACGGTCACCCCATTTTTCAAATGAAAGCTTCTGCAATTTGGATGAATGTATCGAGATATACCTGTTATAGTCCGCTTTTGATTCGGCAGAATACTGAATTGCATAAGTCGGTCCTTCATTGTCATCAACCTCCAGCAAGCGAACTACTTTGTACTCAGCAAAACAATCAGTGGCCATTACAGATGGAATATGTTCGTTCAATAACCATTGCAGCCATGCGTCTGCAATCGATCCATCCACTTTTACAGTAACATTGTAGATAATCATTTTACATTCTCCACATCAATTTCTAAATAAATTGGGCAATGATCGCTGTGTTTTACATCGGGAAAAATTTCTGCATCCTTCAAATAAGGTTTTAACGGTTCGGTAACGGAGATGTAATCGATCCTCCAGCCCTTATTGTTTAAACGCACACTAGGAAAACGCTGGCTCCACCAACTGTACCGGTGTGGTTCCTGATGAAATTGTCTGAATGAATCTATCCAACCATTGCTATAGAACTTATCCATCCATGCTCTTTCTTCGGGAAGGAAACCAGATGTCTTTTTATTTCCTGATGGATTATGAATGTCGATCTCCTTATGAGCAATATTGTAATCACCACAAAGAATAATGTTGGGACTTGTTTTTCTTAGCTCCTGCACATAGTCAAAAAAATCATCGAGCCATTGGTACTTGTAAGTTTGTCTTTCGTCGCCGGTTGTTCCGGAAGGAAAGTATGCATTGATCAATTTTACCTTTCCAAAATCCATTTGCAATACTCTTCCTTCATCATCACTCACTTTATGCCCGGTACCACATTGCACTTTATCAGGATGAATTTTTGTAAAAACAGTCACGCCACTGTATCCTTTTTTTTGTGCACAAAACCAATGATCATGATAGCCTAGATCATTGAACAATTTGGATTCGATATCGCTTTGCTGCGCTTTGTTTTCCTGTATACAAACAACATCGGCAGGGTGTGTTTTCAGCCAATCTAAAAAACCTTTTTTAACGGCGGCACGAATGCCGTTGACATTATAGCTGATAATTTTCATGGAGCAAATGTAATCGGCAAACGGGAAACGGCAACTGAAGTGTTTCTGTAAAAGACGATTTATTTAGATTGTGAGCTGCGAAGATGATGATTAAAATTATCGAACGTACAAGTGTGCGACGCAACAGAAACATCATAGTAGCAATGCAGTTTGGCACATAATAAAAATCATAACAAAAGTTCTGATTCTGTTCTACATTTAATTTTGATTGCTATGGCCAAACAAAAGAAAAGCCACAAGATCAACCCCATTATTCCCCCTAAAGAACATGTTTACCTGGATGGGCCGAAGAGCAGGGGCTATGAGTTGAATTTTGCATGGAGAGTGCTGAAACAATTTGTGATGGGTTTCAGGTATTTGCATTTTGTAGGACCTTGCATTACAGTTTTTGGTTCGGCACGTTTTAAGGAAGACAATCAATACTACCAGGCGGCCAGAGAATTTGGAAAACGAATTGCACAATTGGGATTTACGACGATGACGGGTGGTGGGCCGGGAATTATGGAAGCCGCTAACCGGGGCGCATTCGAAAGCGGAGGAAAATCAGTTGGCTGTAATATTCAGTTGCCTTTTGAGCAGATTGGAAATAAATATGTGCAGACATCGGTGACGTTTGAACACTTTTTCGTTCGCAAAACGTTGATGATAAAATATTCATACGCATTTATTATTATGCCCGGCGGGTTTGGTACGATGGATGAATTTTTTGAGACGCTTACACTGGTTCAAACAAAAACGATTACAAGCTTTCCGCTAGTGATTTTTGGAAAAGAATTCTACAAAGACATTTGGGAATCGATGCAGGTGATGGCGGCAAAAGGAACGATATCTAAAGAAGACTTAGATCTTGTTTTGATTACGGATGATATCGACGAGGCGATGCACCATATTACAAAATACATTCGCTCTAATTATAAAATAAAGCCACGAAAAAGATTATGGTGGCTCATTGAAAAAAGTTAATCATGAAAAATTTGCTTGTACTGCTTACAACGATTGCGCTTACTGCTAATGCACAACAAGTCTCAACAACTTCTCCTGATGGAAATATTCGACTGATAACAAATGTATCTGGCAATGGAGAATTTACTTATACAGTTAATTATAAAACACATTCGGTTATTCTTTCGTCATCATTAGGAATGAAATTGAAAGAGCCTGCAGTCAATTTGAATCAATTCAGGTTGATAAAGCTTGATTCATCAACTTACGATCAAACATGGAATACGGTTTGGGGAGAATATAGTTCGATAAGAGACAACCATAAAGAAATTCGCCTGCAGTTAGAAGATAAAAGCCGTTCAGGAATTTTGATGAATATTGTTTTCAGGGTATTTAATGAAGGCGTTGGATTCAGGTATGAATTTCCCGAACAAAAAAACCTGTTGCACTTTGTAGTTGACGATGAGAATTCAACATTTCATTTATCTGGTGATCACAAAACATTTTGGATTCCGGGAGATTATGACAGCAATGAATATCCCTACAACGAGACAAAACTGAGTGAAGTAAAAGCTTTGCCAGCCAGTGCAGAAGCTATTGCGATTTCTGTAAGAACACCTTTCGATGATAACGGTGTACAAACACCATTAATGATGAAAAGCAGCGATGGTTTGTATATCAATATTCACGAAGCGGCATTGACCAATTATCCTGCAATGGATCTACTGGTCGATAAATCTTCATTTACGCTAAAGTCTGTTTTGGTGCCTGATGCAGTTGGCAATAAAGCTTATTTAATTGCACCTGCGCATACGCCATGGAGAACAATTATTGTCAGTGATAAAGCAACTGATATAATTGCCGCAAATAGAATGATTTTGAATTTGAATGAGCCTTCAAAAGTTGAAAATACTTCTTTCATCAAGCCACAAAAATTTGTTGGTGTTTGGTGGGAAATGCATGTTGGCAAAAGTAGTTGGGATTATAGCGGCGGGCAGGTTGGGTCGCAACAACAAACAAAAGTTCCGCATGGGGCTAACACCGCTAATGTAAAGCGCTACATTGATTTTGCTGCAAAAAACGGAATTGATGGCGTATTGGTGGAAGGATGGAATACAGGTTGGGAAGATTGGTTCGGTAAATGGAAAGAAGACGTTTTTGATTTTGTAACACCTTATCCTGATTATGATGTAAACGAGTTAACCCGCTATGCAGCATCTAAAGGTGTGAAAATAATTTGCCATCATGAAACATCTGGTTCTGTAACAAATTATGAGAGGTGGATGGACACTGCTTATCGTTTTATGCTGAATCATGGAATGAACAGTGTGAAGACGGGCTATGTGGGAAAAATTATTCCACGCGGTGAGCATCACGATGGGCAATGGATGGTAAGGCATTTTGAAAGAGCTGCTCAGAAAACAGCCGGCTATGGTATTATGGTGGACATGCACGAATCTGTACGGCTCACAGGTTTGCACAGGACTTACCCCAACTGGATTGCAAGCGAAGCGGCGAGAGGAAATGAATTCAATGCATGGAGTGTTGGCAATCCACCCATGCACGAAACAATTTTACCATTCACACGATTGATGGGCGGGCCAATGGATTATACGCCTGGCATTTTTGAAATTAAAATGAGTCATTACAATCCGGGGAAGAAGGAGCAGGTTCATACCACGCTTGCCAAACAACTGGCATTGTACGTTACCATGTACAGCCCTTTGCAAATGGCTGCTGATCTCCCTGAAAATTATGAAGCACATATGGATGCCTTTCAATTCATAAAAGATGTAGCGGTTGATTGGGATGATTCAAAAATATTGCAGGCTGAACCCGGAGATTATCTGATCATTTCACGTAAGGCAAAGAACGCTCCTAATTGGTTTTTAGGCGCCATTACAGACGAACAGGCAAGAAACTTTATACAACCATTAAACTTCTTAGATGCAGGTAAAAAATATGTCGCGAAGATTTACCATGATGCCGCCAACGCAGATTGGCAGAAAAGTCCAATGACTTATGTCATTGATAGCTTTATTGTTGACAGCAAAACAAATTTGAAGTTGAATCTGGCACCGGGTGGCGGAACTGCTATCAGCTTTATGCCTGCAAGCGATAGTGAAGTAAAAGCAATTAAGAAGTATAAATAGTTTCTGCGGTGGAAGTTCTAACCATATTTAACGCAGGCGATTTAATCTTTGCTTCCCTGTGAGAATTGCAGGGTGTAAATTCACCGTTCCAAATAAATAATACATGAAAGGAATTCTTTTTTTCGTACTTGTCTTAAGTACGTTCAACGGCTTTGCTCAAAAAAATGCAAAACCTGAAGTTTATGCAAAGACAATTACAGCCGCCGATCTAAAAAAGCGTTTGTACATTCTTGCCAGTGCTGACATGCAGGGTAGAGAAACAGCAACAGAAGGCCAACGCAAGGCTGCAGCTTATATTGAATCTGAGTTTAAATCGCTCGGACTTCAACCGGGTAATGGTGACAATTACCAGTTGTTTTATAATGTTTACCAGGATTCACTGATAGGAGCAACGCTTGAAGTGAATGGTCAGTCCTTCCGGGTTGATAAAGATTTCAATGCTTCTTTGAACAATATTCCGGCAACAATGCGCTTCAATGAAATTGTATTTGTTGGAGCAAATGCAATTGACTCTTTGAAAAATGCAAATCTCGCAGGAAGAGCAGTAATGATCATTGGAGGGCTGCCTATGGGTTTTGGCCGCGGACAAAATACACCAGGCGTATATCAAATGCTGAATAGCCAGGGCGTTGCAGCAATTATTTCTGTTGGCACAAATTATCCAAAGACTACAGCAACTGCCGTTAAGGGAAATCAATACGTAAATGCATTCAGAAGAAACGTAGGACCGCAAGTGTTTACTGTTTCAGAAAATGTTGCCAGGAAGATTGTAGGTGCAGATTATGACAATGTGAAATCCAACACGTCGCTGATAAAACCTTATTCAGCAGAAGTATTTCTTGATGTAAAAAAAGAATCATTAACTGTGCAAAGCAGCGATGTTATTGGAGTAATTCCCGGTACTGATTTAAAGGATGAATATTTAGTGATTAGTGCACACCACGATCATTTAGGTATGCGCAACGGTGCTATTTATTATGGCGCAGATGATGATGGTTCAGGAACAGTCGGCATCATGCAAATTGCGCAGGCATTTGCAAAAGCAAAAGCAGAAGGTAAGGGTCCAAGACGATCTATCATATTTTTATCGGTTAGTGGTGAAGAAAAAGGTTTGTGGGGTTCTGATTATTACACCAGCCATCCAACATTTCCGTTGGAAAAAACAACTGCGGATTTAAATATTGATATGATTGGAAGAACGGATTCCAGCCGCAAGATTGGTGATTCATCAAATTATGTTTATGTAGTTGGTGATGATAAATTGAGTACAGATCTGAGAACAATCAGCGAAGCGGTAAATAAAAAGTATTTGAAGATGGAGCTTGATTATAAATTTAATGATCCTAACGACAGGCAAAGAATTTATTTCAGGAGCGATCATTACAATTTTGCAAAGCATGGAGTGCCTATTATTTTTTACTACGACGGTATGTTGGGTGCAGACTATCACAAGCCAACAGATACGCCTGATAAGATCAATTATAATTTGATGGCGAAAAGAGCACAATTGGTATTTTATACAGCTTGGGAAATGGCAAACAGAAATGATATGTTGAAAAGAGACCTTAGTTTGCAAATACCATCAAGAGCAAATCCATAAAACTTGTTAGGATAAAGTAAAAAGCGATCTTAATTGAGATCGCTTTTTTGTTTCAATGCAGCTTTAAACTATGTTTTCCTGTCATAGTCTTAGAAGTACCTTTTAAACAGGTAATTCGTACTCTCTTTAAACCCCGTCAATGGCAAGCATGAGCGGGGTTTTTTATTTGTAATCGTAGTATCCTTTACCGGTTTTCTTTCCCAATTCACCTTTTTCTACTTTTTCTTTTTGAATAGGAGAGGGCTTTAGTCTTTCCGGCTGATTGAGTTGCTCGTATACAGAAGAACTGACCGCGTAGTTTACATCATTACCAATAAGGTCCATTAGTTTAAATGGCCCCATTTTAAAACCCTTGCTTTCTAATAATCGATCAATAATTTCGAGGCTGGTAACGCCTTCTTCAACCAAACGGAGTGACTCAATGTAATAAGGACGTGCAACTCTGTTTACAATAAAACCTGGTGAATCTTTACAAACAACAGGTGTTTTTTCAAGAGCTTTTGTGAGATTAGTTAATTGAGAAATCGTCTCATCGGAAGTTTGTTCACCCTTTACTACTTCAACCAATTTCATTATTGGAGCAGGGTTAAAGAAATGTAAACCCGCAACTCTTTCCGGGTTTAAAATTTCTTTTGCTATTGCAGAAACAGAAAGTGAAGAAGTATTCGTTGCAAAAATTGTTTCATCATTGTTGAGTGCAGCTAATTGATTGAATAAAGAAATTTTTACTTCTGATTTTTCAATCACTGCTTCAATAATCAAATCTGCAATGCAATCATTGATATTTGATGTAAAAACAAATTTCTCAAGAATATCTTCTTTTTTTGAAGACAGGATTTTTTGTTTTTCAACTAATACTTGTAGATCTTTTTCAATTTTGTTTTTTGCTTTTTGAATTACTTCATCATTCACATCAAACAAAATAGTTTTGAAGCCGGCTGTCGCTGATACTTGCGCAATACCGCTTCCCATGGTGCCTGCGCCGCAAATGCAAATCGTTGTCATAATGAAGTGGTGTAAAGATACTTGCCTTCAAATGAACTAACTTTCGTAAAGAAAAATTGTTTTATGGAAACAACCGCTACCAAATCCTCACCAAAATTCAGGTTGAATTCAGCAATGTTTTTAGTTGGCACACTTCTCTTCCTTTTGCCTTTTGTAAATATTAAGTGCAAGGGGGAAACGCTCATTAGTAATAACGGGGTAGGACTTGCTTTTGGAGTGAACTATAAAACTTCAAAGGAAATAAAAACCAACGATGAAAGCTTTGATAAGAGAGTATCTGTTACTGAGAAGGAGTCTGGTAGATTATATGTATCCGCATTGTTGGCTTTATTGCTAGGTGTTGCGGGATTTGTTTTGTCAATAGTAAATCCCGGACCAAATAAAATGAACGCACTGATCGGCACTTTGGCGGCAATTGCCTTAATCGGTTTGATGATTCAAATCAGGTCGGAGATTAGTGATAAATCAGACCATGATATGATAGATAGCCTAAGCAGGAATACCAGGTTAACAGTTGAATTTACTGCGTGGTATTATCTAGCGTTAATCAGTTTCATTTCCGCTGCATTTTTCAGTTTTTTGCGAAAACCAATTGTGATTTCAAATTGACGGTCATCAGCAATTACTGGTACGATAATTTATAACTTTAAGAAGAAAATGTTGGGTTATGAAAAAGAAAGAAATGCTTCTTCTCGGTGTTGGAATTGGCGCTGCATTAACGGCGGCGGCAGCCATTTTTTTGTGGTGGATGAAAGAGAACGGGAATGAAGAAAAACCCCCAAAGAATGCGCCGCAGGTCCCCATTGATAATCCGGGAGATCAATCGGAATTTACAACATCTGCAAGCGAGTCGGAAGTTGGTTAATTTCTGAACCAGGATTTGGGTGGATTAATAGGATTAAAAGCAAGCGAAACTTGTTATATAGCTGAAAGAGTCTTCAAGGTTGAAGACCCTTTTTATTTCCAATACATCAATTAATCTACTTAAATCATGATTCAGACAGCACTTCCGAACTGTTTCAAAAACCTCGCATCGTTTTCACTGAATAAGCGGATATCATTTACATCATACAACAACAAAGCAGGACGTTCGATGCCCATTCCAAAAGCATAACCCGTGTACTTGTTGCTATCAATACCGCAATTCTCCAGCACTTTTGGATGAACCATTCCGCATCCTAAAATTTCAACCCAGCCCGTGTGTTTGCAAATGCGGCAACCTTTGCCACCGCAAATGAAGCAACTGATGTCCATTTCGGCGCTCGGCTCCGTAAAAGGAAAATAAGAAGGACGGAAACGGACCTTTACATCTTTACCAAACATTTCCTGTACAAAGAAGTAAAGGGTTTGTTTAAGGTCAGCGAAGCTTACATTTTCATCAATGTATAAACCTTCCACCTGGTGAAAGAAGCAGTGTGATCTTGCACTAATAGTTTCATTCCTGTACACACGTCCAGGGCAAATAATGCGAATGGGTAGTTTTCCTTTTTCCATTTCACGTATCTGTACATTGCTGGTGTGCGTACGTAAAAGCCAATCAGGATTTTGGTGAATGTAAAAGGTGTCCTGCATATCACGGGCAGGATGATTCTCCGGTAAATTCAAAGCGGTGAAGTTGTGCCAGTCATCTTCAATTTCCGGCCCGTCAGCTACAGAAAAGCCAAGACGTTGAAATATGGAAACGATGCGATTGCGAACAAGCGTTATGGGATGCCTTGAGCCAATCTGCACGGCATCGCCAGGCAATGAAAGATCAATATCTTCTTTTGCCGATTGCTGGCTGCCGATTGCCGATTGCTTGGCATTTTCAAACTTCTCTTCAGCAAATTGTTTGAAATCATTCAGTACTTGCCCGAACTCTCTTTTCTTTTCGGTCGGCACATTTTTCATTTCGGCAAAAAGAGATTTTGTCAGCCCCTTAGTGCCCAAAAATTTAATACGAAACTCTTCAAGTTGTTGTGGATTCGAAATTTCGTAACCTTCAATTTCTTTGCGATATGCTTCGATTTGCGATAACACTTTTTCCATTGCGGCAAAGATAAGGACGGCAGGTGGGAAACGGGAGGCGTCAATCGGGGAGACCTCTTTTTGCAGAAGTCTTCATTCATTTTAGAGGAAAAATGTTTTCAGTGAAATCATCAACAAAAAATCGCCGGCTACAGTTACCCACCATTCAGGTCATTCGTTTCAAATGTATTTCCCTGGTTAAGGTCACCGGTTTCGTATCCTTTTTTGAACCAGTACATTCTTTGTGCAGACGTACCATGAGTAAACGACTCAGGTACAACATAACCCTGTGACTCTTTTTGAAGTCGGTCATCACCAATGGCATTCGCAGCATTTAAGGCTTCTTCAATATCTCCTTGTTCCAGAATATTTTTTCCCTTTTCGTAATGCGCCCAAACACCGGCAAAAAAATCTGCCTGTAGTTCTAAGCGAACAGAATATTTATTGAATTCCTCTTCGCTTAATTGTTGCCGTAGCCTGTCAATTTTATCTGATATTCCCAGTAATTTTTGAATGTGATGACCTACTTCGTGTGCAATAACATATGCCATTGCAAAATCCCCATCTGCATGGAATCGATTTTTTAATTCATCATAAAAAGAAAGGTCTATATAAAGGTCCTGGTCGCCGGGGCAATAAAACGGACCGGTTGCAGAACTTGCATAGCCGCAAGCCGACTGTGTGGAACCGCTAAACAAAACAAGTGTTGGTTCAGGATAATCCCTGCCTGCCTGTTGCATCAATTGATTCCATACGTCCTCTGTTTCGGCCAATACAGTTTTTACAAAATGTACTTCCTGGTCTTGGGCGGCTTGCTCTTCTGCCGATAAAGGCTGGTTTTGATTAGGAAGCTGCAATTGGGTATCGCCGCCGTTTCCACCACCCAGTAAAAACTTAACGACTAAAAAAATAACTCCGATAATTCCACCGCCAACGGCTATTCCGCCACCGCCAATTCCGCGGCGGTCGTCAACATTTGAGCTTTCTCTTCTTCCTTGCCAAAGCATACAACAATTTACTGCAATTCTCTAAAAAACATGCCTGACTCCTTTGCAATTGCATTAATGTATTATCCAGAGGTCATCTGAAAAATTAAGATGAGGAAACTGTTACCCGTAGTGGTGATTGCGCTTTCATCCCTGGCCTTTTAAAAAAAGACGGCAATACAAACGTGGGGTAGTACTAAAAAAAACAAAAGCCCCCGGTCTCTGGGAGCAAGGGAGGCTTTGTTATCAGGTTTATTTATAATCGAGTTGTACTATATCGGTATAAAATTTCATGCCACAATTGTTTACGATCAATTTCTGACCAAGGTCATAGAATTTATTGGGACAGATGCGTACTTTAATCGTTCAAAACCGCCCAAATGCATACAAATCCTAAGGAAAACCGTACCCGGGTAGATCACATTTTATTAGAAGAATTCCATCGCAAAGGATATAAATGCGAGGAAATTAAAGAAGAAGACGCTACAATTTTCATCATCACCCACCAAAAGAAAGCCACTGATAGCATCACTCAACTAATAAATGAAACGTATAAAGAATTACATAAGGCCAATTAAGGCTTGATATACACATGAGAGATCAGAAGGCCGCTTATGCGGTCTTTTGGTTTTTAAATAGTCAGTGAAATACGTCCCAGGCAAAACGCAGCAAGGTTCCTAAAATAATAACGAGGAAAAAAATGCGGATGAACTTATTTCCTTTCATGATAGCCATTCTTGCTCCCAACATACCACCAACGGCATTGCAAACCGCCATTGGCAAAGCCACAGCCCAAATAATTTTTCCTTTGATGGTAAATAAAACGATTGAACCGAGGTTAGTAGCAAGGTTTACCAATTTGGCTTGCGCAGATGCATGTAAAAAATCATAGCCAAGCAGCGAAATAAAAGCCAGGATCAAAAAACTTCCTGCCCCGGGACCAATAAACCCATCATAAAATCCAATAATCAAGCTGATAGCAACAGCAAACCAAAGCTCTTTTTGCGGAGGATGATCCTTGGCTTCGTGCTGGCCGAAGTTTTTTTTAGTGTAAGTGTAAATAGCAACAACGGCTAAAATGATCAGCAACACCGGTTTCATAAATTCGTTGCTAACTACACTCAGTAATTCCGATCCCGCAAACGAGGAAAAAAATGCAATCGTGCACATAACACTTGTAAGCGTGTAGTTGATCTTTACTTTCTTCAGATATTGAATTGCGGCAAACAATGTTCCGCTAAAAGAGGGAATTTTTGTGCAGCTGATGGCTGTTACCACCGGATAGGATCTTAGTAAAACCAGCGCTGCAGGTGTTTGAATCAATCCGCCACCACCAACAATAGCATCTACAAAACCCGCGGCAAATGCCGCAGTACAAAGCAAAAGAATTTGTTCAAGGGATACCTGCATGTAACTGCGAAAATAATATGAAGCATCGAGCTATCATGCAAGCTTAACCAGGTCGCTAAAACTTTACCATTAATCCCACACCAATTAACGATTTGATTTGCCATGCCGGCGATTTGCCATCACTTCCAAAGAGGCGAACGTCATCATCGTAAATCAAATCAACATTCCATGTTGCTGATAAAACTTTTGACAATTTTACGGCAAACAGGTTGGACATAAATACGTCCACTTTTTCAGGATTGTGTTTGTAGTTGGAGAACAGATCCAGCCTTCCTTTATAACTAATGGTTTTGTTAAGGTCCTTCAGATATTCGGCGGAAAGAAAGGCACCAAATTCCGAGCGGCCTTTTTTACCTGGCGTTACACCATACAATCCTTTTGCAGCTAAGGAGTCATCAGTAACAATCACCCATCTTGCAGTTACAGGAGACATAAAAACAGAAAGATTTTTGGTTGGCTTATAATCAAAACCCAAACTCAAAAGCAGGTAAGCAGGCGATAAGAACGAAGAAGAAAAAGTTCTTTTAGTATCCGAGTAAGTATAGCCGTTTGCGAGCTGTGTCCTGAAATTGAATAAGCCGGCGATATTCCATTTGGGCGCAATGGAATATCCATACTTGCTTAATAAATCGAAGCGGTCATCATTCTTTCTGTTGCCTAAACTTGTTGTTCGTAAATAACCGAAGTTGACGTCGAGTGTGTTGTCCCAACTATGTCTGCCTTTTTTATAAAAGGCATATACACTTAAAATTGAGTTCAGGGACATGGAAAATTTATCGCCACCTGCAGCCCAGTTGCTCAATGAACCCTGAGAAAGATTGAGATTAAACAAGCCTCCTGTCTTCCAGGTTTTGGGAATAGTATCGGAAGCATCTTTCTTAATTGTTTTATCAGACTCGGTTTTAAGTTTCTTTACGGCTTCGTCTTGGGCATTGGCATAAATGCTAAAAATGAGACTGGTTAAGAGTAAAATTTTTTTCATCATACCGCAAAATTAAAACTGCATTGTTCAAAATAAAAAAAGGCACTTGGATGTGCCTTTTTTATTTCATCACTTTATTTCTTTTTCGGGTAGTGCCTTGTTTTTTCATCAAGCACTGTAATTTTTCCGTTTTCAAATTTCAAATCATCAACATAAACGGCTGAATCCCATGCCCCTTTTTGATCCTGCCACTTTTGTGCGTACCACAACGTTACCCATTCCTCTTTCCCGTTCTTTGATTTTACAGTTTCAAAGTCATGCATATTAACATCAAGCGACTTAAACATATTTCTTTGATCTGTAAACATTTTTTTAATACTGTCTTTTGAAAACTTTCCCACCATTCCGTCAAACCTAAGTTCGGCACTGTCGCCGAAAGACTGTACGCAGCCGTCAACATTACCGGAACAAAAATCTTTAAGGCATTGCATAGCTGTTTTTGCATGTTCCATATTACCGGGTTGCCAGTCGCCCCAGTCTTTTACTTCATAAGGCATATCAGTGGCCGACATGGCTGCAACTTTTGTTTCTCCCATTTTTGTTTCGTCGGTAGTTGTTTTGTTTTCAGAGCTATTGCATGCAAATAATACTGCAGCAAGGCATAGTACAATAAATAGCTGTCTCATTGTATTTGGTTTTGATTTGGTGACTTGCAACAGGGCTGGACCAAAAGGTTTTTGAGAAGAGTGGATAGCAGTTGTCGGGGGAGCGGATATTGAATGTACATAAGTTTTTTGGGTGTGCAATATTTTGTTGAATAGAATTATTGAATGTACAAGTGAGTGACCTTTCGCCAGGCTCAGGATAAACTCCACAAAAGATGATATTGGTAATGCAGATGGCTAAATAAATCATCTTTTCATTTCTTTGGTTTCCCTATTTTTATTCAAACGATGGCTTATGTTTAAATTTTTCAGCTGCTTGCTGCTTAGCTCTGGTATTTTTCTTTTTGCGTGTAATAATAGCACACAGGTACAATCAACATCATCTGCAGACACTGCAACCATTGATGGACATCCCGCATGGATAGAACAGGGAAATATTTATGAAGTGAATGTTAGGCAGTATACGCCCCAAGGCACTTTCAAAGCTTTTGAAAAAAATCTGGACCGCCTGAAAAATATGGGTGTGCAAACACTTTGGTTCATGCCTGTTAACCCAATTAGTGTGAAAGATAGAAAAGGAAAATTGGGAAGTTATTATGCTGTTTCCAGCTATACTGCCATCAATCCCGAATATGGCACAATGGATGATTGGAAAGTCTTAGTAAAGGATGCACATGACAAAGGATTCAAAGTAATTATCGATTGGGTACCCAATCACACCGGTGCTGATCATCCCTGGTTAACATCGCATCCTGATTTTTATGTGCTCGACAGTGTAACGCACCAACCCGTTTCCCCTTTCGACTGGACAGATGTGCGCAAGCTCAATTATAATAATCCGCAGTTGGTGGATAGCATGATCGCCTCTATGAAATTCTGGATTACCGAAAGTAATATCGATGGTTTCCGTTGCGATGTGGCTACCGATGTGCCAAAAGAATTCTGGAGCAAGTGCATTCCTGCATTAAAGAAGTTGAAAAACATTTTCATGCTGGCAGAAAGCAATGCTGCGTGGATGCACGAAGCAGGTTTTGATGCAACTTACACCTGGGATGCATTTAACATGATGAAGCAGGTAGCAAAAGGTGAACGTCCAGCGTTTGGTATCGACAGTGTGCTTTGGAAAGTTGATAGCACTTATCCTAAGAATGCAATCAGGATGTACTTTACTTCTAACCATGATGAGAATAGCTGGAACAAAGCCGATTACGGAACCATGCCGGGTGCGAGTCATGCACCATTTGCCGTGTTGACACAAACCATTGAAAGATCAGTGCCACTCATTTACAGCGGCCAGGAAGAACCCTTTCTTGACAGTGTTAGTTTCTTTTATAAAGACACCATTACTTTTTCAAAATTCAGCAGGGCCAACTTTTATAAAACACTTTTGAATCTTCGCAAGAATAATTCTGCATTAGCGGCTGATGCTTCTTTCAAAAAATTAGCAACGAATAATGATGCAGCTATGTACGCTTTTGAAAGAGAAAAAGATGGTAACAAAGTTTTGGTGGTTTTGAATTTAAGCAAACAGGCACAAAACTTTACATGGAAAGACAAGCCTTCAGCAAAGGAATGGAATAATGTTTTTGCCGGAAATAAAGAACCGGTCGACAGAGGCTTCGGCATTGAACCCTGGGGCTATGCCGTGTATGAACTGAAAAAATAGTTGCTGTATTTTCAAAGACTAATTACACGAATCGAATCGCCGACGTGGATTAATCCTGTTAATCCTGAAATTAATCTTTCTAATCTGCGGTTTAATTCGTGTAATTCGTTTTAATTCGTGCAATAAAATTTCGTTATGCTCGACTCAATAATAGATTTTTTGGACCCTGTCAACCTTGCAGAGATTTCAATGGATGCGGGTTACAAAGAAGGACAGATAGGAAGAGTGATTAAGGTTTATGAAGATGAATTTCCTGATTTGGATGATGCACAAATTGTTTTAGTGGGATGTGGTGAACAAAGAGGATCGGCATTGCTGCATCAAAGTGTGGCGGCCAACGTTGTGCGAAATGAATTTTACGGTCTATATTTCTGGCACCAGGATATCAGGCTTGCAGATGTTGGCAACGTAAAAATTGGTAAATCGCTTAATGATACTTACGCTGCACTAAAAATTGTGGTTCATGAATTAGTGATGGAAGGAAAACTGGTTGTTGTTCTGGGTGGCTCGCATGATCTTACGCTTGCGCAATACCATGCATTTGCCGATGATAAACGGTTGGTGGAAGCTGTGGGGCTTGATGCCGTGATCGACATCAATATTGATTCTCCTTTTCGCAGCGATAATTTTTTAATGGAGCTGCTTACCGCGGAACCCAATTACATGAGGCATTACAACCACATCGGTTTTCAAAGCTATTTTGTTCACCCGCGAATGCTCGAAACAATGGACAAACTTCGCTTCGATTGTTTTCGCGTAGGTAATGTAAAAGAGCACATTGAAGAAATGGAACCGGTGATCCGCAACTGCCATATTTTTTCTTTGGATATTTCTGTGCTGGCGCATGCATTTGCACCAGCCAATAATTTAACGCCAAATGGATTGAATGGCGAAGAAGTTTGTACGATGCTGCAATATGCAGGGATGAGCCCCAACATGCAAACGATCGGCATTTATGGATATCGCCCCGAAAAGGATTTTGAAAACCTTACGGCAAAACAAATCAGTCACATGCTTTGGTATTTGATGGATGGAAGAAGCCGTGGAAAGAAAGAAGCGTTGATGGACGAAAAGGAATCTTTCAATGAATATCACACTGCATTTGCCGAAGTAGAAACAGTTTTTCTGCAAAGCAAGAAAACAGGAAGATGGTGGATGCAGTTGCCGGATAAACAATTCATCGCTTGTTCTTATAAGGATTATTTGCTGGCGAGCAGCAACGAAATTCCGGAAAGATGGTTGAGAGCACAGGAGAGATCTTAGTCTGAACCACGATTTAGGTGGTTTAAAAGATTAATGGGAAGAGTTTCGGTTCGAAGCTCTTTTTTATTTTGAACCAGGCTGTATTGCTACTATTGATCTTCTGTTGCGTCGCATTTCGTTTATCGTTCGGTAACTCTTATCATCAAAGTCACAGACAGCTTTATTCGTTTCAATCATTCATAACAACTAAAGCACAGATTCCTCCTCACGTCGGAATGATAAGCAAGAAACATCCTGCAACCTTAATTACAAACTGATTTTTAATTCTTCATTAATAAGTGAAAAGTAAACGTTCTGCAATTGATGAAGATTATAAAAATTATTGCTAACAGGAAGGTTGTTTAATACAACCCTTCCAAAACATTCCTTATTGTTTTTAATGTAAGCACGAATTTCGTTGTTGGCATTTCCAATTACCGGCAGCACTAAAATAAATTCTCTTGCATCTGGTAACAGCGCATATTTCTTATTCTCAATAAAACCGCATTTCTCTAAAATTTCAGCCTTCAAAGTCACAGGGAAAATATCTTTTGCATTTCCGTTCTTCAATAATTCAAAATGCTGGTGCGTGCATTTAACAGGGATAATTCGGGTGTTTACTTTTTGAAGGATATAATTACCCAAACGCAATTCATTTTCATTGATCATGCGCCAAATTTAAATGCAACTAATGTGATGTGTGAAAACAAAAAAGTCCTGCAACAATGCAGGACTTTAATCATTTCCCATAAATCCTTTAATCCACCCAAATCATGGTTCAGATAATTACCAAATATGTATTCTCTTCTCCGGAGCTACATACATTTTATCGCTCGGTTGAATATTGAATGCCTGGTACCATGCATCCATATTTACAATGGGTCCATTGCAACGGGCTTCGCCTGGAGAGTGAGGATCGGTTAAGATCAATTGCGCCGCAGTTTCAGGCATGGTGTTGTTGCGCCATACCTGTGCCCAGTTTAAGAAGAAACGTTGTGTTGGTGTAAAGCCATCAATCTTCTTTCCTTCTTTAAATTGTTTGGTATGCGTGAATGCTTCGTACGCAATATTCAGTCCGCCTAAATCAGCAAGGTTTTCTCCAAGTGTGAGTTTGCCATTTACATGAACT
>DATMIF010000049.1:0-3428 GCA_035554655.1 Flavisolibacter sp.
AATTGTAAAATAGAAACTGCTTCCTTCGCCGGGTGTTGACTCAACCCATATTTTCCCTTTGTGCAGTTCTGCTATTTTTTTACAATGTGATAGTCCAATGCCTGATCCTTCATACTCATTTCTTGTATGCAATCTTTGAAAGATCACAAAAATCCTTTCAGCTTGTTTGGGATCGATTCCAATACCATTATCCTTTACCAAAAATTTCCAATGACCATTATGTTTTTCAGCGGATATTTCAATTTCAGGAGTGGTTCCCTTCTTTCTGAATTTTATGGCATTGATGATAAGATTTTGAAAGAGCTGCTTCATCTCTGTGGGATAAACTGATACAGCGGGAAGTTGCTCTACCTCAACCGTGGCACCTGAATCAGCAATGGCGAAGTTTAAATCTGCAAGCACCTCATTCACGATTTTATTTAAATCCAAATGTGCTGTTTCTTTTTTCTTTCCAATTCGGGAATACTCTAGCAAATCATGAATAAGCACTTTCATACGGTCAGTTGCCTGCACAATAAAGCTCATGTACTTTTGCGCCCTGTCGTCGAATTTATCCTTGTATTGACTATTTAAAAGGTTTACAAAAGAAGAAATGGTTCTGAGTGGCTCCTGCATATCGTGTGAAGCCACATAAGCAAACTGCTCAAGTTCTTTGTTTTTTCTTTCCAACTCTTTATTGGCCTCACTAGCCTCCTGCCTGGCTTTTCTTTCTTCGAGGGTCATTGCAGCGAGGCTTTGCGTACGTTCCTGCACCTGCAGTTCCAGTTGTTCCTTTTGCTGATGGATCGCTTTTGTTCTGATCCGGTATACCAAATAAATAACTGCAACTAAGGCAAACGAAGCAAGTAGCCTAAACCACCAAGTATTCCAGAACGGCGGAGTGATTATAACCTTTATTGCTTTTCCCTTTTCATTCCATACGCCATCGTTATTAGATGCCTTAATTGTCAATGTGTATTCCCCCGGATCAAGGTTGGTATAGGTAGCCGTTCGGGAAGTGCCTGAGTAGATCCAATCTTTGTCGAACCCTTCCAACTTATATGCGTACTGATTCTTTTCGGACGCTGTGTAATTCAGTGCTGCAAATTCAAAAGACATCATAGATTTTCCGAACGGAAGTATGATTGTATCCGTAACAGCAATATCTTTTTTCAGCGTAGAGTTTTCACCTGCAGAAATTGATTTATTGTATAACTGAAAGTCTGTAATTACAACTGAAGGGGGAATATGATTCTCCGGCATATTTGCCGGGTCAAAAATATTAAAGCCGTTGATTCCTCCAAAATACATTTCGCCACTACTTGTTTTTAAACCCGAATTCAACAAAAATTCATATCCCTGTAACCCATTGTATAGCCCATAATTCTTAAACTTTTTCGAAGTGGGGTTGAAACGCGTTATTCCTTTTTTTGTGCTCAGCCATAAAAAGCCATTGCTGTCTTCCTGAATGCTTGTAACCACATTATTTGCCAAACCATTTTCTTCTGTAAAGGAAACAAAGGCGTGCTTTTTTTCATCCCAAAGATTTAACCCTCCCATTGTACCCGCCCAAATGTTTCCATGTTTATCACCATGAAGGGATAAAACTATGTTATTACTAAGTGAAGCTGTTATTGTGTTGAGGTAAGTAAATTTTTTAGTGATCGGATCGTAAATATTAATACCTGCACCATAGGTGCCGATCCATATTTTTCCGTCAGTCGTCTCATAAAAAGAACGTATGCATGAATTAGCCAAATGTTCCCCGTCTTCTGCAGAACCAAATACAAACTTCGTAAGTATTCCGCTTTTCTTATCCAACATATTCACGCCACCGTCATTGGTTCCTATCCATAAATTTCCGTTCCTGTCTTCTAATAAGGCATATACAGCTTTATCACTCAAGTGCCTGTTATCGTCTCCTGGCGTGTAATGAGTAAATGTTTTAGTAGAAAAATTGTAATAACTTAATCCGCTACCATAAGTTCCGATCCATAAACCTTGTCCGTCGTGGCTATTAAGCAATTTGATAACCGTATTGCTTAAGAGACTATGTGCCGGATCATTTTTTTTGTATTCAAAATGAGAAAACGTTTTATCTTTTACATGAAATATATTCAGCCCTCCCCCGTCCGTTCCTATCCAGATGTCGCCAGTTTTAGATTCTGCAAAAGAGAAAACCATTTTAAGATTAAGGGTTGCAGGATTTGAATTCAAAGGCTTATACAAACCAAACCTTGAGAGTTTTTTGTCATATTTTCTTACACCTCCAGCCACAGAGCCCAACCATAAAATTCCCTGGTCATCTACGTACGTACAACGAAGCGAATTGTGTGGCAAACTTGTTTCATCTCCGGGAATACTTGTATAATGAAAAAAATATTGACTGCTTTCGTCAAACAAGTCCAGGCCGTGTTCTGTACCAATCCATATTTTGCCGTCCTCTAGTTTAGCAAGCGACCAGATATAATTATGAGCAAGACTGTTGGAATTCTTTTTATCGTTAAAAAAATGAATGAATTTGTCAGAATTTTTTTTCAAAAGATTCAAACCGTTTCTTGTACCAATCCAAACGTCTCCGTTTTGGTCTCCCATTAAAACATTGACTCGATCATCCGAGATAGAGTTATTATTTTTTTCATCATGATAAAATAAGCGGAACGTTTGAGATGACGCGTTAAAAAGCGCCAGTCCCTTCATAGTGCCTACCCATAAATTATTCTGTCGATCACATATCACACTCGTGATTTGTTCAGACAACGGATCTTTTTTCAACGGATCGATTGTGTAATGCTTAAATCTGCCTGTAGTGCCAATTGCCATATCAAGCCCACGATAGGTTCCGATCCAAACGTTGCCGTTTACATCTTCGTAAAAACATTTTACGGCATTGTCTCTTAAGGAAGAAGGGATATTATCGTTATGCAGAAGGCGAGCAAACGAATTTGTGTTACGATCGTAAATGTTTACTCCGCCGCCATCTATTGCTATCCAAATATTTCCTTTGCTGTCTTCGAAAATCCCGTTGATTAAATTGCCCGATAAACTCTTAGGATTTTTCGGATTGTTCCTGTATAGTGTGATCTTATAGCCGTCATATCTATTGAGTCCATCATCAGTTCCGAACCACATAAAACCATAATGGTCTTTCAATATACATGTTACAAGATTTTGAGAGAAACCTTCTTCTGTACTTAAATGTTCAAATCGTATGTCAGGCTTCTGCGAAAAAGCCTTTACCGATAACATCAATACGAGGCAAAAAACAACTGAATAGCTTGTTTTAGTTTTCATGAAGATTATTTTCTTTAATTGTAAAATAGAAACTGCTTCCTTCGCCGGGTGTTGACTCAACCCATATTTTCCCTTTGTGCAGTTCTGCTATTTTTTTACAATGTGATAGTCCAATGCCTGATCCTTCATACTCATTTCTTGTATGCAATCTTTGA
>DATMIF010000050.1:0-42068 GCA_035554655.1 Flavisolibacter sp.
GAAAAATAAAAGCGAAGAGCGGTTTCAAGAAAAAGAAAACCGATTTGAATGATGGTGATGTAAATAAGCCAGTTGTAATTTTTGCCTGCGATGAATTTATCAACAGTGTGCTGAATTAACCATGGGCGCACAGGCGTAAAAGCTGCTAGCACAATAGCAAGTACAATTGAACCAACGAACCTGTTTCTGTATGGCCTGGTGAATTGTAAAACCCTTCTTAATTGCGAAATATCGAAAAAACTCTTTTTACTTTCTGTACTGCTCAATGGTTAAACTTTACAACAAATTTAGAGGCAATCATCAATCATTCGTTCCCATAGAACTGTTATAAGCTTTAATGAAGAGAGCACCGAGGTTTTTATATGGAGGGACATAATCATCGAAACCTTCAACATTTCCGGCCTTTGCTCTGAACTCTTTCCAAAGTGGTATCCAGTCAATATTACTTCCGGTCCTCAGTTTCTCGTTCAAAATATTCATGAAGGGCTGATTGATATCTTTCTTACCGGTTTGTTTAGATGCAATGATGTGAGCGTCAGGTGCATGTTGCAATACGCTATGAACAACATTATATCCACCACAAGATCCCAATAAAACAATTTTTGCATTGGGCTGAATTTTTTCTATCGTGCGGGACACCCAATAACTATGTCCCCGGTGAACAATAACCGTAGGTTGAATTCCTTTTTGTTCAAGATAACTCTTTAAAGCCCCCTGTGACGTCTCGGTTGCGCTTTCATCTTTTTCATCATCAAACCATTTGTTGGCATATATCACTACCGGCTGTCCTTTGGGCGATGTAAATGCAAGCCAGTATTTATTGTCTATCGCAACCTTCCAACCGCCCCTGTTCAGCTCCGAAATAAAACCATTATAGTTCATCTTACCATCGTCGTCACCATAAAAGAAAACCTGCATCACTACTTTATGTGCAGTATCGTCAACTAACGATTGGTAGCCTATATTATACACAGGCGGCACTCCAAACTCTTTCGTGAGGTCAATGTTTTGAGTGCTATCTACCGAAAGAAATAATTTATACAGGAGATTGTAGATGACCGTTCCTCGTTTGTTGTTTTCCTTAATGTTTCTGTCAAGGTTCAACTTAACATTATCAAGCATATCGTTTGCTACAGGCTTCATGCTTTCATAAATACTGGCATAAGAGTCTGCCACATCCACACCATCTTCCAACCCTTTTGATTTTTCAAGATTATTTACGAAAGCGGTCATTAACAATTGTGCCCGATCTTTATCAGGTACGCTTGCAAGAAAATCGCTTAAGGTATTGTATCCTGCAGCCATTTTAATGAACTTCTTAAATCGGTCGAAATTCACACTGATCAACAACGAATCTCCCCGGTTACCATACTTCTGCATCATTCGTGGAAATACACCTTTGACATACGAAGAAGTATACAATTCAGTTTCGCCTGCAATAACGAGATAATAAAGTTCCTGTGCACTCAATTGCTCCAGTATTGCAAAACGCACAGCGTCTGGCTTTTCATGCAATTCGTTAATAGTGTTAATAAAAGGATCGATGGCTTTTCTGGACAGCATGTCATCCAAATCATTCATGCTTATGATTTGCTCACCATTAAGGGAACGTCTTACGTAATCCAACTTCGTTTGAACAAGAAGGCGATAATATTTTACATTATCATCCTTTACCTGGTCAATATCGCCCAGGTTCATTTTTCCGGAAATGATATTGTCTAAGAACGGGAAGTATAGCTGACCGCTTTTACTGCTTCTTGCCATTTTAGCAATCGTCATCACCATAGTATCTCTCACATTAAGAATGGCGTCTCCGAACCAATCCCTTGCAGAAGCGTAATCATACAAACGTTTGGGATCCTCATATGCGACCACTTTTATCATGCTGTCCCGAAAAGGAAGCTCAGGATGTTTTTTTAATGTACTTAATATCACCTCCCCGGGTTTCCCATCCAAATATTTCCTCCACACGGAATGAGTAGCCGCCCTTATACCAGTATTGTTTCTAAATGCCCCGCATTCAATTAAAAGGTTGGATACCTGGTACGAGTTTGCGTCAATAATATCTTCGATTGACTGCCTCTTTTCATCCCTTATCATACACTCCTGGTAGGCACTTAAGGCAAGGGGGAAGCTTGATACATTAAATTGCTTAGTTCTGTATAAAGCGGTAAATTTTTTAATAAAGTCATCCAGCCCTCGAAGGTAGCCGATCTTGGGTTGATCCTTTGTTAATGAATCTTTTTCAATAAAACATTGCAGATCGTCAACCTGCCTCGTCAAAGCTTGTGTAACATGGTATCTGACATCTTCATTGTTACTCGTTACCTGCAAAACCTTCAATGCAGCCCGTTGGCTTCCATCAACTAAATCGTGCCAACGCTGCCGGTTAAATGGAGGCTTACATCCGCCACTGTTATATGATGTTTGCGTAAATGAAGTTTGTGCAAAAGAATTAATACCAACAATTAATAGCAGGCTCTTCAATAGTAATCGTAAGGATAGGCGCATTTCCCACATATCGCAAATTTAATACCCGAACTCTAAATCCTTCGTTAAGGCAACATCGGCTAAGGTATTCCAATATAGACAGGAATTAGACAAATGACGTTGCAAATAGCACCTTCCAGATTAATTTTTTATTAAGTCTCTGTTATGGAAACCGCTGAAAATCGGCAACATTTTCTTTTAGCTTAGGTTTGCTACAAAAATCAGATGAGTACTCAAGGCAAGGTGTTGATTGCAGATGATGAACCGGATATCCTCGAAATTTTAAAATACAATCTTGAAAAAGAGGGTTACCAGGTCAACACCGCTAAAGATGGTAATGAAGCGTTGGATAAAGCCAAATTACATCAACCCGACCTTATTGTGCTGGATATGATGATGCCTAAAAAAAGCGGGATGGAAGTATTGGAAATGCTGAGGGTTCAGCCGGCATTTAAGGATACTTTGATTATGTTTCTTACGGCTTTAAATGATGAGACCACTCAGTTAAAAGGTTTTAGCACAGGTGCAGACGATTATGTAGCCAAGCCCGTGAGCACCAGTGTTTTTGTAAGTAAGGTAAATGCGTTGTTCAGAAGAGTAAAAAAGTCTGAGAGCGGCAAGGTCGTGGTCGATGACCTTACAATTGACCCGGAAAGATTTATTGTCGAATATAAAGAGCAGGAAATTATTCTTGCAAAAAAAGAATTTGAATTACTGCACCTGTTAGCAAAAAAGCCTGGACGCGTTTTTTTAAGAAATGAAATTTTAAGCGAAGTATGGGGCAATGATGTTATTGTTGGCGATCGTACTATCGATGTGCATATTCGCAAGATCAGGCAAAAGCTCGGAGTGGATTGCATCACTACTGTAAAAGGCGTTGGTTACAAGTTTGAATTATAATTTGTATCGTTGTTATAGATGACTAAGAAAAACCTCTCTCCTAAAGAACTCTCGGCCTTTACTGCTTTGGCCCTTTCCATACCGATTAGCCTTGGTTTTTTTATACTTCATAAGAACTGGATAACAGGACTGGTTTCTTTTGTTTTGATTTTTTTCGGAAGCTATTTTTTAATTCTTTCCATCATTCAGAATTTCATTTACCGCAAAATCAAACTTATTTACAAATTCATCAACCAAACCAAAGCAAGCAAAAAAGAAGAGATGTACTACAAATACATTCTTCCCAAAAAAAGTATTGATGAAGTAAGAGAGGATGTGGAAGCATGGGCAGAGCAAAGAAGTAAGGAAGTTGAACTGCTAAAGCAAAACGAATCCTTCAGAAAAGAATTTCTGCAAAACCTTTCTCATGAGTTTAAAACACCTGTGTTTGCCATACAGGGTTATGTGGATACGCTTTTACAGGGCGCAATGGACAATCCCGAAACCAACAAAAGGTTTTTGGAAAAAACATCAAAGAATACAGAACGACTGGTTACGCTTTTAAAAGATCTCGATGAAATTTCAAAACTGGAAAGAGGTGAACTTAAGCTTCACCAGCAATATTTCGTGATACAGGACTTGATCAAAGAAGTTTTTGAAAGCTTGTTTTGGAAAGCCGAGCAACAAAATATTTCTTTTTCATTCAAAAAAGGTTGCGAACAACCACTAACTGTTTTTGCAGATAAAGAAAAAATCAGGCAGGTAATCAGCAATCTCGTTGATAACGCTATCAAATATGGAAGGCATGGAGGAAATGTTATTGCAAGCGCTTACAATACCGACGATAAAAATATCCTAATCGAGATCAGTGATGATGGAATGGGCATCAATGAAAAATATTTAGACAGGGTGTTTGAAAGATTCTTCCGTACCACAGAGGGACGAGGAAGGGATATAATGGGAAGTGGCTTAGGCTTGTCAATATGCAAGCACATTATAGAGGCACACGGCCATAGCATTCATGTGCGCAGTAAAGAAAACGTTGGAACCACGGTTGGTTTTACTTTGAGTTCTAAAAAGAATGCATAAAAAAAAGAACTTCCGCATGGAAGTTCTCATCTAAAATCAAAATCAACAATGAAAATTATTTCGCTGTAAGCAAGATTGAATTACTAAAACTTGCAACAATAAAGGCGCTGTCTTTTTTAATATCTGGCGCTTGAATAGAAGCCTTAAAATCTTCCATTTCCTTAAGATACTTTGTTGTTTCAGCTTTTGTCAGCGTTACCATGCTGCCCTTTCCTTCAAAATAATAATGTGTTCCGATAAATCTTTTCACGTGCCCGCGACTTTCTTCTGGCAAATAATATTGTATTGCCCAAAAGTTTTTAGAACCTGATTTCTTGATGGCTTTCATTACCGGTAAAGGACCACTATTATACGCTGCAAGCACTAACAGCCAGTCATTAAATTGTGCGTATAGATCTTTCAAATATTTTGCTGCGGCTACAGTGCTTTTATAAGCATGTTTTCTTTCATCGTATTTGTAAGTGATCTTTAAACCAAGATCTCTCGCCGTCTGTGGCATAAATTGCCATAAGCCTTTTGCACCGACTCTTGATACGGCTGATGTTTTCAGGTCAGATTCAACCACTGCCAGGTATTTCAGTTCAATAGGCAATCCATACTTAATAAAAATTGCATCCATCATTTTAAAGTATGAAGTACCCCTAAGTTTAGCCTTTTGCAAGGCTTCATCTTCTTTTACCAGGTATTCCTTTACAAATTTTGAAGCATGCCTGTTAAGCGAAATCTTCGGAGCATTAGCATAATAGGCTTCTGTGTTTGACATAAAGCCGGAAGAATCGAATAGGGATTGCTGATTGGTATCTGCATTCAACCAGCTAATGTAAAGAGGCGCTCTACCTTGGCTTTTTGGCTCTCCCCTCATGGCTGTTACTACAGGAAAAAGCAATAACAACACAGGACTGAAAAAGCCGGCTTTTACTAAGTTTCTGTTCAACATTGTTTTCGTTTTTTTAGGTGAAACAATGCCGACCCTTAGACATGGATTACATTATGTTATCATTGGATAGAGGAGAGATCGTTCATAGGAGCGGAAGCAATTCGCACAACAGGTATTCCGGGGGACGGACGTTCGGGCTTTTCATTGTCCGGAAACGGTTCTGGTGTTTTCAAATTGTACGAACTGGGTTCAAATCTAACCTCCAATATTTTTAAATCATAGCTTTTCGGTTAATGAAAATCTACGTGCAATACATAACAGCTTTGGTTTCAGCGATATAACCTATTGGTTTGTACGAATGTAAATGTGGCAGTAAAGATGACAGTTATCATTTTCAAATCTTAATGTCCGCAATTAGACAAAAAAAACAGTATGTGTCGTTAGATAATACGTATTTCAAACGGCACAGAGTTTAAAGCGGTATCATCTCATTATTAAAAAATTGTTTGAAGAAGCTAAACCACAAAAGCTGAAAAGCGTTTTAATGATCGGTTGCATGCTGATATTCGTTACCACGTTTGCACAAAAGCTGGATCCTTGATAAAAGAATTGGACAGCCTGAGTAAAAAAACCGATAGCGCAGGAAACCAAACTAACAACAAACCCGCTGCCAAATTGAATTTTGATACCCTATTTTATTTTGTTGGGCAGCGACCTGAAGCAAGCTTTTACCAAACCCTTTGATTGAAAGCACCGCAACTGAAAAAGAACAACTTAACCTTTAATCTACAATACAACCATGGAACGTTAATGCAGGACTGATCTATACGTTCTGATTTAAAGGATGGCATTATCGTTGCGCCGGATTTGAAAAAATCTTTTATGAAGACAGAAAAAATTCAAACTTCTCAACAAGGGAAAGGTAGTGATCGCCTTGATCAACAAAAAAATCAAGTAATAAAAATTTCAGGCAATCAGCAAAACGATATTACTCACGAAGCAGGTCTTGGACGTCATCGCACAACAGACATTGAAGACCTGGGAGCAATAAGCGGAAGAGACAACCACGCAGGCAGCAATGACGATGATGATTTAAC
Source organism: Flavisolibacter sp. (assembly GCA_035554655.1). Lineage (GTDB taxonomy): Bacteria > Bacteroidota > Bacteroidia > Chitinophagales > Chitinophagaceae > Flavisolibacter. The sequence goes on from DATMIF010000050.1 coordinate 6,433, forward strand.
CAATGACAACCTAAATGCTTCAAATGATCAATGAAAAAGATTTCACAGCCAACCTAACCCCACACAACAGCTTCTCAACAAAAAAGCGACTTTAATTAAGTCGCTTTTTATGTACAAATCCTTGTATTGCAGAATTGCAGTAAAACCTTACACATCATCTGCTACACCTCTTCCTCTTCCTGCAATTAAACTAAGCACGAACAACACAAGGAAAATAAAGAATAGAATCTTAGCTATACCAGCAGCACCGGCTGCAATACCACCGAATCCGAAAATAGCTGCTATAATAGCTATCACTAGAAAAATAATTGTCCAACGTAACATAAGTTCAATTTTTAAGTTAGATAATATACCTGATTAAGACATAAAGCATGCCAGCGATCAACAAGTAATAAAGATGATGTTGTTCAAACAAACACGCATCAATTTTTGTGGAAATAATTGTGCAGCCCAGCTTAACTGGCTAATGAATAATTGAAGTAATGGATTTCTTTACGGAAGAATATACCTCTGTAATCACGGATTCACATATGGCAGGTGAAATGCCTGTAAGCATTAGAGACGCTGCGCATGCCAGCACACTGCTTAACTCGGGAACTTTCAATCTGTGAATTGCAAAGCGGTCTTTTATTTTTCGTCCAACCATACCAGCATTCGTCAAAAAAAAATGCCAGAGTTGTTTTGAGAAGTGTAAAAATTATGAAGAGGAAAATTAGGGTTGCAAAGGGAACTCAACGGTCATGGTACAACCATTGCCCGGGCTGGTTTCAAACCTTAGTGAACCACGGAATGTTTCTGCGCGACTGATCATGTTGGTAACGCCATTGCCTTTGCTCTTCTCTTTCAGATCGAAACCAATTCCGTTGTCCTGCACTTGTATTGCAATATCCTGCTGCGTTCCTGCAATAATAACTTTTACAGAATTTGCATGCGCATATTTGATCACATTGGTTAATTGTTCCTGTACAATTCTGTAGATCGTGGTCGTTAGTTCCTGGTTGAACTCACGGTTCTTTATACCATATGAAAGAAATTTGATGGAAGTCTTTTTAGTAATGTTGATCATTTCAACAAGATCCCTGATCAGTTCTTCCAAACCCAGCTCGCCCAATTTTGGAACAGCCAGGCGCCTGGACAAATTCCTGATTTCTTCGATACAATAATTGATCTGGTATACGGCCCTTTTCAGTAATTCTTTGTTGGGCACTTCCTCGCTGCAGCTTAATTCAGTATATAACTTAACCGTAGTCAAAACCTGGTTCACATTATCGTGCAACTCTCTTCCAATCATACTCCTTTCTTTTTCCTGAGCCTCAATTGTTGCTTTGATAATTTTGTTTTTTCGCTCTTTTCTTTCCTGCATTAATTTCTTTTCCAGCAGCTTAGCTTCGGTTATATCCCTTGCCTTGACACAAACACTAGTAATAGCGCCTTTTTCATCGGGCATCGGATAATATCCTATCTCATACCATACCGGCCCGGGAAAATCTATTTCCATAACCGATGCGTCGTTTTCAAATGCCTTTGAAATAAATTCTTTGTGAATGTCCAACCGCTCTGAATTTACAAAGTCCAGGAAGTAGTCACCTACGGTCGGCCGAAGATTATATTGCTTTTCAAGTAAATCCTGGGCTGCAGAGTTGATGTAACTAATTGTAAAATCTTTCTCAACAATACCGATGCCATCCTGGAGAATGAACAATGCTCTCTCCAATAAACTTAATGACCCTGCAGAAATCGTTTGTTTAATCATTGATTTTGTCCAACAAAACGGCAAAGAAACTATCCAACTAAAGAAGCTCTGCACGAATTCGTCGGATAATAGTTTTTCATTGACCGGACTTCAATAAATATAGATTAGAAAGTCTTTGTTAAGTCAACTTAAGCAAGGACCTTGCTAATCTACTAAGTACAAATACCTATCGAACGTTTTCATATGTTAACATGACTAACTACCTCTGGAACCTCCTGTGAGCCCCTTCTTACTCAACCCACCGCCTGCAGCTTTTGAACTTTTCCCAATGAACTTTGATCCCTGGTTAGAATTATTTTGAAGCTTGCCTTTCTGTTTTTTATCACCCTTCTTTCCTTGTTGGTTTAATAGTCCCATAATTAGGTTTTGTGCAAAGGTAAGAGTGAATCCATGCATCAGTAAATGAATAACCCATAAATTGTATTGATATAAAATCGTTAAAAAACCTTAATGATTTTTGGATTTGAACTCATAATATACTTTTCCGCCTACCTTTACGTTCTCTAAGCAGTACATTTTCTCATAAAGCAGTCAATTTTTTACGACCCCTGTTTCTACAGGGGTTTTGTTTTATCAACTACCTTTCGTTATCAAAAGAATTTATGGACTTTGTTCTACTCAAAAGCTTCGATAATTACATAGATGCTCATATTGTAAAAGGCAGGCTGGAAGATCAGGGCGTGCATTGCTGGCTGAAGGATGAAAATCTAAGTGCCATTATAGTTGATCCCATCCTCACAAACGCAATAAGTGGCGGTATCAAATTAATGGTTGCAAAAGATGAATTGTCGAAAGCCCTCGAAGTTCTTGATCAGCCGCAACAGGACTTCAGGGATGAATAATCAAACATTGACGAAGAAATGATCTCAAGCTGTTCAACAGCATTCATTTCCTTTCATACATTTTTTTTCCGAATCATTGGATGTATCGTTATCTTCCTACAATAAAAATTGAATCACCATGAAACACATGTTTTCACTCGCCATTTTAAGTTGTTGCCTGCTACTGACTTCTTCCCTAAAAGCGCAGCAGGATAAATCGAAGCGTCCAAGCCCTCCTGCAAAAGTTTCTGAAACTATCAATAGCGGAGCTACTATCTCTATCGATTATAGTCAGCCTTCTTTAAAAGGAAGAACGATTGGAACAAGTGTCGAGCCTATGAAAGATAAAGTATGGCGCATGGGTGCTAATGAGGCCACGGTTTTTGAAACAGATAAAGACGTTACCATTAACGGTCAAAAGCTACCCGCCGGCAAATATTCTCTTTTCGGATTGTGGACCGATCAGGGCTACACGCTTATTTTCAACAAAGCCTACCAAATTTGGGGAACGCAATATGACCAAAACAAGGATAAGGATGCGTTAAGAGTTGCCGCCGACGTTAAATCCGCAGATACTTCAAAAGAAACATTAAGCTATACAATTGATAAATCGGGATTGGTGAATCTTTTATGGGGAAATATGGTTGTTAGTTTCAAAGTTCAATAACCAGTTACGGTCAAAAGATGGAAACCACCTGTAACAGGTGGTTTTTTATTCATAGGCAAGCAGACTCATGAAAAAACAGTGGCACTATTTTTTTTACTGTTCAGAAAAGGATAGTTATGAAAAAAGCGTATTTGACCTTGCTGAGCGTATTAACAAGCATCATCTTGTTTGCGCAGGAAAAATCTACACAGGTAGATGTTGATGTAAATAAAACCACAAGCAGCAGTAACTGGTATGCATCACCGTGGGTATGGATCGTGGGTGCTGCAGTGTTTATTTTATTATTAGTGGCTTTAACCAGCGGTAGCAGAAGCTCGAGTGATAGAGTTGTGGAAAAAAGAACAGTGATAAAAGACTCTGACGTATAGCATAAAAAACTGCCTGCAACGGTTGTTACAGGCAGTTTTTTATTTTCTCATTGATCAATTGTTGTTCTTGTTTCGATGATGTTTAGCTGTAAAGCTTTCTCATAACATTTCTTTCCCTCCCTTTTATCATTCATTTCGTAATACACTTCGCCAATAGAAGTAGGAAAGAGATAATAGTTTTCCAGGCCGCTAATATTTATTAGTTGTTGCAATGCATTTTTTTATGGCAGGCATCACCCGAAGCGATTACCTTGTTCATTCATAATTTTTCGCAGCTCGAACAGTTGAATCTCCATTCCTGATCGAATAATGATAGACATCGCAACCCAAACCGGTTTGGACTAAAAAAAAATAAGAAGTATCCCCGGCTTGAGTAAATCGCCGGTTTCCGGCAACAAACATTTCCTTTACCTCATCCATTTGCGATAAAAGGCGAGCATCCTGCTTTGTTGGTCTGGTTTGCAGATCACAACTACAAATTATCAGCACTAAAAGACTGATTGCCCCAACTCGAAAAATCATGTCTCTTCAACTCTATTAAAAATAAAACCGTCCTGAATTATCAAGACGGTTCATGAAATTAGTGTACGTATTTGCAAAAATTATTTGAACACGGTCCAACCTTTCCACCAGGTAGCATCGTCACCGGTTGGGCCAACGGCTCCGCGGTAAGATACCTGTGTAAAGCCAGATGCTAATTTAGGATCGCTAAAGCTGGCCGCTCCGGGAGCAATCAATGGTGAGCCGGTTTGCGGCGTAAAATCAGGACTGGTATAATTGAATGGAGCTGCAATATTTACATCGCTGTTATTAGGATAGATGTTATTATTATTTGCTGCATCATTGAACCAGGTTTGTACGGCTGCTAAGCCCCAATCAACTGAAGATCCTTTTGCATAACCTAACGGAGCTGCACAACCTGAAATTGAAGTACTCTTGATTGTCAGTTTACCACCGGTAACATTGTTGCTTGTAGCAGTTCCCTTACTGTCGTCAATCAAAATACCCGTTGGCCAGCCCATGATAACAGAATTGAAAATAGAGATGGATGAGTTGCGGCGAATTTGTGCTCCGGCCAAAAACAAGCTATTACCCACATTGGAAGTAGTAGCACGTGGACCAAGCACCGTCATGTTACTATAGATAGCGCTGGTTTGTGGAGTCAATGAACTTCCATTAGCATCGTTATCGCTTTCCCATCCTTCTACTTTTGAAATATCTGCACGTGAAGAATCCCTCATTACAATTCCAAACTGAACTTTTCCGCTATAACCATTATCGGTGTCAAAATCATCATCCAATGTTTTGTAAGCAATAAAGTGTTTAATGTTCACCGTTCCACCAAAGCACTCAACAGCATCGTCTAGTGCATAAGTTGTTTGCACATAGTCAATCGTTGTTCCTTTACCTACACCGGCAAGTGTAAGACTGTTCAACTCATTATCGGGCAAATAAGCAAAGCCTGCATATTCAATGCGTACATATCTCAATATGCCTGAATTGTCGTTATCATCAGGTGTAACACCACCACCATATAGCCCTAATCCTTCACTGGTATTAACACCACCTTCAACAGCGCCTATGCCTGCCTGGTTATTATAGCTTGAGTTGGTAGAAGCTTTTCCAAGTAACACAATTCCACCCCAGTCGCCTGATCTTCTGTTAGCGTCTAATGCTTCAGAAGTAAAAACAATTGGCTTGTCTTTAGTTCCATCTGCTATCAGTTTGCATCCTTTTGTAATTACCAGGGCACCTTTACTTGCAACTTCCCCATACACGGTTATCCCCGGCGCCACTGTAAGTGTAGCACCATTCGTAACGTAAACAATTCCCCTCAACAGGTATTTCTTTGTTGCATCGTCAAGTTTCATATCGGAAGTGATCTTACCTTCCAGTATCACTTCATTTGAGGTGTTCGTATTTGTTCCTCCTGTTTTCCCTTCACCGTCCACTTCAATTTTGCGGCAGGATGCAATGAACATAGCAAGAATACCACTTAGTAAAACAATTTTTTTCATAAAAAGACTTTAGTTTTTTCCGATTTTATAGTTCGTTATTTAGAAATTATAGCTGAAGCTGATATTGTAATTAGTACCGTAATTTCTACGCAGGGCCAAAGCATCATTCTTTGAATGATTGGTGAATTTTTTATCCTCGTTTACATCATGATAGAAATAGGCCTTTCGGTTGATGATGTCTGCAACGTTCAATTTCACCTCGCCTCTTCCTTTAATAAGTTTCTTTGCAATTTGAAGATCCAGTAAAGGCCTTGGAGCTTCCCATGTCTCAGGAACCTGGTCATTACCAACATACAATATGCGACGGCCGATCTGGTTGAATAAAGCAGTAGTGCTCAACCCGATTTTTTCGAGATCGTATTGTAAAGCGAAATTGATAACATAGGGTGATTGCCCCTGCAATGGACGATCTAATTTGTTGCCTTCGCTTTCTACCTTACTGAAGATGTAAGAAAGGTTTGTTTGGAAGGTAAAGTTCTTTAGTGCTGATGCAAAATCAAGCTTCTTCCTCAACTCAATTTCTGCCCCGTAATCTGTCGCTTTATCTGCGTTCAGAAAATTGAAAGTGCTGCTTCCGCCTGTACCGGTTTGGTTATACAATTGCTCGATAGGGTCTTTAAAATGCTTGAAGAACACACCCGCAGTAAACATTTCTCCGGGTCTTGGATAAAGTTCATAACGCAGGTCAAGGTTGCTTACTTTAGTGCGTTTAAGGTTCATGTTGCCTACAACTGTGGCACCTAATTCAAAATCAAAGAAAGCCAGGTTGGAAAGCTCTCTGAACTCAGGACGAATAACCGTTTGAGAACCCGCAAGGCGAATGTTTGTATTGTTATTCAATTTGAAAGTTGCATTCAATGCCGGTAAGATGTCTGTAACCCTCGTGTGCAAATGGCGTGGATCGCTTTGTTTTACGCTTCCTGTCACCTGGTCAAAGTCTTCCACTCTTGCACCCCACACAACTCTTAGCCATTTGGCAAATTGGTTATCGAACTGCAGGTAACCTGCGTTCAGTATGGAGTTCGCCATATAACGGAAACTCGGTTCGCTGTATTCATCGAAAAGAAAACCATTACTGCCAAAATTTTCAGAAGCAAAAATTTGATCCGGTGAAAGATGACGCAGTTGATTGATCTTGTTTAAATCCGCTGTTTCAGAAACAACCATCGAGAAAGGTCTCGCATTATAAATCCTGTCCTTCACCTGCAATAAATATCCGGCCTTAACCGTCTGGCCTAAATCAAACAAACGGAAATTAGTGGTCCAGTCACCTCCCGCGGTGTAGATGTAATCGGAAAGATTTGAATAAAACACACTTCCCGATTTTTGCGACCTTGCCTGCCCTAACAGCGCTTCATAAGCGCCATTGGCATCAAGATTATATTGAAGCCTTTTCTGATCGGGAATATATTGGTCTAAAATGGTAAAGTTGCCATACCATTTGAGTTTCGATTTTAATTTACCAAGATGATGCTCCCCGGTAACTTGTGTATTGAAAAGCGTATTGGATTTAAAGGCAATTTCCTGTGCCTTTATCGGAGTGCCACCAACTCCAAATTCATAATCTTTACCTGTTCTTAGTGTTATGTAATCATTCGCATTGATGTTGAAGATGTTCTTTATGGAAATCTTATTGTTTCTGTTTAGCTCCAAAGCAAAATTTGCAAGAGCTCCCCAAAGCACTTCCCTGCTATAACGGTTGTTATGATAAGCATAACTTGAGTCAGCGGTTTTAGCGGTGCGGTCAAGCGTATAAATATTATTATCAAATTGAAGATTCCTGCTGCTTCCTGAATAAGTTAGAGCAAGCATACTTCCAAGTTTTTTTCCAAAGAGCTTAGTTGAAAAACCGCCGCTTGCCTGTAATGAAGCATTCAAAGGAACATTGCCTTTTGTTGTTGACCAGCCATTATTGAATTTCTTTCCCCACTCCGTTTTTTCAGATGGAGATAGATCCTTGAACGAATACTTGAATGGTATGTCCGATGGTAAAGCCCTTGTATTATCATCAATACCCAGCCAATCAAGTTTGCCGCCTTTTGCAGTATAAAAATCTTTACCAATAGTTTGAGAGTTAAAGCCTGTACCAACCTGCAGCGTAAAGAACGGTTGAGCAGGAATATCTTTTGTATTGATCTGAACTAATCCCCCGGCCCACTCTCCTGTCATCTCAGGAACAAAAGCTTTATTGATCACAATATTATCGATCATAGGTGCGGGAAAAATGTCAAATGAAAATGTTTTACGATCAGGTTCCGTGCTGCTTAACTGAATGCCATTAAGCATCGCCTGGTTGTACCTGTCGGCCAAACCACGAACGATCAGATATTTTCCTTCCTGGATAGAAGCTCCCGGAATTCTTTTCAACACCTCACCTGTATTTTTATCTGGTGAACGACGGATCGCTTCAGCAGATATAACCTGGGCTACGGTGTTTGTATTCTTCTGAAAAGCAATCATGGAATTTGCACTTTCCCGTCTTGCCGATGTCCGGTTAGCAGTGATCACCACATTGCTCATATCTTTTGACGTGGATTGCAGAACGATATTTAATTCATTTACCTCTCCGCTGATCACTTCAACATCCGATATGGTTTTGCTCTCATATCCGATTGCAGAAAATCTGAGTTCATATTTTTTTCCGGGAGAAATCGTAACAGAAAAATTTCCGCCTACATTCGTGGCGGTCCCCCCGTCACCCGTAACCTGAATTGTCACGCCGGCTACAGGCTCATTTTTTTCATTTACCACCTTGCCGGAAAGTTGTAAAGACTGTGCCTGGATTGAAGAAAAGAAGAGAAAACTTAAAGCCGTCAATAAAATCCGCATCTCTTAAAATGTTTCCGCAAAGAACGTCTGGCAAGGTTATCTGCCTGTTACGGGAATATTAACGAAATATGAACCCAATGTTACCGCAATGTTACCAGCCGTCCCCCTATGGCAGCCATCATTTCCTGGTCATGCAGTTTAACCTGACTTTTGCCATCAAATAAATTTCCATGAACAACCAGGTAATTGTGCCCATTGCGGTGATCGTTTTGATCGGCATTGTTATAGCCATCATTTTTATGGATGGAAAGATAAAATGGAATTGGAAAACAATTAAATCACGATGATCCTGAAAAAGGATTACCGGATACTGATGAAGGCAAAAGCAAACAATTTAGCAGTGCCGGATGGTCTTCTTTCCTCAGCTTTATACCAGCTATAGCCTGCACCGTTCTTACTGTAATGTTTCAGATAAAGATTTGTTTGAACGGCCTCTCTATGGTCATAATACAATAATGATGTTTGAATTGAAATTCCTGTTTGCAAAATAATTCGCAGATTGCATCATCATGAAACCGCCTGCTATATCGAAGCAACGTTTGCACAGTCAGCACATTAATGGCGACCAGTTTAAAACTGTTAAAGAACTGGTTCAATGGATGGGAGCCATTCAGGCTCAGGATTACACGATGGCTAAATATGCAATTGGTGTGCGGCTAAAGAATGCTACAAATGAAATAGTTGAAGATGCCATTAACCATGCAGAGATCATCCGCACACATGTACTTCGGCCCACCTGGCATTTTGTAGCTGCTGAAGATGTGCGATGGATGCTGGAGCTCACTGCCAAAAATCTTAACAAGGCACTGTCATCAAATAATAAACGGCTGGAATTAGATGAAAAAACATTTAAGAAAGCAAACACCATCATTGAAAAATTATTGCGTGATGGAAAGCATCTGACAAGAAAAGAGATCATGCAGGCATTGGAAAAGAAAGGAATCAAAACAGGCGATCTCAGGGCTTCGCATATCATGTTCCGTGCAGAAACGGACCTTGTTGTTTGTAACGGCATTAAAAGTGATAAACAATTTACCTATGCTTTATTCGAAGAAAGAGTGCCTTTATCAAAGAGGTTAACAAACGAAGAAGCACTTGCCCAATTGGCCCATCGCTATTTTTCCAGTCACGGGCCTGCAACTGTAAAAGATTTTTCATGGTGGTCGGGATTATCGCTGAAAGATGCAACAACAGGATTGGAGTCGTTCAAATCGAAATTGAGATTTGAGAAATATGGAGACGATGTTTACTGGTTTTCTGAACAAACTGTTTCAAAAAAGAACAGCAGCATAACATTGCTTCCTGCTTTTGATGAATTTTTGATCAGTTATAAATCCCGCGAAATTTCATTGGATAGGAAACATGCACCGCGGGCATTCACCAACAATGGCATTTTCAATCCATTGATCGTGCACAATGCAAAAATTATTGGTATATGGAAACCGCGGTATAAAAAAGAGGTTTTAATTACAGCACAGTTTTTCGAAAAACAAACGTTTAGGCAGGAACAATTGTTTGAAAGGGCATTAAAACAACTGGAATTGTTTATGCAGAAACGAGCCAAAGCTTTATGAAGGTTTGGCACACACGCAACAACTCCGGCTTATGGCGTAAAAAGCATGATGTACTACCTGAAAAAAATTGTATAATATACCCTGGCATTTCATAGCAAAATTGGATAACAAAAAGGGCATTTTTTCCCTGTTCTAATAATCTGTTCTGCCTGGCTTACACATATTCTCACTACAAACGCCGAAAACTTAACGTTGGAGAGGTCAATTTACAATTAAGTTTGCGTTAACCATTGCTTGCTATACGAACTTGATCACCATCGTTATGAAAGTGTTCAATATTCGGTTCAGGTTTCGCAATAGCACTCATTTAGCAAACGTCTGTTTTTCGAATGCGGTAGACGGTTATACGATTTATTTTACCGATGTCGAACTGATACTTGAGTTTGGAGGTAAAGCCAGTTACAACAAAACATACGGGCTAAGATTTCTCAAAGCAGGCAAAGATTCCGAAATGCTGAAGAACATTATCATGCATCAGGTTGAACAATTAACTACCGCAGCATAATAATTACTTGTTTCATCACATTTATTTCGATCAATAAAAGCGGCCGCCGCTTTGCCGTGTTTCATTCTCCCATATTGGGCTGGGTTGCGCCTGCAGCAAATTTTCATTGGCGCCGATTCAACTATCATCAGCCTTACCATTTTCCCTTGTACGCCTGGCTCTTTTCCAAATAACCACAAGCCGTTTATTAGTAAACCCTTAGTTCGGAAAAATACGATGAACCACATCGTAAAATCTTTACACCAATACAATTGAATGGCTTTAAATTGTATTTACAAGCCAGCCATTTAGATCCATTATTCATCCTTAAACGCCATATATGAAACCAACCAGGATCCTTATGCTGGAAGACAGCTCCCTTGACGTCACTGTCATTTTGAAAACGCTTTCCAGGCTTCCTTTTGAAACGGAATACACCATTACAAGTTCTGCTAAAGAGTACACCGAGAAATTGAATCAGCAGGACTACGACCTGATACTTTGCGATTACCAGCTCGCCGACTTTGATGCAGTAAAAGCACTTCGTGTAAGGAATCAAAAAAACAGTTCCATTCCTTTCATACTGGTCACGGGCGCAGTGTCCGAAGAAGTCGCCATACTGGTATTAAAAGAAGGCGCCGATGACTACATACTTAAAGACAGGCTGCAGCGGCTTCCTTTTGCAGTGGAACGGCTGGTAAAAAAACAACAAATCAAATCTGATAAACAATCCCTGGAGAATTCTCTATCAGAACTCACTGAACGTTTTCAACTCGCCGCAAAAACATCCTTCGATGTCATCTGGGATTACGATATCCAAAAGAACGAAGTGTATTGTTCCAGTGCCATCGAAAAAATAATAGGCGTACAGACCAGGGAAAAATTCAATCCCGCCTTTCTTACAAAATTTATTTATCCGGATGACCTGCCGGCAATTGAAAAAAGTTTTGCGCTTGTAACCAAAGGAAAAGAAAATCGATGGAGAAAGATCTTCCGGGTGCTGCGCAACGATGGCTCCATTGTATGGGTAAATATTAACGCATTGGTGCTTCGCAACAACAAAGAAAAAGCAATACGGGTTACCGGTGTTATGCACGATATAACTGAAGTCAGGAAACTTCAGCACCAGCTGGTGGAACAGAGCCTGCAAACCCAAAAACAAATTACCGAGATCACCATCGAAGCACAGGAAAAAGAAAGAATGGAAATCGGCAAAGAGCTTCATGATAATGTCAACCAAATACTCGCTACGGCAAAGATTATGATTGACACGGCAAAAAATTTTCCAGATATGCACGATATCTGTCTTACGAAAAGCCAGGAGGCAATTATGGAAGCCATTAAAGAATTGAGAGGTCTTGCACATTCCATGATGCCTCCTCCTTTTGAAAATAATGAGTTTGAAAATATACTATATGATCTTGCCTCTAATATCAACCTAACGGGCAAGGTAAATCTCCGGCTTTCGTTGCCTCAGTCTGAAAAGCTTCAAAAAATAAGCAATAAGGTCAAGCTTTGCCTTTACAGGATCATACAGGAACAGCTTTCCAATATTTTGAAATATGCAAAAGCTAAAAACGCTTCAATAGTGATCGAGTCGGGAGAAATGCTTTGTAGCCTTTTAATTAAAGATGATGGAATTGGCTTTGATCCGAATAGAAAAAGAAAAGGCATCGGCTTAAAAAATATAGAAAGCAGGTGCAGCCTGTTTAATGGAACCATGGATCTGGTTACCACACCCGGAAACGGGTGTATGCTAAAGGTGCAGATACCGGCTTCAAACGCAATCATGCATAAGAGTTAGAAACAATGATGTTCGCGTTAATGGCCTGAATATTGGCCTGGCAATCGTAAATGATCAGTTTTCACCAACTAGGATTTAGATAACTTTTCATTTTCACAAGATCGCCATTGCAAAATGGAGCAAAATGCCCTTTCCTTGTTCTTATTTGTTCTGTTATTTGTAGGCAATGGCTGCGCTGGTTGGGCCTGCCAATGGGAGCAATTCCACTTTTTTAAAACCTGCTGTTTTTGTCCAGCGTTCAAAATCATTAAATGTATAATCAAATGCATCGCCGTTTTCAATCAGCATATTTAAGCTCATTAACATTCCGAATGTATTTTGCCTCCTTTCGTTGTCAATGATGTTCTCAATTGCCATGAATGCCCCGCCTTCCGGAAGTGTATCGTAAACTTTTTGAACGAGCTGCTGTTTGGTTTCTTCATCCATGCCATGCAAAATATTGCCCATGGTGATTAAATCAGCTTTTGGAAAAAGGTTCTTCAAAAAATCACCGCCGACAACTTTGATGCGATTGCTCAAACCAAAACCTTCAACCTTTTTTTGAGCTACAGCTACCACCGGTGCAAGATCAAAAGATATACATTGGATATCAGGATGGTTTAAACAAACCTGTATGCTTAACCATCCATCAGCGCCGCCAACGTCCAGCAATGTTTTGTATTTATTAAAATCAAATTTCCTGGTCAATGCCATAAAGTTCCCTGTTTGTATACCACTCATGGCATCCATAAATTCCTGCAATGCTGCTTCATCTTTGTACAGGTCTTCAAAAAAGAACATGTTTCCACCGCTATCCTTAGCTTCATTTTGCGGCTTGCCTGTTAGTAATGCTTCGTCCAGATCGTCCCAGAATTTATAGAGACGTGAGTTGCCCATTTCCAAAATGCCGCCCATGTAGCTTCTTTTGTTCTTGTCCAAAAAGAAATCTGTGTCTTCGGCATTTGAATAAGAAGCATTTTCCAGTAAACCTTTCCTTTCAAGAAAACCTAAAGATACCAGTGCGTCGAGCCAATCATATACATGTCTTTCGCTGCATTTCAGCTTCAGTTGCTGTTTGATTTCTTTTGCCGGTAATGATTGTGGAGAGAGGAGTGTGAACAATTTAAATTTTACGGCCGTAAGTAAAACTTTGGAGGCCCAGAAACCCATACCGGTCTGCATAATTTTAGAGGGATTTAGGCTAATGGCTGTTTGCGTTTTCTGAGCAGTTGATTCCGCTGACATATTCGTTGGTTTTGGGTAAATAAAGAGGGCTGTCTTTATAAAGTTAGGCAATTAAACCAGGGTTAATGATGGTCGATATAAAAAGCGCTGCCCCTTTTTCGTGCGTTTTATTTGGTCATTGCCATTCGGTGATGATCAAATTGATCTCTGTCCTCCTCTTCCAATATCTTAATTGATTTCTAAAACCCTCGTTGGCGTCTGCGCCAACGAGGCAGGTCAACCCGGTACAAACATCCGGAAACCCGCATCAGTTTTTTTGCAGATCAAATTATTTGTAATTTTAAATAGATACAATTCGCTTCCCTCTTTTAAATTCCCTTTAGCCCCGCATACTATGTTTACCCGGTAAGCCTCTTCACCTCAAAAAATATAAATATGGAAGCCTTGAAAATTATTCCCCAGGTTTTTTTTGACATCATTGCCAGGGTCGTCCCCGGTTGTACAGCAATTGTAGCATGGCTCTTGCTGCTTCAAAAAACCTGGGAACTAACCATGTCAGGTTTATTCGGAACTTCCTTTGCCGAAGACAGCACCACTCTGTCCTTTCTCATTTTCTTAGGTGCAGGTTATGTTGTTGGCGAACTCATTTCTCCTCTTGCAAAGGGAATGCAAAGAATCAATAAAAACATCCCGTTCTCGCTAAAAGAATATAAAGAGCTAAAATCACGGCGGGACAAAAAAAGAGAAGAGGAAGAACAGGAAAAAAGAGCACCCCAAAAGGTAAAAGTACTGTCAGGTACGGAACATGCAAACGCATCAAAAAAAACATTCTCTGAAGAAGACCTCAGTTATGACCGCCTTCGTCTTCAACACCCTGAAGTAGGTGCCCTTTGTGCAAAAATCAGGGCGGAGTTCACCATGCATAATGCACTCGCTGTAGTCTTTGGCTTCAGTGCTGTTGGTTATCCTTTTAGCCCCCTTCCTTTTCACTGGCTGGTTTTCATCGTCCTGGTCACATTGACCTGGTTAACTGCCTACAGGGGAAAATCAACAAATAAAACCTTCAACGAAACAAAAGCAAAATTCGATCTTTTGATAAAGGAGCAAAAAGCATCTGCCAAAAACGCCATTCCGGAAATACCATCTGGCACCGCACTCGCTAATGAGAGCTCAGCCCTATTTCAATAATACTTTCTGCGTCTCTCTTGGCGTCCGCGTCAAAGAGATAAAGAACCAATAAACTAAATGTTGGCGCGAACGCCAACATAAGCGAAATGGAAAGTTCATATCGCAACATTTTCACGATGTGGTTTCATTCCCTTGCCGGGGAGTCTCCGCTCCTTCATTTTCATTAAAGAAATGGCAGTAAGGGACTCGACAGGGAAAGATAAAACCTACTTATTTTTTACTGCCCTGCAAAAAAGCAACATGCCTTGTGAATGACTGTGGCTCATCAAATTCGTGGCAGGAAATTGCTTATTTTCTTTCCGGTCTACAACAATCTGGTCAGAATAAACTTCGGTGATACCACCTGTATGGCTTGAGCTTCCGTTGGCGTTCGTATTTTGCATATAGCTTGTGCCTCCGGAACCTTCCCTGAATACCACAAGATACCTGTACTTGTCAAGGTCATTATATTTCTTATCAGATGCAAGCTTCTTTTCACTGACCACTTCGTAAGCCGCCGGGTAATTTTTCTTCATCGTTTTGTTTACAAATCTTGCCGGCGGTCCGCTGGCCTGTACCAGCAGTACATACTTGGCATTAGTGATGTCCGGTGGTATAGAGCCCGGTACAAGGTTATTAGCGAGATATTTTGATCCTCTGCACCCCGCAAAAGCAATTAAAATCACGAATAAAAAATGACCTGGTCTCATAAGCTTGTTTTTTTCGAATGTAACGCGAAGCTTTTATTAAAAGAAATAGATGATATGTCAGCTTAAAGGCTTTGCTCAAAGAATGATGCAAGGCTGTCCCAAGACCTAAGTCAACAGATAAATGAAAATTTATTTTATCAAATCAGCAAGCTTCTTCAAACCGTCTGTACGGATAGCTAATTAAGAGCATAAAGGACCACCGGCAACATACCTGACCGTGGGATGATCCTTCATCAACTTCTTCTCTGGTATGGAAAAGAAAGGCCTTTTGGTACGGCACAGGCAATGTCGAATTTGTTCAGCCCAAAGAATTAACAGCAGCAGAAAAAACCAGGACAGAACTATTGCGACTAATCAAATGATGAACTACTCCAACACCCCCGGCACACCCAAATTCTTGAAAATCGTCACCACCTGCGCCACATTATAAATATGCCCCTGTCTTTTACCTATCTGGTCGGCAAATGGTTGCAGCCATTTTCTCATGGTCTTATCACTCACCTCGTAAATTTCGCAGAGTTCCTTCATCGAATAAGGCTTTACCTGCTTCACTACATAATTAGTCTTCATGGGCATCATCATTTACCCTTTTGTTTCGGTTATTAAATTAATATTATATGAATGCTAAAATATTGGAAACTGGCTCTAATAAAAAAAACACCGTAGGATTAAAGGTCTCAATTGAAGGATTTTTGTACCCTTCTTAAGAGTCTGATACACGCTGTGTGCACAGACAGCACCGGCTACAATCTGGGAATTTTCTATAGCACTTGAAAAAAATGCCTCAATCTTTATTAATTTTATTATTGATATAACCTTGCGGCAAATGAACAGAACTCTGTTAGTAAACGGCCAGGTTTTACAATTTACTGGCGACACTCCTGCTAACTTTAGCGGTGTTCTGCTCCCACAGGCGGTAGTGCACTACGCCTCAGGCACATGGGGTTCTATCTGCCTTCAGGAACTCGATACAAATACTGTTTTTCTAAGGCATATCTATATTGATGCAAGGCAAAACCTTCTTATTCAAAACAATGAAATAAGGCCGGGGCTTCAGTCCATCCTGGCAATCAACGGCAGTTTTCAATACTTGGTACAGGGCTTAAAAAAAATCTGGATACAGGAAAAGGAATTCTGTTTATTGAACCGTGGTAACCGGCACAGCGAGGCTTTTTTTGCCGCGGGCCGGCCTTACTCCCTGTTAAACACTTGGTACGATGCCACGGCACATGCCAGGGTGCTGTCCTTGTTTCCCTCCATTCAAAAAACCCTGACCAGGGCTTTCACAAAAGCCCTCATCTACTTAAAAAAACCGGTAACGGCCCGCTTCAGTGTTCACGATGCAGTACAGGCCATTTTTTGCGAACGTTACTTACCCCATCTTCAAAAAGCTTACATAGAACTGCGCATGGAGGCGGCCTTGTTTTCATTGCTGGCACAGGTGGAGGCACCTGAAAAGCCCGGGCGGGTAAGCGCCGCCAGGGAGGAGAAAGCAATTGCCGCCCGAACATTGATGCTGGACAACCTGCTCAAGCACCTCACTATAAAGCAAATATCTGAACAACTCAATTTTTCATCCAGCACGGTAAAAAAAGCTTTTAGCAAAATGTATGGCAAGGGACTATATGGGTTCATACGGGAGCACAGGATGTTGATGGCAAAACAGCGTCTTTTAAATGGAGAGTCCCTAAAAGTGGTCGCCATTGAAATGGGTATTAAACCAAGAAATTTTTCAAAAGAATTCAAACTCTTTTTCGGCTATACGGTCTCCGATCTCTTGAAGGGAAAAGAGTGACCTTTTATCCTCTATTTGTGCCCCTTCTTCCCACGCTCTTATTTTATTAAAGTTTTTATTCCTTCCAACTTTACAATTCGTTAATAGCTAAAAAAAACCTTGCTATGGATAGGCTAAACAAATATGGAAAAACTGTTTTTATCGAACTGGCAACTGCCACGCTCATTTTCTTATTTGTCTATACCGCAAGCTCCAAGTTCTTACACTTGCCTGCATTCAAATCATTCTTTACAAAGCAGTACCTGTTTAAGCCCCATGCAGCCACTCTGGCTATCGCCATACCGTTAATTGAAATGGCAGTTGCTGCCCTTCTGTTTTTCCCTGCCAGCCGTCAGGCAGGCATTTTTTCTGCTGCTGTACTTATGACCATATTTACCCTCTACATTGCCGTTATGCTGGCCTTTGCGTCTGCCCTGCCTTGCTCTTGCGGTGGTGTAATTCAAACGCTTTCATGGAAGTGGCACCTGGCATTAAATGTTTCTATCACCGTGGTATCATGGCTTGCCTTCGCATGGTGCGCCCCGCCTAAAAATTTTATTGCAATAAACAGGAGCAGCCGAAAACCTGTATAAACGAGTAGGCAAAATTCCCTCAACAAACATTTATTTATGAAAAAGTATGCATTACCGCTCTTCGCATTTTTGCTGGCAATTGCCGTAAGTTCTTTTACAATTTCTCATAAAACTTCCGGTAAAGTTCAGGATAACCTGTATTGGTACCGAACCAATACGGCAGGCACCTTACTGGTTAGCTCTCTTGGACAGAACACCAAAGCAGGAATAGAATCAACAACCGGTTGTGATGATACTGATGTTGATTTTTGTGCAAGAGCTTATACTTCTCCGCAGGCTTTAGGCACGGCCCCAATTCCTTCAGATGATCAGTTAATGGAAAAACAATAATATCAATGGCCTCAAAAGCAAGCTGCCGAATAATTCATGGCGGCTTGCTTTCAATCATCTTTCGCTTATTACCAACACATCCGCAATGGATTCTTCCTCTGCCAGCACCAGCCCGTATCGGGCAAGCTGCTTTTGCCAGTAACCAATGTTCGTTTCTCCATCGTTAACAAACGGGAACACCATATCAATGTTTCCGTCATAATTTGTTTCATCTACCAAGGGCTGTTTCAATCCGGTTGTATAAAAATCCGCTTGTAGCGTTTTCACCAGATTTTTCATGGGTACGTTCGCAAAATAAATGCTGTCAATTTTCTCGCTGCTTTGTTGGTTAGGGTAACTTTTGCTTTTTAAAAAACCGTTCGCCCTAAAACGAATTTCATCTGTCTGTTTTTTCAAAACCAAACATTTCATTTGCCTTTTTTCAACACTTACCTTTAAATTGAAATACCTGCATATGTCCTGCTGCATGAATTCGTAAAGCTGCCCCTTCTTCTCTATCGGCACAGCGCAATCATACCGGTAGAAATATTGGTTCAGCCACTTCGAAAATGCTGTTGGAGATAAACTTTGTTTATCAGGCCTCATGAAAGCTACGCTATCGCTTACATGTAAAACAACATTTACACCTTGCCTGAATATATATTTTGCATCGTTCTCGCCAAACGCCATCATTACTAATTCGGTAATGCTCGCAGCATTCCTGCTTAACCTTGCGGTTTTGCCTTCATTGCGCGGCAACCCATTAGAGTTTCCGATGTCAGTACCGTTAAGATAGTGTGCAATGTAAGAGTAGTAAACAATGTCTTTCAGGTATTCCTTATTCGATTGTTCAAAAACGGTTTGCCTGTTTACAAAATCCTTTCTTGGATCTGTCTCAACCAGTTCTGGTTTTCGTTCATTTACAAAATCACTCAGTTGCTGCTCATTCATATCGCCTGTGCGGTACATAAATTTCCCGGTCTTGTCTATCCACACAACCATTGGCAATCCGTTCACCGGGAACAGCCGGTGCAAAACGGTGTCGCCGGTAATCATTGGAAGCTCGGGCATCTTTATTTTTGTTTTAAGCTTTTTAAACTTCTCAAACATCAGTTTTGTGTGCTGCAGGCTTTCATGATTCACAAGCAGAATGTGTAACCTGCCTTCAAACTTTTTTTGAAGCAGTTCGGTTTCACCAAACCTTTTCAGGCAGCTCGAACAATTAAAGCTCCAGAAATCAAGTATCACCGGCTTTCCGCGGTAATCCGATAACCTGAACGGCTTCTTGGCCATGTTGATGGTTTGATCACTGGTAACCTCTGGCAGTTTCTGCCCGCGAACAAGCCCCTGCCCTTCAGCTAAAGAAAAGCCAAGGCAAAAGAAGATGCTGCTGCTAATTAATTTTATCAGCATAGCCATAGTGTGAGTCTTTTGTAGTTTAATAGCCGGGATTTTGTGTCAGGAACACGTTTAGATTCATCTCGCTAATGGGTATTGGCCAAACTAAGTCTGCTGCATCCCAGCCCGGTGCTTTGTTAACTCCCAATACCGTATTGACCCTATCCAGCCTTTTAAGGTCGAACCAACGGTGACCCCACTCCGTAAACAATTCAGTTTGTCTTTCGTTTACAATGGCATCAACCATTTCGGTTAAGGCAATTGCTGTTGTATTCGGCAGTCCGGCGCGGCTTCTGATCACATTTAAATCACTTTCCGCACTGTTGTTGCCGGTAACCTTATTTGTGTAGGCCCTTGCTTCAGCTCTTATCAGGTACTGTTCTGCCAGTCTTAAAACCACGTTTGCTTCTGCAACACTGGCATTGGTTCTTAGTTTATACTTGTAAGGATATGTATAGCTAACATTATTTATGAACACGGTCTTTGTCCAGCTGCTTTTTCTTAGGTCCCCGTTTTCAAATGCACTTAGTAGCTGATTACTGAGGACAAATGTGGGTCGGCTGCTGGCAGAGGATGGAATAAAAATATTCCCCTCTGGCGAATTCAGTTGCGCAGTTCCTACGGGCATTATTTGCCAAATGATCTCACGGCTGTTTACGGTAAATACATTATTTGGATTAGATGTCAAAGCATATAGCCCACAACCAATTACCTCCGATGCTTCACTTTCAGCTTGCATATATTTCTTCTCGTATAAATAAACGCTTGCCAGCAGCGCTTTCGCCACCCATTTATTTGGCCGTCCGCTGCCATTAATAATCACGGGTGGTAATAATTGCGCAGCCTCCCTCAAATCATCTTCAATTTGTTGATAAACATTGTAAACACTTGTTCTCGGCAGCGTCGAATTAATTCTGTAATCGGTGGTCAGCGCTAATGGCACTTCGCCAAATAAATTAACAAGATTCAGGTAAGTGAACGCCCTCACCAGTTTTGCCTCTCCCGTTAGCTGGTTTCTCACACTGTCGGAAACAGTCTTGCTTCTTTGCAAACCTTCTACGATGGCATTAGCCTGGTAAATGATGGGATAGGCCCTGCTCCAAAACCTCGAGTTGATGGTACTATTGTTTGAAAGCAACTGGTTTTTTAAAAAAGGATCATAAGTAGCATTGGTTGTGGTGTTAACCAGCTCATCACTCCATAATCCTGCAAATACGCTGGTACCTCCGCAAAAAATATTGAACGTGGCATCATTCATTTTCGCATACAGGGCCACGGTAGCCGAAATGGCTGATTGTTCCCGCTCAAAAACGATCGTCTCGGGCAATTCAGTTCTTGAATTCTTTACATCAACAAACTTTTTGCACGCAGGCAGTAAAAGAAGAAGGACAAACAATGGCAATCCAGCGAAGGCTGATAAATTCAGGCTTCTTGTCGTATAATGAGTCCGCATTTGTTTTGTTTATAGCGTTATTTTAATTCCTGCTGCAATACAACGCAGCGGGGGCAACCGGTAAAGGCTTTGGTTCTCGGGGTCAGCGCCTTTGTACCCCGTCCAGGTAATAATGTTTTGCCCTTCCACAAAAATGGATGCGCTCTTATCCGGCATTTTTTTAAACCTTGGTAACTGGTAGCATACCCACACGTTTTTGAGTCGGCAAAACGATGCATCACTGTATGCTCCGTTCGATGAAACAAATCTGGTCATCAGTAATGATGCAGGTGAGTCAAAATAGGCAGAAAACTTTTGCACCTGTGTGATATCACCGGGCTTCTGCCATCGGCTCAACACCATTACAGGCTGGTTCACAAATGACCCGGGCGATGAAACAATGTCTCTTCTGAAATCGGAACCTTTTTGCTTTCTGAATTCAAATAAAAAACTGAACTGCATCCGGCCATAATCTATCGTGTTCGAAATAGCACCATAATACTTGGGATCCGTGTTTCCCGATACTACGTAATCGCTCGCATTTAAAACGCCGTCATTGTTTACATCCCTGAAGCTGTAAAGTCCCGTCGCAGGATCAATACCTAAAAAATCAAACTTGTAAATGACGTTGAGTGATTGTCCTGTCACGTAGGTGTTGGCATACGATGAAATCGAAAGTCCTGGGTAGGCAAGCAGTTTATTTTTACCTGTGGTAATATGGGCAGAGGTCTGCCAGTTAAATTTCTTGGTTGATACATTCTTCGTACTGATGGTAAATTCAAACCCCCTGTTTTCAACCAGTGCCTCGATATTTTTTGCACCCAGCCCTGGAAATCCTGTTTGAATGGGCAATGGGTAGCTTACCAGCTGGTTATTGGTTCTGTTGCGGTAAAACAGGGCTGTAATCAATATCCTGTCATTAACAAAACCAACATCTATTCCCGCCTGCAGTTTCCTGTTAACCTCCCATGCATAATCAGGATTGGCCAATCTCACCGGTGTCAAAACAGGTATTTGCTGGTAGCTGTTTACGGAGCTTGTCCAGGTGCTCATGAACTTGTAATCCCCAATCTGGTCGTTGCCTGTAGTGCCATAACTAAGTTTTATTTTTCCATAGCTAAAAGCAGGTTTCAACTTTTTCAATAGGCCCTCTTCTGAAAATATCCACGCAGCTCCCGCCGCCAAAAAATTAGCGAATTGGTTTCCTGGGCCAAACCGGCTCGATCCATCTCTTCTCCCTGAAAAATTCAGCACGTACCTGTTCTTCAGGTTATAGTTCACCCTTCCAAATACGGCACTATACTTATACTCGGAAAAGCTATTACTGCCGGTCAGTTTTCCCGCTGCACTCAATGATCGCAGCAGGTCATCACTGGTATAGCCGCTGGCACTTATAAATTCCGACGTGTTTTCAACACGCTGCAAACTGCCTCCTGCCAATACTTGCAGTTTTGCCCCTTTCAGGCTTGTTGCATACTCCATTTGGGGTTCGGCAATCCAGCTAACCAGTCTTCTGCTTCCAAAAACGCTTGATCCGGTTGTAACAAGGGCTGGATTCGCATAGGCCACCGGCAAAATTCTGTCCTCGTCAGCATTGGTAAGGTTGTAGCCAAAACTGCTTCTTACACTCAGTTTTTTACTGAAACGGTAGCTGGTCAACAGATTTCCAATCAGGTTCATGCTTTCTGCATGGTACACGTTGTGCAGGCTGGATAAAGGGTTTACAACCCCTACATCGCTGTAAAGTACCCCTTTGTCCTCCCACTTCAATTTCCCGTTTTCATCAACCAGCGCTGGCAAAATAGGCGTCAGGTTGATGGAAGCCGTTAGGTCCGATGCGTTAAGCTTGCTATTGTTATCGGCATAATTAGCCGAAAAATTTACAGTCAGCTTTTTGTCGGTGGAGGTATGATTCAGGTTAAACCTGAATGACGCCCTGCCATCGCCCAAATCTCCCGGGAAAACCGTTGTTTCATGATGAACACCACCTCCAAGAAAAAACTGCGTGTTTTCGCTCCCGCCGGAAAGCGTCATATTTAAATCAGTTGTCTTTGCTGTCCCTCCGATAAATTGTTTTTTCCAATCCGTATACTTGGTGGTGTCCCACAGTAAAAGGTCGGGTGCATACCCTGAAGTCAAAAAAAAGCTGGTGTTGGCAACTGCGCCATCATTTGCAATGCCCTCAAGCCGCATCTTAACGTATTGCGGCGTATTCAGCATGCTTGCTGTCCTTGTTACCTTGCCGCGGCCGTAATAAGCATTCAATTGAACTTTGGTCTTTCCCGGCTTCCCTTTCTTTGTAGTAATGATGATCACACCATTGGCGCCTCTGCTTCCGTAAATGGCCGTTGCATCCGCGTCTTTCAGGACTTCAATACTTTCAATATCAGCCGGGTTAATCAGGTTAAGTGGGCTCAGTCCAAACCCTTCATCAGGATTGCCAACAGCAGAAGTCAGCTGGTTCAGGTTACCATTACCTGCGGCAAACGGCACCCCGTCAATAATAATAAGGGGATCATTTGAAACAATTCTGTTGGCGCTATTGCCTTTGGCGCCTACCGATTGCTGTCCCTGTACCTGTACTTTAAACGAAGATCCCGGCACCCCGCTTGTCTGTGTAATGATCATTCCGGGAACACTGCCTTCCAGTGCAGCCAGCACATTGCCCACGGGCCGCTTATTGATCTCCGCTCCCGTTACTTTGCTTACGTTGCCTGTGTTAAGCCTTTGCGTTGTGGCGCCATAGGCAATCACAACCGCCTTATCCAGTTCACTAACGCTTACGGTTAACTGCACCTCTATATAGGTGTTGTTATTAATGGCCACCTTCTTATCCGTGTAGCCCACACTGCTAAAAATGATTTCTTCATTTGGCTGCAGCTGTTTTAGCGCAA
Organism: Flavisolibacter sp.; assembly: GCA_035554655.1. Classification (GTDB taxonomy): domain Bacteria; phylum Bacteroidota; class Bacteroidia; order Chitinophagales; family Chitinophagaceae; genus Flavisolibacter. The sequence continues at coordinate 30,192 of DATMIF010000050.1, forward strand.
AACCACCCCCTCCATCCGTTACAGTAAATCGATGGCTGGCGCTTGCAGTCACCGAAACGTTCGGCAGTGCTTCGCCGCTTTCATTCGTTACCCGGCCCTGCACATTTACCAGGTTCAAAACGGCGCTGGTAACCTGCTTAAACCGCACCTTAATAAAATGCTCGTCTAGGGAGTACTCCAGCGGCTGGTCCTTAAATAAAATGGCGAGCAGCGTTGTAAGTGAAACCTTTTCAACATGCATCGTCACAGCATGCCCCTGCTCCGCCATCTCGCTGGTGTATACAAACCTTTGTGGCACCTGCGCCTCAATCTGCCGGAACGCAGTTTCCAGCGGGGCCTTCTTAAGCTTTAGCGAAATGCCCTGTCCAAATCCCTTTAAATAAAAACTGGTAAAAAAAATAAGCAGTAAAAACCTTACCATAGCAAGCAGTGGTTTTTTGCCGTGCATCTTTGATTGCATAGCTTTGTTTTGTTGGGTTAATCAATACAATTCCCGTCAGGATTGTTATTAAAAGGGTTAACTCAACCTCGCCGTTCCGGGGGCAACCGGAACGGTTTTATTTGGTTAATCCCTATCGTAAAACCTTCGCAGGTTTAATAACTAATTTTCTTCCTTGCAAATCAAACCGAACTTCGTTTGTGCCTTCCAGTGCCCTTATCAGTTGCTGCAGCGATAGGCCCCTGTCCGCCTCTGTATTAAAATGCTGGTCAATCCTGCCTTCGTAGGCAACATCCACATCATACCAACGCCTCAGTTGCTCTCCTATCGTATGCACGGTTGCATTTCTAAACAAAAACTTCCCTTTCTTCCAGGCAACCGCTTCCGCCGTATCCGTCTTTGCAACGGTAATGGCGGAGTTGATCGCAGCCTCCTCACCGGGCTGAATAATTCGGCTGCTCCCGTTAACACTCACCCGAACAATCCCTTCCAGCAAGGTGGTTTTCACAAACCCTTCATCCCCGTAAGCATTGATATTAAAATGAGTGCCCAGTACCTCCACTGTGGCTCCGGCTCCAGCCTCCGAAAGTATCGTCACCACAAACGGGTGCTCCGCATCCTTTGCCACTTCAAAATAAGCCTCGCCCCTTAGCTCCACCTTGCGCTGCTTGCCGTTAAATCCTGCAGGAAATTTCAAATAACTGTCTGCATTCAGCCACACCCTCGTTCCGTCCCCCAATACCACCTGGTACTGGCCTCCCCTCGGCGTATTAACGGTATTATATCTCATAGCAGTCTCAGTACCGGTGTATTGCAATTGCCCACCGGCGTTTTGGTAAATGGCTATGCTGCCATCACTGGCAAGCACACCTTTTTTGTTTGAATCGAGAATGATGGTTTGGCCGTCGCTCAGGGTCAGAACTGCCCGGTCACTTGCCGCTGGCAGTTCGCCCTGGTCTTGCACATGAGAAAACGGTTTTTCTCTAAAGGTTTCATGATGGAACAACAGCAGCCAGCTAATTACGGCTATAACCAACACGCTGGCGGCACCTAAAAAAATCCAAAGGGGTACCTGCCTTCTTCCTCCTGTTCTTATTTGCTTTTTCAGCTTTTGGTAAGCGGCGCCCTTTCCTTTGTCAATAGCATTGTATTGGGCAATGGCGGCTTCCATATTGTCTTCGTCCGTCAGCTTTTCAAACAGCTCCAGGTTTTCATTGCTTTCTGTTATCCAGTCATCCAGTTCATTTGATTCTTCTTCGGTAAGTGTACCTTTCAAATGGCCGGCAATTAAATAAGCAATGCGTTCGGCTTTTTGCATATCTTCTTCATGGCCGCCTGCGGGGTTCATACAATTAAATTACAACTAATTTACATACACGTTTTCATATTCCTGTATAGCACGAACAATTTTGATGAACTGATTAGTGGGAAGGAAATATTTTTTTGGCTATCCGGAAAAATGGAGCACGAACCACATCACTGCTGTTGTCACCATGGCCTTCAGTAGGCGTGTGGCCCTTTGCTTTTGGCTGCGTACCGTGTGGGGCGAAAGATTCAGTTCCCTGGCAATTTCGTCATAGCTTTTTCCCTGCAGGTAAAACAATTGAAACACCTGGCGGCATTTGGGTGGCAGCTTTTCCAATGTGTCCACAATTTGCTGCACCGTTTCTGTTTCAACAATGCTATGTAAAACGCATGGTTCAATAGTGTTAATAGATTGGAGGCCCAGCTCATTCACCCGCATCCTTTTTACCTTGCGCAAATGATCTATGCACCCATTTTTAACGGTAGTGTACAATAAAGATTTAATGGAACCTTCAGTTGATAAAATGGCTCTCCGCTCCCATAGCTTAATAAACGCATCCGCAACAACCTCCTCGGCTAGTAACGGATCATGAATTATTTTTTGGGCAAAGAATTGTAAACAGCTGTAATAGTTGTCAAAAAAATATTGCAACCCCTCCTCCCTGCCTTCTTTAAGAGCAAGCAACGCATCGGTAGTATGGAGCTTTGTTTTGCGCAAGGGGTTATAGCTAGAGTTTGACCATCCCCAACTAGCAAGCGATACAAACACACTTAGCTGTGGTTAAACAAATTTAGCAAAAACAAACAATTTACCACAATATAATGAGGTAATTAAATTGTGTATATAACACTAAGTTATTTACACTGTGGCTATTCTTTTAATTGCGGTATGGCTAAAAAAGTCAATAGGAAACAACGTAAGAAAGCCACAACCGGGCATTTTGATTACGACGAATTCTTTAATGCTCTAAGTGACAGAATCAAGGACGTTAGAAAAGAAAAAGGTTTTACTTCGGCAGAGTTATTTGCTTATGATATTGAAGTTTCACGAGTTGGTATGTCAAATTATGAATCAGGAAACTTTGATGATATTAGGTTAAGGACACTACTAAAAATCATAGATGGCTTGGAAGTAACGCCCAAGGAATTCTTCTCTAAAATATTAGATTCGGTAAATTATAAAAAGACAGACAAAAGAAAATAATTTACAAAGCTTGACTTTGAATTTCTATTCTCTGTTCCACGTATTCTTCCACTCTCTAAAGAACGATGTCCCCTGACGACTCTTTGAGGAAGCCAACAAAAGCAATAGACTAACTAAAACATTCCCTACTTTATTGCCTTCTTTTTAGTGCATCCTTCATCCCAATAATGTATGCATAGTACCTGAGCTAGGCGTATATATCTAAGGCCGAACACTATTGACTTTGACAGGGGCGCCTATTTCTGTATAAACTTGTTGAACTTACGAGAAAATCGACAGAACACCTTGCTTTTAGGTTTTCAAAACATGATGGTTAAGAAAGTAACCGAATACAGAAAGAGAAATGAAATGAGCGGCCCGAAATGCCCGCCACCTAAAAAGAATTGAAAAAGAAACCTAAGAAATAGTTCTAACAGGAGAACCATTATTTCTAATCACTATTAGCTAAATCTTAATTACATTGGCAATTTGCTATTTAAATATAGAATTTGAAGGATAAAGGCGGAGTCATATTTCCAAGAGGCGCAGCAGTAAGAATCTCACCTATTGCATCTGCAAATCGTAGGGTAACAGGCTCACCATCCGCATAAACGCATGCATTATAGTTCAATTTGGTAAGAGCAAGAATGTCCGACAAAACGGTCTCAATTTCAATTGCTCCTTTTGAAACAGTAATATGGAGAGGATTTGGAACTTCCATTGCCATTGAGGTTTCCAAGCGTGGCACAAACCCTTTTGACCAAAGAAATGCACTCTTCTCATTTTCGATGTATGCTAATCCACGGAGCATCGGGAACTTGCTTTCTTGTCGAAATATTTTTAGCGGCACGTTCGTCTTAATAGTTATTCCCACCAGATTAGTTTCGGATGTTACTGCCTCACTAAACCCCTCCCATTCCTCTTGATTGAATTTTGTTTTAGCATGTATAAAAAGTTCTTTGGGAGGCTTGCCTTCTTTTTTGAGATAGGTTTCCATTGCTACTCCTATTAGCTCTTTAGCCTGTTTACCCTTCAAATGGAATTCACCTTTCTTTTTATTGTACCAAGGGCCTACTGCCCCCTTGAAAACTATTCCATCACCACTGTCTAAAAACATTTGTGCCGCACAGCATGCATTTCTTGAGTCTCCAGACCTTTCGTCCAGTTTGTAAACTAAACCAATGTAACACACACCTTCTCTGATGTCAGCAAGTTTCCAAGGTCTTCCACCTGTTTTATAAAATGCAGCAGTTGAAATAGTCCAGGCAAGATGTGCCATTATCTTACTGAAATCTCTTTTTGGAAACCCAAACGCATTAAGGTATTCATTCGGACAAAGTGTACTTTCCCGCAAAATTTGTGTTGGAATAGAATGCAAAAGTAATCTTGCCTTTAATTGGTTATGAAAATTCGCTTCGTACTTATAAGGTTCTGATTCTTTGTTGTCCTCTTGAAACAAAGAAGGCTCTGAAATAAATTTTTTCGCTCTCGTTTTTGTCGTAGTTTTTTTTATTTGAATTAAATCCTTATTTAACGTTGAATTTGGTCTGCAATACTGATATACCTCATCGGGAATAATAACAAACCATACATCCGCAGATGTGTCTTCATCCTGAGCAGCAATGATTTTATTAGCAATTAAGGAAACTGTGTCATATGTCCTGTTATAAGTGTCTTCATGAAATAATACTTTCCCTAATTCTTCATTTGTCAACTCTATGTGCATAATGCCATTGGATTCCCAAGGCATTCTAAATACTGCTTCGAATCCAGGAAACACAGGCCTAGTTACGTTATTTGCGTTAAAAACTGGTGATTGTATCAAATGCAAATAATCTTTGAACTTTCTCAATCCATCTTTTGTCGCAATTACTCCACTTCTTATTCCATAAGGCTTGTTATTTTCTAACGGCCCAAATAGAGTAAGCCCATCTCTGGGATCCTCCATTTTTTGATTGTGGCCGAATAGAATATTTGGCTCCTTAATTTTTATCAACTTTCTCAAATCAGTCATAATCTTCTTCGGGGTTGATCTGTGATTCTTCATTATCAAGTTCAGTGCCTTCGTATTCTGTTTCCAAATATTCATCATCCCCAGCTGCATCACGATCGTCGTCTTCCTCCGGCAAATTTTCATCTGAAGGATCATTATAAGTAACAGGACTTTCGAAAACAATCGGCAAAGCGCAGAATGTTATACTCTCTTGCTCTCCCACAGCAATAGAAATATTCCCTTCTTCATCTGAAAAAAATAAAATGAAATTCAGAAGTTTTTCTCGCCAGTGTTTATTCCACCAGTTTTTGCCTTGCTTTCGTCTTCCAGAATGCTGAACAGAATCTTTGGGAATAATTGCCTTCCCATCCCAAGTGAATATGATATGAGATTTAATCACATAATACAATTCATCGTTTCCTCGCACATTTCCACTTATTGCAAAGTGCCAATTAATGTGATTGTCTTTTCCATATTTCATTTTCCCAACCATTAGAACACCATTAATCTTATCTTTTTCCAAGGCATCTTTGGGAAACCAGAACGCAATGTTTTTAGAAGCCATTTTGTAAGACCGAAGGCCTGCCAACTTGAAAAAATGTCTGAAAGAAAGATTTATCAAATAAGTAAGGATATTTTTTGCGTCGTGGCTACTAACAAATTGAGTATCGTACTCTCCGCGGATTATTTCCTCAACACTAACCTTAATTGAATTTTTTGGGTCATACCTCTCTGTTTTTGGTAGTTCTTCCATAAAATCATAGTGTCCAGCAAATGTTGCGAAATACTCCTTGTATTTGCGAGCCGGATATCTGCATTCCCACATGGGAAAATTATGAGGAAGAAAGGGAGCAAGCTTGTGAAAATACAGTGTCTGAGGGAGTGATCTTAGGGGAAACCAATTGGATGAATATAGTTCTAGTTTTTCTACTTCATTTCGACCTTTTAATAAGACCGTTTTCCATAACAGATTAACAATATCAGGGTTGGCATCTTCCGAGGTTGGCACTTGATCTTCTTGTAATCTTTCAATTAATTGTAATAGGCCTTTATGCCAACTCTTCTTGAAATTGACTGAATTTAATCGTACAAGATCAATGTTTATTTCATCATACGATAAATCTTTATCTATATGAAGCGGTATGATAAAATATGGATCTTGAGGCTGGAGATGTTTTTTTACTTTCTGGGCTACAGTCAATTCTTTCAACGTTCCTTCTCTGTTGTTAGAATTCTTTGAAAGAACATACAAGAACTTAACAGAGTTGTCTCTTATTGTCGATTCAATTTCTGTCCAAAAATCTTCACCACCTTTCAACTTAAATACATCGCACCAAACTTTGTAACCCAATCCTATCAATTGTAGTGCAAGCCATTTGGTAAATTCATTATCGTCTGGGGTAGCATGACTAATAAAAATTATATCCTTTAGTTTGTCCAACCTCAAACACCTTTTATTATTACGAAGATTAAACTTTTATAATTTATTGTATTACCGTTTTATTCACATTATTGTATTACCGTTTTATTCCCCTCCGCTAGCCTTAGTATCATTCCATACCTTAAGGCTATCCGAGATTGTATCTACGGATAATTTTCCAACAACATTTTCCAGAACTAATTGCCATACGCTTGCCAACGAGGCCAAATATTCCTTCAAAGAACGGGCACTGTATTGATTGCCGCAATGCGCAATAAATATTGGGCAATCAACTTTTGATGACAATCAATTATTTAGCAATTTTGTAATAGCGTATAATAGCGCCAATACAACTGTTGTACGCAATCGGGCGACACTCCAAAATTGACAAATGAATGTTAGATATTCTTCAGCAAGGCGACTATAGAATTGTACATCTTACAGACGGGGAACTTTTGAGCGAAGCCGTGAAATTGATTGACAGAGGCAAAGCAGACGGAATAAACCTTAATTACATCAGAAACCGGCGGAAAGATTTAGAACCGTTGAGAAATTCAAAAACTATAAAGTGTCTGGTGGTAAATGATTATCCGCCGTCAATGCAGTACGACTATTCTGCAGTTCAAACTCTGACGAACCTGCAACATCTATCAATCAACACAACGGACAAAAAAGAAATAGATTTTTCAGCTTTTCCGTTTCTGACAAGTGTTGCATTAACATGGCGACCGAAAGCAAAATCACTTTTCGGTTGTGTGCAGCTTCAAAGACTGTTTCTCAATCGTTATACAGGACAAAACTTAACAGAGCTTTCGAACTTAAAAAATCTGAAATTCTTGCGTGTAAACTTGGGTGCGGTGACTTCATTGAGTGGACTAAAAGCAATTACAGGACTTGAAGAATTGATGTTAATGCAGACGACCAAATTAGAAGACATTGAAGACCTGTTGACATTAAAGCATCTAAAACGTTTACGAATAGACAATTGCAAACGAGTGAAAAATATTGATGCTGTGAAGAAAATGAACATTCCGAAACTGGAAATAAGAGGCACTACACCTGACAGATGAATGCGTACAACAATCGGTTTTCTGCTATGCTGGCTGACATTACGCAGCATCAACTTTTGTTGGCTTATCAGCAGCAGTTCCAGCCGACACTACGCTATTGAGCAACAGAATATATTTTGTACTTTGTTTCTCTAATCGGCTTCAGTTGCCAGGCTGACAATCAAAAAATTCCAGCACAGCAGCAAGCCGGTAAACGTACGCCATTTTACGCCGTTGTTGGTGTTCCTCATAGCCTCTGTGCTGATGCTGCACCAACAACACACCGGTGTAGTGCTCTTGCATTCTTTACAAGCATTGTTTCTTTAATTGATGCTACAGCAAGAGGAGCATGTACAGCTTTTCACAGCCACCATCCTTGAGTCAAAACATCTGCTGAAGCAGGACAAGCACAAACAAATCATCTTAGACAGTCTTAAGTTTTTAGTAGCGCAAAAGCGGGTGAAAGTTTATGGCTTCGTAATTATGATCAACCACATTCACATCATACAATCTGAACACAAAAGAGAAAATGTACAAAGAGACTTTTTAAAATATACTGCGCAACAAATCAAATCAGATCTTGAAAAACATCACCCGCAGGTATTGCCTTCATTTTTAGTGAATGTAAAGGACAGGAAGTATCAAATGTGGGAACGCAATCCCTTAAGTATTCACCTGTGGAGCAGAAAAGTGTTGTGGCAAAAGCTTCTGTATATGCATCAAAACCTTGTTAGAGCTGGTGTGTGCCAGTGGCCGGAGCAGTATCAATGGTCTTCTGCCATGTTTTACCAATCAGGTATAGATAATTTTGGATGGCTCACACATGTAATGGATTAGACACTAAATTCAATTGTTGGTGCAGCCACAGCACAAAAGCTTGGAGGAACACCAACAACGGCGTAAACTATCCCCGGTAAAAGCATCAACAGTCAAGGTGCCTACTTAGTCTATGAAATCAGTATTGGTCCAAACTAGCTAATTGTATTTATTTCTGTGCTACCAGGCTTTGTTCTGTCGCTACCAAAGTTTTCAAACGCTCAAACAGTGTGGTAAACCTTAAACTTAATGCGTCAGAGTTTTTGCTATCGTTGTACAATTCTTCTAATTCTTTTAATGAGGCATCTACTTGCTGGATATTTATACTCTTTCCGAGTGATTTTGACTGCAAAAGAATGTTTTTTATTTGCTGGTAATTCTCAGTATAAACTTTTTGATATTCTGTAAACAATTTCTGAAGTGTATTGGAAATGTCCTTCGCTGATTTTATACCATCGGAGGGATATTGAAAGCTACGGCCCGAACTTTGAAGCTTGTTAATAGCGTCATCGAGCTTTTGCTTATCGAGATATTTTAGTAACAGGTCTTCCGTTGTGGCTGTTTTAAATTGTTGTCTTAGAATGCCGGGATACAATATGGTGATCATGTCCATCATATATTCTTTCATATCAAATTGAAGTTCTGAAAGCTTGGTGTTTAGCCTTTCTATATTTTGATCAAATAAATTATTCGCCTGGTTTAACTTTTCATACTGTACAAAATATTTGCTTGTAGTATTGATAAAGGAATCTAAATCATCTCTTGTTATTTTCTTTTCCTGTATGGTTAGTGTGCCTACCAAACTAAAAAGTGTACCGAACAAAGGGTTGATAGCCGGTGCAACAGTTTTGGCTGTAGCAACGCCTGCCTTTGCAGGAGTTGCGAACAGGGATGAAACCACTTGCGAAAACTTTTCAGTGTTAGTATTTTTTGCTTTGGCAAGTAAAGGCTTTAATGCAGATTGAATTTCGTTTTCAAGGCTAAAACCCATATCCGAACTGGTAGGGTTGTTAAATGAGGTAATCTTATTTCGGTAGTTTTCTTTTTTGATGAGTGAATTGAATGAGTTAATTGAGTTGATAGCAGCATCTAAAAACTCGGAAGTCGAAGTGAATTGTTTTACAAGATGGCTGATTAAAGTTTCTCTTTTGATACTATCATTGACAGTGAAAAAATTAAGGGAGTTTTGAGCGTAACTGTGGCTTACTAAAAAGAAAAAAACAACCAATATATAGAGTTTCTTTTTTAGCATACAACAAAATTTTTGGAACAAACACTCAAGCAGGACATTCTCCTGCTTGAGTATAGAAGCAAAATCTGAAGTAATGAGACATGAGCTTCCACCTCGACTTTCATCGATAGATTTGAAATATCAGCATGAAGTTTATTTTTTTTTGATCATCCATTTGATTATTCCTATCAATCCCAATAGGAATAAAACACTTGTGATAATAAGCCCAGGCACAAGAAAAGTATCATCTCTATTAAAAATTTTGGGTATTGCACATAATGTAGAAACGATCATCCCAGTTACAATAAGCAATAAACTACTCTTTAGTGTTAGTTTCATATCTCAGTATTTAGATTAAATTGTTGTCAACTTTTTACTGTTCCCACACAACCTCCGTTTTTCCACCACTTTTTACAACAGCCCTGGCAATTTACAGCGGTTACAACCTGAACCCATGGATTCAAATTCCAATAAATCCACCCTGCGATAGTATCTTCAAAATAATCTTCTTGCGCTTCCATACAACCGGCGAAGCAACTTTTAGGCGCAAAAAAGGCAAAACTGAGACTAAAAGCAGTTGATGTCTGCGTCGTCTCATATAGCAGCGTATTTGTTTCATCAAATACTTTTCCTAGTATTGGCGATCCTTGAGAGCGTTCTATGAAATAGTACATGTATTCTGAAATCGAATCATTATATACCACAGCCAATTTATTCGGTGTACCTACCCCTGAAACAGAAGCAATAAAGGCTTTTATACTTGTGTCCTGTAGAGTCAGAAGTTCTAAATTTTGGTCTGTGATTTGCAGATTTGGGTATGTTTGAAAGATCCCGGTTGAACTAACAAAATTTACATAAAGCTGATTTTGTGTTGTTATCGTTTCGCTTTGCTTAGGCATTAAATACGATATATCAACTGGTGTAGGTTCCGGACAAGGATCTACAGATTGAATGTCAACAGTAACTTCTGCTCCATACGTTGTCCGAAAGTATGTAGCTGATGTTTCTGCTGTTAAACTACCTGCAGGTATTGTTAGTGACCACAAAAAAGCAGGCTCACCATCATTAGCTTGTATACCACCCACTACGGTTACGTCTTGAGTATAGAAATGTTCCAGTCCTACCCGAACTCCATAATAGCTAAAGTTTTCAGCTTGTGGATTCAGGGGAAATGCCAATGCTGTAACTCCTGCACAAATTTGCGCGTTCATAATTTGGATAAAAGATAATATACAAAAGGCCATTAAAAAGATGACTTTTTTCATAAAAGGAATTTTTTTGTTGTCCTACTCTTAATTCCGGTTTTCGGAAACCCGGATCAATAGGCCTATTGATGGTCCAAAGCTAAAAACACAGGCCATCAACAAAAGATAGAAAAACTTCACTCCGGCACTTCGATTTTTCTCCTTCACTTACCGTATTTACCCGTACAACGCAGGAGATTTTTCTCTATTTGCTGTTTAAAAAATTGATCTTCCCTTATATGTGAGATAAATCACCTTTTCAACAAAGTGTTTGAACTATGTTTAATGAACATTAATCTCAACTTCCTAAAAATTCGTTTCATATGCACACTAAAACTATTACCATAGGAATAGTAGATGACCATACTATTTTCCGCAAAGGGCTATGCAGAACTGTAAACAGCTTTGAAAACTGCACAGTAGTATTAGAAGCATCTAACGGAAAAGAGCTTCAGCAGCAATTAATCGACAATCCACTACCTGAGATTTTATTGCTCGATCTTCGAATGAAAGAAATGGATGGCTTTGAAACAGCCAAATGGCTATATAAGCAGCATCCTCAAATAAGTATCATTATATTAAGCATGTTCGCTTTTGACCTGACACTAACCAGCTTACTCAACAAAGGCGTCAAAAGCTTTTTACAAAAAGGAATTGACGAGAAAGAGTTACAGAGGGCTTTTTATGATGTTATCGAATATGGTTTTCACTTTTCAGATAGTATTACTCCCAGGCATCTTGCCGAACTACATCATAATACTAAAAGAAATGGAAGGCATTCAATGCTTAACGAAAAAGAAGAACGTTTTTTACAGTTGGCATCTTCTGAATTGACCTACAAAGAAATTGCAGATATTTTAGGAATTTCAGAAAGGAGTGTTGACAAACTTAGGAATTCCCTTTTTGAAAAGCTGCATGTCAGGAGCCGGGTAGGCATGACTATGATGTCAATAAAAAATGGAATTGTTGCTTAGTGCATCTACATGTGACTGCTCTTTTTTTTACGCCGTTGTTGGTGTTCCTCATAGCCTCTGTGCTGATGCTGCACCAACAACACACCGCTGTAGTACTCTTGCATTCTTCATACAGGCATTGTTTCTTTAGCTTATGCAACAGCAAGAGGAGTATGTGCAGTTTTTCACAGCCACCATTCTTGAGTGGAAACATCTGCTGAAGCCGGACAAATACAAACAGATC
>DATMIF010000051.1:0-288785 GCA_035554655.1 Flavisolibacter sp.
CCTGGTAGCCGGTTCTCGATACATTATTGTCCAACAAATTATTTCGCAAACCGTAATAGTAAGGAGCTAGCATATCGCCTGTTGAACCAAAAGGCTGGAGAAAACTTTTTATTTGAGCAAGTGTAGCGTTAGCCGGTAAACTCGAATTCATTAACTGAATTACATCAATCCCGGTTTGGCCAAATATGCCCTGTCTTATTGCTTCCTGAACAGAGGATGCCACATTTTTCATTTTGGTGCTAGCTTCATCACCATACACATTTACACCATTATAATTGGGATCGGAGGCTCTTGTTCCTGGAACCACTTGGCCATACGGGCCTTCGCCAGCATAATTACTGCTGTCATTGGCGATCCAGTCCTTTGCTTTTAAATATTGTGCACCAATTTTAAAAGCAAATTTGTTATTGAATGCTTTTGCATATCGCAGTGAAAAATTATGGTAGGGCGATGCGCTTGCCTGGTTTTCATTCACATGCATCACACCCTCTTTAGCTACAATGCTTAAACCCTGGTATTTAAAAGGATTTTTACTGTTAATCAATATAGTTCCGTTCATTCCTCCAGATCCATACAAACCAGAAGATGCGCCTGGCAATAACTCAATGCTTTCAATATCCAAATCCGTAAGGCCTGCAAAATTAGCTACTGAAAAGCCCAGACCCGGAGTGGTCGTATTCATTCCATCCATAAACTGATTCACTCTTGTTGTTCCACTTCCGTTGAAGCCCCTGGTACTAAATGTGTTCATTGTAATGCTTGATTGCACATTCGACACACCTTTTAAGTATCCTAACAGGTCATAAGGATCAGCAGACGGAGAATTTCGCAATTGCGTTAGTCCAATCCTTTCATAAGAAGTTGGCATATTGATTACCTTGGAGCGAATACGGGAATCGCCACCACCCTCAATAATCACCTCACTTAAAGGTGGCGACGGATTTAAAGTGATAGTTAGTTCGCCTTGTTGGTTTACGGCAATTTCTGATTGTTCGAAATTGGAGTGAGAAACTAAAAGTGTAACAGGAAGTGACTTTACAGTAATGCTAAAACTTCCGTCATCATTGGCCTCCTTAAAAATGCCTTTCCCTTTTACACCTACGTTTGCCAAAGGAATTGGTTCGCCGGTTTGTTTGTTTGTAATACGACCAGAAATAACTACTTGTGCACGTAGTACTACGGAAACTGTGAGCAAAATGGTGCAGAGCAAAATTTTTCTTTTCATAACAAAAGTTTTTAGTTAATGATGGTTTCATTGAGCAAGGCCTGGGACCACGCTTTCAGAAAGGCTGGACGAAACATTGTATAGCGTCGGAGTTAATTCCTGTGTTATTGATCAGAGCTGTGTGCACTCATAAGCAAGTCCTAAACTCCATATAATTTGCTTTCCCTGTGCAGTTGGTTTGGCAACTGTGCATTTTGAATTTACAGTTGCCTGTTTCATGAAGATGGTATGTTTTGTCTTTAGCGTTTTTAAAGTAGAAATCGATGGAACGATTGGTGATTTTAGAGTGTTTTGTAACGGTTGTAAACAGGCCGTCGCACCACTTACCTGCTGATAGTTTTGCCTGTGTTGTTTTATCGTGAAATAATAGAAGTACATAAACTAGTTTTTTGCAGTTATAAAATGAGGTTGTAAAGCAGGTGCAAGCGTTTCCTTCCTTTTCAATTTGCTCATTTGATAGTTCATAATTCCGTTCTTGATCTTTCTAGGAAACAGGTGGTTAAAAAAGAGAAAGCACCTGTTCCAAAAGCCAGTAATGATCAATTCTTTTCGTTCCAACATTTTCCTGATAGCAATTTCAGCTACTTTGCAGGGCTCCATAATAGATTGCCGTGATATCCATGTTCCTTTTATGCGGTTGTCCATCAGCAGTTGCCAATAAGTGTTCATCCCACCGGGACACAACACCGAAACAGAAATATCATCCGCCATTAGTTCTTTTCTTAAACTTTCTGAGAAACCAATCAAGTAAGATTTGGTTCCTCCGTATACCTGTTTGTTTGGTAGGTGAAAGATGCCGGCAAGACTGCTCACGTTCATAATAAATGAAGGCGCATTCTTTCTAAGATCTGCAAGGAACAAGCGACAAAGAATTGTTGGCGTAGCTACGTTCAACGCAATCATCTTGCTATAATACCATGCGTCCTTGTCATCAAAAGGATAGGTACCACCAATTCCGGCGTTGTTGATTAAAGCAGAAATACAAATGCCTTCATCTTTTACATGTTGATAAAGTTGGTAACAGTTTTTGTATTCTGAAAGATCTACTTCTATACAAAGCACATCGATTTCGAATTCTTTAATGAGGTACTGCTGCAAACTTTTAAGGCCACTTCCAGGCAAAGCTGCCAACACCAGATTCATTTTTCTTCTGGCACATTCAATTGCCAGGAATTTGCCAAGTCCCTCACTTGCACCTGTGATTAAAGCATATTTGTTACACATAGTTTTTACTTTTTAAAAATTGAATAGTTTGTTGAATGCCGTTTTCAAAAGGTGTGATGCGGTAACCCAATTGACGAACAGCTTTTTCACAGCTCACAGCACGGTCCTGGTAAAGACGATCAACAATCTTTGGAGTGAAATGTGTATGTCTCCTTGTAATAAGGCTTATCGCGTAAACAAATTCACTTGCGATTTTGAATAAAAACTTTGGAACTGTTACCACGTGGATTTTCTTGTCCGAAGCTTTACGGATATTATCAAAGAGTTCTTCGTAAGAGTGATTTTCGCCACCGAGATTGTACTTCTCTCCACCCATGCCTTTTTGCAATGCAAGGAAATGTCCTTCAATTACATCATCAATAAATGCATAATTGCCCACTACCTGTTTTGCATCAGGTATAAAACCAATTTTTCTTTTAATAGTATCGCCAATGAATTTGCTTACAGGATTTCCATCAGTCAACGGACCGGGACCATATACTCTTGGTAGCGCAACAATCACTGCAAACAATCCTCTCCTTGAATACTCCTTTACTAATTCTTCTGCGCAATGTTTTGATATTTCATAATCATTCTCGAATGGAGTAATGCGTGGGTCTTCTTCAGAAATGGGATATTTAAAAGAAGGGCCCAGTACGCCACAGGTACTTGTGAATACAAATTTTTTCACATTGTGAAAACAAGCAGCTTCCAATATATTTTTTGTTCCGCCAACGTTAACACGGTAAAAAACGGTTCGGTCAGGATGCCATAATTGAGTGATGCCTGCAGCATGCATAACCGCATCGCAGTCTTCCATCGCCGCCAGCACTGAATTATATTCCGTGATATCGCCTTTGAAAAAGCTGATATTCTGATGAAGAATGATTTGTGTAGAAGAGGAATTCCGAACAAGTGCATGTACTGTATGTCCCTTGCTGACGGCAGCAAGCATCAGCCTATGCCCAATATAACCCGTTGCTCCTGTTATAAAGATTTTCATGGCTAAAACTTTTTAGTTAGTAATTGGCGTTTCGTTAAAAGAATGGTTTCATAAGGAAGTGCAAGACATAAATGAACCAATACGGCAGGATAGATAGATTGATTCAGAACTGTGATATAACACAACATAAGTCCGAAGGGAAACGAGCCCAAAAACTCCCTGCGTGAGCTAAAAGCATGTGCAATTGCGTACAAAACAAGGTTGAGAATTATGGCAACAGGATTTGAAAACCGCTCAAGGAAAATTTCTAATAGTACACCGCGAAAAAATATTTCGTAAATCATCAGCCCCGGAATGCGGCAAGACAAATAAACTATTGCTTCCTGGGGTGATTTAATTGCACGGTGTATTGTTCTTACCCGAAGTCCGCTATAAACAGAAATAAAAAAACATAGACATGATAAGGCTATTGTAATCCACGCAAATTTTTCATTCCCACTAAAATCAAAAAAAATATCTTGATGGCTTGCTAAACAAAGAAGCAGTGACAAAAGCATTAAAGGAGTTGTATTAATGGTTCGCCTGTTTAATGATTGCAGCGAATCTTTGTCAGCCAGTGCATCTGCAATATCTCTGGCCCCGTTTTTTGTTGCTGTCCTGTATTGAAACAATATAACCAGGTAAGTTAAGATGACGACTATGATAGTGATAGCTTGCATAGCGTTTGATTTATTGGTTTAATTCCATTACAGCACTGTAAAACGTGTGGTCCACTTCAATTTTTTTGCACACTCCTTTTTCAAACCAGTAATCGTTTGTGCTTCCTTCAGGAAATTTGATTCTGTAGTGATGTTCGTCGATTTTGTAAATGGGTAAAAACTTCTGGTACTTGTCTGAAAAGATCAAACCCGTTTTTAGTGGCTCATGATTGTAAATGCATAGAAGGTTATAATGGATCTTTACATTTACAAGCTTTTCTTCTTTCCCATTAGTATTGATGATATATCCATCATTAACATACTTTATCTGCTTGTTTACTTTTTCGTTGCCGTTGAGTTTCTGATATACAGATGAATAAACCAGTGTCCCATTGTCATATTCAGCTCGTTCAATTCCTTTTGCCGAAAAAGTAAAAATGAAACTGGTTTTGATGTCGGATTGAAGTTGCAAACTGATCTTACCACCTTCCTTTACTTCCCTCACATTCATTTTACCAACCTTGTTGCCGTTTCTTTTAATAGTATAGTCAAGGTTTTTTTCCTGTGCTTTTGTTATCAAAACAAGAAGGAAAACAACAACCATGAAAAACAGGATTTTTACGGCATAAAACAATTTGGCTTTCATTACAAGAAATTGTTGAGGATAGGTCCTTTGAAACCGACGCATAAGCATCAGGATAATAGCGGGAATCATAGCAGTGTGTTTAAAGATTTAAATTTTATTTCCGGAACGTGAAGGCAAAACCCGCATTGGCCGAAAACATATTGGCGCTTTTTGGTTCGAAACCCTCAGTATGATCGGACTTCATTTTTACCGGCGGCGCCATGTTGCCTTCAAAAACCAATTCAATCCCAAACAGTTTCTTCTCTCTTCCAAGCGGAAGTCTTGTGGTGAAAGAAGCACCAGGCACAAGAGATGCATGAGTTTCATTCTTTATGTAGTTGAAAGCATTGCTATAGCTAAGCAGGTAAACAGATGGCCCGACTCCAATCTTAGCTCTTGAATTGGGAAATGAATACATGTAGCCCGCGGTAAGTTGGTAGGTTGTATAACTTACACTCACATGTTCGCCATAAGTACCTGCAAACAGGCCAAAAAATCCATCACTCCAGCCCTGGGCATGAAATCCCTCAATAGTTGCTTTTTCGGAAATACCGGCAACGAAGTAAATGCATTTGTGATCATTAATTTTTTTGCCTCCTCTGGCAAGAAAAGCGACTGACCCCCCTCGTGGATAAGATGTATTACCTGAACCAAAAAGGTCAAAGGTACTTTCAGCATGGTCGCCATAACCTTGTGCTCTCATTTGGCTTTTCAGGGACGCTGAAGGTCCTCCGAAAACGGGTGCAATAGAAAATGATACAAACCAATTCTTCGACTGGCCAAAGCAGTTAAGATTAATAATAACCAACATTACAGAGAATAATTTTTTCATAACAGCGGTGTTAATTGTGAGTAATTGTGTAATCTGGAACTAAAGTATTCTCGCAGGAAGGAGATTTCTAATTGAATTATGGTTTGCACCGGGCGGGGTTGGTGTTTTTTGCAAATGCTGCTAACCGGGTAATTGCCCGTTTGTATAATTTCCCTTACTTTACTGTAGCGATCAAAACAGTTGCAGTTTTTGCAAAACAACCTAAACACAGAACGGCTCAATGCAGGAATATTTATTCAGGCGTATTAAAGAAAAGCTGCCAATCGAAACTTCTCTTGCTGATGTTGTGGCCGAGTTGCTTCATGTTAGCAATGACAGTGCTTATAGAAGAATCAGGGGTGAAACACCGCTGGTTCTGGATGAAGCCCAAATATTATGTGAAGCGTTTAGCATTTCTTTGGATCAAATATTGAACAATAAAGAAAACTCGGTCTCTTTTACTGCATTTAACCTCAATAATGAGAATTACAGTTTTAAATCTTACCTGAGGGATATCCTTCATAACTTGAAACTTGTGGCTTCTTTTGATCAAAAGGAAATCATTTACCTAACAAAGGATTTTGGCATCTTCCATAATTTTTTATTCAGGCCTTTGTTTGCCTTCCGGTATTTTTTTTGGATGAAATCCATTCTTCAACACCCTGATTTTGTGCATCTGAAGTTTTCGATGGACATTCTTCCCCAGGAGCTTGAGGATATGGGCCAGCAGATCATACGCAGTTATAACGCAATTCCGTCTATTGAAATCTGGAACACGGAATGTGTCAACAGCACAATTTCGCAAATTGAGTATTACCGCGAAGCAGGTTATTTTGCTTCGGATGAGGATGTAGAAAAAATATACAATGCTTTAAGAAGTGCAATTGAACATTTAAGAATTGAAGCTGATGCCGGCAGTAAATTTTATCCGGGTGAGAATCCGGATTTTCAAAAATCAAATTTCCAGTTTTATTACAATCGTGTAGTCCTTGGGGACAATACGATCATGACCACATTGAATGGCAAAAAAATATTGTACCTTAATTATGATGTTTTGAATTACATGGTAACACAGGACGAAAATTTTTGCAATGATGTGTATTCAAAACTCCAGACACTGATGCGGAGAGCCACTATCCTTAGCAATGTAAGCGAAAAGCAAAGAAATATTTTCTTCAACATCCTTCTTAAAAAAATACCAACTCATACAACTGCTGTACGCTGATGTCAACCTCTGAATTGCAAATACAAATCTTTCAACACGTAAAAGCCAAGCTGCCATCACATATTTCAATGGTTGATGAAGTGGCACAGATACTTGATGTAAGTACAGACAGTGCCTACAGAAGAATTAGGGGCGAGAAAGCTTTAGGCCTTGAAGAAGTTTACAAATTGTGCGTCCAATACAGCTTATCGCTTGATAATTTACTTAGTTTGAAGTCAGATGCTTTTATGTTCAAGGGTAATTTTGTAAATCCTCGTGCATTTAAGTATGATGAGTATTTGTCCAATATTGTACAACAGGTAAAATACATGAATGGGTTCAAACAAAAATCCATGACTTTCCTGGCGAAAGACATTCCCATTTTTCATCACTTTAATTTCCGGGAAATTGCTGCCTTTAAATATTATTTCTGGATGAGGAATATTTTGCAAAATCCGGAATTCGCTACAAAAAAGTTCAGCCTGAACGATTACCCTGATGAGTATTGGGACCTGGGCCAGAAAGCATTAGGCTATTATAATCAATTGGATTCGGAAGAACTTTGGAATATTGAAAGCATCAACAGTACACTTCGACAGATCGATTACTATTACGAGTCAAACATTTTCTCCAACTCCGATGAAATTTATGCCTTGTATGATGCAGCAGACAAATTAATTTCTCATTTGGAATACCAGGCAACAGAGGGTTATAAATATTCAGTTGACAATTTGAATAACCGTTTAGGCAAGTACCAGATGTATTTTAACGAGATACTGATTCTGGAGGGGAATATTTTAGTTACGCTTGACGGAACCAAAATGGCTTTTCTAATTCACAATGTCTTGAATTTCCTTCAAACAAACGATGTTCGTTTCTGCGATAATATGCATGAGCATATTCAGAATTTGAAAAGAAAATCTACGTTAATAAGTACTGTTAGTGAGAGAGAACGTTCCCGTTTCTTCAAATATTTGCGGCAGCGAATCGAGAACAGAAAACAAAGTTTGAAAGCTTAATTAAAGTTTAAGTGGCTCAGGAAAATATAAGGATCAATAGAGTGTTCTTTATTTGATGAAGGAACCTGATCGCACAAATCAATGTGTAAAAAGCTTTTTGCGGTTTGAATTTCCCACATAAAAAGCGTTCTGCCTTCAAGATGCACTACCAGGCCGGGAAGAAATTCATCCAGCATTCCGTTCCAGCAAGCTTGTTCAAGTCGTTCAACATTAGAAAAATGCTTAGCGGATTCTGTGCTGTTTTTTTCGCGAAGGTTTCTGTTTGACAGGCTGCTGTTCGTCATTAGCAAAATTTCCTGTTGAACTGTATTTTTCATAACCTATGTTTTAATATCAGGACTAAGCTCATTTCTTTAAGGCAACTTTTCTAATTGAGTTTTGCTGAAGTCTCATCCCAACTATTAGTTATCAATAGGACGCAAAATGTAACCCCAGGTAACAATTGGTTTATGTAAAAAACTGTGAAGAGTTTTGCTTGATTTGCAGTTTTTGCAAAAATTAAATGTCAGCAAGCAGCACCTGCCATGCATCATCTACTCTGCCCTCATCCAACAATCGGCCAGCGTATTGATGTAGTTCTTTCTCCATCTCATCAGGATTTATTGAAAAGTATTGAATGATGTTTTTCAGATGTTCATCATCAAAAGATGGATACACCTGGGGCATTTCATGAACGTTTGCTAATTGCCCCAAATGGTTGCCGGTTAATATTTTGCTATGCCGAATACTTTCCGGCAAAGCATCAAAGCCAATTCCAAGCTTAATATTCGGCTTCGGTACTTTAAATAAATTTTCTTTTGAAACATGGCAATACCAATCGCCTCCCAGCCTGGCCACATGTTCAAGCTTTGTTTGATCGAAGTTTTTGTTCTCATCAAGAAGAATATCATTAATGTGCATTCTTAACACTTCGCAAATGACAAGGTTCCCCGCTCCACCTTGTTCGCCCAACGTTTTTATTTCAAGAACCTTACACTCCATTTTTGCTTTGCTTTCTTTTACCATCGGCGGCTTTACAATGGTTGCTGCCTCTTTCGTAAATCCTGACTTGTTAAATTCATCAACACCTTTAGGAAATTCACAACTTGATAAAGATGCCTGTTGAACCATATCGTAGCCAATAATGTTGATAACCACCTCAGGAACTTCCATCACATTTTGCAAAGTGTGTTTAGTAGTATTGTCTCTTACCCTTCTTGAAGGAGAAAAAATAACAACGGGCGGATTGGATGAAAACATGTTGAAAAAGCTAAACGGGCTTAGGTTCACGTTTCCATCCTTGTCAATGGTAGAAGCAAAGCAAATTGGCCGCGGTGCTATTACATGTTGCAGGTAATATTGTTTTTCGGCTGTCGATAATTGTGCAAGATCCAAAACCATAACTGCAATTTGCACAAAACAAGCGACAAACTGCTTCCAACCTTTCAGCCCACAATTCCGCCGCTGGTAATTATTTTAAAAAATCCTGTAACAAAATAAGGCTTACTTCGTTTTACGAAAACTTTCGTTATTGAACCATAAACCTAAAATTATTTGTATGAAAAAATTGTTTTTGACTGCTCTTGCTGGCTTATTCCTCGCTAGCTTTTCGCATGCACAGGATGATAACAAAAGAGAAACCATTGAGGGCGATGGTAAATCAGTGACCCGTGATGTGACCGTATCTTCTTTTAGTGCACTCCAGGCAAGCGGAGTCTATGAATTGAAGCTCTCACAAGGCACTAAAGAAAGTGTAAAAATTGAAGCGGACGAAAACCTGCAACAATATTTTAATGTTCACAATGAAGGAAATAAGTTGGTGATTGATATGGAAAAATTAAAGAACAAAAATTTGAAGAATGCACACAAAATGCGGGTATATGTTACTTTCAAAAGTTTAAAAGAACTCGATCTGAAAACAGTGGGGAATGTTATGTCAGAAGAGCAACTTTCTTTTGATGATCTTGACCTCAATACAAAAAGTGTAGGTAATGTTGATTTGAAATTGACAGCTAAAAAGCTTGATCTTGAAAACAAAAGCGTTGGTAATGTAAAGCTAAGCGGCAAGGCCGATGAAGCAGTTGTAAAGAATACCGGCGTCGGTTCTTTCCAGGCCGGAAATTTTGTAGTTCAAACTATGAACATTGAGAACACCGGTGTTGGCAGCGCAGAAGTAAATGCAGAAAAAGATTTGAAAGTGAAAGATAATTTTCTTGGAAAAGTGAAGAACAAGGGCAATGCAAATATTCGCAGAATGAATAAAGTGCGAGTATAATTTGAACCTTGATTTGGGTGGATTAAAGGGATCTTATTAAAAATGAAAAGAGTCTTCAATTGTTGAAGACTCTTTTTTATATAGCTAGAGTCTATTTTCTCTATAATTTTTCAAATCCACCCAAATCAAGGTTCAGACAAACTCCAATCGCTTTCTTCAGCAACAATAGTATTTGAAAGAATTCCTAACTGATCAACTTCCAGTTCAACAACATCACCTGCTTTCAACCATTGCTCCTCATAATTCTGGTCATTCAATTTTCCTGTGCCATTCAATTCTAAAAAACAACCGGTACCAACAGTTCCGCTACCAATAATATCCCCCGGATAAAGATCAACACCATAAGATGCCCGTTCAATGATTTCTGCAAATGTCCAGTCCATATCACTCAAATTACCTTCGCTCACCTGCACATCATTTACCCGGCACACCATTTTTAAATTCCAGCTTTTGCCTACATGCCCTTCTTTACACGATACTTCAAAAGATTCCAATTCATCAAGGGTGACAAGGCTCGGGCCGACAGTAGTTGCAAAATCTTTTCCTTTTGCCGGGCCAAGATTCAAAAGCATTTCTTCCATCTGCAATGTTCTCGCACTCAAATCATTCATGATCATCAAACCGCCAATGTATTCATTTGCTTCTTCTGCCTTAATATTTCTTCCATGTTTTGAAATCACAATCGCAACTTCCAATTCAAAATCCAGTTTCTTCAAATGATCGGGCATACATAAAATCTCTCCTGGTCCTTTAACGCTATGGTGATTGGTAAAATAAAAAACGGGATACTGGTCAAACTCCGGTATCATCGGAACCTTCCTGTTCCTTCTCGCTGCTTCAACATGCTGGCGAAATGCGTATCCATCCCTGCAAGAACTTGGAAACGGAATCGGCGATAGCACTTCAACACTGTCAAATGGGACTCCTTTCCCTTGTGCAATCTTTCCTTCTTCAATCATTTCAGCACCGCCTATTGCAATTGGCAAAGCATCTTCCCAATAATTTAAAAACATACCCATGCTATTTGGCAAATCGGGATGCAGATATTCCATATCATACAACAAGCCATTTATCAAAACCGCAAGCTGATCGTGTTCTTCTCTTAAATAAGAAACCAGTTTCATGAAGAAAAATTTGAGTCGTCAAATGTAAGTATGATGCCAGATGTTGTAGGTAAAATTTTTATTTGCAGAGTTGATCTTTAGCCTGAGCTTATCTATAGTGAAATGAAGGAAGGATGGTCAGCAAAGAAAAATTATGAACCAAACTACATTGCTACTATTGCTCGTCGGTTGCGTCGCACTCTTGTACGTCAGGCAATTCTATTCATCATTGTTGTAAATTCCGTCCATGAAATTGCTTGTCCCTTCCTCCATTATTTTGGCATTAGTTTGTTTGTTTTCGTTCTCAAAAAAAGGTGCAGACCAAAACCCGTGGATACGAATTAATTACCTCGGTTATAAACCCAACGGGGTTAAAGTGGCTGTATGGTGTTCAAAAACAAATGATGCCATTAAAACTTTCCAGTTGGTTAATGCTGAAACGAAAAAAATTGCCTTTAATGGATCTGCGGGGAAGGCGTTTGGTTCCTATGGACCCTTTTCTCAAACCTACCGTTTGAATTTTTCTTCTTTTAAGAAAGTCGGAAAATATTATTTGCAGGTTGGAAAAACAAAGTCACCTGAATTTACTATTGGCGAAAATGTTTATGAGGGTGCTGCTGATTTTTGTTTGCGTTATATGCGTCAACAGCGAAGCGGCTTTAATCCGTTTTTAAAGGACAGCTGCCATACGCATGATGGCTATGTTTTGTATGGACAAAAAGCAGGCATTAAGGACAGCACTCATATTGATGTTGTTGGCGGCTGGCATGATGCAAGCGACTATTTACAATATTCAACAACATCGGCAAACGCAACTTATCATTTACTGATGGCTTATAGAGATTTTCCGCACGTATTTACAGATGAAAAATTAGCCAACGGACTTGACGGCAAAAATGGAGTTGCCGATGTTTTAGATGAAGCCAAATGGGGATTGGATTGGTTGTTGAAAATGAATCCAAAAAGCGATTGGATGTTCAATCAACTTGGCGATGATCGGGATCACCAGGGAATGAGAATACCAAAAGAAGATTCATTTTATGGAAAAGGTTATGAGCGACCCGTTTATTTTATAAATGGAGAGACGCAACAGAGAGGAAAGTTTATGAATAACACCACGGGAACGTCCTCAACTGCCGCAAAATTTGCTTCAGTATTTGCATTAGCGCAGTCACTTAAAACCGATCCAGCATTTTCAAACAATAACAAAGACT
Organism: Flavisolibacter sp.; assembly: GCA_035554655.1. Taxonomy (GTDB): domain Bacteria; phylum Bacteroidota; class Bacteroidia; order Chitinophagales; family Chitinophagaceae; genus Flavisolibacter. The sequence continues at coordinate 12,300 of DATMIF010000051.1, forward strand.
ACTATCAAAAGGCGTTGGATGCTTTGCAATTTGCTTTGCAAAAACCCGGAGTTACACAGACTGTTTCTGTGAAATCCCCTTATATCTATGCCGAAGACAATTGGGTTGATGATTTAGAACTTGCTTATGCGGCTATTCATGATATGGTTCGTAATTCAAAAAGAACTGACAATGGATATTACCTCGTAAACGCAGTTGCCTATGCTAAAAAAGAAAAGATCACTCCATGGTTGGGTGCCGATACTGCACGACATTATCAATGGTATCCTTTCATCAATTTAGGGCACTATGAGATAGCAAGGCAAATGATGCAAAGAGATCACTCGCCGAAAGCAGGATATGTAAAAGACTTTATTCAAAATTTTCCGAAGAATAAAGACACGATAATAACCTACTATCGTGAAGGCATTCAAAAGGTTTGGAACAAAGCAAAGCAAAATGCTTTCTATCGCGGCATTCCTTTTATTTGGTGCAGCAATAATCTTACAACTTCGTTTGCTATTCAATGCTATTGGTATAAACAATTAACCAACGACAAGCAATTTGATGAATTAGAGCAGGCAAATTTCGATTGGCTTTTTGGTTGCAATCCATGGGGAACAAGCATGGTTTATGGATTGCCCGCTAATGCTGATACGCCATCCGATCCTCATTCCGCTTTTACACACATTGGCCATTATCCAATTGATGGAGGTTTAGTTGATGGTCCGGTGTACACAAGCATCTATAAAAATTTAATCGGCATTACGCTTTACCAGCCGGATGAATATGCAGAATTTCAAAGTGATCTTGCAGTTTATCATGATGATTATGGCGATTACTCCACTAATGAACCAACCATGGATGGAACAGCATCGCTTATTTATTTGTTAGCTGCGAAGGAGGCGGAGTACACAAAAAAAGTTTCGCCCCTCAAAGGGGCTTCACACTGAATCGTGGTGCCATCATTAGAGGTGATACCACTCAAAAGAAATTAGCGATTGTCTTTACAGGTGATGAATTTGCAGAAGGTGGAGAATTCATTTCAAAGACTTTAAAGCAAAATGACACAAAGGCTTCATTCTTTTTTACTGGAAGATTTTATCGCAATGCAGCATTCAAAAAAAACATTCAGCAACTGAAGGCAGCTGGAAATTATTTAGGGGCACATAGCAACGAACATCTATTGTATTGCGATTGGAGCAAAAGGGATAGTTTGCTGGTAACAAAACAACAATTCAGATCAGATCTTCAAAAAAATTATGAAGAGCTCAGGCAGTTTGGGATCGCAAAATCATCTGCACATTTTTTTCTTCCTCCATATGAATGGTATAATGATTCAATTGCTTCGTGGACAAAAGAAATGAACCTGCAGTTAATTAATTATACTCCGGGTACTTTAAGCCATGCCGATTATACAACTCCGGATGAAAAGAATTATAGGAGCTCAAAAACGATTTATCAATCCATTATTAATTATGAACTGGAACATGCATCTGGAATGAACGGATTTATTTTATTAATGCATATTGGAACAGATACCAAACGAACCGACAAATTTTACGATCATCTACCTCAATTGATTCAATATTTTAAAAACAAAGGCTACCAGTTTGTTCGCATTGACGAACTGCTGAAACAATGATGCTATTGCACAATGGCGAATAAATTACCGAACGTACAAGTGAGTGACACAACAGGCGCCGCTAATAGCATACTCTTCGCTCAAAAAAATTATTTCTTGTTATTTCTTTTCTTCTTTTTCTTAAGCTACAAAAGACATGTTAGTCCCTTATTTTATGACCCATACCGATTAAATCTGACTCAAACTTAACAATTGAAAGAGGTATGCATGGTCTCATTTTGCCTCTACTTTGTAAATTTGCCACCAAACACCTAGCCATGAAATTCGAGAAGATTCATAATAAAGGACAGGCGACATTATTCCAAAATCCAGCTTTGGAATTTTTAACGAAAACACATCCTCTTGTCATTTGGGGAATGTACCTACCGGTGATCATTGGTTTTTCTTACTATGCATGGTCGAGATTCGAATTTACTGCTAGCAAAATGGCGTTGCTTTTTTTAGGAGGTATGGTTTTCTGGACATTTTTTGAATACATTATGCATCGCTGGGTTTTTCATATGATAGCTGAGAGTGAAAAAGCACAACGATTTATTTATGTGATGCACGGCAATCACCATCATTTTCCTAGAGATAAAGAACGTTTGTTTATGCCACCGGTACCAAGCTTAATTATTTCTTCGATGCTTTTTGCTTTGATGTACCTGGCGATAAGAGAAAACGCTTTTGTATTCTTTGGAGGTTTCATTTTAGGTTATTTAATGTACGGGTCGATGCACTATGCCATTCATGCATGGAATCCTCCTTTTAAATGGATGAAACCTTTGTGGCGCAATCATCACCTGCATCATTATAAAGATGAACATAAAGGATTTGGAGTTAGCACTACAATTTGGGACCGTGTGTTTGGCACCATGTTCGATTTGAAAAAAGAAAAAGAAGACAAAGAAAAAGTTGCTGAACTGATGTACACTAAAAAGTAAGCAGCAATTCATTTTAATTTACGATGGGACAAAAAAAGCTGGTAAGGTTTGCGGAGCTGGAAACCTTTTCGAATGTATTGCAGTTTCCTGTGAAGATGCCGGGAACATGGAGCGACTTCTTTGAAAATAAAAATCCTGTTGTTTTAGAATTGGCTTGCGGCAAGGGAGAATATGCACTTGGACTCGCACAAATTTATCCCAACAAAAATTTTATTGGAATTGACATTAAAGGTAATCGCTTGTGGGTGGGTGCTAAAAAAGCGATTCAATATCATTTAAATAATGTTGCTTTTTTAAGAATACAGATTGACCGCATAACTGAATTTTTTGCAACGGAAGAAGTGGAGGAGATATGGATCACTTTTCCGGATCCACAATTAAGAGTCTCCAAATCGAAAAAACGATTGACCCATCCAAAGTTTTTGCGTTTGTATTACCAGGTATTGAAACCGAATGGAAAGATTCACTTAAAAACCGACAGTCCCGATTTGTATCAATTCACAAAAAAAGTTATTAAGATGTATGGGTGCCATTTGCATAAGGACATTGATGATGTATATGCAGCACCGGGAATTGCTCCTGAATTACGGATCGTCACACATTATGAGTCATTAGACATTGCACAAAGCAAGAGAGTGCATTATTTATGTTTTTCGCTACCTGAAATTTTACCTTCGAAAGAAATGGATATTGCCTTACAACAATTTTTAAAAGATGAAGCAGGAATTGACGGATGATGATTATTATTTCAACAACGACGGATTTGTTGTGCTTACAGCGAAATATCTTTTAGAAAGAGGCTATTGCTGTGGTAATGGCTGTAAGAATTGCCCCTATGATTACAAAGCTGTTGCTGAACCCAAACGTTCGCAGTTGTTAGAACAGAGAAAGAAAAACGAATCCAACGATAATGCCTCCTAAAAAATCTCGTTCTGAAAAATTAAAGCGTGTAAAGCCTTCAGGTAAAAAAGACGAATCTTTTTTTGAGTTAGTATTTGAGGTAGCACGACAAATTCCAAAAGGAAGCGTAACCTCTTATGGCGCTATTGCTGCTGCATTAGGAACGAAGCTTTCTGCACGAATGGTGGGATGGGCCATGAACGGTTCCTTTCGTGTTCGTCCAAAAGTACCTGCGCATAGAGTTGTGAACAGGAACGGAATGCTGAGTGGCAAAATGCATTTCGCTTATCCCGAACAAATGCAGGAATTGCTGGAGAAAGAAGGGATCAAAGTGGTTGATGATAAGGTTGTAAATTTTGAAAAGAAGTTTTGGGACCCGTCGAAAGAGTTAGGATTTTGATTAATTAGCAGGATGAAATTCTATTTACTCATTTGTTTTTCTCTCATATTTTTTTCTTGCCAACATACAATGACTAAAACACACGCCTTTAGGTTAAAGCCTGGAGCTGATCTTAAAAAAGAAATTGAAGCTTTTGGAAAAGCAAATAATATCCAGGCAGGATGGATCAGTTGTGGCGTTGGCAGTTTAACAGATTACAACATTCGCTTCGCAAACCAACCTGAAGGAAGCGAAGGCTCAGGTCATTTTGAGATTGTAAGTTTAATTGGAACAGTTTCAGTTAATGGTTCTCATATTCATATCAGTGTCAGCGACAGCACAGGCAAAACTCTTGGCGGACATTTATTAGATAGTAATATTGTTTATACCACCGCAGAAATTGTGATACAGGAATCAGATGATTTTGTTTTTACGAGAGAAAAAGATGGAAGTACGCCGTGGGAGGAGTTGCAGATTAAGAAGAAGTAATTAAAAATTCTATGAAAATTGTTACATGGAACTGCAATATGGCTTTTCGAAAAAAATTGCCAGTCATTGCGGATCTGAAACCTGATATAGTAATTGTTCCTGAATGTGAAAGACCCGATCGGTTTCAGTTTGATCTTTATTCACAAAAACCTACCGACATACTATGGCACGGAAGTAATCCTAATAAAGGACTTGCAGTGTTTTCTTTTAGTGAATACAGATTTAAATTACTTGACTGCCATAATGATTCTTTAAAAACAATACTTCCAATTTTAGTTACCGGAAAAGACTTTGAATTTGTTCTTTTTGCAATTTGGGCAAATAACCCAATGGAAAAAGGAGGCCAGTATATTGAGCAAGTCTGGAAAGCAATTCACTTTTATGAAGATTTGCTTGATAGAAATACACTTCTCATAGGAGACTTCAATAGTAATACAATTTGGGATAAACAACACAGAGAAAGCAATCATTCTTCTGTTGTACAAAAATTAGCAGAGAAAGGAATTCACAGTGTCTATCATCTATTTTATAAACAAGAACACGGCAAAGAAAATCATCCCACCTTTTTCACTTACAGGCACCAAGACAAGCCTTACCACATTGATTATTGTTTTGCTTCCGATTATTTCGTTAAAAGGCTCCAACATGTTGAAGTGGGAAGTTATGAAAAATGGACTGCTTATAGTGACCACAAGCCCTTAATCGTAACATTTAAAATCGACCAAGATTAATAGTAAGGACTAATCATCAAATAAACTATCGGCCCTGTAACCGCGACATACAACCAAATAGGCCATGTAACTTTTGCCAGCTTTCTATGAGCAGCGTTTTCGTTGATCAATGCCCTGTAAGCGGTAAATAAGATAAATGGAAGAACAATTCCTGCTAACAAAATATGTGTGCCTAAAAGAACGTAATAGAAATATCGGATCGGACCTGCTGCAATTTTCTCTGCTTCACTTACAATTCCATCATGATTGGCATCACCAAACCTTGCTTCGCCGGCAAATAAATGGTGCAGCACATAACTTAGTAAAAACAAAACTGACAAAGCCATTGCCGTCAGCATGATATTCCTGTGCGTAGTGAATCTTCTTGTTCTTGCAAAGAATAATCCTGCTAACAACAAAACGGCAACGATCGAATTAATGACGGCATTTGCTTTCGCAAAAATGTGTTCATCAAACCCGAGGTCAACATTGAGCTTATATTTTCCAAGTGCGGATATAAGAACGAATACAACAATTGAAAACGAAAAAATGATAATTCTAGCTCTTTTATCATTCTTAGTCAATGTAAGCATCATGCACTCTTTTCTTTTTTCATAAATAGAACCAGCAGGATAATAGCAACTATAGCTACGGCAAACACAATTGCAATTAATTCCAGTTTACCTGCCAGCGGCGATTTGTGTTTTGGATCTTTTTCAAGAGACAATAACACGATATCTTCTGCAATATTTCTCAGGTCCGCTGAGTCGAGTCCATTATACATTTTCACATTGCCGTCCTTGTCCCTTCTTGCACGAATCACTCTGTCCTTATCCAACAACATAAACAATTGTGGATGCATAAAGTTGCTATCGACATTCCCACCGTCAACAACTGCAAGCTTTAACCCGTTCTTTGCCCAATCATAAATTTCTTTTTTATTACCTGTTAACAACCACCAGTTTTGTGGATTGATCTGGAAACGATCAGCCCATTTTTTGAGTTCCGCGACGCTGTCTCTTTCAGGATCAACACTCACAGAAAGGAATTGCACAAAATCAGCTTCACGATTACCGGCTGCATCGTTGCTCTTAATGTTATCACGAAGTAGTTTCATGTTCCGTGTCATTGTTGGACAAATCGTAGGACAGTGTGTAAAGAAAAAATCGATCACTACAATTTTGCCTTCAACGGTACTGTCATTCTTCTGATACATTAAATCTTTCCATGAAACTTTTTGCCCGAGTTGATTGGTCAAAGAAAAATCCGGTACGCGGCTCCAAACAGTATCAACGACCTCCTTGCCCTTTGAAATATTTGTGGTAACTGAATCAAAAAAAACACGGTGTGGTGGCGTAACTGTAGGTACCAGTCGCATTATGAAATAAGCGACTAATGGTATAGCCAGCGCAATAAGAATTCCGAAGAGAGCTTTTTTATTCATGATGACACGAATTAATCCCGATAACTATCAGGAAGGAATTACACGAATCAACATTAACGGAGATAGGAATTGTAAAACTTTGTCCATTCGTGCAACAAAAAACCATCGCCGCAAAATTATGCTGGCGATGGTTACAAAAATTTTTTATAACAGACTATTAACCCAGGCCGTGCTGCGTCGTATCTCCAGCTTTTTCCTCTTGGGGTAGTGTTTTCTGCTCGTGGTGTTTATCGTAACGGTTACGCATGGTTCTGTAGGAATTTCCATCCCACAAGAAAGCACCAATGAACCAAACGAATAGCATTAAAGGCACAACAATGGTCATAATCATGTTCCGGATCTCATCCCCGAGGTGCATGAATATGCTAACGATATAAAATGCTTTAGCTAATGTAAAAATGCAAATCATCCCTTTGAACATCATCACAAGTAAAGCGTTTGGATGTTCGCCCTTGTGCATGGTGTAGATCAGCAACCCTATTCCCAATTCAATTAAAGTAAGAATGGAGAGTTTAATTGTAGTGCTCCGTATTCTTTTGTTAAACTCTTTATCATCGTGATGCTGTACGTACGTTACTTCAGGAGAAATATGTGAATGTTCCATTGACCTGTTTCTTTTAATTAAATAAGATAAAAACAAAGAAAAACAAAAACCCAGACTAAGTCCACAAAGTGCCAATATAATCCTGCTTTTTCAATCATAAGATAATGACCTTTTCTTTCAAAAACATTATTAGTTGTCATGATCAACATTATTGCATTAATTACAACACCTGAAAACACATGGAATCCATGAAAACCTGTAATTGTAAAAAAGAAATTGGTGAAATTAGTAGATGCTGGAGTTCCATTTGCGTTTAGAAAAGGATTGCGTCCCCACCAAGCACCTTCTGCATGAAGATGTGTCCATTCCCAGGCCTGGCAACTCAAAAAAGCTAATCCTCCAATGATGGTCCATATCAACCATTTCATTACACCTCTCTTATCCTGTTTGTGCCCTGCGTGAACAGCAAGTACCATGGTAACAGAACTGATGATCAAAATAAAAGTCATTAAGCTTACAAAAGCTAATGGCAAATTGGATTCGCCTGCAAAAGGGAACTTGTTGAATACATGGTTGGGATCTGGCCATGAATTACTCGAAAATCTCACTGTACCATAAGAGATAAGAAAGGCTCCAAAAGTGAACGAGTCACTCATCAAAAAGTACCACATCATTAATTTTCCATACTCTAAATTGAATGGACTCTTACCCCCGTTCCACCAGTTGGTCTTTGTTACTGTAGTTGTCGCCATAACTATATTTCGTGTTTCGAATTCTGAATTTCGAATCACGGATTATTCAAATCCGAAATCCCAAATTCTAAATTTGTTATCCTATCCAAATAAAAAAAATCAATAAATAAAGCCACAATACATCAACAAAATGCCAGTATGTACTCATCACTTCTATTGATGTAGCATTATAGTTTCTCGTTCTTCCAAAAAATTGTTGCACTGCAATTACTATCAAAGCAACCACACCTCCCAATACGTGCAATGCATGCAGCCCAAAAATGATGTAAAGAAATTGGCCTGCGCCAGCACCTTCAAATCGAACGCCGTGACTCCACAAATATTTAAATCCTTCCCATTGCAAAATCACAAATGCAACGCCCAAAATTGTGGTAATCAAAAACAGGGTTCTGAACTGCTGCATTGCTCTTTGCTTAAAAGCACGTAATGATGCCTGTATGGTAAAACTGCTGATCAACAAGACAGCAGTAGAATACCAAAAAACCTTTGGTGTTCTCACCTCTTCCCATCCCGGCGCACCGCTTTTTACGATGTATGCGCTGGTTAACCCGGCAAACATCATAATGATGGCGGCAATTGCTACCCACAAAGCAAATTTGTGGGGATGAATTTTATTTTGTTGTTGTGTGCTCACGATATCCATCACGCTTTATAAAAATTTTTTGTTGTCGCTGGTTTTCGTTTCAGTTCCTTCTGCGAAAGTCATTTATCAAGAACCCTTCGACATTGCTACTATGATCGTCTCTTGCGTCGCACCTTTGTACGTTTGATAATTCTTATCATCACAATTCAATCTGTACTATCGGTAACAACCTTTAATTCAAATAACGTTTTCTTCGTACTTCCGCCTTCTTGCTTGTTTTATGCCTTACTTGCCAGCAATGCCAAAAACACAACTGGTAAATAAATGTAGCTGCTAAACATTACTCTTCTTGCAGCCTTTACGTCCATTTCTCTATACAACCTCACACACTGCCCAACTAAAAAAATGTTTGCGAGTATCACCAATCCAAAACTGATAGCTCCTGTTACTGTTTTGTATTCCGTCAAGTTTATGATATATGGCAGAATACACGCCGGCAACATCAGCACGGCATAAACTATGCTTTGCATGGCCGTATATTTTGTTGGTCCTTTTTCTGCCGGCAAAAGTTTAAATCCAACCCGGCTGTAATCCGTATGCGCTACCCAGGCAATTGCCCAAAAATGTGGAAACTGCCAGAGAAATTGGATCGCAAATAAAACCCAGCCGCCATAGTCTTTCCAGCCATGACCGTTTTCAAAGATTGCATCATTACCGGCTGCCCATCCAATCAAACAAGGTAGAGCACCAGGAAACGCACCAACCAAGACCGCAACCGCATTCACTTTTTTTAGCGGTGTATAAATGAATGCATACAGAAACAAACTAAATAAAGCCAAACCTGCACTCAGCCAGTTGAAAAAATAACCAAGGATAAAAATTCCGATCGCACCTGAAACAATGGCAAAAGCCCATGCTTCATTTACGCTCATTCTTCCTGAAGCAACCGGACGTTTTGCCGTTCGTTTCATTTGCGCATCAGTGTCTTTTTCAACTGCCATATTGATGGCGTTAGCGCTTCCTGTTACTAAATATCCGCCGATGAACAAGAGAAGAATTAACATCCACTCTGTTTCAACAATCCGAGGCGCCATCTGGTAACAAATCACACTGGAAAAACCCACCATAATATTTAACGATGGCTTGGTAAGCTGTGTATAATCTCTCAGCTTACTGTTCTTTCCACTGATTGCTGCATCTGAATGACCCATTTAAATTTCTGTTTGCAGTCGCTTGCAAACATTTTTTTTTCAAATAACTATTAATGCGTTGTTTCTCCCGGGTTCACTGGTTCTGTTTGCATGATGTGGTCTCTTCCATCTTTACCGTAATCATACGGCCAGCGATGAACTTCAGGAATATCACTGGGCCAGTTACCATGACCAGGATTGATTGGTGTTGTCCACTCCAGGGTATTTGCTTCCCATGGATTCATTGTCCTAACTTTTCTTCCTTTGAAAATGGAATAGAAGAAGTTAAACACGAATAATAAACTTACTGCAAATACAACAATTGTTACAATAGAAATCATTTTGTTCAAATCGCCAAACTTGTTGAATGAAGTCCATGGAGTAAAATCAAGATAACGACGCGGAACACCGGCCATGCCCATGTAGTGCATTGGCCAGAAAATTAAATAGGCGCCGCACATCGTAATCCAGAAGTGAATATAACCTAGTGTGTTGTTCATGTAACGTCCGAACATTTTCGGGAACCAATGATAAACACCGGCAAACATTCCAAAAAATGCAGACACACCCATCACGATGTGGAAGTGTGCAATAACGAAATAAGTATCGTGAACATGAATATCGATAGTTGAGTTCCCTAACCAAATACCTGTTAATCCACCAGAAATAAATAAACTTACAAATCCAATAGCAAACAACATGGCCGGGGTAAACCGAATATTACCTCGCCATATGGTGGTTAACCAGTTAAATACTTTGATGGCCGACGGAATCGCAATCAATAATGTAAGTAACACGAATACGGAGCCAAGGAAAGGATTCATACCTGTTACGAACATATGATGCGCCCAAACGAGGAATGCAAGAATACAAATAGCGAACAATGATCCCACCATTGCCATATAACCAAAGATGGGCTTTCTTGAATTCACACTCATAATCTCAGACACCATTCCCATCGCCGGTAAGATGATGATATAAACTTCGGGGTGACCTAAGAACCAAAATAAGTGCTGATACAGAATTGGACTACCGCCTTCGTTTGGAAGAATGTGGCCTTTTACGTAGATATCACTCAGGTAAAAACTTGTTCCTAAATTTCTATCGAATAACAACAAGATTGCACCGGAAAGCAATACAGGGAATGAAAGCACACCAAGAATCGCAGTGAAGAACAATCCCCAAATGGTCAATGGCAGTCGGGTCATTGTCATTCCTTTTGTACGCATGTTCAAAATGGTTGCGATATAGTTCAAGCCACCAAGCAAGGACGACACAATAAACATCGCCATACTGATCAACCACATATCGGCACCTGCTTTTGAACCCGGCTGCGCATCATGCAATGCACTCAGCGGAGGATACATTGTCCATCCACCACTTGCAGGACCAGTTTGCAGGAACAAAGAAGACATCATTATCACACTGGCCAAAAAGAAGAACCAATAAGAAAGCATGTTCATAAAAGGAGAAGCCATGTCTCTTGCACCAACCTGTAAAGGAATTAAAAGGTTGGCAAAAGTTCCACTCAAACCTGCAGTCAATACAAAGAATACAAGGATGGTTCCGTGCATAGTGATCAGGGCATAATAAAACTCGGGATCGAGTTTACCACCTCTTGCCCAATGACCAAATATTTTTTCAAGGAAAGGAAAGGTTGTATCAGGGAAACCTAACTGTAAACGGAAAACCACTGAAAAGAAGGCGCCAATGATTGCCCAGATGATACCGGTAATCAGGAATTGCTTGCCAATGGTTTTATGATCCTGGCTAAAAATATATTTGGTAATGAAGCTCTGCTTGTGGTGGTGATGCCCGTTGCCATGTCCATTCGTATGGATCACTTCGTGCGTCCCCGCCGCCCCTTCATGCACATGTATTGTTTGATCGTTGCTCATATTGAATATCGTTTAAACCTTTCGGTCAATAATTTACTTGTTCAAAAATGCAGTTGGTTTACTGTTAGAGGTTGAGTCAGCCGGTGAACTTGAACGGTTAGCAGGTGGCTGTTCGGAATGCGCAATCGCATATTGTGATTGCTTCTGCGCCAGCCATACTTTAAATTCTCCTTCAGATTCCACAACAATCACGCCTCTCATACCGTAGTGACCGGGTCCGCACATTTGATCACAAGAGATTTCGTAATTGAAATCATCTCCATACTTGGCTTTCATTTCTCTTGTTGTGTACTTAGGCGTAAACCACATGGTTGTTGGAATACCGGGTACTGCATCCATTTTCATTCTGAAATGCGCTAAACCGAAATCATGTATCACGTCCTTTGCGCCAATTACAAACTTAACGGGCTTGCCTACCACCACGTGTACTTCGCCGGTAACTACTTTATCATCCCTATTATCGGGATCTTCCCAAATTTGACCCAGAGGATTTGATTTGTCTTCGTTGATATTCTTGTAATATTTTTTTCCGAGTTTTCCATCTTTACCCGGATAACGGAACTCCCATTTGAACTGGCTTCCTGTTACTTCAATCACTTGCGCATCTTTTGGAGCTTCACCTGTTATTTGGTACCAGTAAAACAAACCGAATCCTACTAAAACAGTAAGCGTAATTGCCGGGATTACGGTCCAGATAACTTCAAGTTTATTATTATGTGGGAAATAATATGCTTTTTGCCCTTCTCTTTCCTGGTATTTGAAAGCAAACCAGAACAATAAAATTTGGGTGATAACAAATACAACAAAAGTGATGATCAAAGTGATCCAGATCATGGTATCGATCTTCTCGCCATGATCAGATGCAGCAGGAGGTAATATCTTACCTTTCAAACGCTCATTGCAATACCAAACGCCAAACATTCCCACAATCAAAAATACCAGCAGCAGAAATGCATTTATACGGTTGTTATCCTTGCGGGTTTTGTCTTCGCCTTTTAATATCGATACATACTCACTTGCCTTGGCAATTTGAAAGACGACAATGAATCCTAACAGAAGTGCAACAATAATCCAGGTAGTTGACATGTCTTTAATAAGTTTCTATTTTCAGTTAATCAGAAATCAAGTATGATGAATAATACTCTCTTTCAGGAACGGATGGTTTCTTGCAAGCAAAGGATGCTTTGCCAGTGATTTTGCTGTTACAAACATAATCAGTCCTACAAATCCCACTCCTATTCCCATATCCAACAAAATGAACGGCATATGATCCGGTGCTGCCGCAGGCATTACCATCTGGTAATAATCAAGCCAGTGGCCGAAAAGAATCAGCACAGACATCATGGTAATGGTTCCATAATTACGTTTTGACCCACGCTTCATTAATATCAATAAAGGTGCTAAAAAGTTAATGATCAGGTTCAGCCAGAATATTCCCCGGTAAGGACCGCTGTGACTTCCATCGCCGATACGCTGAATGAAATAAACTGTTTCTTCAGGAATGTTCGCATACCATATCAACATAAATTGCGAGAACCACAAATAAGTCCAGAAGATTGAGAAAGCGAATTGAAATTTTCCAAGGTCATGCAGGTGCTCCCTGTTGGTGAGTTCCAGGTAGCCTAAATTTTTCAGGAACACAACAAACACAGTTATCAATGCCATACCTGCAACAAAGCTGCTTGCAAAGTTGTACCAGGAATACATAGTTGAATACCAGTGGGCATTCAGGCTCATTAACCACAACCATGGAATAGATGACATTACGGTTAATGCAAACAGAACAATGTAAACTGCCGACCAAACTGTATTGTCCCAAATGTATCTTTTACCTTCTTCGATTGTTGGCTTACGATCGTCAAGAGCTCTTGACATATGACGGATCTTTCTTCCTAACAGCCACCAGCCGCCAATTGTAATGATTGTAGCAACAGTAAAGAAACCTCTGTTTAAAAACCCAGATTTGAATTTTAATGCTGCGTCATGTTCAACAGCCTGTGGATCTGCCCAATGATAAAGAACGTGGTTGGGTCCCCAAACTAATACCATCAGAATCACAAAGGTGATAACACCAATTACCGGTACACACGCAGAAATAGCTTCTGTTACTCTTCTGAAAGATATCTGCCATCCGCCCCAGGCCAATGTTGTAGCAGTAATGAAGAACATTGTTGCGTTTACAGTCAACAAAAAGTAAACGCTGTTTTGTAAAAGCGCAGCCCAAAACCTTGCAGATACATGTTGGTCGGCGTTTGAACCATGGGTAATAAATAAGATAATTACTGACAACAGACCCACAGCCATCAAGCCGATGCTCCATGTGTTGTATCGTTTCGGAATTTCAAATCGGTCTTTAAATGTTGATGCCATTACAATCTTTTTATTTCGAACTCAATTATTTTTTTGCAGTTGAATCAGTTGCTGTTTTTGTTGCAGTTGAATCTGTGCCCGTGCCGGCTCCGGGACCTTGCTTCGACCTGATGTATTTCAGTACCCACCACCGCTGCTCAGGTGTTAACTGCGATGCGTAACTCCCCATGGTACGAATTCCGTAAGTCATTACATAGAAGTAATGGCCATCAGGAAAAGCTTTGATGTTGGGCGCCATGAAGTTGGCTGGTGCAGCAACATAAGCACCACCGGCAGGCAAAGGACCATTACCATCTAATTTATCTCCGTGGCAAATTCCGCAATAAACAAGGTACAGCCTCTGCGCTTCTTTCATCTGATCGGTCTTGATGAAAGCGGTGTCCAAAGGGCTCTTTAACGTGTTTGCTGCATTCAGCCCGGTTGAATCATTGGTAAGATGGTATGAGATCATATCGCCTCTTGCAACAGTACCGGCAACAGGCATTCCTGTATAGTTGATTCCTCTTTTCTTTAATGAATCATATTCGCCGCCTACATCATTGTAACCATAAGTTTCATAAGCACGGCTGTAGTACATATCAGGCATGTAGGCGTGACCAGGATCGTCACCATGTGCACCGCCGCAGCTTATAAAGCCAAGGGTTAAAGAAAAAATTCCTGCTGTAACTAGTATCCTTTTCATTCAATAATTTATTTATTAACTAACAGCTTCTACTGAGTTTTCAAAAGGTTTTCTTTCGTCTGCATAGTTGCCAATCCACCAACCTGTTTCCTTCATTTGTGTGTTTACCGCCTTTGCACCAAGATCGTTCAGGAATTGAGTTACCTCGTTCTCATTTGTTTTTTCCGTACACTCAATTGCCATCACAAACAAATCATCTGTCGCACGGGGATGGAAATGGTCTTTCTTTACAAATGGCGCTAACTGGCAGAGATAGCAGAAAGTTAATACCATTCCTACGGCCGAAAATAATACTGTCAACTCGAAGGTAATTGGTATCCACGCTGGCAATGCAAAGAATGGTTTACCTCCAAAATTCAAAGGCCAGTCATAAGTTAATGCCCAGGTGATGAATCCAAGTGCTGTACAAGTTCCTGATATCCCATAGAAAAAACCTGCAGTATGCAAACTGGTGTCACGCAAACCCATTGCAGCATCCAGGCCATGAATAGGCATTGGAGTATATACATCATGAATTTTGTAACCGGTTTTGCGAACCTGTTTTACAGCAGGGAATAATACCGCTTCATCATCAAAACTCGCAACAACAAATTTTTTTATAGCCATAAAATATTTTCAGATTTCAAATTCTAAATTCAAATTCTAGTGTGCATAGTCATGCGCAAACTGTTCTACCGGCTCTTCTTCCACCACATCCATCTTCTCTTTGAAATTCTCACCGCTTTTCTTCAATATATGCTTGATTTCTGCCAGGGCAATTACAGGGAAGAATTTAGAGAAAAGGAAGTAACAGGTGAAGAACAATCCAAAGGTTCCCATGTAAAATCCAACTTCCCAAATCGTCGGTGTGTAATACACAGCCCATGATGATGGAAGATAGTCACGATATAAAGAAGTAACAATGATCACAAAACGCTCGAACCACATACCAATGTTCACAAGGATGGACATGAAAAATGTAACCCAAATATTTCTTCTCATTTTTCTGAACCAGAAAATTTGAGGAGAAAGTACATTACAACCCATCATTATGTAATATGCCCAACCATAAGGGCTTGAAAGATCAACCCTATTGTATCTGAATGCAAACCACTCATAGTTTACATGCGAATACCAGGACATGAATAACTCAGTGAGGTAAGCAATACCTACAATTGAACCGGTCAACACAATTACTTTGTTCATCACTTCAATGTGTTCAACTGTGATATAGTCCTCCAGGTATAAAACTTTTCTTGTAACCAATAACAGTGTTTGCACCATTGCAAATCCTGAGAAGATGGCACCCGCAACAAAATAAGGAGGGAAGATGGTTGTATGCCAACCCGGAATTACTGAAGTGGCGAAGTCGAAGGATACGATAGTGTGAACCGAAAGTACAAGTGGCGTTGCCAAACCGGCTAATACTAATGAAAGTGCTTCGTGTCTTTGCCAGTGTTTGGTGGAACCCGTCCATCCAAATGCAGCGATACCATAAAACATTTTCCGCCATTTCAATCTTGCACGGTCGCGGAGCGTGGCAAGGTCAGGAAGTAAACCTGCATACCAGAATAAAAGAGATACAGTAAAATAAGTTGAGATGGCAAACACGTCCCAAAGAAGTGGTGAGTTAAAGTTCACCCACAAAGGACCACGTGTATTTGGATAAGGAAGTGTAAAGAAGGCGTTCCATACACGACCCATGTGCCAGATTGGGAATTGTCCCGCACACATTACCGCAAAGATGGTCATGGCTTCCGCTGCACGGTTCACACCCGTTCTCCAACCTTGCCTGAAAAGTAACAAGATTGCAGAGATCAATGTTCCGGCGTGACCAATACCCACCCACCATACGAAGTTGGTAATATCCCATCCCCAACCCACTGTCTTGTGAAGGTTCCATTGGCCTGTACCAAACCAAACCTCACGGGTTACAGAAACGACACCGAATAACAATAGTGCAACTGATATCAAAAATCCGATCCACCAAAGCCTGCTTGGTGCTGCTTCTACCGGACGGCAGATATCTTCTGTTACCTGGTGATAATCCTTATTCCCTTCTACCAGTGGTGGTCTTACCTGCGATTCGTATTTAAGTAATGCCATAATTATAAGCTATCAGCCATCGGCTATCAGCCGCCAGCTTTGTTATTTACATTATCAGTTTCATTTGAGAATTGAACATCGAGCATTGCTCATTGAACATTCCCGTTATCTCAAACTATCAAAAGAACTTTTTAAGTTTTAGGGCACTTAAATTGCCATTTGGGTTCAATCAATGTGCTTCCTGTGCAGGCTCATTCTGACTCGGAATCACTTCTGTTTTTTTCTCGCCTGCCTGCTCTCCCATTTTTGCTTCGCCTTCTTCTGGCTCAATAATCTCGTCTGTGTTCCTGATTTTTGCCAGGTAGTTGACGTTCGGTAATGTGTGCAGTTGCTCCAGTACATAGAACAAACGTTCAGGATTGTTCTTGCGGATCTGAGCTACAGTGCTTGTCTTATCATATGCATTACCAAATACAATTGCACTTGTAGGGCAAGCCTGTGCGCATGCACTTTGAACTTCATCACCCGCAATTGGCCTGTTTTGCATTTTGGCATTCAATTTACCGGCTTGTGTACGTTGAACGCAGAAAGAACATTTTTCCATTACACCGCGGCTGCGGGTAACAACATCAGGGTTCAACACCATTCTTGTTAATTCATCATTCATTTGATGAACAACCTGATTCAATTTACCTGTTCCGCTTGATGGTCCTAAAACTCCATGGGTACTTGAACCTGTGTAATCCCCCCAGTTAAAGCGACGAACTTTGTAAGGACAGTTGTTAGCGCAATATCTTGTACCAATGCAACGGTTGTAAGCCATTTGGTTTACGCCTTCTGTATTGTGCATGGTTGCAGCAACCGGACAAACGTTTTCGCAAGGCGCATTGTCGCAATGCTGGCAAAGCATGGGTTGGAAAATGACCGTCTTCAGATCATCCGGATTTTTATCATCCGTTACAAAATAACGGTCGATGCGTAACCAGTGCATATCATGGTAACGAAGCACTTCATTTTTACCAACGATGGGAACGTTGTTTTCAATGTGACAAGCAACAACACAGGCACCACAACCAATACAACTGTTCAAGTCAATTGACATTCCCCAGTGAATCTCGTGTGTTCTTGTTTCGGGATCGGTATACATGGTTCCGCCGCTACGGAATTCTCTTTCTCCACCGCCGCCATATTCTTTATGTAATTCTTCTCTCCAGTTTTTGAAATTCTCAGGATATTTTGCGAAGGTGGCCAGTGTCGTTTCTTTTAAAACTTCTGTTCTGCCTTCATAAGAATTATGTTTTTGAACCTGGGCAATTTTATAATCACCAACCGGTTTTGCAGAAGTGCTTACTTCATTGTAATAAACACGGTTGTTGTTTTTGATTTGAGCCAACGGATAAACATTTTGCCCTAAACCATTGTCTTCGTAAATAGCTGCATTAAAAGCCTGGTTACGTCCATAACCAACTGCTACTGCAATTGTGTTTGCATCCATGCCCGGAACTACCAGTGCAGGAATGGTTACTTTCTTATTGCCAACGGTTAATTCAACGAGCGGCTTCTCAGTGTAATATTCATACTCAGTGCTGAGATAATCGATGCCTAGTTCTTTTGCTTTTGCAGTAGAAATTAAAGCATAGTTATCCCAGGTCGCTCTTGTTACAGGATCAGGCAATTCCAACAACCATGGGTTACCGGCTTGTTTACCTGACAGCAACATCACACTTTGATAAAGAACGATCTCGTTTCTGTTGCTCTTTGTCGATGATCCGATTGCAGCGATGGCAGCATTCAAATCAACGGTACCAATGGTGCCAGTTGTGGTGGCAACAGGAGTTTGGTTTGCTGTGTTGGCAACTACTGTTCTTTGTGTAGTGTCAGCAGCCGAACGGTTTGCGGTTGAATCATTCGCGGTAGCAACTGCCGCGGTGGTCAACCCTAATTCAGATCCGTCTAGATAATCCCTGTTATTTACAGTAAGATTTTTTGCAGGCGCCCCTTTAAATCCGAGCTGCAGTGTTTTATCAAATGCAGCTTGTCCGCCTAATGCTCCTGTCCAATAAGTATGGAAGAAAGTTTCGTAATCAGTATTGTTTCCACTCCATTTTAATAATGAAGTCTGGAATGCTCTTGTTTTGAAAAGAGGATTGATAGTTGGTTGGATGAAACTTACATAACCCGTCCTTGGTTCTGCATCGCCCCAGCTTTCGAGGTAATGATGGTTTGGAATTACGTACTGGCATAACTCAGTTGTTTCATCATATTTCTCGTTGAATGAAACTGTCAAACCAACTTTCTTCAAACCATTTTTGAAAGCATCGGCGTCGGCATAATCGTAAGCAGGATTGGCACCGTACACCAACAAAGCACCAACTTGTCCTGCATTCATTTGCTGAACAAGAGTGATCATATCCGCATCAATACCTTGGCGACAGTTTAATGTTACGCCGGAATCGATTGTTGTGCCAAATGCGCCAATTGCTCTGTTGATTTCTCTCACAACAGCCTGAATGTTTGCATCGTTACTTCCGCAAACTACCAATGCAGCACCACGATGATTTTTTAGATCGTTCGCAACTTTTTGAATAGCTGTATTCAGTTTTGCATCGACTGAAGGTGCGGCAGCCGTTCCACCAACAGCGGCTAATAAAGCCACAGCAATGGCACCGGTTTCTGAAGGACGATGTGTAAATCTTTCGTCAGCATTGGAACCAGTCATACTCAAATAGCTTTCAAACTGGTAATGCTTGCTCATGGTTTTCTTATCGCCATCAAGCTTTCTCTTAACGGAATAACCCCTTGCAAATTCAACAGGAGCTAACCATGTTCCGAGAAAATCAGCGCCAAGACTTACAACTAGATCTGCTTTGTCAAAATTGTGAGCAGGGATTTTTCCACCATGGGCTTGTATCAATCCGCTATAAGAAACCGCATCGTATTGAACATGCTTGCTTCCTGGATATTTTCCTAAAAAGCCCGCAATAATTTGTTTGGTGGTTGGAGAAACGATAGTGCTTGTAAGCAATACAACGTTGCCAGAAAGTTTACCTGGAATTTGAGCGTCTAATTGTTCAAAGCTTGGAATTTCCTGCCATCCTTTTCCTGTAACATTTTGTTTTGGATGCGGAATGCGATACATATCATACAAATCCAGAACAGAAGCCTGGACCCTTGGAGACGTACCACCTAAAGTGAATGGATATTCTGCGTTTCCTTCCACTTTAATTGGGCGACCATCTCTTGTTTTTACAACTACAGGTATTACATCGCCATCCTGAACATAAGTGCTCGCAAACATTTTTGGAACACCGGGATAAGTTCCTTCAGGCCTGTTTACCAATGGAACTGCTTTTCTTACCGGAGTTTTACAGCTTGCAGCCAGTGTTGCAGCAGCAGTACTAAATCCCAAGTATTTCAGGAAGTCGCGGCGAGGATGTTTCAGGTCGAACAAACCTTTATCATCAATATCTCCAAAAGGAAGGTCTTCTTTAAATTCGTTCTGCTCCCTTCTTTCGATTTCTTCTTTATTGTTTAGTGCAGCGAAACTTGTCCAATACTTTTTATCGCTCATAATTTTATTTGAAGATTCTTATTCAACATTTGCAAACCTGCATTGCTGCAAACCTGCTCAATATATTAATAGTGACATTTTTGACATTCTAAACCACCGATATCTTTTACGGTAACGCTATCCATTTTGCCAGCTTTGATATCGTTATGGAATTTCTCATAAAGGCTATAGAAACGGTTGCCTGTACTGTCTGTATTGAAATTAACTTTCGTCTGGCGATGGCAGTTGATACACCAGCCCATACTAAGCTCCGCTTGTTGCGAAACTTTATCCATGGTTTGAATATTGCCATGACAGGTTTGACATTGTACATTACCTACCCTTGTATGCTGAGCATGATTAAAATAAACATGGTCAGGAAGATTATGAATCTTTATCCATTGCGGGGATTTTGCTCTTGATGGATCCCATTGTGCACCAGGTCCGGGAGTATAACCTGCGTATTGAAGCAGTTTCTGGATTTCCTGGGTACCGTTTATTTCGTTGTTATTCTCGTCGTAAATTTTTGGTCCTTTTGTGTAGTCCGTAATTACTTTATGGCAGTTCATACAAACATTCATAGTTGGAATGCCTGCATGTTTGCTTTCCCATGCACCACCGTGGCAATACAAACAGTTGATCTGGTTAACGCCTGCGTGTACCTTATGTGAAAAGAAAATTGGCTGTGTAGGTTGGTATCCTTTCTGACGACCAAGATTGATAGCACCCTTAGCAACATAATACCCGCCGACAACAAATAATACAAGTGCGATTAAGGCAATGTAAATTTTGTTGCGGTAGAACGGAACGGCTTCAGGGCGAAGAATTCCTTCTTTGTCGTCAGATAATTTTTTGAGGTTGCTGTTCACCTGCATCAAGATCAGGGCAACCAATGCGAGGATTAAAGAGATAACACCAAAGATGATTGCATTGCGACCTGAGTTATCTTCTGCGGGAGCACCCGTAGTTTTGTCGCCACCGCCACCGGCAGCAGGCGGATTCATTACATAATTAATTATAGCATCAATTTCCTCATTCTTCAAGTTGGCAAAAGGAGTCATCATCACACCGTACTTCGCTTTCAGGTCTTGTGTGTATTTATCCTTAGCCATGAAGCCGGGAGGATTATGAATCCATTCATAAAGGTTTTTCTTATCCTCAGCCCAAGGGCCCCTGTTCATAACACCAGCAAGGGCAGGACCTGTAACGTCTTTATCAATGGCGTGACAACTGGCACAATTTTGTTTGAATAATTGCTCACCGTTTTGTGCATCAACTGAAAAATGAAAAACAAAAAATAATAGTCCAACCAGTACGCTCTTTATCGCATGCGATTTTGTAAGGTTCATAGCATCAATTGGTGTGAGATGTGGATAATTTCTCAATTTGGCTGCAAAAATATGACACGAACCTAACAAAACACCAACGTTGCAAAATTTTTTTTAACCCGCTACAGCACTGCATTTCAAAGGATTTTAAGACATATTGACAATTTCAATAAAAATCATGTCATGTACTCGTCAGCTACACTTTTAAATGTTGAAATCTATGGCCAGATAAAAAAGTATCACTCATTTTTCCAAGCTCATTAACCAGTAATTTCGTCGCCTTTACTAAGGGCATGTTCAACAATCTGCAAAAAAAATGGAAGGTCAGCGGCTGGCAGGTGCTTGTAATATTAATCATCTTCGCATTAGGTGGAAGCTTAACAGGTTTTATTGGAAGAAAGCTGATGAACGTTTTTGAAATTGAAATGGCTTTACTCTATATCCTCATCTATGTTCTTATTATAACTATTATATGGCCCGCGGCGGTGCTGGTAGTTAGCATACCTTTCGGGCAGTTCCCGTTTTTCAGAAACTACATTGTAAGGATCGGAAACAGGTTGTTTAACAGAAAGAAAAATAATGGAAAAAGAAACCGGCAGTAAGCAATCAGCAATAAAACATCTCGTCATATTTGCATCGGGAGCAGGCAGTAATGCACAGCAAATCATCAATTATTTTAAGGACGCAGCTACTGCCAAAGTTGGTCTTATCGTTTGTAACAAACCCGGTGCTGGTGTTACTGGCATTGCAGAAAAGGAAAATATCCCGCTGCTGGTGATCAACAAAGAACGTTTCTTCAAAGGCGACGGATACTTGCCCGAACTGCAGGACACAAACCCTGATTTGATTGTGCTCGCCGGTTTTTTGTGGAAAATTCCACAAATTTTAATTGATGCCTATCCCCGCCGGATTATCAATATTCATCCTGCACTTCTCCCAAAATATGGCGGCAAAGGCATGTATGGTCAATATGTGCATGAAGCAATCCTGAATGCCGGGGAAATGGAGTCAGGCATCACCATACATTATGTTGATGATCATTATGACAACGGTGATGTCATCTTTCAAACTGCCTGCCCGGTGCTTGATGGCGATACGGCGGAAACCCTTGCCCAGCGCATTCACAGCCTGGAGCATTTACATTATCCTTTAGTTATTGAAGAAATTCTAAAAGCTCTGTAGTGGTGCGATAATTGAACATTACAGGCTGATGAAAAAGGTAGCGGTAATCTTTATTATTATCGGCGTAATGGTATTGGGCGCATATCTCTACGTCAGGTTCTCCATAAATACTCCCGGCTTTACCCCGGCGCAGGCGAGAGACACAACTGAAGTAACCAAACCGGCCGAAACTCTCTTAGATCTCAAACCAAAACTGGTTGAAAAATTACAGCAATTGGTGAAGCAAGGTTCGAATGGCTTGTACAACTTGTTTATTCATGAACTAAAGCCGGATCTTTTGAATTCAAGAATAACTATTTCAAATGCCTCGCTTATTCCTGACACTGCTGTATTAAAAAGTCTGGACAAATCAAATCTCCCCGATGCAATTTTCAAAATCAAAACGGATTCCATCTGGATTGACGGGCTTGGGTTGAAAGATATTCTATCGAAAGATGTGATCGATGTTAAATCTATTCATATCCTTCAGCCAACTATAGAGGTTTACTCGCAACAACAGTCAAGCAATCGAAACGGCTCCTCAAAAACCTTATACCAGCATTTAATGAATCAAATGAAGCATATCGGCGTGGGGAAAGTGGTCATTGAAAGAGGAACATTGATCAGTCATCATCCGGAAAAGAAACCAGATACCAAATTCAATGATATCGCTATAAACCTTTCAGATATCCTTATTGATTCAGCCACCCAATATGATCACAACCGTTTTTTATTTGCGAAAGATGCACAACTAACGATGAAAGATTATGCCGTGCCTACGTCAAATCATCTGTACACGTTTAAAGTAGGAACAATTTCCATTGCTGCAACCAGGCAGCTATTGGTGGCAAAAAACATTAAGCTTGAACCTCATTATAGCCAGGATGAATTTCAAAACCACATCAAGACACAGTTAGAAAGATATAGTATTAATATTCCTTCAATGGAATTCAGGAATACAAACTGGTGGAATCTTATTAACAATGAAACGCTGGAATCGGATTTTGCAAGTATAAACTCAGCGGATATCAGCGTTTACCTGGATAGAAGAAAAACAGCCGATGGAGGAATGCGCAAAAGTTTTCCGCATCAGCTTATAATGAAGCTACCATTGAAAGTGAACATTAAAAAACTGGATGTTGGTGATCTTGATCTTAGCTATGAAGAATTCAGTACACTTTCAAAACAAAAGGGCAAACTCGAAATAAGTAATATTCATGGTACAATCTCAAATCTTACCAACCTTCCCCGGGCAATTCGTCGAAATCATATAACTACGGTGAAGGCTTTGGGGAATTTTTTGAAAACTACGCCCGCTTATCTCACACTTAAATTTGATCTGAACAATTATAAAAGCGGCATTTTTTCTGCAGAGCTCAAATCGGGAAAAGGTTTTGACGGAACTCTTGTTAACTCAGTTTCGGAACCGATGGGACTTTTTATGGTAAAGAAAGGAAGGCTTAAAGAATTAACTGCCTATATAACTGGTGACAACAATAAAGCCTCCGGCGATGTTTTAATGCTTTACGATGATCTGCACATTACACCTATGAAGAAAGATCCGCAAAATAATGAACTAAAGAAAAAATCAGTGACCAGCTTTATTGCAAACACTTTTGTTCTAAAAGATGAAAATCCTTCAAAAGATGGACAGGTGAGGAAAGAAACGGCGTCATTCACGCGAAAATCGGGAACGTTTTTTAACCTGATCTGGAAAACCATTTTTGTTGGTATTTTAAAAACAATTGGAGCCCCGGAAAAATTAGCCTACCAATAATCTGTAGATATTCTTACCTAATTAAAAAAGAGACTGCAAGAACTAAATCGTAAATTTAGAGGCACTTGTTTTGCATGCCTGTCAACGCCTGCCTTTCTCCACCTAAATAACAGTATTCATGAAGAAAATTTTTAAATCTAAAGTCGAACTCCTTGTCTTCATCCCTTTGTTATTGATATTAGCCGGCGGCGAAGTTTTTATGGTTATAAATAAAATTCTTGTTGGAGAAATTGGTCTGGCTCTATTGATTGCCTTTGTAATATACTTCTGTATTGACACTTTCTATGTGGTTACCGGTGATAACAAATTGAAAATTAAAAGTGGCTTTTTATACAACCAGGAAATCTATATTAAGTCCATTAAAAAGCTTCGCTCTGTCAGGGATCACAGACCATGGCCGGCTTTATCATCCGACCGTCTTGAAATTTCCTATAACCGGTATGGGAAAGTAATTGTATCCCCAAACAAAAAAAGCGAGTTCATTAAAGAGTTGCAAGAAGTGAATCCCCGCATCCGCGTTGAAGAAAGAGACTGATCTATTTTATCATTGCATTTAGATTTTTGTTTCGTTATTTGCTGCAAAGCTTTTCTTGAAACAAAGCGCTGCGCATACCAGATTTCTATATCTTCTTCTGTTTATCCTTTTTACAGGAACAGTTTCTGCGCAATATGTAGTGAAAGGAACAGTATTCGATAGTTCACACCGCTATCGAATTGAAGCTGTAACGGTAGTGAGTACAGCCGGGAGAATGACAATGACCGATAGCCTTGGCCGGTATCAAATAGCAGTTGGCGAAAAGGATTCTATCTGGTTTTCGTATTTAGGGAAGCCTACTCCAAAATATCCTGTTCTGAAAATTGTGGACGTCACTCAATTTGATATTGCACTTCGACTGAAATCAGATGTGATGAAAGAAGTAATTGTGAGAAACCGAAACTATCGGCAAGATTCCATTCAAAACAGAAAAGATTACGCAAAAGTGTTCGACTTTCACCGCCCCAATGTGGCAAGTTTGACAAGTATTGGTCCAACAGGCGCAGCTATTGATCTTGATGAATTGATCCGTGTTTTCCAGTTCAGAAAAAATAAGTCGATGGAGAAATTTAAAGAGCGACTTGAAGAACAGGAGCGCCAAAAATTCATTGATCATCGGTTCAATAAGGCATTGGTTAGAAGACTAACCAACCTTGATGGCAGTAACCTCGACGTCTTCATGTTGAAATTTCGTCCCTCCTATGCCTTTACATTAACTGCCAGCGAGTACGACTTCCAGATGTACATTAAAAGATGTTTCGAGCTGTTTAATTCTCCAAAGAGTTTCTAATACCTTTATTTAAAAACATTAAATTGAACTAATAACAGAGTTTGTCACTCGTACTGTTATGGTGGATACACTAATATTCAACACAATCTTATTTAAGAACTAGTATCAATAATTATGGAACAACTGAACTTGGGAATCGGAACAAGATTACAACACACACAATTTGGTCCTGGCGTGATTGTCGGTGTTCGCTATGCCACTTACCTTATCTCATTCATCAATCATGGCGTAAAAGAAATTGATAAAAATGACACGAACCTCGAAGAGATCATTCCCGAAAATGTTACGGAAGAAATAGAAACACATTCCGATGTCGAAAAATCTTTACTGAAAATATTAAGGCTTTGGGGCGGAAATTCTGAAACCGTAAGATTAGGTGATCGCTGGTGGGGCGGAACAATGATTCTTCAACCCGCAGATAAATCATTAAAACCAAAAGAAATTCCAATTGATGATTTCTTCCACAAAATTGTAATGCTCCGCGATAGGATCAGGGTGATGGAACAACAAATCAATGCGCATAAAAAATTAAGTGATGAAGACAAGGTAAATCTTCAGCAGTACATTACAAGAATTTATGGATCGCTTACCACATTCAACGTGTTGTTTAAAAACAAGGAACAATGGTTTGTCGGAGAAAAAGGGAGCAAAGAAGAATGAAATATTTTTTTGCCATAGTGTTTGTGATTACTTACTCAACCAGCAATGCACAAACAAAAATTCCATCTTACTATAAGCAATCAAAAAGGTTCAACGAACAATTAAAAACCATTGTTCATGAAGTTGGATTAGACAGCACTTATGATGCAGGTGAAGATGGTAAAGAGACGATCTCGTTTGCAGTGATTGATCTTGCCGGAAAGAAACCTGTTTTTGGTGGAGTAAACGCAGACAATTTCATATACCCTGCTTCTGTTTACAAAATGTATGTGGCCATGGAAGTGTTGAAGCAAGTGAGCAACGGCGAATACTCTTTATACAACCCTTATGTTATAAAATCACCTAACGATGTTGACCGCTCTAGAGAGATTGATTATGATCCAAGACTGCTTTTAAGGAATAATGATACTGTTACCATCAACTATCTTCTTGACTTAATGATTACCCGCAGCGATAATTCCGCAGCTAATTGCATGATTGATATTGCCAGCAGAAACCGCATCAATCAAACTATGCGTGCATACAATTGGTATGGTAGCGAAGTAACAAGAAAGTTCTTAAAAAGAAGTGTTGAAGATCCTGGCTATGATACGATCAGGTCAACAGAAACCAGTGCCTTGCACGCGGCGGATTTCATGTACAAAATTTATTCAAACCAGTTAGTGAATCCATGGGTAAGCATGCAAATGAAAGTACTGCTTGGACGGCAACTAGATACAACAAAGCTTTCAACAGGGTTGCCGCCATCCGCCGTGTTCTATCATAAAACAGGATGGTGGAGTATTTACACCAATGATGTTGGCATTGTCGAAGATGGAAACATCAAATACATCATTGCACTCTTCACTCCTGTAACGGAAGAAAAAGCACGTCCCAAAATGAAAGAACTTTCACGTAGAATTTATGAGCTCATCAGGCAGCGACACAGCTGATTGTCCAACTTTTAAGGACGGTCATTTTTTAATAGTGTTCTGTTGATTATATTGTATCGACAACTAACTTTTTTATGAGAGCTTTTTTTGTTTTTGCCGTACTTGTTATTTCAATCAATTCTTTTTCCCAGCAAGTACAATTCCAGCAAAATATTGGTTGGAAAGGCGCAGGTAACTCAATCTCCTTACAAAGCTTTACGAATGCGGATGAAAGCCTAGTCTGCCTGGCAGTTTTGCGTTACGATTCTTTAAAAGCATTTCTGCTTGATAAAAACATGAAGCTAAGAACAATTACTGGCGTATATGTAGCTCCGGATGAAGAGTTTCTTGGAGGATTCGTCAGTGACAATAAAATTTCATTCTTGTTCAACAAAACTCACGATAAACAGGTTTTTAACTGGATATATAATATTGACAGCAATAGTTTCGAGAGCTATTTAATCCCTTTTGATTTGAAAGGCAAAAAAACATTGGGACATATTGGCGTTGGAAATTTTTATTACATAACGGCTGAAAAAAGGGAGCCTGTGATCAATGTTTTTGAGTTCAAAACGAACGGAAGTATAGATCAACAGAATTATGATCTTTCCAATGCCGGTACACAACATTTCGATAGGAACGAATTGTGGCAAGCTCTTTCTAAAACTGCCGGAATTGGTTCGAGAGATGTCGACATTTCTGTTGTCCAAACCGAAGCAGATTGTTCAATTGCAGACGCAAATGCACCAAATAAAATCTATTGCCGAAACGATACGCTGTTACTTCTTATGGATAACCAAATAGGAAGCACACAGATTTTTTCGTTTGACCTTTCAAGAAAAAAAATTGATTACAAGAGCATAGAAAGGCAAGGCATTGCATCAGTCAATGATGTAATCGCTGACCAATGTGTCTACAATTCTTTTTTATCGGAGGATAATTTGTATTATGTATTTGCAGATGAAAAATCTCTTTCTCTTGTAATAAATAGTTTTTCTGACGGTAAAGAAATGGCTCGGTTTAGCGCGGGGCGGGAAGAAGAAATTGCATTTAAAAATACACCAATCCTGCAGGATGGCGGTGGAACGATATATTCAGCCAATGCAAAACGCGAATTGGACAAGACAAAACAATTTTTAAAAAAACTGCTAGCAGGAAGAGCTGTAATTACGGCTTATCGAAACCAATATAACCAGTGTGAGATTACTGTAGGAGCGTATAAACAAATGCAAAGCACCTCTGGGGGATGGAGTTCGTTCGGGGGTGGTGCGCCGGTGTATACAGGAGGTATTTCATCAAGTTGGAAAAGAGTAACGCGGTTTAAGTCGATCATAGACACAAAAACATTAGAGCACATTTCAGGTGAGATCAAACCCTCTCTTTCAGATATCATCAATGATTATACAACAAATATTGACATACCCTCTAAAGGAGAACGTTTGTTTAGCCTTCAGAACAATTTTTTTTATGCCTACTATGATAAAAGCGATAAGAGTTTGAAAGTTGTGAAGTTGTAACCTTATCTGCTTTTATCTCGGATAATTGGTAGCTACCCTATTACCTGTTGCTGTGGTTGTAGTTGTCGTTGCTGTTTGCCCATCGGTATTGGTTACCCTAAACCTGTCATCCAACGCAAGCAAAGAAGCACCAAGAACGCAGGCTCCAGCAAAGAGGCAAAGGCCAAGCGTTAAGCCATGTTGAGGTTGCCCGTAAACAATTGTACGTCCGGTTTCTATGGTTGTCATCGTCACAGCTGTGCCTTTATAAACAGCATATCCAATGGCAATAACCGCCAGCAAAAGCAAAACCGGTATCAAAGTCTTTT
The DNA here is from genome assembly GCA_035554655.1 of Flavisolibacter sp. Lineage (GTDB taxonomy): Bacteria > Bacteroidota > Bacteroidia > Chitinophagales > Chitinophagaceae > Flavisolibacter. Next base: position 41,350 of record DATMIF010000051.1, read on the forward strand.
TGTTCATAGTTGTGATTTTGGTTATCCTATCAAATTTAGTTCCATCCACCGCTGCATAATTAAACAAAAACTAAACACTTCAATATCTTTAGATTTTGGAAACGTTAATTTCTGCACATGAAAAAAATATTTTTTATAACACTCGCCTGTTTTTCTTTCATCTTGGCCTTCTGCCAAACAGATACTGTAAGTTCTTATAAAAAAACAAGTGTGATGATGCCCATGCGGGATGGAATAAAACTATACACTGTAATTCTGTCCCCGGTCAATCCAAAAAATAAAGTTCCAATATTAATAACACGAACTCCTTACGGCGCCTCAATACCAATCCCGGATGATACCGTTGTAACCATCACAAAAAATTTTACCAACTACGATCTTGCTCACGAGGGTTACATTTTCGTATTCCAAGATATACGCGGTAAATACAAAAGTGAAGGCAAAATGGAAATTCATCAACCCATCATTCACTTAAAACAAAAAGGTGCAGTTGATGAAAGCACAGATACGTACGATGCGGTTGATTGGTTAATTAAAAATGTTCCAAACAATAATGGTAAGGCTGGAATATTTGGAGTCTCTTATCCCGGTTGGCTGGCATTGGTGGGCGCCATTGATCCGCATCCTGCACTAAAAGCGGCATCGGAGCAGGCATGTATGAGCGATTTGTTTTTGGGTGATGATTTTCATCACAATGGTGCCTTCCGTTTGAGCTATGGAATGGAATACACTTACGAGGTTGAATACGATCCGACAACCGATTCTGATTTTCCTTTTCCTCAGTTTGATTTATATGATTGGTATTTGAAATTGGGTTCATTAAAAAATGTGAATGAGAAATATTTTCACAATAAGATACCTACATGGAACAATTTTGTGAAGCATCCCAACTACGATGCATTCTGGCAACAGAATTCTCCATTGAATTATGTTCGTCAGCCTGAAATTCCCATGCTGCATGTTGGTGGTTATTATGACCAGGAAGATATTAATGGTCCGCAGTTGATGTATCACCACATGGAAGGGAAAGATTCTTTCGATCGCAATTACATTATTCTTGGTCCATGGAATCACGGCGGATGGGCAAGAAGTAAAGGTGATAGTCTTGGAAAAATTTCCTTTGAAAAAAGAACCGGCGAAGACTTTCGTGTGTTGCAAAAGAAATGGTTTGATTTCTGGCTAAAAGGAATTGGTAATGGAAAATTTGACGAAGCAACATGCTTTCAAACGGGCAGCGATGTTTGGAAAACATACAATGCATGGCCTCCAAAAGAAGCTGCTCATCAAAAACTATTTGTCGGTGCAAATAACAAGGCCTCATTTACCGCCACAACAAATATTACCGGTTATACTTCTTACATCAGCGATCCAGCACATCCAGTTCCTTACAGAACTTTACCGATTGAACAAACTTATGGTGCTGGCAGCAGGTGGCGTCCATGGCAGGTAGAAGATCAGAGATTTGTTTACACAAGACCTGATGTTGTAAGCTTTACTACAGATTCATTAACTGAAAACCTAACTGTTACAGGAAAAGTAATGGCGCATTTGTTTGCAAGTACTTCAGGCACTGATGCGGATTGGATTGTAAAACTGATCGATGTTTATCCTGATCATGATTCTAAAAACTTTTTGATGAGCCAATACCAATTCCCTGTTGCAATGGAAGTTTTCAGAGGAAGATTCAGAAAAAGTTTTTCCAATCCAAGTCCGTTAACACCAAACAAGGCCGAGGAATTTGTAATTGATCTGCACGATATCAATCATACTTTTTTTAAGGGGCACAAAATAATGATCCAAATTCAAAGCACATGGTTCCCGGTAATTGATCGCAATCCTCAAAAATTTGTTCCGAATATTTTTGAAGCGAAAGAATCAGATTATATCAAAGCTGAGCAAAGAATTTATTACAACACTTACCTCGATTTACCGGTGATGAAAGATTAGTTGCAGAATGTAAGGGAATTTTTTAGCTTTAGTATTCCCGCCTCTCTGAAACTTCTCTATTCAACAACGAAACAAAACCAACGATGGAACAAGTAAGAACCAGAACTACGTCCCGAAATGTTCTTGTACGGGCAGGCAACCCTCTTGAACAAAAGAGCTATCGCATAGAATCAATTGATCTGCTTCGCGGATTGGTAATGATCATCATGGCATTGGATCATACAAGAGATTTCTTTCACAAAACTGCTTTTACAAACGATCCATTGAACTTCGCAACCACAACGCCTGCACTATTTCTTACACGATGGATCACGCATTATTGTGCGCCCGTGTTTGTTTTTTTGGCAGGAACATCAGCTTTCTTTCAAAGCAGCAGAAAATCTAAGCCTGAACTCAGTAAGTTTTTAATGACACGTGGACTTTGGCTGATCTTTATTGAAATCGCCGTCATCAACCTTGCTGTTACCTTCGATCCCAGTTACACTATTGTTGGATTGCAGACCATTTGGTCTATCGGCATCAGTATGATCATTTTAGGCCTCGCGATAAGGATGCCGTTTCCGGCTATACTTGCAACAGGTTTAATTATCGTATTTGGCCACAACGCACTTGACTTTTACGAGCAGCAGTTTCCGCCAAATCATACTTACAATATTTTCTATTCTTTCCTCCATCGTCCTGGCGTTTATCCATTAGGTAAAGAACATTCGTTGTTAATCCTGTATCCATTTCTTTCATGGTCAGGATTGATGATGCTTGGGTATTGTTTTGGAAAATTATTCTCTAAATATGAAGGTGCTCAAAGAAGAAAAGTATTGACATGGCTAGGCCTCGGCGTGATCTTCTTCTTTATTGCATTGAGAGCAACGAATTTGTACGGTGATGCTTCCCACTGGTCAAAACAAAAGAACCTGCTTTTTACGGTATTCTCATTCGTTAACACTGTAAAATATCCTCCATCGCTTTTGTACATGTGTATGACTATCGGACCGGCGATTTTATTTATTGCCTGGTGGGGAAATGTAAAAAATGGCGTTACAAAGTTTATTACTGTTTATGGTCGTGTGCCGTTCTTTTATTACGTTCTTCATTTTACACTGATACACATCTTAAGTACGGTTGCGTTTTTTGCCCGTGGGCATTCCGTTGCGCAGGGCATTCACTCTATAAATGAAGGTGCTAATGCTCCTTTCAATTTCGTGATTGCAGGTGAGGGCTATTCCCTCTGGGTAGTTTATGCTGTGTGGATTTTTGTATTTGTTTCACTCTATCCTTTATGCAAATGGTTCAGCGAGTATAAACAGACACACAAACAGTGGTGGTTGAGTTACCTGTAGTACTTAATTTTAAGTATGAAGTTTTTGTTTCTATTGACTGCTTTATGCAGCGCATTCTTTTTATCTGCCCAAACTAAAGTTGACATTTTAATTAAGAATGGACGCATTCTTGATGGCACCGGAAATTCCTGGCGATATGGAGATATTGCCGTTAAGGAGGGAAAAATTTTCAAAATGGGGAATCTTTCCGACATCTCGGCGTCAAAGACTATTGATGCAAACGGAATGATTGTTTGTCCTGGATTTATTGATGTGCACACGCATATTGAAGGCGATGAAATAAAAACACCCACCGCTGATAACTTTATTCATGATGGTGTGACAACCGTAATTACGGGTAATTGCGGCTCGTCCAACATCGATATAAAAAAGTACCTGCAAAGAATTGATTCGATAAAACTTTCTATCAACGTTGCTACACTTATCGGTCATAATGATGTGCGCAGGCAGGTGATGGGCACTGCTAACCGCTATGCGACAGAAGAAGAACTACAGAAAATGGAGAAGATTGTTGGCCAGGCAATGAAAGATGGTGCGGTTGGATTTAGCACCGGCTTGATTTATATCCCGGGCACTTACTCAAACACAGATGAAGTTCTACGATTGGCTAAAGTGGCGTCAAGATATCGTGGCCTTTACACTTCTCACATGCGGGATGAAGGCGATAGCGTAGTTGAAGCAATCAATGAAGCTTTATACATTGGGAAGGAAGCAAACATACCTGTTGAAATTTCTCACTTCAAATTAAGTGGACAACAAAACTGGGGAAGAAGTAAAGAAACACTTCCCATGATCATCAAGGCAAGAGAGGAAGGACTTGATGTAACTATCGATCAATATCCATATACAGCGAGCAGCACCAATTTAGGTACTTTGTTACCAGACGATGTTTTATCGGATGGACCTGATTCCATCAATGCAAGACTATCGCGACCCGAAGTAAGAAAATATGTTAGTGATTACATGTTGGGAAGATTGAAGAAAAGAAAATTGAAACACTTCAGTTATCCTGTAGTTGCCTATTACAAAGCCGATACAACCATGAACGGCAAAAGCATAGAACAGGTGAACCTGTTAATGCACCGCAAACACAAAGCAAAATTCGAAACGGAAACAGTAATGGATATGATACAGAAAGGTGGTGCAGGAATGGTGTTTCATGGCATGAGTGATGAAGACGTTGAACGCATTATGCGATATCCGTTCAACATGCCTGCCAGCGATGCCGGCATACGGGTTTTCGGACAAGGTTCTCCTCACCCAAGAGGTTATGGTACCAATGCAAGAATATTGAACGAATATGTCAGGGAGAAAAAAATCCTATCCCTGGAAGAAGCTATCAGGAGAATGACTTCACTTCCTGCAACGAAATTTGGTTTGAACGACCGTGGACTTTTGCGGGAAGGTTTTGCTGCGGATATTTTAATCTTTGATGAAAAAGAAGTACAGGACCCTTCTACTTATGAAAAACCACATGCTTACTCAAAGGGTTTTAAATATGTAATTGTGAATGGCCAGGTGGTTGTAGAAAATGAAAATCATTTGGGTGTAAGAAGTGGTAAAGCTTTATACGGACCGGGAAATAATCTTCAGCTTACTTTCTAATAAAAAAGCCGTGGAAAAAAACACGGCTTTAAAAAATGTTGAAGATTATTTCAAAATATCTCTTTCAAAATTTCCCTGTGACTGCTTTCAACATGCTCCATAAACCTTTTATACCATTGTTGCCATTCGGGATCTGACATTCCACCTGATAATGCTGTTTCATATTCAAGTAGAGAATCGAATCCTGCTTCAAGAACCAATCGATAGGAATCGCCGGTAAAATCCGTAAGCACTCTCATATACTTTGCTCCTTCCATGAGGTTCTTATCTCTAACCTCGCTAAATAATTCTTTCACCGGGCGAAAATGTCCAAACTTCAAGCGGAAAATATCGCGAACAACAAATGTTGTTTTTTGCCTTGCTCCTCCGCTAACGCCCAACTGGTTCATCAACACTTCGGCCAACATGTAAATGCGTGCCTGTTTAATCAATCCGTCTTTCAGATCGTAAGACACACAAAGGGGAACGTCAATTTCTTTGTTGGTCGCTTTCAATCCTGCAATTTCACCAATGTGCCTTCCTTTGAAATAGGCCTCCACTACAGCCTTGTCTTCTTCAATAACATAATTGATGGTTTCTGCTTTTGCATCAAAAGCAACATGGTACATAAAATGAAGCATGCCACCTATTTCCTCTCTCCCGGCGTAAACTTCACCGGTGCTAAGGTTCCTGAATACAGCATCTTCTGCTATGTACTTTAAATCGTGTGTTTTAAAATAGTCAAGAACATTTTGCCGCGTTTGACTCAACGCTTCTTTTTGCATGGTTACTTCTTCCATAAAGAATAATTTTAAAAGTGAAGAATGTGTTCTCACAGAGGAGAGTAACTATTCAGGGGATAATGGCAAGGGTTAGAAGACCATATTAAGTTACAGCAATTATGATATCCCTTCCAAAAGATTAGTGGTTAGTAGCCCATCAATTTTTCAATATAGCCATGCAGTCTTGCCTTTGCGAGGAAATTTTTTTCCAGGTCGGTATTGAATGGTATCGGTGTATCCAGAGAAGCGCATCGCATGACCGGTGCATCCAAATGTTCAAAACAGTTCTCCGCAATCCAGGCAGCAATCTCTCCGCCAATACCTCCAATTAATGTGTCTTCATGCAGTAACAAGACTTTTCCCGTTTTCTTCACTGATGCGGCAATTGCATCGTAATCCAACGGCAATAAAGTTCTCAGGTCTAAAATATCAAATGAAACATCTGTGTGCTCGGATGCGTAATCTTCGGCCCAATGAACGCCGGCACCGTAAGTAATAATGGAAATATCATCACCGGTTTGTACCTGCCTGGCTTTGCCAATTTCGATTTCAAAATAATCTTCGGGCACTGGTCCGCTTACACTTCTGTACAAAGCCTTATGCTCAAAATACATTATAGGATTAGGATCATTAATCGCCGCAATCAATAACCCTTTTGCGTCTGCAGGTGTAGATGGATAAACAACTTTCAATCCCGGCGTATGAACAAACCATGTCTCATTAGATTGCGAATGAAAAGGACCTGCTCCAACGCCAGCGCCTGTTGGCATTCGAATAACAACATCGGCGTTTTGCCCCCACCGATAATGAATCTTTGCAAGGTTGTTTACAATTTGATTGAAACCCACGGTAACAAAATCGGCAAACTGCATTTCCATTACACTTTTTAATCCTTCTAAACTTAACCCTAAAGCAGTACCAACAATTGCACTCTCGCAAAGCGGTGTATTGCGAACTCTTTCCTTTCCAAATTCATTTACAAAACCTTCGGTTATTTTAAATGCGCCACCATATTCTGCAATGTCCTGTCCCATCAAAATAAGGTTATCATGCTTTTTTAAGCTTTGATGCAATCCTGCTTTAATGGCGTCGATCATTCGCATCTCACGTGAGTGGTGAATGGTGAGTTCTGAGTGATTCCTGACAATGGGCCATGGACTATTAATTATTGACGGCTCAAAATAAACACCACTCAACTCATCGTCGCTCTTCATAACAATTGACCTACTATCAAACCCAATTTTTAACTCGCTTTCTATCTTTTGCTTTTGCGCTTCGTGGATGTTTTCAATTTCTTCTGCAGATAAAACCTTACCGGCGATTAAAAATGTCTCGAAGTTTTTAATGGGATCTTTAAAACCCCATTCCTCAAACAAATGCTGAGGAACGTATTTGGTACCGCTGGCTTCTTCGTGTCCACGCATGCGAAAAGTCATGCACTCGATCAGATATGGCTTTTGATTTTTGATACAATATTCTCTTACACCTTTCACAGTGTCATAAACAGTGAGTACATTGTTGCCATCAATCACTACACTTTCCATTCCATAACCTTTTGCCCTATCTGCTAGCTGACTGCAACGAAACTGTTCACTGATCGGCGTACTTAATCCATAACCATTGTTTTCGATAATAAAAATGACAGGCAAATCCCAAACTGCAGCAACATTCAGTGCTTCATGAAAATCGCCTTCGCTTGTGCCACCTTCACCAGTAAATGCAAGTGAAACTTTGTTTTCTCTCCTGAGTTTATGTGCAAGTGCAATACCATCTGCAATGGCCAGTTGCGGACCAAGGTGAGAGATCATTCCGCAGATGTGATGCTCTTTGCTTCCAAAATGAAAGCTTCTTTCCCTTCCTTTACTATATCCATCTTGCGAACCTTGCCATTGCCTGAATAATTTATGCAAAGGCATACTGCGGGAAGTGAACACACCAAGATTTCGATGCAAAGGCATGATCCATTCATCATCCTGCAAAGCCATGGTTGCACCAACAGCAATAGCTTCCTGCCCGATACCACTAAACCATTTGGAAATTTTTCCCTGGCGCAGTAGCACTAACATCTTCTCTTCGATCAGCCGCGGCCACAGCAAATTTTTATAAATGTGAACCAGTTGATCGTTGGTAAGGTCTTTCGTTTTAAATTCCATGAAACCAGTTTTAATCCCTGCTCCTGTCTTTTGCAATGGAATGAAGAATGTAACTTACTACAGAAACAATTAAACTGAAGAATAGGGCTGTTAGCCACCCATCTACTTTAAATCCGTCTACCAGTTTTGATGTCCATACAACCATCAAAGCGTTTATTACTAAAAGAAACAAACCCAAGGTAACAATGGTAACAGGTATAGTGAGAATGATAAGTATCGGTTTAACAATTGCATTAAGCAGTGCAAGAACAAGCGCAACTATAATGATGGTCTTTGCATCATTTTCCAAATGAACGCCCGGCAAAACATAAGCAGCCACCCAAACCGCTAATGCAGTTACCAAAAGTTTTACGATGAATCGCATAGAAATTCATTTCTAACAAATGTAACCTGTTTAAAAATCAGAAAGAATGATTATGAACTGATCAACCTTGCTACATAAACATCACGCAAAAAAATAAGCGATCACTTCTGCCAAAGCGCCGGCAAAAAAACCAAAATAAATTTCTCTTTGTGTGTGGTTTGAATCAATCAATCGTGCAGTAGCAGTGAGACCTGCAATTAAAAAAGCAATGGAAATGTAAATACCGTAACTGGTACTGCTCATGGTTGATGCTAATAGGAAAAATGCACAAAACACGCCAAGAGAAATTGTGTGCATACTGATCTTCATGTAAGAATTAAAAATTAATCCAAGGCTGCAGCCAAGAAAAACACCCAGCGCAAACATCACAACTTCTTTCGGAAAATGAAGGTTCCTGAAAACATACCAGGCCCAGAAATAAAAGATCTCGCAAACAATATAGGGAAGTATGCGATCCCGTTGTGTCTTTAAATAAACGGTTTGAACAAACCCCAAAGCTTTTGACAACAATGTTGTCATTAAAGGAAAGAAAGTGTAGTAGATAAAAAACTGTACAAAAATAATTTTTTGCTGCCAGTCGGTTCTATCGTTGAACAGTCTTACTTCATAAATCAAAAACAAGCCGACATATAGTGGAATAAAGAGCGGATGAAAAATGTACGAGGTAATTTTAGCTGCAATACGAGTTACGGGCGAAAATAAAACCTCCCTGTTATGAACTACGCTCATCTGAGAAACCATGCGGCAAATGTACGGGAAACGGCAAACGATAAACGGCATTTTGAAAGGCTTTTAGATGGCTAATGCTGTTTCTTTATCGAGGCTAAGTGCCATGGCTCGGAGAATTGAATTCTTTACTAAACCCGGCCCTTACCTTCCTCTATTGACGGTTGCTGTTCGTATCTTGCACCGATGCCGCAGTTCAACTGGAATGATAGTGTGAATTTTTTGAGGAAACTAACCCTTCGCCGCGTTTGGAACTATGTAAGAGTCCTCAGCAGCTATCATGTGAGCAAATGGACAAAGAAAAGTGTTCAATGGGGCTATCCTGTTTCTATTTCTTTTGAGCCAACAACCTCCTGCAATCTTCGCTGTCCTGAATGCCCAAGTGGCTTGAGAGCTTTTTCAAGGCCAACCGGGATGCTGAAAAAAGATTTCTTCAGGGAAACTATTGACCAGGTTTATAAAGAACTTTCTTACCTGGTTTTTTATTTCCAGGGCGAACCTTATCTCAATCCTGATTTTCTCGATATGGTTCAATATGCCTCATCAAAAAAAATTTATACAGCTACCTCCACCAATGCTCATTATCTCAACGATAAAAATGCAAAGCGAACGGTTGAAAGTGGTTTAGATCGTTTGATCATTTCAATAGATGGAACCACCCAGGAAACATATCATCAATATCGTGTTGGAGGTAACCTTGAAAAGGTATTGGAGGGTGCTGCGAATATTGTAAAGTGGAAAAAGGAATTAAAAAGCAAAACCCCTTTTATCATTTTTCAATTCCTTGTTGTTCGTCATAACGAACATCAAATTGAAGAAGTTAAACAATTGGCAAAGCGAATTGGTGTTGACCAGGTGCGATTAAAAACCGCACAGGTTTATGATTATGAAAATGATCCCAATAATTTAATTCCGGAAAACGAAAAATACAGTCGCTACAAAAAAGACAAGAGTGGCAAATTCATTTTCAAAGGGAACAATGCTAATCATTGCTGGCGCTTACATCACGATCCTGTAATTACCTGGGACGGTGCCGTTGTGCCTTGTTGTTTTGATAAAGATGCCCGGCATAAGCTAGGCGATCTTAAAGAACAAAGTTTTAAAGAACTCTGGCACAATAAAAACTACCAACACTTCCGCAGCCAGGTACTGCAAAGCCGCAAGAATATCGACATCTGTGCTAATTGCTCAGAAGGAGTAAAAGTTTGGGGTTGATGTTTTACTTATAAAACTGCGTCTTCAAATTTTTTGTTGTGAAACAGCAAGGGTACCAATTCAATTCCAACACCCATTATGATAATTGTACCGATTAAAAGTGTTCTGAACTCATATGACAGCACACGGCTATTTTCCATGTGAACATACGAAGCTCTCCATGCACAAAAAATTGTTAGTACACCAAAAATAATTTCAAATACAAGGTCTCCTTTTCTAAAAGAACGAAGGAAGAAGAAGTACAGCAATCCCGCTATTAAAAAAATCAGGTTTACTGCAAAGATTAAAGAGGATACATTAATAAAATCGGCCGGTTTGTAACCTGTGCTTTCACGAAAAATAATATTGTAGATAAGACAGACGATGGTAGCAAAGAAGCCAACGAACACACTGGTTAATATTGCCTTAGAAAGAGGTGATTGATGATAATCGTAATTCATGGTTTTCGTTTTTTTAAATGAATAGCGGTGTCCCTACGAAATTAGAAAGAACAAGATTAGTAAAGGATTAGAATCAGAGCTAAGGCAATACAATCAAAAATTTTGCCTGATAGCTGTCACGGCTTTGGCTGACCGCAATCATTCTTTAAAGGCGTTCACAACCATGCCGGGCAAAGTCATTTATCGAACTGATGAGAAGCAGCAAAATCATTGTTGTCACGATATATTTTTACTTCATGAGCATAGAAAAGGATATTCAACAGTCGAGGTTTGCTAATTCAAGGCATAAGGCGCTCGTCAACATTCTGTTTACATATGGTTGGGCATTAGAAAGAATAAAAAAGATTATTGCTGAACACGGCATCACTCATCAGCAGTTCAACATTTTGAGGATATTGAGAGGAAGTTATCCTAAACCTATCTCTACCTTGCAAATTAGGGAACGTATGCTTGATAAAATGAGCGATACAAGTAGAATCGTAGACAGACTGATCTTAAAAGAATTGGCGCAAAAAACTACTTCAGCAAAAGACCACCGCCTGGTTGACGTATTGATTACTGAAAAAGGACAAGCCATTTTAAAAGAAATTGACGAGGGACCCGATCTTGTTTTGGAAGTCATGAACAACGTAACCGAAGAAGAGATGGAAAACTTAAGTCATCTGTTAGATAAGGTTCGTTGTTCCAATTAGACTCGACGCTTAACTAATTTGTTTTTAGAAGCTTTTGCCCCGTAAAGATGTTAAATCGTCTATACTAATTGATTTTTAATCTTTTTTCACGTACTGTTTAGCTCCAATCCTTGATCTTTGGTAATCTGATCATTAATTTCACGTCTAGGTAAGGCTATGAAAAAAATCGTCCTTTTTCCACTATTTACTATTTGCATTTCTCTGCTCACTGCTGCACAAGAGGCTGCTCAACCAAAGTATGAATTTCGCGGTGTTTGGATCGCTACCGTTGACAATATTGACTGGCCGAGAAAAAAACAATTTGATGTTGAAAGCCAAAAAGCTGAATTCATCCGCCAGTTGAATATGCATAAGGCAAACGGGATGAATGCAGTGATTGTACAGGTCCGTCCCGCATCCGATGCATTTTATCCTTCGCAATATGAACCATGGAGCCAGTGGCTTACCGGTCAGCAGGGCAAACCACCTGTTCCATTTTACGATCCTTTACAGTTTACAATTGATGAATCGCACAAACGCGGATTTGAATATCATGCTTGGTGCAATCCTTATCGTGCAAATTTCGACGTCAACAAAGCTTCTATTGCTCCTAATCATATCACCCGTTTGCATCCTGAATGGTTTTTGAGGTATGGCAACACTTTGTACTTCGATCCTGGAAATAAAGAAGCTCAGGCATGGGTAGTGACTGTAATAAAAGATATTGTGGCAAGGTATGATATCGATGCCATCCACATGGATGACTATTTTTATCCTTACCGTATTGCCGGAAAAGAATTTCCTGATACGGCATCCTATCAGCTGTACGGAAATGGAATGGACAAAGAGGATTGGAGAAGAAGCAATGTGGATTCCATTATCTATAAATTGTCTGCCGCTATCAAAGAAACAAAGCCATGGGTAAAGTTTGGTATTTCGCCCTTTGGGGTTTGGCGTAACCAAAGTAAGGATCCTGAAGGCAGTGCAACCAAAGCCGGCCAAACAAACTATGATGATTTGTATGCCGACATTTTGCTATGGCTCAAAAATAAATGGATCGATTATGTCGCTCCGCAAATCTATTGGGAATTTTCTCAACCTAATGCTCCATTCCAGCCCATATTGGATTGGTGGAATGCGCATACTTATGGCAGGCAATGCTATATTGGCCTGGGCATTTACCGGGCGGGCAGCAATGCTGCATGGAAAGACCTGAAGCAACTTCCAAGACAAATTGATTCAGTTAGGAATAAAGAAAATGTGCAGGGAGCCATCTACTTCAGCAGCACCACTTTCGATAATAACCCGAATGGTTGGAGTGACTCTCTGAGAAATAATTATTACAGGCAACCGGCTTTAATTCCACCTATGCAATGGTTACCCGAAAATCCCAATCGCAAAAGCAATTCAACCGGGCTAGCGGTTCCTGCTGCACAAATGCCGATGGATAAAAAAGGATTATAACTATTCTTTTCGCACCTGATAGCCGTCATTGTTGAATAATGCTTGTACAAAGACCTTTATTCTTCAATCATTCTTTATGCGGTTTCAAATCAGTTTATTTATTGGCTTGATCATTCCATTTTTAGTCCATTCACAAGTAGCATCTGTGCGGCTTACCGTTCATATTCCCTCGCTTGCGGAAAACAAAAATGTTTACGTTGCCGGTTCTTTCAATAACTGGAAAGCCAGTGACAGCTTGTACAGAATGAAAAAAGAAGATGCGACAACTTATAGCATTCTCTTACCTGTATTTAGAGATGTACGTTATCAATACAAATACACATTGGGAAAATGGGATGAAGTGGAGGTTGCTTTAACCGATAGTAACATAAAAAATAGAACCTTTATTTCTGCTGGCAGGAAAAAGAAAGTAAAAGATACTGTAATGAAATGGGCAGTACCCAAGCCCGTAGCTCAGAAAAATTTGACTCCTCAATTGCTTAAAATAAATGCGATGAAAGATTCAGTGCTGAATGGTTTGCAGCCAAAATTGGGCGAAATGCTGCAACTATTAAAGGCATTTACAATTAATCTTTTGCAGGACAAACCTGACACTGCAACGGAACAGAGAATTGTCTGTGAGGTTAATAGTCATCTTAAAGATGTGCATGTTCGGCTCAATGATCTTTTCCATAAGATTTTTGAAACGCTAACTCCTGAACAAAAGCAAAAAATACTCACAACAATCAACACTCCCGGACCTGACAACGATTTTATAAATAAGTTGGGTGCTGTTTTTAATAATACGATGAAATAAAGATCAGTCCTTTTTTATAGCATTTGGTTTTTGTTCCAAAAAATCTACTTGCTCCTTTGATCCCAATCGAATGAAAACCGGCAGACTTGTAGCCTTTTGCAGTTGTAACTCTTTTTTACAGAAGTAGCCGATGTTTTGATTGTAGAAATTTTGCGGCAAAGGTCGTACTATAAGCCTTTTCTCAACTGTATCTAATAAACAGCTGAAATGCAGTTGCGACGAGGCTTTTATTGAATTTAACAGCATCAGGAGCAAGAAAACACCGATCGTTCTGCCCATGGATTGGGATTTGCAGTAAATTTACGGCTTGATTTTTGTGAACCCGGCGAAATTTTTCTCGTACCCGAGAATGATCTCGCCATAGACGAGCCCGATAATGAGCCTTAGCCAGAATCTACAACAGAAATTATTACAGAAGTTATCGCCACAGCAAATTCAGTTGATGAAATTGTTGCAGGTGCCTACTGCCAATCTCGAAGAACGCATCAAGGAAGAACTGGAAGAAAACCCGGCCCTGGAAGTAGCGGATGATGAACACGACGATTATGAAGAAAGCAAAGATGAATTTGCTGAAACAGCCACTGAAGAAGAGTATGAATCAGAAGAAAGTGAACTGAGCAGCGATGACCAATATGAAAATATTGATATCTCCGATTACGTGCAGGATGGAGATGATGATATTGCTGATTATAAATTAAGAGATGACAGTTATGGGGAACAGGAAGAAAAAACCTCGATGCCGTATAAAATGGAAACCAGTTTTTACGAAGTACTGGAAGCCCAACTCGGCATGCTGAAACTGGATGACCGTGAGTTTAGAATTGCGGAGCAAATTATAGGCAGCATTGATGAGGATGGTTATTTAAGAAGAGAAACTTCCGCCATTGTTGATGACCTTGCATTTCGCCAAAACATTGAAACAAATGATGAAGAAGTTGAAACTCTCATCAGGCGTATCCAGCAATTTGATCCTCCCGGAGTTGCAGCAAGAACGTTGCAGGAATGTTTGCTTATTCAACTAATACGTCAAAAAGAAGAAGGGAAAGATGTTGATATAGCCATACAGGCCCTAACTAAATACTTCGACGAATTCACTAAAAAACATTACGAAAAAATTCAGCGTGGACTAAATCTAAATGATGACGATCTGAAAGATGTGATGGTGCAGATCACTAAGTTGAATCCAAAACCTGGTGGGAATGTTGGTGAAGTAAACAAGGCTGAAAGTTATGTGGTTCCTGACTTCTTTATTTTCAATAATGCCGGCAAGCTTGAGCTAACATTGAATTCCAAAAACGCACCCGAGCTACGCATCAGCGAAGGTTATCGTGATATGCTTCGTGATTACGATAAAGGAGCAAAAAAAGACCGCCGCCAAAAAGAAGCAGTTTTATTTATCAAACAAAAAATTGATGCCGCCAAATGGTTCATCGATGCCATTAAACAAAGGCAGCATACTTTGCTGAGTACCATGACGGCTATCATGGATCATCAGCATGAGTTCTTCCTGACCGGTGATGAAACCACGTTAAAACCGATGATCTTAAAAGACATCGCCGAAAAAACAGGCTTGGATATTTCAACAGTTAGCCGAGTTGCGAACAGCAAATTCGTACAAACTGAATTTGGTACTTACCGACTTAAATTTTTCTTTAGCGAATCACTGACAACCGATACAGGTGAAGAAGTATCGACAAGAGAAGTGAAGAAAATCTTAAGCGATTTAATTGAAGGCGAAAGCAAGAAAAAACCTTTGAGCGATGAACGCTTAACAGAACTGTTGCAGGAAAGAGGTTATAATATTGCAAGAAGAACCGTTGCCAAATACCGTGAACAATTAAATATTCCGGTAGCACGTTTGCGCAAAGAGTTATAAAACAGCAACAAACCTTCTTTCGTTCAATATTATAGCCTGTTGAATAGTTTTTCATTTGGCACATTTGGAAATTGTTCTTTCTGTGACAGGTTATAATTAACTAAAGAACTGATGCGATACCGATTGTCGTTTGCTCTTTGCTCACTATCATTGCAAGGTGGCAAGCAAAAAAACAAACAAGCGTTTTCTCAGGTTTTTTGTTGTTGTTTCTGTTGTTTCTGCAATATGCTTCGTCTTTTATTTGGGTTACCTATGGTGGCAAAGCAGGCAAATGCAATTTGTACGTTATCCTGAGTTTGGAATTCCTATTCCTACCGAATATGAAATACACGGCATTGATGTTTCCCGTTACCAGCAAACTATCTCATGGGACATGGTGAAGGAAATGAACGTGCAGGATATCAAACTTCAATTTGCCTTTATCAAAGCAACGGAGGGCATAGGAAATCTTGATCCTTATTTTAAACGTAACTGGAAGAAATCGAAGCAAGCCGGTATAGTAAGAGGTGCTTATCATTTTTTTATTGCAACAAAAGACGGAAGGCAACAGGCATTGAACTTTATTAAAAATGTTCCGGTTGAAACAGGCGATCTTCCTCCCGTGCTTGACATTGAGCAACGCTATGGCGCCAATCCCGATCAACTGCGGATTCAGCTAAAAGTGTGGCTAGACATAGTTGAAGAATATTATCACGTTCGCCCCATCATCTACACTTATCTTGATTTTTACGACAAGAATCTGAAAGGATATTTTGACGATTATCCACTTTGGGTTGCGCACTACCTCCAGCAACATCAGCCACGCATTAATCGGGACTGGACCTTTTGGCAACATAGTGAAGCAGGTCATGTAAATGGAATTCCTTCTAAAGTAGACTTCAACGTCTTTAACGGAGATTCAATTTCGTTCAAAACATTATTAGTACCTTGATTTTGAGAGTGACGTTGACGTGTTAAAATCTGTCACTTACACTCTAACAGAAAACTTTGATCTAAATGGATGAATACAATTCTGGGATGGACCCTGAGATAAAAAAGCTTTTCGGGAAAATACTCAACTCTTTTTCGTGGGGAGCATTGTGGCTGGTGGGTATTGCCAGCCTGGGAATATTCTTTCAACTTGGCTTTGTAAAGAATGGGATACATTGGTACAATATCCTTTTTTACGTTTTTTTAATAAGCAGTTTATTTATATTGCTGAGATATTATTACAAAGTGTGGAAATAAAATCCAGGTCCGCTTTCAACCAAAACTTTTTTGAATGCAACTCAGAAGCTACTGCAAGTGGATGGTGATTATTGGCATCTTGTTGATCTGGATTATCAAATTTGGTATCCGCCCTCATGTTTATTTGGATCCTTCTGTAAAATTCATCGCCGGCATTGCGCCGAACTTTTTTGCGGCCTTTTTAATTCCATTTGCTGCTTACTGGCTATATACGCACTCGCTGTTCTTCAATGGAAGTTTGATGCGGTTTGATTTCTTTTCAAATACGAAAATTGTTTGCCTCTTTGGTTTTTCATTGGCAGTAATTAATGAATACTTACAACTCATTCCCGTTTTTGGAAGAACATTCGATTATTTCGATATTGTATTTTCAGCTGCCGGCTTGATCTTTTCTTATTATTGGTTTACAACTTTACAAAAGAAGATAGTTTACGAACTGTGATCCGCAATAATATACCACTTGCCATTGATCTTCCTCAATAATAAATCATAATGACCGCTTAAATCACCAATGGTACGTTTCAACATCCATTTTCCAACTACATAGTAGTATTCAGGAGAAAGCTTTTTTACTGCAATGACGTCAAATGAAAGTTTGCCCATTGCTGTTGTATCAGGATAGCCTTTCTTATAATTGTTCAAAGTTTCCTGCCAGCCAAAATATACACCGCTTTTACCAATGAACATAAGTGAGTCGCTTTTCCAATAAGTCTGCATGAAACCTTCAATGTCGCCCTTGTTCCAGTTTTCGGTTTGAACGGTAAGCAGTTGCCTGATGGCATTCTCTTCTTTTGATTGCGAATAAGAAGCCACTGACATGATCAGAAATAAAAACAACAATTTCAATTTCATAAAAACAATTTGAAGGAAATTAAAGATAGAAAATACGACCTGACAGTCTGCGAAAAATCTGACTGATACATGATTGAAAGGACTGTTAATGACAGGCCAATGCTAACTATCTGTGTTTAACTTTGCTTTATGTCCAAAAAAACATGGTTTTATATTGGGTTCTTCGTTCTTTTAGTATTTGGCTTCTTTGTATTCCTGTCTTACAAAATACCAAGCTTTGCGGACCCCAAAATACCGCCGATCAGTACAGTACAACCTTTTACTTTTCTCGACCAGGATGGCAAAACAATCAGCAATGAAGATGTAAAAGGAAAAGTGTATGTTGCTACATTTTTCTTTACTACCTGTACAAGTGTTTGTCCAAGATTGAATAACAATCTAAAACCTGTAAATACAGAATTCAAAAACGAACCAAACTTTTTAATTCTTTCTTATACCTGCGATCCATCGCGGGATTCTGTTTCAAAATTGAAATGGTATGCAGATTCTGTTTTGAAAGTGAATACAACAAAATGGATTTTTTTAACGGGCAATAAGGACAGTTTGTATGCAATGGCAAGGCATAGTTATATGATAGATGATCCGAAGAATGAAGTTCAAAATGGAGAAACCGATTTCCTGCACACACAGTTGATAGCGTTGATAAATAAAAAAGGTGAAGTGGTAAAAATATATGACGGGTTGAAGCCTTCCGAGATCAGCCAGATGCAGGCAGAGATCAAAAAATTATTGAAGGAGGAAATATGAACATGACTGAAACAAAGATTTCCGGCAGTCGTTTAAATGATATACTTCGCCGAAAGCATTTGAGCGTTACTGACAGCCGTAAAAAGATTCTTTCTCTTTTCCTGAGTTCAAAAGATGCATTGGCTCACGGCGATATAGAGAAGAAAGCCGGCGAGAAATTTGACCGCGTTACCGTTTACCGTACGCTGCAAACATTTGTTGAAAAAGGAATCATACACACAATCCCTACTGCTGATAATTCAATCCGTTATGCACTATGCAAGGAATGTGAAGAAGGCCATCATCACGATGAGCATGTGCATTTTGTTTGCACCAATTGCGGGAGAACAATTTGCCTGGATGATGTAGTGTCGCCAAAAATTGAATTACCCGAAGGCTATATTGCGCATGAGGTACAGGTGGTAATCAATGGTGTTTGTAAGGATTGTAACCAATAGAATTTTGCATAATAACTTTAAGCTAAGTCATCTTCAGTTCTATTACTTAGTCGATCTGTTTATACCTCAGCAGCCTTAAGATAAATCGAACATTTGCCTAAAATAGTTTTCACTTCTTGAAGTTGGACTTCGAGTTGATCGAGTTTTTGTTTATATGCTAAGGATGTTGCACCACGTAAGGCATTTGTATAGACGGCAGTTGTAGTGCTAAAATCAAATAAGTCAAAAACCGTTTTGTAATCTTCATATTCCAAATCTGGTATTTCAGAGGCTCTCGTCAGCAATTCCTGGTGCCGAATATTACTACCAAATTTTCTTAAAGAAACTTTTGTTTCCTTCAGTTGCTGGAAATATTCATCCACTCTCAAATCAGAAGAAATCCCGCTGGCTCCTTTTTTTTCCATTTGTGATAGTAGCTCATTTGTTTTTTCCATTACATAATCACAAAGTTGAATTAAACGATTCTGAAATGACGAATCATACTCTTCAGTCTGTACAAATTCTTCCAGTAACCAATCCTTTCTCTTTAATTCAAAATTTCGTCCGAGGTATAATTTCCTTACCTGTTCATCTTCCGCCAATTCTTCTGCAGTGCCGTGTTTAAAAATTTTTCCTTCAATCAATAAGTAGGCTCTGTCACAAATGGAAAGCGTTTCTGTCACGTTGTGATCCGTAATAAGAATGCCGATATTTTTAAATTTCAACCTTGCTACAATAGCTTGTATATCTTCCACCGCAATTGGGTCAATTCCAGCAAAAGGTTCATCCAATAAAATAAATTTTGGATTAACCGCCAATGCTCTTGCTATCTCAGTTCTTCTCCTTTCACCACCACTTACTACATCGCCGTTGCTTTTTCGAACATGTTCCAACCTGAATTCTTTAATCAGCGACTCAAGTTTTTCCTTTTGCTCTTTTTTTGAGAGATCAGTCATTTCCAAAACAGCGCTGATATTGTCTTCTATACTCAGCTTTCTGAACACAGATGCTTCCTGGGGTAAATAACCAATTCCCATTTGAGCTCTCTTGTACATCGGCAGTTTGGTGATATCCTGTTCATTAATAAAAACCTTTCCCGCATCTGGTTTTATTAAACCAACAGTCATATAAAATGTTGTGGTTTTTCCGGCGCCGTTGGGACCAAGTAAACCAACAATCTCTCCCTGTTTCACTTCAATTGAAACATCATTTACAACCGTACGGGTGCGATAGCGCTTAACGAGATCCTGTGTATGAATGATGATACTCAAAAAAAATTTTGTCAAAAGTAAAGGAAAGGCTTTGTTTGGAGGCCTTACAGAATTGCTTTTGTATTTCGTTAACTGCATATTAAGTTTGCAGCCTCATGAAAGTAACCGAACATTTAAGCCAGGCGCAGGGAACGCCAGTTTCTTTTGAAATTCTACCACCCCTAAAAGGTAAAGGTATTAATGCATTATGGGAACATTTAGATCCTTTGATGGAATTCAAACCTGAATTCATTAATGTTACCTATCACAGGAGTGAAAGCATGTTTAAGAAAAAACCTGACGGGACATTTGATAAAGTGGAAGTGAGGAAACGCCCTGGAACAGTTGGAATTTGTGCTGCCATTCAAAACCGTTACAAAGCTGATGCGGTAGCACATTTGATATGCGGAGGTTTTAGCAGGCAGGAAACAGAAGATGCATTGATAGATTTGAATTTTTTAGGAGTAGATAATGTACTTGTATTGCGTGGCGACGCTCCAAAAAATGAAAGCTCTTTTGAACCAGAACCTGGCGGACATAAATACGCAATTGAATTATTGCGCCAGGTCATTAACATGAACAACGGAATTTATTTAGAAGAGGATTTGAAGAATGCGGTGAAAACAAATTTCTGCATTGGGGTAGCTGGTTACCCGGAAAAACATTTTGAAGCGCCGAACATGCAAACTGACCTTGCTTATTTAAAGTCAAAAGTAGATGCCGGTGCCGAATACATTACAACACAAATGTTCTTCGATAACAAAAAATATTTCGCTTTTGTAGATGCATGCCGCGCTGCCGGAATTAATGTTCCTGTAATTCCCGGGTTAAAACCAATCAGTACAAAAAAGCAACTCTCCATTATTCCCAGAACATTTCACGTAGATATCCCTGAAGAACTTTCATCAGCAATTATAAAATGTAAAACTGATGCTGAAGTTGAAGTTGTAGGAACAGAATGGCTGCTGAAACAATCGAAGGAACTGAAACAAACAGGTGTACCTGGCTTACACTATTATACTTTGGGCAAACCCCATGTAATTGCCAATGTGGTTAGGGAATTATAATAGATGACATTACATAAATAAAAAAGCTTCCTGTTCAAGGAAGCTTTTTTATTTGATCAGATAAATGCTAATACTTTTTTGACGCAATTAAATTGTTCAACACTTTCTCATTGATCGTTACCGGATATTTCTTTTTCAATTGGTTAACCCAATTTTTTTCCAGTTCCACCTGGTAATCATTGATCACTAAGCCTCTCGCATCTGCAAAGCTTCTAGGTTCCATTTTATTGTAGTTGCGAATGATGTAGGCAAAAGATGCAGTATTATCAGCTTTGTTCAATTGGGGCTGCGTAATTGTTCCGGGTTGCAAAACCTGTTTTGCCGGATTTGGTATTTGTTCTAATTCAAACCTTGAAGAATCTGCAGCAATTTTTTCTTCGTAATTGCCCACTAAACTATGCCATGAAGACGGCGATTTCTTCAATTCGCTTGTGAAATTTTTAGCATTCGCTAAATCATTCGCATAAAAAATAACGGCATCAGCGCTTTGCTTCCAGTTATACTTGGTCCTGTTTTTTTCAAAGTAGTTGACAAGAGCCATACTATCTGTTTGGGCAGGTCCCCAAACTTCCCTTTGCATGATCTCGAAAAATAGATTTCCATCCCTGAACTCATTGATCTGGTCCCGGAATTCTTCATTGTATTTCTCAAGATTGTTTTGGTAATAATTTAAAGCCATTGCCTGCTGAAATTCATCCCACAATTGCGAATAGGGTTTAATGCCGCTTCCATCATTTTTGTATCGGAAAGTTTGGGCGTAACCAATCCAGTCTGAAACAAGAAATTTCTTACCTGCTATTTGAATAAGCTCAGTAGAACCATTCAGGTGAATGGGCATATTG
Organism: Flavisolibacter sp.; assembly: GCA_035554655.1. Classification (GTDB taxonomy): domain Bacteria; phylum Bacteroidota; class Bacteroidia; order Chitinophagales; family Chitinophagaceae; genus Flavisolibacter. The sequence continues at coordinate 63,106 of DATMIF010000051.1, forward strand.
AGTTTCTGATAATTTAAAATGCTGTCCGAAAAAGCCCACAACTCTGAATTGCTGAACGCTTCTTTTTTGTACCCTGCCTCTTTCAATATTTTATTAGCCATTGCAATTTTTGTAGTGGCAATACGATCACTTTGTTCAACTTTACCACGGAGCGTTTCCATTGCTTTTGCATCTGTTTTGCTGATGGGCGGTAATTTTCCAAGCAGCTTCACAATATGATAACCATGCGATGTAAGAAAAGGTTTAGCGATGGCATTCTTCTGCAAGCCATAAACAGTTTTTTCAAAAACAGGATCATACTCACCTACACCGAACTCTATCATTTGCCCATTGGCTGCGGCAGAAACAACATCGTTGCTGTACTTAGAAGCAAGTGTTCCAAAATCATCGCCGTTTAATAAACGTTGATAAAGAGAATCTGCAAGTTTTTTATCAGCAGCTTTTAATGCATCATTTGCATTTGGCGGGAATGCAATTAAAATTTCTGCAGCTTTAATTTTTCCGGGGTCTTTTCTCTCTGCAATATTTTTAAAAATGTGATAGCCGGCTTTTGATTTATAAACTTCTGAAACTTTTCCTATAGGTGTTGAATAAGCAAGGTTCTCCAACGCATAAGGTAGGTTGAACACCGTAATCCAACCTAAATCTCCACTATTTGCTTTTGCAGAAGGGTCGTCGGAATATTGTTTTGCCACTGCTGAAAAATCAATGCCGGTTTTTAACTTCTCCTGAACATCGGCCAATTTTTTCAGAGCAGCAATGGAGTCGATAAGACCATTTTGCTGAAAGCTAACGAAGATGTGAGCGAGGTGAATATTTTTTTGGGAACGGTTAAACGCCTCATCAACCAGCTTATTTACAGCTTCTTTATCATTTAAATAATTAGGAAGAATTTGCTGACGCAGATTATCCAAATCGGAAACCATTTGAGGCAGCGTATCGTAGCCTCTTTCCTTAGCTTCTTTGATTTTCAATCTCGATGCGATATAGAGATTGAGATAATCCCGGAAGGCTTTTTCGGTTCGTGCGTTGGTTTTATTTTTATTGTAGGCTTTTAAAAACTCCTGTATAGAAACCGAATCGTTGCCATAATGGAAGATGGTTTGTGCTGATAACGAGAAAGAGATTAGCACAGAAAAAGCAGTTAATAGTCTTTTCATCAGATATTTTTTATTGTTTTTTAGCCTGATGGAACCTTTGATGACAAAAGTTTCATATTCCAGTAGAATAAAAATGAAAACTTTTGCCAATCGGTTTCCTAGTCATTATTGTTTTGCCTTTAAGGCTAAAATTTCGTCAATCTGGTCAAGCGCAAGCTTTTTTGCAATGATGCGCTTATCCTTATCAAGCAGGTACAAAGTAGGAAAACTTTGCACATCATACAACTGTGAGTAACTTGGAATGCCAGCATCGGTTCTTGCTTTATCAGCTTCCTTTGAATAATAAACATGGGTCCATTCATTCAAATGATGTTCATGAATAAAGTTCAACCAGTCAGTTTTTTTGCCGTCGGTTTCTTTTGCTAATGCAAAAAACTTCAGCCCCATGCTTTTCCATTTTGCGTTGTAAGCGCTGTCCAGCCTTGGAACAACTTCTTTGCAATGGCCACAAGTTGGATCCCAAATCACAACTAAGGTGTATGGGGACTTCATGGAATATAAACTCGTTGTCTTTCCCGACGTATCCGGCAATTCAACGTCAGAAGCTTCTGTTCCCAGGATGTTAGCCATTAAATTATAAGCCCTGTTGGTGATAGTTTTTTTACCGGCTTCGTTAAGCCAGGGGTAATTTTTTTGAGAGAAATAGCTTTCAAACAGATGCACAAACACTTTGTCTTCCCACATATATTTCTGGTTGAGATAGCGATTGACAAACTTCAATAATAAAAACTTTTGCATCTCATCACTGCTAACCGAAAAACCGAGCATGTAGTCCAATTCTTTTATTACCGAATCCGGTGAAGGGTAAATCAGTTGTTCCATGTATTTGTCAATACGGCTTTCAAAAAACGGTGTACGGATCAGGCGGTCGTCGGCAAAACTGACACCGTCCCAATAATGTTTTTTGAAATAATGATAAGCAAACATGGAATCTGCCTTTGCTGCAGGATCGTTTTCCGGAACCTCGGGTTCTTTCATAGCCTTTAATAAAGTAGCAAGCAACCCATTTCCCTCTTTTGAAATAATATCTGTTCTGTATTTTTTGATCTTGTTGTTGACGGCCTCAATTTGGCCATTGATTTTTATTGAATCTGCTGCGTTTACCCTGCCTCTCAATTTCATCAACGAATCAATTGCAGATCCGTTCTTCATCATAAACTCCTGGTAAGCTTTGAACTCAACATTATCCGGAGAATTTTGAAAGCTTACATTCTGAATCTTAGCCGTATCGGCAATTACAGAAAACCTTTGATTTTTATCAATGGCAATTTCAAAATGATGGGCCTTATCAGGATAGCCAATAAGGTAAATACCTCCACCTAATTTTTTATCACCCTTAAAAACAGCTTCACTTTTTTCGTTGAGTATTGCCGAATCAATAATGGGCAGTTGCTTTCCATAATAATGCCCCAGATAGATGTATTGATTTTTGAACGGCTTCAGGGTAACCTTTATCTCGTACCCGTTTTGGGCGAAACAACAAAAGCTATTCAGTAAAAAAAGGACGGCGGTTATACGTTTCATAAGAAATTTATGGCTCGTAAAAATATAAATTCCCTGTCCTCCGTCAAGGTGGAGAGGTTTAGATTTAAGACGTTTTTATTATTTGTAAGTTGTTTCAGTCCCAAAAATTCTTTTAAATGACTAAACCTCCCATAAGTAAGTGAGTATAATCATCAAAGAAATGGTAAAATAAGAGAACTCTTTCGGACCCCGTGCATCTCCTCTAAAAGCGAAGGACATGGATTCATTACTTTTGAACGGTGAGAAAAAAGAAAAATATTGTTCTGGAAGAAGTGCTCGTTGAGAATTATGCGGCTGAGGGAAAATCACTGGCAAGGCAGGAAGGGAAAGTCATTTTCATTGAAAATGTAGTGCCTGGCGACGTTGTGGACATTCGCCTTTCAAAAAACAAAAAAGACTGGGCCGAAGGTTATCCCATTCAATTCAAATCATATTCAAAAGAAAGAGTTGAGCCGTTTTGCCAGCATTTTGGAGTATGCGGTGGGTGTCAATGGCAGATGTTGCCTTATCAAAAACAACTCCAATACAAACAGCAGCAGGTCATTGATAATCTAACGAGGATCGGTAAAATAAAATTGCCTCAACTCTCACCAATCGCCGGTGCGCCAGAAGATAGATTCTATCGTAATAAACTGGAATATACCTTCAGCACAAAAGAATATATCGCTGACGAAAATTTTGACAGGAACAATAAAGAAAAAAGCTTTCGCAATGTTTTAGGATTCCATGCTAAAGGTTTTTTTGATAAGATAGTCAACATTGAAAAATGCTGGCTGCAGCCCGAACCAAATAATGAAATCCGGAATGCACTTCGAGAATTCGCCTGGAATCATAAACTCAGCTTTTACAATTACAGGGATCACACAGGTTTTCTGAGAAATCTCCAGTTACGCATTTGTACTACCGGCGAGGTAATGGTGAACGTAGTTTTTGGGGAAGACGATGAGAAAAAGAGAAATGAAGTGCTTGGTTTTCTTCAACAAGAATTTCCAGGAATCACCACATTGCTTTATACTATTAACCTTAAAAAGAATGATTCGCTGAATGATCTCGAACCTGTAGTTTATTTCGGGAAAGGTTATGCAATTGAAAAGCTGGAAGACTTCCAATTCAAGATTGGTCCCAAATCTTTCTTTCAAACCAATACAAAACAGGCTGAAAAGCTTTATCAAATAACAAGGGCATTTGCCGAACTGGATGGTTCACAAATTTTGTACGATTTGTATTGCGGAACAGGAAGTATTGGAATCTTTTGCAGTAAGGGAGCAAAAAAAATAATCGGGGTAGAATCTATAGAAGAAGCCATTAAAGATGCAAAAGAAAATGCCTTGCTCAACAATATCAATCATGCTGAGTTTTTTGCAGGCGATGTGATTGACATTTGCAACGATGACTTTTTTTACAAACATGGAAAACCAGATGCGATCATCACTGACCCTCCACGTGCAGGCATGCATGAAAAGCTGGTAAGAAAAATTTTGGAGATAGAAGCACCAACGGTTGTTTATGTAAGTTGCAACCCAGCAACGCAAGCCAGGGATCTTGCTTTGCTTGATGAAAAATATGAAGTAACAAGGCTTCAGCCTGTAGACATGTTCCCACACACCCACCATATTGAAAACGTAGTTCAGTTAAAACGTAAATAGAAACAGATGAGCGAATTCAGACACTACAGACCAAATAATTTTCCGCCAATTGTAAAAAACCTGATCATTATAAATGTACTGGTTTGGCTTGCGCAATTGATTTTCGACAAGCAAGGAGGAGAATTTACCGAAGCGCTGACTAATAAAATTGCTTTATTTCCACTTGGTACAGATCAATTCAAACCATACCAGATTGCCACACATATGTTTGCTCATGCAAGCTACGATCCTATGACAGGACGTGTCATTATCTTCCATATTTTGTTCAATATGCTTGTACTTTGGATGTTTGGAAGAATATTGGAAAACGTATGGGGCCCCAAACGTTTTTTACTCTTTTATTTAATTTGTGGCATTGGTGCCGCTGCGGCCCATTTGGGCGTTCAATATTTTACTGGTGGATATAGTGCCGCAGTTGGAGCGTCCGGCGCATTAATGGGTGTCATGGTGGCATTTGCTTATTTGTTTCCTAACACCGAGTTATTCCTCATGTTCATACCAATACCGATAAAAGCTAAATGGGCAGTTGTAGCTTATGTGGTTTATGATTTGGTTTTTGGAATATATGGTAGCGATAACATCGCTCACTTTGCACACCTAGGCGGGGCAATCACCGGATTTATTCTCGTATTGATTTGGAACAAAACGAATCGCCGGACGTTTTATTAATGTGGCAAATAAATTGCAGTTTTAGATTAACACCATGAGTTATTATCAACAACGAAACAAATACCGGCTTTCCATTGGTCAGGATGGGAATGCGCTAACCATGTTGATTGCTATCAACCTTGTTGCGTTCGTAATCCTTGCCTTCGTAAAAGTTATTTATTACTTCAGTCAAGCCGATGCCGGCCTTACCAGTTTCTATAATAATTTTTTCTATTGGCTTACGCTCCCTGCTGAAATGGACAAATTTCTCTCACGTCCATGGAGTTTGATCACACACATGTTTGTTCACGACACGCAAAATGTGTGGCACATTCTCGGCAACATGATCTGGCTTTGGGCATTTGGTTACATTCTACAGGATCTTAGCGGCACCAGGCAAATTATTCCTGTTTTCCTGTATGGCGCATTGGCAGGAGCATTTGGTTACATGCTTGCTTACAATGTAATTCCGCCATTGAAAGAACACATTGCTATTGCGCAGGCATTTGGAGCGTCGGCCGGAATCATGGCCATCGCTATTGGTACCACTACTTTAGCGCCTAATTATCGCATTTTTCCCATGCTGAATGGAGGCATCCCTATTTGGGTGATCACTATTTTGTACCTGATCATCGATCTTGCCACCATTCCAGAAAGTAATCCCGGTGGACATATTGCACACATCACCGGCGGACTTATGGGTTTCTTTTATATGATGATGTTGAAACGGGGAATAGACTGGGGCAACTGGATGAATAACTTCTATGATTGGATGACTAATCTTTTCAATCCTGACAAACCTCAAAAAGGGAAAAGTGTAAAATCTCAATTGTTTTATAAAGCCACTGTACAACCTTTTTCAAAAACATCTACAATTACACAGCAAAGAATAGATGAGATTTTGGATAAAATCAGTCAGAAAGGGTATCAGTCCCTCTCGGAAGATGAAAAGGAAATATTGAAAAGGGCAAGCCAGGAAGACCTTCTGTAACATTCCAATCTAATTTCTTCTAAAAGAACAACCAGGTTGTTTATAGCAACTTGTTACCTACAGAACAAAATCATGGCTATGATTGTTGATAGGAAGATGAATAAGGAACCAATTATTGGGATTGTCTTGCTGGGAATAGCTGCGGTTACTTTGTTCAAGTCCTGCAGAACTATTCCAAAAAATGTAACAGCGGTTAAGTCCTTCGTAATTGAAAAATATCTTGGAAAGTGGTACGAAATTGCACGCTTCGATTTTAGGTTTGAAAAAGGATTAAACAATACAACAGCTAATTACTCCCTGAACAAAAATGGAACTATTAAAGTAGTAAATCGCGGATTTGATTTTAAGAAACAACAATGGAAACAATCCTTGGGTAAGGCAAAATTTGTTTCGAAGAATAATGAGGCAAAGTTGAAAGTATCTTTCTTTGGCCCTTTTTATTCAGGTTATAACGTAATTGCATTGGACGCAGAATATAAGTATGCACTCGTGTGTGGAAAGAACCGTGATTATTTATGGATCCTCTCTCGTGATAAATCTATTCCTGACAATATAAAGAGCGACTATTTGGATATAGCAAAAAGATATGGGTTTGATATTTCAAAGCTTATTTGGGTTGAGCATAACCAGGATTAATAATCGTTCAACTACATTCCCATGCGTCCAAGCCAAATGTCTACAATGAATATAATTCAACGATCACCTGCTCGATAGTTTTAGCAAACAGTTTTTCCATAAACTTATACCTGATAAATGCGATCATAAGAAGTTATACAATGACAACAATATAAGCAGTATCTAATGCAGTACTAATGCACAAGGCGTAGCTGCGAGGCCAACATAAAAAACTCAACCGGTTTCTGGCAAGTCCCGCGGTAGTAAACAAAGGTGCTAACGTTAGACACTGAGCCGTCTATCAATTCCAATAAGGCAGGCTGTAATTTCTGGATAACAAAAACATGATTCTCTTCTTTTCCGATCAGTTGAAGGGTTAAGATTTACCTGTTCCATTTAAACCGTTTAGAGAAACTGAAAAAGAATCATTCCAAAGTTGGCTTCAACTTGTATTGAAAAAAGAAATCACATAAATAAAGGCTTTACCAATAAAATTTCTATTTCCTGAAAACAACTTTGTTTGCCTGTTCTATTTCATCCTGGTTAATAGTATGGCCCATGTTGTTGTAAACTTTTTCAGTAACATCAGCATTCATATCCTTTAGAATATTTGAAGTAGCGTAAACTCTTTCAACCGGAACATGCGGATCTGGATTGCCTGTTCCAATAAATATTGGTGTGTTTTGAAAATCGCCTTTATAATTCTCATTGTAGATCTTGTCGCCAATTAAACCGCCTGTAAAAGCAACAACCCCTCCATATTTGTTCGCATTCCGTGTAACAAACTCCAGCGTTAAACAAGCACCTTGGGAAAAGCCAAGAAAGAAAATGTTTTGGGAAGGAATTTCTTTGGCGTTTAGTTCATCCAACAATTCTTTCAGCAAGTTTAAGGCAGAAGAAAGCCAAGGTTCGTTTTGTGATGGCGGCACTAAAAATGAATAAGGATACCATGTGTTGTTTGTTGCCTGTGGTGCCAGCAGCGTAAAATCTTTTACATCAAGATAAGATGTCAGCGAAAGAATATCTTCAGCCCTTCCACCTCTTCCATGCAACATGATCAACACTTTGCTGCCCCCGGTCAATTCTTTTCCTGCGCTAATAATATTTTTTGTGTGCATGACAATTCCATTTTAATCTTTCTTCCCAAGGTCCGCGTAGTCATCAGCATGACGTGTAAACTGAGCATGAGCATAAGTACAAAGAGCGATCACTTTTAGGTCATGCTTTCTGGCATATGAAACCATTTCATTAAACATTTCCTTAGCCAGACCTTTACCTTCCGCTTCAGGTACTACCTCTGTGTGATATACCGTCAATTCCTTTCCGGAAATGCTAACCAACATTTCTCCAATTCGTTCGTCGCCGTGCATGATGTAAAATGCGCCACGTCCTTTGTCATTTAATTCAAGTTGTATTTTGTTCATAGCTATTTTATTAGTGAATTACAGGTAACCATTCTTCAATTCTCTTCCTGTACTCTTCATATTGTGATGGTAACATTAAGTGTGTGCCGAGTTCACTTACTGGTTCATCAATTTCAAAGCCAGGGTTATCAGAAGCAATTTCAAATAGCACACCATTTGGTTCCCGGAAGTAAAGCGAATAAAAATAATTGCGGTCGATTTTTTCAGTGATATTCAATCCTGCAGTCTTTACTTTTTCCCTGAACTCCATCATAATGTTATCGTCCTTTGCGCGAAAAGCAACGTGGTGATTTGTTCCGCCTGCGTTATGACCATACGCACCATTTGGTTCTTCAACAATGTCAACAATATTAGCTGTTGTATTTGCATCAGTAATAAATCGATAACGGTTGCCCTCCTGGGTTAACAATTTGTAACCAAAAATGTCGGTAAGAATTTTTGCTGTTGGGTCAGCTTTTTTTACTGTTAATACAACACTATGAAACCCTGTTGTTGCCGCATTTTCTTTTACATCGTTTGTAATCCACGGTTTTCGATTGTCTGTTTTTGAAACGATAAGGTTCAATAATAAACCGTCTGGGTCTTCAAAAGGAAGATATTGTTCATCGAATCTTTGGTTGATGTCTCCATGTTTTACTTTCAATTCATTAAAGCGATTGTTCCAAAAATCCAAACTTCCATCAGGAACAGAATAACCGATCTCTGTCGCCATACCTGTTCCTACACTGCCTTTTTGAATGCCTTCCCAGGGAAAGAAAGTAAGAATGGAACCAGGTGTTCCGACTTCGTCCCCATAATAAAAATGATAAGTGCCAGGGTCATCGAAGTTCACTGTTTTTTTTACGAGCCTTAGGCCAAGAACTCTTGTATAAAAATCATAATTGCGTTGAGCTTCGCCGGCAATTGCCGTAATGTGATGAAGGCCTAGTATTTTATCTTTCATAATTACCTCTTGAAACACAAAGCTACTAAGATGGACACGGGCCTATATTGAGGTGAGATAAGAAATCGCTTTGATATACATCAATTATTTAGGCCTTGCTTGTTGATTTCATAACAACAAAAGCTCAGCATAAAAATAGAAAACAGCCGTTCATAAAAGATCGTCAAGGTAAAACAGAGTATTATCTAACTTAATTAGTCTAAACCCGTTTTTATGGAGTTCCAACTTATCGCCGGCAGGCCTGATGCAACTGACTACCTGGTTTTTACCTGCAGGTTTACTCACGGTAATACCTTTTATAAAGCTGCTTTTGCAGAAACTATTTCCTGGGAGGGAAAGCTCACCGGAACTTATGATATTTTACTACAATCGGCAAAAGGAACACAACGCCTGACACTTATGTATGATGGTGACCGTTGGAGAGCAGGCGAAGAAATTGAACAGGTAGGAATAATTCGCCAGGACTTATCAGATCTGCTTGGTTCCATAATTGATGAAGTTCGGAAGCAAAATGAATTAATGGTTCATTAGTTTGGACTTTGCCAATAGAAGATCTGCATTAAAAAATTAAAGCCGGCTTTCACCGGCTTTTGATATTATAACCAAACAAACAAATCAATTCTTTTCTGCTTTGCCAACAACTTTGTATGTGGTAGCATTATTTACTGTTTGCGCTTTCAGATAAAGATTGTCCGGTGTTACATACAGTACTTCGCCATTGATAGTAACCTGTTTACTGTTTTCAGGAAGTGCCGTGATCTCATCTCCAACTTCCGGAGCTTGAGGAACATTGTTTACTTGTGGTTGTTCTTCTGTGTTATCAATTACGCCATTCTTACCTACAACTGTATATACTACTTCATTTTTACTATTAGTAGCTTCTTTGTAGTAGTTACCATTGAATTCATAAAACTTTTCTCCATTCAATACCACTTTAGTTGCACCTTTTGGTAAGGACTTAACCACGGCACCCATTGGCGCATCTACAACTTCGTATTCGTCGCTATTATCCTGGTATCTGCGGTAGTAAATACCGTCATAATAATAGTAAAGACTTGGACCGGTATAAACAGGATAATAACCTACAGGAAGAATGCGTATGCGTATACCAATTGGCGCAAAAACAGGTTCATAAAATCCATCGTAATATCCATAGAAACAACCACGATCATACCAGTAAGGATAACCGCCAAAAGTGATAGAAATAAATGTACGGGGCATCACAGAGTAACGGGGAGCTCCAACATACACGTACCTGCGTGGATAATAATAGTTATATCGTGTGAAGGAATAACCACCGTAGCGATCATAATTATACACTCTCGGATAACGATTGTAACTATTATAATTATTGACTCTCACATTGTTTACAATAACAGTACGATCATTACCACGGCGTGAATTCATATCGGTAGGACGTTGAAGACCAAGAATTGAATTTCGAGCTGTGTTACGATCGTTATTTATATCCGGTATATTATTTCTTCTAAAGGTTGAATTATCCCGGCTAACCGGGTTTCGATCTGCTACACGGGTATCATTTCCTCTTCGGTTGAAGACGGTGTTATTATTGTTACTTCGGTTGAATTCGGGAGATCTGTCAACATTACGCTGCCGATTAATATCGTTATTGTTGCGGCCTGAATAATTTCCACCAGCACGGTTGGAATAACTATTACCTCGTGAGCTGTTCCCTCTAGGCTCCCTGCTATTACGTTGGGCATTAGCCGAAATAAAAAAGCAAGTAGTTAATAAAAAGAGGATGAAGAACGATCTGTTTATTGTCGTATTCATACAGGTAGTTTTTACGGTTCAAATCCTGTATTAAAGTTCGTGTAAAAACAAACAACTCCAACGTTAAAAGAAGTATAATGGATTGAAAATTATAGCAGTTATGTAAAAATTCGACAAATGTTCTGTGGGTCAGAGCAAAATCAAAAACTACTATACTTGTGAGTTGAATTTGGCACCTCAATCAAGGTGAAATGAGAATGGCCATTTCACTGACATATTATTTTAAAGCGTCTATGCCGACAGTCGCTCCTCCTTTAATTCATCCGTAAGCTTTGATTTTCTTTTGTTAAGTTCCTGCGAAATCCTGGTGAGATTATTTATGGTTTCCTGCTGTTGATCCCAGGAGACCTTATTAAGAAATTGCTCCTTAAGCTGTTTGTTGATCCGATAATATAATTTCACTAACTCACCTTCACTAAGTGAAGAAAGCTCATACTCCATATGACAAGCATTTAATCGTTTACGGAGCAAAAGTACAAGTTTGATACCAACCAAATCAAAGCAACATCATAATTTAAAATGAAAGAGGGCTCAGTTTCGCAAACCATTATCCGATTTAGTAACGTAATTTTTTACGCTGCTTTCTAGTTGATTACACACTTTCTAAAAAGACAAGACTTGTTGAGGAATATCCGCAAAAATGAAGCAGGCTCATCAAAAAGTTGGTGTATTTTTTTGCAAGATGCTTGAAATATATTAGGCTAAAAGCTTTATCACATTAAAACGATACAGCTTACCAATAGGAATTTCTGTATTACCCACTTCGATCAATTCATTAGTAAAGGTTTTTATTTTGTCGAGGGATACGATGTAGGACCGATGTACTCGAACGAATTTGTTTTCAGGCAACATTGTTTCAACAGAAGAAATGGACTGTTTGGTAATGATCGTGTTATTATGTGCGAATACTTTGACATAGTCCTTCATACTTTCTACATAAAGAATATCACTTAATAAAATCTTTACCATTTTACGATCAGCCCTGAAGTAAACAAAAGATTCATTCTTGCTTTGTTCAGTTCCTACTGTTTCCTCAACAAATTGCTTTTTCCCTTCAGAAGGAAATGCCTTATTGACTGCTTTAAAAAAACGATCGAACCGAATAGGCTTCATCAAATAATCTATCACATCTAATTCGTAACCTTCCAGGGCATATTCAGAGTAAGCAGTTGTAAAAATCACTTTAGGAGGGCTTTTCAACATCTTCAAAAAATCAGTTCCGTTCAATTGTGGCATCCTGATATCGAGAAAAACAAGATCAATTTCTTGTTGCTGTAGTAACGTATTTGCATGTATAGCATTTCCGCACTCTCCCATTAATTCCAGCGCCGGCATTTGTTCTATATATCTTTTAAGCACCTCTCGTGCCAGGGGCTCATCGTCAACAATTAAACACTTAATACGCATGATCTGCTGTTTCTGGTTCTACATGAATAAGTTCTTTAGAAGTATTAGTTAATCCGGATCGTTGGAGTTCAATTTTGAGGAGCACAATAAAAAATTCTTCTTCTTCATTGATGGTCAACTCGTGTTTGTCCGGATATAACAACTCCAGCCTTCTTCTTGTATTTTCTAATCCGATTCCTGATTTATGGGGCTGCTTTTTACCTGGAGGTTTGCTATTAATCAGCTTTACAGCCATTTGATTTCTCTCAATTGAAATGTCAAGATTTAACCATGGATTTTCCAGCACATTACTGATGCCATGCTTGAAACAATTTTCCATGAATGGCAATAACAACAAAGGCGCAATTAAAAACTCTTTGGTGTTACGAGGAAAATTTACATGAAGTTCCAACTCGTTTCCATACCTGATTTTTTCCAACTCAATGTATTCGTCAATCATTCTTAATTCTTTGGACAGAGACACCATTGGTTTACTGCCTTCATACAACATATACCGCAGCATATCCGACAATCCCATTACCGTTTTAGAAGCTTCAACTGACGTGTTTTGTGTAAAAGAATAAATGTTGTTGAGCGTATTGAAGAGAAAATGAGGATGAACCTGGGCTTTCAAAATCTGCAGTTGTGCTTCAACATTTTCTTTTTGAAGCTCAAGATTTTTTTGTCCCTGTATATACCAGTGTTTCATAAGTTTGATGGCAGCCGCTATACCTCCAACAGTTAGTCCTCCGCGCAGGCCAGCTAGAAATGCCAGGTGAAATTTTAAATTATCCTGAATTTTTGCAGAGGGCGGTCTTGGCACCAAATGTTCCGGTAATATCATTCGGGTTACAGGCTGTATGATGTACATAGTGGTTACTGCTGCAATAGAGGCTGTTATCATAATTAACACCAGCGTCCATACAGCAGCAGCCTTGTACTTTACATCTACTACATACCTCGGAATAACAAAATACATGAGGCTATAAGAAAGAAATATGTGACTGCCGAGATAAAGAAACGAGCTAATTGCAGATGATGGAAGTATTTGAAGCAGTTTAAGATTGCCGTCGTTGGGGACAAATGCGTACAAAAAACTTTGAAATAACCACCAAAATAACCAAAATGCAAGATGCCTTTTGAAACGATAATCGCGTTGGTTAGAAAATATGAAAGGGTGTTGTTTCATCATACAATTTTAAAGTTACAAATAATAGCTCCCGCTGAAAGTATTCGTTGCCCTAGCTAAAGTTTTTATCGACAAAAAGCTTTTGTCGATAAAAAGAAAAGCAGTTCTATTTCTTTAGAGCCGTAGCCACTAAATAGTCATTCTCTCTGCTGATATGTTTTTTCTCCCATGCAGTAACAGACGCTTCCAAAATTTTCTTTAAGCTCATCTTCACTTTTGTCTTGTTTATTTTTACTCTCAACCCTTCTACGTTTTCCTTGTACACTAAAACATTGTCGTTGTTATAAAAATAAATGACGCTGCTTTTTGGAGAACTGAGATTTGATTCCACCAGCCAATAACCTTTTTTCGATAACCACTTTGGCTTATCATTTTGTTGAGAATAACTGATGGCGGTAAAAACAATCATAAGCACAATGGCTAAGAAGTACTTTTTCATAAAATGTTTTTGATGCTATTAATAATGTATTCGAGGTAAAACTATATGGACTAAAAGGCGGGAAAACATAAAGTAGCCTTATAGACTACTGCTGTATTCATACAGTTCATTTGAATCGACATACAAAAACAATCACGATGGAATGACTTTGTCGATGATGAAGTTTTTCAAGTATGCGAAAAGTGACTTGATAGCAGCAATAACAATTCACAGATCTTCAAGGCTATGAGGAATATTGTAAAAAAGTAAAGTACAGGCCTATACCATTTGTTAACTGATACTTTGTTGGTTTTGTTTGCCATGTACAAATAGCATTGTGTTAGTTCGTTTTGGAAAACTTCGGAAATTACGGTAGGCTTTAGGGAAACTACTTGCATTCATGCGAAACTCTTATTAGTTTCGGTTCATAATCCCAACCTTACCGCTATGAATGCTTTTATTACTACTGTCATCATCAACAATCTTGCAGCCGATTACCGCCTCTTTCAATCTGGTAGCAAATTCAAGGCTGTTTTAATGCAATCTTATCTTGCTAATTGCGTTCCCTGTCAAATGGTGTTCTGGAAAGAAAGAGGTTTATGGAGGACCCATCATCCTCTCACGCAATACGTCATCGACCAGTTTGGAAGCAGCATAGAAAACCATCTTGCTGAGATTGAAATGAAAGATTGGAAAAAATCAACTGCTGCATAGCTTCTTCATGCAGTTGCCAAGACCTGGTGGTCGCTTTAAGGAAAACTGTAGCCAATAAGTGTTTCTCTTAGCTTTCTTTTTCCTTTTCAATCAAATTTTGATTTTCTTTGATGGCGATTGCGTAGAGTCCATGAACAACCATTCCCAAACAACAACTGCATCCAACTCAAGTTTCCTGCTGTTTGTTCTGCATGAATTCAGCATATGAAACAAATCAAAACCAAAAACGGCAAACTTATTAGCGGTGTTATTACTTTCTGCCTTGCCACTATATTTTTGATATGGACTGACTATTTTGGGCAGATCAAATCTGACAAAGAAGAAACTATTGCCTCTGCCATCCAGCGTAACTCAAATCTTGCAGTAGCTCTTGAACAATATGCTGTTCGCACCATACACAATGGCGATGCCATTTTGCAACTGGTAAAAATGGAATTCGGTGCCAAAGGAAGGAACATCAACATTGCTGAATTGCTGTATTCCGTTGCTAACAAAGACATCTTTAAGGGTGTCGCAGTAATTAATGAAAAAGGTGAAATTGAACTGGCAGATATTCGTTTGCATTCAGATACCTCTTTAAATTTTTCCGACCGATATTATTTTCAATACCATTTAAAGAATAATAACGATACGCTGCTCATCAGCAAACCCGTTATTTCTAAAACTCTTGGTAAGACTGTAATTGTTTTCAGTCGGCGAATTAACCACAAAGACGGAAGTTTTGCGGGTGTGATTGCCATTCAAACGGAACCAAGTTCATTCACTTCGTTCTACGGGCAGGCAAATTTGAATAAACATGATATTATTTCATTGATTGCACCTGACGGCATTACATATGCAAGGCGCACAGGCACTATTGAAAGTAGCGGCGAAAACATCATAAAAAGTCCATTGTTTAGCCATGTAGCCCAAAACCCTGACAGCTTTTATTTTGCCCCCGACGCTATTCGCGGTGTTCCTACATTCTTCAGTTATCGCAAACTAAAGGAATATCCCATCATTGCTACGGTGGGCACGTCGGAAAGCGATATCTTAAGTGGGTATTATAAGAGAGCTGAACGCAACCTGGTATCTGCTATTGTTATTTGTGTTCTTATTGTTTTGTTTTCATTTCTTGTCAGTTTGATTTTGCATCATCGCCGAAAGATGGCCGAAAAATTAGTGGCCGAAGAAGAAAAACACCAGCGAAGAATTACCCAGGAAGTAATATCCGCCCAGGAAAAAGAAAGAGAGGAGATCGGGCATGAACTGCACGATAACATCAACCAGGTGCTTACCAGTGTGAAACTTTACCTGGAAATGGCTTTGTACACACCCGAAATGAGAGAAGAGCTAATAACAAAAAGCAAGAGTCTCGTTGAAGGTTCCATTAAAGAAATCCGAGGCCTTTCACATGAGTTATCGGCACCAACTCTTGGAACACGATCGCTTGTAGATTCAATTGAAGCTTTGATAGAAACCGTAGCCAATTCAAGCGGTTTAAAAATTTCTTTTGATCACTCCTCATGTTACACTTCGCTGGTCATGAACCAAAAACTGGCTATATATCGTATCATACAGGAGCAGCTTAATAATGTAGTGAAACATGCCAATGCCACTGCTGTGTCAATAATCCTTTCACAAAAAGAACATAATACAACACTTGTAATCAGAGACAATGGGAAAGGCTTTAACACCTTTGAAAGAAGAAATGGAATTGGTCTAAATAATATCGTCAACCGCACTAAGGTGTTTGATGGAATGGTGGAAATTGAATCTGCTCCCGGCAAAGGTTGCAGGCTAATTGTACATATGCCTATTGCAACTGCTTCTTCAGAAGTGGAGCAAGAGAGATAAAAATTCGGTAGCTTTTTTAGGTTATTTCAGAATGCCCCTTTTGCGGATAAATTAATTATCGTACCATTCGCAGCGAATGATAGAGCAGGATGGAAGGCTTTTCAATCATCTTACCTTCGACAAAATTGCTCTGGTATATGAATTGCCAAACTTTTCCGTTTTCGAAAAAACTATTTCTATCTATTTGTTCGATCATCATTGTATTGACCGCAACTTCCCAGGATTATGTGATTACGGAATTTGGCGCAAGCACTGACAGCACGAAACTGAACACACAAGCCATTCAAAATGTAATTGATAAAGTAAATGATAATGGCGGTGGTACTATCGTTATTCCAAAAGGTGTATATCTTACAGGTGCTCTTTTCTTCAGGCCAAAGACAAAGCTGCGTTTAATGGAAAGTGCAGTATTAAAAGGCTCTGATGATATTTCCAATTATCCCTTGATCCCTTCACGTATGGAGGGACAAAGTATTTTATACTACGCTGCGTTGATCAACGCTTACTATGTTGATAGTTTTAGCATCACAGGCCCGGGCACCATTAACGGCAATGGTTTAAAATTTTGGAAAGAGTTTTGGTCACACAGAGATTCTATGAGCAAGATCGGTAAGTCATCAACCAATCTTGAAGTGCATCGTCCGCGACTTTTATTTATCTGGGGATGCAACAATGTGACCATTCAAAATGTGAGTCTTCATAATTCAGGTTTCTGGACAACCCATTTGTACCAATGCAATAACGTTTTGATCGATGGATGTGATATCCGTTCTCCATTTAAACCCGTTCCTGCGCCAAGTAGCGATGGTGTGGATATTGATGTCTGCAAAAAAGTTACTGTTCGCAATTGCTATATTTCTGTAAACGATGATGCAGTATGCATTAAAGGAGGCAAAGGACCTACCGCAGATAAACTGCCGCAAAATGGAATAGTAGAAGATGTGCTTGTTGAGAATTGCACTTTCGGCGAATCGCATGGTACGCTGACATTAGGCAGCGAATGTATTCATGCAAAAAACATCACCCTTCGAAACTGCAAGATGGAAAACAATACACCTATCCTGCGGTTAAAAATGCGTCCCGATACTTACCAGCTTTATGAAAACATAACGGTTGAGAATATTATAGGTACGTGTGGTACCGTCATTGAAATGCTTCCGTGGAAACAGTTTTTTAATATGGCCGGTAGCAATGAGAAGCCATTTGCCACTGTCCGCAACATCACTATTTCAAACCTCAATATAAAATGTAAAAGCTTTGGCGTGATGCAGGGAAACCCATCAGACACTGTTTCTAATTTTGTCTTTAAAAACATTACCGCTACGAGTGATAACCCGGCATTAAAAACAAAGTACAAAGGAGTAAAGGCTGAAAAAGTTACGGTGAACGGAAAACCATTGGTTATGGAATAGAAGAAATCAATAGTACAAGCTGCATAAGCTCTTACTACTAAATCCCATTTTATGCGACATATGTTGCTTGCTTTTTGTTCACTGCTGATTGTCAGTAGTGCCTTTGCACAATTTCCTCCGTCGTACACAAACAATATGATTTCGAAAGCAGAAGTAGACCCGTTGAAAAGAGTCTATCTTACTCCTCAACGTATTGTTTGGAAAACAAATGATTCACTGATTACCAACGCTGAATTGTTATTGCAAAAAGGAGAAGGACAGGCTTATTTTGAAAACCGCAATGTTTGCAGGATCAACAATAAAGGAAATGAACCAACAGGATTGATCCTTGATTTCGGGAAAGAAATTCATGGAGGCTTACAGATTACCACTTCGCAAAGCAATAGAGTTACAAGAAAAATAAGAGTAAGATTTGGAGAATCGGTTAGTGAAACCTGCAGTAATGTAATTGGTGATGGAACTTCAGGCAAAGAAGGTGGTGCAACAAATCATCACGCCATGCGTGATTTTGAAATCACCCTTCCCGGCTATGGAACTACCGAATTTGGTAACTCCGGTTTTCGCTTTGTGCGTATCGATCTTTTGGATACTCCGTTTCTTGTTCTCAAGGAAATAAGAGCCGTTGCTGTTTTTCGTGATATTCCTTACCTCGGTTCTTTTAAATGCAACGATGAACGCCTGAATAAAATTTGGGAAACTGCAGCATATACCGTTCACCTGAATATGCAGGATTATTTATGGGATGGCATCAAACGTGACCGTATGGTTTGGGCCGGTGACATGCATCCCGAGATCATGACCATCAGCACTGTTTTCGGGTACAATGAAGTTGTTCCGAAAAGTTTGGATTTTGTTCGCGACCATACACCACTTCCCCGATTTATGAATGGTATTAGTTCTTACTCCATGTGGTGGATCATCATGCAACACGACTGGTATATGTTTCATGGAAGGCTCGACTATTTGAAACAACAGAAAACATATTTGGTATCGTTGCTTGATCTGTTTACAAAATATGTGGATGAACAAGGACATGAAAGATTGGATTCCGTAGGCATGCGTTTTTTGGACTGGCCTTCAGCACGAAACAGGCCAGCTATTCATGCGGGTTTACAAGCTTTGTTGGTGACGGCTTTTGAAAAAGGAGCGAAGCTTTGCAAGATTCTTGACGAAGAAGCCAAAGCAAAAACTTATTTAGACCTTGTTGATAAAATGAGAGAGTATGTTCCAGACCCTAATGGCTCCAAACAGGCAGCTTCTCTTTTAACACTGGCAGGATTGATGGATGCACAAAAAGCGAACACTGACATTATTGCCGTAGGCGGCCCAAAACAGTTTTCCACGTTCTATGGTTATTATATGCTCGAAGCACAGGCAAAGGCTGGTGATTATGTTGATGCATTGGATAACGTCGGGAAATTTTGGGGCGGCATGCTTGATTTAGGTGCTACAACTTTTTGGGAAGACTTTGATTTAGACGAGGCGCAAAATGCTGCACCCATCGATAATTTAATTCCTGCAGGAAAGAAGGATTATCACTACAGCACTGGCAGTTTTCCCTTTAATGGCTTGCGAAGAAGTTTATGTCATGGCTGGTCATCGGGGCCGGCACCCTGGTTAACGGAAAATGTTTTAGGAATTAAAGTACTGGAACCCGGCTGCAAAAGAATCAAAATTGAACCGCATCTCGCCGGTCTTCAATGGGCAGAAGGAACATTTCCAACACCTATGGGTATTCTTTATGTAAGGCACACAAAATCTGCTAATGGCAAAATAGTAAGTGTGATCAAAGCGCCGAAAGGAGTTATTATTGTAAAATAGAATGTTGAATTTTATTCGATACTGTTTTTAAGCTGCTCTTCTTTGTTTTAACTCTAAATCATTTGTACAGATTTCATAATTAAAGTTCCAGTTGAGAAATTGG
Source organism: Flavisolibacter sp. (assembly GCA_035554655.1). Taxonomy (GTDB): domain Bacteria; phylum Bacteroidota; class Bacteroidia; order Chitinophagales; family Chitinophagaceae; genus Flavisolibacter. The sequence continues at coordinate 82,730 of DATMIF010000051.1, forward strand.
AACTTTTCCTTTGCGTGCACTGATGTTTCATCTGCACTATTCGTGCAGAAAAGGAAGATTGTTTAAAGCTTTGTTAAAGGCCCTATAGTCTACCCAACGGTTTTTTCTTCTCAAGGGGTATTGTTTCTAAAGCCGTCAAAAAATGAAACATAAAACTTTAAACAATACAACAATGAGAACATTAGCCAAACCATCGACCATCCTATTTTTCATCTTATTCATTCTTTCCGCTTGTTCAAAGGACAGAATCATTCCAACGCCAACACCTCCGGACCATAGTGGCGGTGACGGCGGATCAACTGCACCTGTCACACAAAAAGCCATGGTGCATTTTGTTACCAATGCTGATTTAGCAGGACAGCCTTATCATAGTAGCAATCTCCGTGCTGTTGTAACTGTGATTAACGATAAGGGAGAAGAAGTAGCCAAAGACCAAATCCTGACACTGAGTTTACCCAACCCTGTAAAAACAGCGAGAATTGAATTGCCTGTTGGCAATTATAAATTGGCGTCTTTCAGATTGGAGTATGGAAGTGTACAAACACATTTTGTTACACCACGTGCCGGATCTGTAAAAGCATCTGCAGTGCAACATCCATTGGCACTTGATTTCAAAGTAGAAAAAGATGCAGGCAATGAAATTGCTGTTGAAGTGTTGCGTGTGCAACAGGGCGAAACTCCACAACAATTCGGTTATCCTTCAGGTGCATTCGATTATGGACAGGAAGATGCCAATCCTTACATGAAATTGAAAATAAAAGCGATCATGAAAATCGGGACCATCGTGTATGATAGCCTGCCTGCATCACTGACTCTTACTATGTGGAATGACAAGGGCGAAATGACAACCACTTACAGTGCTCTTAAAGCGGGTATAAATGAAGTGCGGGTTTTGAAGGCGGCGGTCAAATACACATTCCTGGTTTCAAAATGGGGCACTAATGATGAAATGACTTTGAACAGGAGCGATGTCGACCTCAATACGGTTTACGTTTTGGGAAGCAGTAAGGAGGCAAAAAAACTAAAATCAGAAAGAGTATACAAGCAGATCGACGGTGCTGATGTTGCTGAAAGCAAAACAGATTATTTCTATAATGCGTCCGGCAATCTTTCCAAGATTGACTACTGGTTGAGGAAAAAAGATAACACTCCTTACCTGGCCATGACCGATGTATTTGAATATACCAACGGGAGAGTAACAAAAGTGATTCGCGCCAATGAAGAAGACCATTCGGTGATGACTGTTAATTCGTTTACATATGACAACGGTGGTAAAGTCACCGGCATTGCGCAAAATGATAACGGTTTTCAAACCAATGCAACCGTTGAATATTTCTATACATCAAGACCAGAGATTAAAATTCACTACACTTATCCCAGCAGAACATTTGATATGAACTATTATATGAGACTTCAAGGAGGGAATATGGTAGAAAGTTCAGCGGCTACATCTCATAACAATACAGAACTAGGAAAATACAGTTATGATTTCAACATCAACCCATATGTTCATATGAAATGGCCTAACCTGTTTTTATCAAATAATTCCTTGAACAATGTAACCAGCCAGCAAAAAGAATATTATGGTAGCTATCCAACAGCAGATCCTTACAGTTTCCAGTATACTTATGATGCAGATGGTTATCCTACACAGGTGATCAAAAACTTTAAATCACCAATTAACGGTAATTATCTCTTTTCAACTAAAACAGTATTTGTTTATTAAACTATCTCCATGCTTTACCCAGCTGACGTTAAAAAACACAGGCAGGGTAAGCATCGGAGCCATTCAAAGCCTCAATCACTCAACTGATACAATTATCACATTCAAAATCATCTTTCATCCTTAAAATTGCATACTATGTACAAGATATTAATCGCGGCCATTTTGCTTACGTCCTGCACTGCAGCCAAACTATCAGTGCCAGAGGCATTTCAAAAACAATCCACCAGGCATTCTGTAAAAGGATTGAACGGGTGGATGATCAACCAAAAACTTTCTTTTGGCCCTTATCAAACATCAACTATTAAAAGAGGATGGGACTTTGCAAGTTCGCTTCAGTATACAAAGTTCAGGATGTCGCCGGAAGAAGCAGTGTTGAAAGTGTTTGATGTTAATACCGACAAACGCAATCTGAATCAAAGAAATAAGTTTCAATACACATTAGAAGAAGGAGAACACCTTGCAGAAATTTATGCAACCGAAAAGTTTTCCGAAAAACAATTGGTGTACAAAAGCAATAATCCGTACATAGGCAGCGCATCAAAAACCAATCGTTATGATTACTCTTTTACAGCAGCGATTATTCCTTTAACAGGTAAAGAAAAAGATCCCTGGTCGCTGGTGATGATCAACAAATATGACGTTGCAAAAGACACAGCGAGAAGATTGGTCGACAAGCCTTATGTTGAGGAAGAAGGTTATGCAACCAATGGTAAAGAGAACATTACCATTCGTCCTTTGCGCATTGAAAATGTTACTACCAAAAGCGGCAAGCAAACAAAAGTGTTTGGAGGCAAAATGCTTTCAGGTTATGAACTGCAATGGGATGGCGGCGTAGTTGCCATTATCGATATTCTCGATAACAATATCTGGATCTATAACGATCTTGAGCCTTCTGAGAAGTTTCTTCTCTCATCCATTGCATCTGCTATCATGCTCAAACGTATGCAGGATGTTGAAAAAGAAAGGAACGATGGTAATGATGATGAAGAGAATTTCAACTTAAAAAGAAAAAGCGACAAAAAACAAGACGTAAAATTAAAGAACTAATGTTAGCCGTAGAAACGGAAATACAGGATATGCTCAATGGTAGTCTTGCGAATAAACGTAAGGCGCAGGAAGCCCTGTTCCGTCATTTCTACGGCTTTGCCATGAATATTGCTTTACGTTATTCACGTGATGAAATGGACGCGGCAGATATTGTAAGCCATGCCTTCGTAAAAATTTTCAAAAGCATTCATTCCTTCGATAGCACAAAAGGCTCATTACATGCATGGATCAAAAGAATTGTAGTTAATGAAGGATTAGATCACATTAAAAGCCGCACACGATTTAGTGAGAATGTGGAATTAGAAACTGTTCCTGAACCTCAAATCAATAATTCGGTAATTGAACAAATGGGTGCAGAAGAGATCATGGAGATTGTAAAGAAATTGCCGCCTGCTACCCACGCCGTTTTTGTGTTGTATGCAGTGGAGGGCTATAATCACCGGGAGATAGCCGAAAAAATTAACATCAGCGAAGGCACTTCCAAGTGGCACCTGAGTGAAGCCCGGAAATTTTTACAAGAGCAAATCGGAACGCTTTATAACTAATGGATGAACGTTTAAGATATGAACAACTGATCGGTGGCAAGCTTCAAAGCCTGCCGGTGCCTGATATGCAGGATGCCATATGGGCCCGCATAAAAACCCAGTTGGATCTTGATATACCAACCGATGACGGAGATGATGGAAACACACCTCCTTCACCGACAGCACCACGCATCATTGGTTGGGGATTATCCATATTGATCATTGCACTTGTTACTACATATTTTCTTACTAAAAACAAACCGTCAGCAAAAAATAATTCAGTACAACCAACAATTATTGAGCAAACTGTTTCACCTAACACTCAAAATAACAGTCCGCCTTTGCAAAAGCAGAATACAATTGACAAAACAACTGCGCCGGTTAGTACAGGAGCAAATAATTCTTTTAATGATATTGGTAATGATTCTTTGGCGCAGTACAATCCTGTTACCAATGTTGAATTAACTGATGATAGTGTGAGAACTAACTTTCCATCACCATCAGTTACGCTCTCTTCTCTGCAATTACCAGATACAAGTTCTATAATAAAAAAGAAAGGAAGGGGCATGACTGGTTTGAGTGATTCATCATACCGCATAGTACCAAAGAAAAATTAGTAGTAGCATAACGACTGTTGTGGCAACTATCACTTTTCCTCTATTGCAAACTCTTTCAATTGGTCGAGTTCCATCTGAATTTGTTGCTCCCACCTTTGCTGCATTATCGCATTAGTGCCAGATTGTGTATCGCTGTCGTATTCGATTCGCCTTTTGGAAAAATCCGTCATGCTTTTAGCGTTGAGTTCTTTAATGAAATCTGTGCCTTTGAGTATTTTTTTACGATTCTCTTTAAGGTCTCTTCTGAAATGCCGTGCATATACTTCAGCAAGGTCGAAGAGCGTTTGTTGGTAGCGCAAAGAAACTTTTACATCATAAGCAGTATCGATCCATGATGCAGAACGGATGATGCAGTTGTGGACTTTATTGTTGAAATTCTTTGTCATGAAGTCAAACCCATTGACTTCATAGGAAAAATAAAATTGTGCAAAGCAAGTCCCCGCTCCTGAATTATTTGTTTTAATAACAAAGTCATTGGCTGTTAACTTCCTTGTAGCACTCCAATAAAGATAATTGTCATCTTTCTGAGCAAATAGGGTAATTGATGTTAGAAAAAATGCACAAATACAAGTTGTTTTGATTGATGATTTCATAAGCACTGCAAAAGAAGCGAAACATACGAATTTATTTTTCGCGGGTGTATGATGCAAATTGTTTTTCCAAAGATCTCGTTTGTAGTATTCTGGAGGCACATTATAATGCACCGTTAAGTTTTCGGCGCTAAACAATAATCAGGCATTTGCTTTGTTCTTATATCATTAAAAACTAAGAATATGCAGAGAATGTTTGCATGGGCACTGACAATAATTGCCACGGTTGGCGTGCTGGGCAGTTGCACGAAGGACCCTTTAAAAAACCTGTCAGAAGACGAGAGCCGCATTTACATTACTAACCGCGACTCCACAGTTAATTTTAGTTCATACAAAACTTACAGTATTGCTGACTCTGTTTTGGTAATTGATAATGGACGCGTTGTCGGCAAACAATCCAACCCATGGGATGCACAAATGATCAACGCCCTTCAGAATGCCATGAATGCAAGAGGCTATGTAAGGGTCAATCGAACCCAAAATCCGGACCTTGGCCTTAATGTAAGCCGCATTTTTAACACCAGTACAAATCTTGTAAACCTTTCCGATTACTGGAACTCTTATGGCGGCTACTACGACCCTTATTATTGGGGATACGGCGGTTACGATTATTATTATCCTCCTGTTTATGGTTATTATCAAAGTACCGAAGCTGCCTTTTCAGTAGATCTACTCGACTTGAAGGATGCTTCCAGTGCGCAAACCATTAAGGTGATATGGAACGGACTAATCCGCGGCGAGGGAATTTTTAATAATAGCAATGTTCAAAGCCAGGCGCAAGCGTTGTTCGATCAATCACCCTACTTAAAAACCAATCAATAAAAATCAGAAGATGAAAAACAGCAAGATATTTTTCTCATTGATCGCTTTTCTTTTTTCCGCTTTCATTGTAAAGGCCCAAAAAGGAGAAAACACTTTCAACATAAGTTACAGTGCGGCATTTCCAATGGGCAGTTTTAAAAATACAGTTTCATCAAATTCGTTCCGTGGATTTAATGCGAGTGTATTGCACGGAATTTCTGACAAAGTTTCTGTTGGATTGGCAACAGGCTTCCAGGATTTTTATCAAAAATATCCAAGACAACTTTACAAATTGTCTGATGGCAGCGATCTTTCAGCAGTGCTTACGTATTCTATTCAAACCATACCAGTACTAGCACAAGTAAAATATAATTTCACACCGGGTGGAACTGTTCAACCCTACGCTGCTATTGGCGCAGGTGCAAACATTGTATCGTACACCCAATTATATGGTGAGTTTGGCGACAAACAGGCAAAGATTGGTTTTGCTGCGAAGCCGGAACTTGGCCTGCAAATACCACTTGGCAAAGGTGGAGCAGGTTTTAGCATTGGCGCAGCATATAACATCATGCCTTTTAAGCAAGATGAGCTGAAAAACCTGAACAACATTGGTGTTGAAGCGGGTTTTATTATTCCAATGAGAAGATGATAGCCTTTGACTTAAGTAAAATAGCCGACTGTAATGCCGGCTATTTTTATGCGGATAGGTGATCACACAAGCCAGATCATTTTTTTGTTTCTGAGAACTGCAAATCGACACTGCAGAAGAAACGCTTGCATTCCAGCAAAACTATTATTAGTTTAGGCTCGTCAATCAATCCTTTCCCAATGAACGCTTTTATTGCAAGTGTAACCTTTGACGGGCTTACTATCGATTACGAAGTCTTCTTCATCTGCAAAAAATTTAAAGCCATACTAAAGCAAAAACATTTTGCCAAGTACGTTCCTTATCAATTGGATTTTTGGAAAGATAAGGGCATCTGGAAGTCTTATCATCCATTAACGCAACAAGTCATCAATCAGTTTGGGAGCATTATTGACAATCATTTAGAGCTTAAAAAAAAGCAGAATCTTGGTAAATCCTCCACAGCAGTAGGGTGAAGCCTAACAATAACGCATCAGCCCTTGCTATTGTAGGGAAAAGTATGGTTGTTTTTATCTCCATTGGAGAAACGAGATCGCTGATCGCTATCATTAATACAAATGACAACCATTAGTACAGTCTACATTTCTTTTTAAGAATTTACATCGGTTCTATCCTTCCCTTTGAAACATTCCAAAGTCTTCAATTCAAACTTGTTTTATGCCTACAACAAAAGAATCTTTCAGGGTGAACGGCGAACTTCTCTTAAATAAAATAAAAGAACTGATAAGGGAAGGCAATGTTCGCAAGATCAGCATTCATGATCATGCAGGTAAAGAGGTCATGAGTTTTCCGCTGACGCTTGGCGTGGTAGGAACACTCATTGCACCTGTACTTGCTGCAATTGGAGCATTGGCAGCACTGATTGGTGATTGCACCATTACAGTAGAACGGGAAGAGCAGGCTGAAAAATAATTTCGACAGATCAAGAGTGAGGCGATGGACTCCCTGCTCTTGACCTCTCATGCATCAGCAGTTAAAATCTTTCGCAGGTGAAATTGAACAAAGGCATCCATTGAATCAACCTTTTTGTCGTTGGTATAGCCCAGTGGCTTAATGATATAACCGGCCACACCTAATTGTTCAGTTACTGTTCTGTCCGAAGTTTCGGAGGAAGTAGTCATTACAAAAACCTGCAGGTTTTTAAGCATAGGATCTTGCCTGATCATTTTCAGAAATTCAATCCCATTCATTTTAGGCATATTCAGATCAAGTAAAACAACATCGGGCCTGACTGGGTTATCCAAACGTGTCAGCATAGTCAAAGCCTCCTTGCCGTTATGCGCAACTTGCAGATTGTAAGAAGTATAAAATTTTTTGAGCGTACGCTGTACGCTGATAACATCGAGTTCATCGTCTTCTACCAAAAGAATAGTTTTTGGGCTCATAAGGTTTAATTTATTCGTGACCATGTAAATATAAACTCAGTACCTGACCCTGTTTGCGAATTGATCCAAATACGGCCGTTCTGATCGTCGATAATTTTTTTAACAATAGCAAGCCCCACACCCGTACTTTCTTTTTCACCTTTTTCTCTCAGGGTTTGAAAAATCTCGAACACCTTTCCATGAAACTCAGGTTCAATACCTATGCCGTTATCTTTAACCGAGAATTCATAATGGTTAGCAAAAGTTTTACAGCTAATTATGATCCTCCCTTCCTTTTCAGAATTGTATTTTACAGCATTGCTGATAAGATTTGTAAACACCTGTTCGATTTTTAACCGCTCTCCTAAAATAACAGGCAGGTCTTGAAATTCAACCCTGAAATTGCGGGGAACAATATCTTCAACAATTTCCCCGATAAGCTTATTCAGATCAATATATTCAACCGCAGTTCTTTCCCGCAGCCTTGCGTAATCCAAAAGACCATTGATCAGATCTTCCATTCTTTTTGCCCTTCCGGAAATAACACTCATATATCGTTTCATCTCGGGAGACATTTCCTGGCTTAGATCTTCTTCAATCCACTGAATTACGTTATAAATTCCTCTTATCGGCGCTTTTAAATCGTGCGAAACCACATAGGCAAACTTATCCAATTCTGCATTCCTACTTTCCAATTGTGTGATGTTCTTATGCAGGCTGACTGACATCATGTTTAATGAGTTGCTTAAGGCTGTCAGCTCATCTTTACGGTTATCATGAAGTGAAATAAAATTTCCTTTCGAGATACTGTCTGCAAGCTTTACCATTTGTTGGATCCTCTTCGAAATCAGGGATACGATGTAAAATGTGGTGGTCAATCCCACAATAATTGTTAATACAAGAAAGGTCAAAGAAAAAATATGAGTGTGCCGTATAGACAATCGCAAATTATCACTACGCACATCCCTCGTTTCATATTCCATTTTTCTAAACTCATCAAATTTTATAGCTATCTGGTCATTTAGTTTTTTACCAACTTGTTTTTTCAATTGCCCTTCAAACAGGATTAAATATTCTGAGTTTGAAGCATTGAAGTGACTAATCGATTTTAGCAAGCCATCAGCATAGTTGATCCACTGTATGTGAAGATTTTCAATAGAGTCAAGAAGCCTTAATTGCTTTTCATTTTTAGAGACAAGGTTTCTTACTGAATTCAAAAGAACCGGAGCAACCTTAAGGCCTCTTGTATAACCTCCCAGAAAAGAGGAATCTTCAGTAAGCAGGTAACCCCGTAAGGAACTTTGCATACCCACTATAACCCTGTTAAGGTCATCGGAATTACGTATAACACTTTGGGATTTGTTCAGAAACTGGATGTTTTGTTCCACTTTCTGCGACAGTATATAATTAGATATGGAATCAATAATGGAAAGAAGGAGAACGAGCAAAAAGCCCAGAAGTATTCTTGTAGATAAACGCATGGTTAAGTCCGGGTTATATTATTTAACGTTAACGAAGGGTTTCAGGCAAGGCAAATTAATCTTTTTAAAAAAAACTTGAATGTGGATCCAGTTTGGGATACTACAGTAAGATTGGATTTATGACAGGAGAGGAAGCATTTTGATTATTTAGGAAAAAATAATAGGAAATATTATTTCCATATGCTTTAGGCTATTTCGAGGCCATTAATAAATTATACTTTCCCATTTAGTACCGAATAAATAAACCTCCTCCGATTTTAAGTTGCTTACTTTGATGGAATTTAGCATGACCGTCTTAAAATAACTTACCTCTAATCAAAATATCAAAACCTACTGACCGTGGTCATTACAAAAAAGGCATAGGGTTGCTAATTTGTTCTTTTCGAAAATTAAAACATCGCATATGAGCAGCAGAACAAAAGCCTACCTGGATTTTATGGATTGGTTAAAAGACAACTATCCGGAAATACACAAGAACTATCATAACAATTTTAATGTTCCAAAAAATGTAGGTGAAGGCATTTCAGTAAATGACAACTTCAGAATTACGAAAGAAGAATTTGAAATGCTGGACAAAATTAAACGGAGCTATTACGATGTGTAGTTCTGATGTGCTTAAAGATGTTACCAAAGAACGAAGGGCCTGTCTTTAACACGGTTTAAGCTTTGATCTTAGGTAATAGAAGCTTTCCTACCTTCAACAAGACGCATTACAACTGCATTTTTATGAGAAAAACTTATCCAACACTTTTCTTCATTGTTTTTTGTGTAAATGTTTTAAGTGCGCAGCAAACCAATGCGAATGAAGATTATTCGGCCTACCTGCCAGAGGTAAGAGCATTTAATAAGCAACTCTCACAACCGCAACCTGCTCTTTCTTTATTAACCAAGGAAGGTTTAGCTGCTGCGAGAAAAAGCATGTTTTATAAAGAACCACTTGTTTTAAAACCTTTGATAAAGACAATAACAGGGCCAGGAGGCAATCTGCAACTGCGAATATTTAAGCCTGATACGGTTCATGGAGTAGTGCTTGATATTCATGGCGGAGGATGGTCGTTGGGAACAGCTGAAGCCATGGATCCAATGAATGACCTGATGGCCCGATTGTGCAAGGTGGCCGTTGTAAGTGTCGATTACCGTCTAGCTCCTGAAGATCCTTTTCCCGCCTGCATTGAAGATTGCAAAGCCGCCGCCAGGTGGCTGGTGAATAATGCTAAGGAAGAATTCGGCACCGATAAATTATTTATCTCGGGAGGATCGGCCGGTGCACATTTAACTGCACTGACCACCTTGTTTGTGAGAGATTCATTGCATGCTATTGATAAAATAAAAGGTGTCAATCTCATTTATGGTTGTTTTGATTTGAGCCGTACACCTTCTTGCACGAAAGCTGCGGATACCACTATCATTCTTACAAGAGAATATATGGATGAAACGTTTGCACTTGTATTTCCTAAATGGACAACCAACCAATTGAGGCAGCCGCAGTTTTCACCTCTTTATGCAGATTTAAAAAACTTGCCTCCGGCTTTATTTACAATTGGAACTGCGGACCCATTGATTGATGATACTTATTTTATGGAAGCACGGTGGAGATTGGCAGGCAACAAAACTTTCCTGGCTGTGTACCCCGAATGTTCGCATGCATTTAATTTCTTTCCTACAAGAATGGCCGCAGTTGCGAATGGGAGAATGTATAGGTGGATAATAGAGTTGTGTAAGTAGTATAAACGTTTACTTTGTTCGAAGTGTTCTGCTAATCTATTGCCCTATCTTATACCAATGATCTTGTTTAGAACAATGTTGAAACTTTTCATCTCATCTAAAACATATCGTCAAACATAGAGGTGCTTCTTTCCTTTCTTCAAAACCTTTTCAGCTTTTCGTTGTTGATGAAGGAAAAACATGAAGAAGATTATTGTAAATATGTTCAGCGTACTAACGGTGTTGCTTGCATTTACAGCGTGTAATAAGGATGACAACAATAACGAAATGCCCAAATCGCAGGTTATGGTTGTGCATGCTTCCCCCAATGCGCCTAATGTAGATGTACGCATCAACAACAGTGTTGCACTTACCAATGTGGCGTATCCAAACAACAGTAATTATTCGGCAATAAACAGTGGTTCTACCAACCTCAAAGTTTCACCGGCCGGAACTACTAATTATGTAATCGATGCTACAGTGAATTTAGAAGCAAACAAATACTATTCTGTGTTTGCCATTGATTCAGTAAGCAAAATAAAAGCGGCAGTAGTAAACGATGATCTGACTACACCGGCATCAGGCAAGGCACATGTGCGTTTCTTCCACTTCAGTGCTAATGCACCTGTGGTTGATATTGCAGTTACTGGTGGCGCAGTTTTATTCGGCAGCCGTAAGTTTAACGACCAGGCAACGAATGCATCATTGGCAAGCTTTACACCATTGAATGCGGGCACTTACAATTTGGAAGTAAGAGCTGCAGGAACAAATACAGTAGTTCTTGCCTTGCCAAATATTACATTAACCGCAGGGAAGCTCTATACCGTTTTTGCCAAAGGCTTTTTAGGCGGCACCGGTGCGCAGGCATTAGGTGCACAAATTATTGCGAACAATTGAAGCAAACAGTTACTGCTAATTTGAAACTGCTATCATGATGTGTATTTCATGATAGCAGTTATTCTATTTAAATCTTCGAAAGAAGAGAAAAGGTTGATCCCAGCTTTACTTCGTTATCTCGCAACCCTTATACACTTCCGTTAGTTGCGTTTGCAATGCTTCACCATCTATAAGTGCATACTGCGTTGCGCAGTTTTCCATCCTTAAGTGTAAAAAATCTAAAGCCTTTTATGTTCGCCTGTCTTCCTGTTGGCGCTACACCTCTCCATGTACCGATATGGGTTACAGAAAAGCGTATTCTTATAGCTACATGGTTGCCTTCTGAAACAATGGATTCTATATGTGTTTTATGATCGAATGCATCGCTGGTATTTTGAATCCAGAATTTTAATCCCTCTTTGGTAGGTGGTACAGAAGGAAGAAAAGAATGATCTTGATAGTCAGGATGAAGAACTTCATCTAAAACATCGAAGTTTCTATTGTTCCATACCTCCTGTATAAACCGTTCAACAGTTTGTTTGTTTTTATTTGTCATATCGTTCGATTTGATTTTGTTTTGATGATGTAATTTTTGAAACAGGATCAAAGTTCTATTGCATTGGCGCCGCTAATTTTGACTTAAGTCACAAAATGGGTAGAAGCGATTCCTATTATTTTTGTTGAGATGAAACATAATCCAAAAGAAATTTTAGTGCATTACAGATCTGTGCTTGCATCGCATTGCAATTTTTCTGTGGAAGCATGGGAGCTATTAGAATCTATTTTGGAGATCAAAGAAATCGGTAAAAGTGAGCTTTCATTACACGAAGGCAAGACCTGCCGGTTATTGACTTTATTCATTTGGGCTCGTTTAGAACCTATCACTTGAATGATGGCCTGGAAACCACTACCGCCATTGCTACAGAAGGCATTTCGATAACGGATATGAAAAGCCTGAGCACAGATACTCCTTCAGTAGTCAACATGCAAGCTTTAGAACCTTCAATTGTTGTTCGGATTTACAAAGAGAAACTGATTCAACTATATCAACGGTCAGCCGAACTGCAGTCTGTTGGCAGGGCTATTTTAGAATCGATGATAGTAGCAGAGAACGAATGGAAAGAAATGTACACCTTATACGATCCGAAAAAACGCTATGATTTTTTGATGCAAAAAGCACCACAGTTTTTTGCACGAGTTCCGCTTCAGTACATTGCTTCGTTTCTTGGTATCAGGAGGGAAACCCCTAAGTCGTATACGTTCGCAAAGGTTCTAGGTTTGTTTTGCCGGTTATCAACACACAGCCCCGATGGGGCAAATGACAAATCATTTGTTAGCTAAGTCTTAAAACAAAAAATGGGTGATGCTATGGTTCTAACTTAGTTGGCGATATTTCTTTTCTATGCCTTCAGGATTGAGAACAAGCATATCAATTGTTTTGACAACTTCCGTTTTTCGATTTGTAATAAATTTTCTTTTGCTGTCTCTACCGTTTCAACTGAATGCACAAGTTTGGATCAAAGGCTATTTAAGAGATATGTATTCTCATCAGCCGATTGCAAACGGAGAGGTGAAAAGTGCTCTAACAAATACGCTTACTGATTCCAGCGGTCGTTTCATGATACGTGTAATAGAGAATGATATTATTTCTGCAAAAAAATTTGGTTACCGGTTTGATACCATCCATTTTTCGTTTCATAATGTTGACAGCATTCTTATCATGTACCTGCAACCATTGGGCAGTATAATGAAAAACGTAACAGTCAAAACATCTTATTCTGCTTATCAGATAGACAGCATGCGAAGGAGAATGGCTTTTGATGAAGGCCGTTCTAAAACCACATTTATTTCAAAACAAGCGCATCAGGGTTTTGGGCTTGTACTCAATCTCGACAGGTTAACCAAATCAAATGATAAACACCTAAAGAAACAAAGGGGAATCTATGAGAAGACGGAACGGTGGGCTTATATACATTACCGGTTTGCGGACTCAATGGTGCAATCTTATACAGGTTTAGCCGATGACAGTCTTCATGTTTTCATGAATCGTTACACACCCTCGTATGAATGGTTAAGATCACATCCATCAAAAATAGAAGTAGTGTACTACATCAGCGATCGGCTGAAGGCATTCAGAAAGGAGGAGCGGCATTAAAACGAGGTGGGAGTTCAAGAAATAAACCTTCTCCTCGTAATGCCCCGAGCACTGAAAACAAATAAAGTTGCAATTAAGTAATTAAGAGCGGATGTCTGTAAAGATCAGCTAGGTTTTTACTTCACTATCTTCCCCTCTATCGAATCATCCAAAGTTTTACCTGTTGCTGCGCCTATCAGCATTTTAATTCCTGCTACCACATTGCCATGCTTATTGTCCCAGTAATAACCGGTTTGTGGTATTACTTTAATAACTGTGATGCGAGGATCATCCACACCACCAGTGAACCATGTTTTGATAACAGGCTCCCATAATTCTTTGATCTTTTGTTTGTCGGTGGTAACAGTGGCCTTTCCCTCAATTGTAAGAAAACCCGAATGTGCAGATGCCTTGAATAACAACTGCACTGCGTCATTTATTGCTATGTCACTGTTTGTATGACTATCATTTGCACTCAGGAACCATAGGTTGCCCTCATCATCTAACTGTTGCACCGACATAGGACGGACTGCCATTGGCGCTCTATTGGTAGAAGATGTACAAAAGAAACAAGTCTTTGCTTTGTCAATAATTTCTTTCATTTTTTCAATTGCCTCATTGCCAACTAAATCTTCATGATTTTCTTCGGGCTGCTGTTGGTTAATGCTGTTCATACTAATCCTTTTTCTTTTAAATATTGATTGCAATTAGTTTACAAGTTTACCCGCTCATCTTCTTCTTCCCCAATTGTCTTCCATTTTTTTGTAAGATTTTTTACTTACCGAAGATTTCTTTTTGCTTCTCAATTTTCCTTTCTTCCTGCGGGGCTTTTTGCCATTCGTTTCCCAGCACAATCAATATGCCTTAAGCAGTTTGTTCAAAAACGCAGCGAAACAATTTGAATTGATTAAACAATATCCAATTAAAAAAATGAAAGCAGAACTGCGTTGTTTATTAAGGGTATTTTTTTCTACGCTTGGCATATGAAACAGCAGACTATTGTATTACAACTACAACTGCTTTAGCAATAGAACCTCCGAAATATTGTTTGGCATGGTGCTTGAAAAATTAAATATGTTACATCGAGGGAAGGTAAGTGTGTGAGCAAATGGATTTTTGCAGTTGAAGGAATGCTTACCATACTATTTTATATAGCAGGCAGCTTTTTCGAAAAGCTGCCTGTTTTTATTTTAAGAGGTACGAATCAAATTCATTAAGAATAATACACCCGTCTTCAAAGTCGATTTTCGAACGAATAACAATATATCAGCCTTCCCAATGACGATTATCATTGAGCGAAAATCAATTACAACAAAATGCATAGAAAAACAAAAAAAGCAGCGTGGCAGCTGCTTTGTTACATGATAGGCAATCGGCTCATTTCTGAACAAACAAGTTATCGATCATTTGCTGGTTGAAATGATCAATGGGATCTCCGTTGATATTGTGATATACAGCACTGATAAAAATAGTTTTTGCTGCACTTACTATTGCTGACACTAGCAGAATACCCAGCACAGCCAAAATAACTGCTGCTATGGGACTGAAGACCATACCTATTAAAAAGAAGCCGATACCAAAAATTAAGAAGCCAAGGAATGAAAGCAATCCGAAACTGAAGCCTGCACCAATTCTTTCGCCCCATTTCTGGCGCATCATGTTTGCAGAACGTTTAAACGCATCGACGGGTCCAAGATTTTCATAAGCAATTACAGGCACTACAAAGAATGTAGCAATGCTCCACGCAATGCCAATGAGTCCAATAATGATCTTACCAATCCAGCCTAGGTTTTCAGAGAGTATGCGAAGTATCAACCCTATTGTTGCCGCAAACATAGACCAGGCAAATAAGGCCCCGATGCGGCTAAAGCTGAAACGGATACCAGCTTCAATACTTACTTCTTCACCTTTAAAATAAAGATGCGTACAGTGCACTAAAGCCATATTAAAGAAGACCACAACAAAATAATTGATGAGATAGTAAACAAAGAGGAAGAGATAGCGACCGGTTCCCTGGTCTGAGGCCCTCACTTCGTCCATATGCCAGCCTGCACCAGCAAGCAAGACGGTAAAAAAAGAACCCAGGATGAGGATCAAAGAAATTCCGGAAAGAATAGGGAAGATGATTAGTTGCTTGTTGGCACGTAATACTTTCAGACTGGTAATTCCGATATTCCAGCCGTTGCCAAGACGATCGAATAAATTCATGTGAATTAGTTTTAGTGACCTAATATACTAAACTGTTTGTATTGTTGAAACGCAAAAAGCCGAGGGCAGGCGAGAGATACCTGCGCTAAGTGAAATCCATTAGCCAAACAAAGAAATGGCTACAACTGATATAAATCATTTTGTAGTAAGAAGGGTGAAGGTAGTTTTACGAAGAAGGCAAGTTGCCGCAACGCATTGTGAAAAACCCAATTCTTTTTCACGCCTATGTGACACAATAATCGCTATCATTTATGAAACACCTATGCTCTCTGATTGAGAGCATTTTTTTTGGTTTTGCAACAACCATCTAACAAATCAAATTCCAAGACAAGGCTGAAAAAGTCTTTAGTAAATTCTGCAACACCATCTTAAAGCCAGGCAAAATTCAATTTCGAAACGCTTGCTCCCAATCTTAGTTTCACCTCTTCACACTAAACAACATCTTTGTTATGAAACGATCTTCATTAGCGATTGGCATCTTTTGCGTTGCCATCGTCATCCTGTCCAACAGCTGCAAAAAGGAAAAAGAGCAAACGGATATTTCAAACCAGTTTACTGTAACAACACTAGCCGGCAGTGGTGTCGCAGGGCATTCGGATGGACCGGCAGCTGCTGCACAATTTGACCACCCACACAACATCGCTGTGGACGGGCAGGGCAATATTTATGTGTCTGATTTGAGTAAGTACGCTATCAGAAAGATCACAAAGGATGGAGTGGTTAGCACCTTTGCAGGGGGTACGAGAGGCACAGCGGATGGTAATGGATCGAGTGCACAATTTATTTTTCCGGGTGCCCTGGCAGTTGATGCGCAGGACAATATTTACGTCGCAGATTCAGTGCGCATCCGCAAAATAACGCCGGCTGGTAATGTAACGACTGTTGCAGGAGCGAATGCGCAGTTTAATTATCTCACAGACATAGCTGTAGATAAACAGGGAAATATTTTTGCGATCAACAATTTTCCGTTCAGTTCAGAAATCCGCAAGGTCACACCGTCTGGTGAGGTCAGCACCTTTATTGATACAACACAAAAGTTCAGCACTGCCGGGTTCTTAAGCACACTTCACCAAATGGCAATTGATGCAAGTGGAAATATTTTCGTGGCGAGAAATATTTTTTTGGGATACGAGATCTATAAAATCAGTCCGTCGAAAACAATTACACTGATGGCTTCGACGCCTGATGTGATGGGGATTACCGTCAATTCTGCTACAGGAGAAGTGTTTTTTTCAGCTTCCGTTATAAGCTGCAGCAGTTTTAGTTCCTGCAAAAACCTGTTCCAGATATTTACACTCAGTTCCAGGGGAAAATATATGCTGGTAGCTGGTGACGAACAGGGCTTTGCTAATGGCACCGGCAGCGTTGCCCGTTTTAATGTTGCGGCAGGAATTTCTGCGGATGCCCGCGGCAATTTTTATGTAGCCGACCAGGAAAATAACCGCGTAAGAAAAATCAGCAGACGATAGAAGGTTGCATTTGTTATTGCAACTTCTTTTCTGCCATCATATTTATAGACAAACGATGAGATTTTGTAGACAGACGTAACCTGCATTGGACAAAAGCATTCGGTATGCAATTTCCAACTCCC
This sequence comes from Flavisolibacter sp., assembly GCA_035554655.1. Classification (GTDB taxonomy): domain Bacteria; phylum Bacteroidota; class Bacteroidia; order Chitinophagales; family Chitinophagaceae; genus Flavisolibacter. Next base: position 100,039 of record DATMIF010000051.1, read on the forward strand.
TGCAGCCTGTTCAATTGCATCGGTCTATTAAGAAAAAAAAGCGCTTTTCTACAGGGTAGTTTTATGTTGAAATCAAAATTCAAACCATTTAAATACACTGTTATGAAAAAGAATCTTATCGCTTTAACCGTACTTACACTGTTCCTGTTTTTAACTGACAGCGTTTTTGCACAAGAGAAACAAAACTATATTCCCGAAAAAGGCTACTGGCAACTGGTTTCCAATCTAAAGGATAAAAAGACTGTTACCGTTCGATTTTACAATGATCAAAATGAAATGATCTACGAAGAAACTTTGAGCAATACCAAAATGAATCCTGACCGCAAGAAAGTGCGCAGGCAGTTGTATTATGCCTTGCAGGATGCCTATGGACAGTGGGCTTTAGCTCAAAAGATCACCGGTAATAACCTGATTGCTAAAAGAAAATAGATCAGGCAAACCCAATTAAAAATTATGTTTTAATAATTTCTCTTAAGCTGAAGAAAACACCCGGAACCTGCCCCGGTTTCTACCTGGAGAGGCCGGGATTTTCAATTTTTGATGACAGCTATTCATTAAATCTTTTAGTAGAAACAAGTAGGAGGTTACTTACCGTTAGCACCTCACTATGTGCAATGCGAACTGTATGAAGGCATTTCGTCACTGCGATTATACAATCATCTCAATCAATAAACGCCACCGTTTTTGAGTGTTTCATTCAACCAGCCAAAAAATTCACGTTGCCATACTAAAGCATTTTGCGGAGAAAGTACCCAGTGATTTTCTTCGGGAAAATAAAGCAGTTTGCTTTTGATGCCCCTGAGTTGTGCAGCAGTAAAAGCCTGCAACCCCTGTTCAATAGGCACACGGTAATCTCTTCCTCCCTGCACAATTAAAATGGGTGTGTTCCATTTGTCAACAAAATTGCTTGGAGATTGCGAGTAGGAACGTTGCGCTGCTTTATTGTTTTTGTCCCAGTAAGGGCCACCCAATTCCCAATTCAAAAAAGCCATGCCGTCAAATGTGCCGTACAAACTTTTGAAATCAAATACGCCATCATGTGCAATAAAGGTTTTGAAACGACCATTATGAATGCCCTCGAGTGCAAATGCAGAATATCCGCCGAAAGATGCACCAATGCAACCCAAACGGTTCTTATCAACAAAAGCTTCCTTACTTACCGCATCTATTGCAGATAGATAATCCTGCAATACCTGTCCTCCCCAATCTTTACTTACTTCTTCATTCCATCTGGTACCATGGCCCGGCATACCCCTGCGATTGGGTGCTACTATAATATATCCTTGTGAAGCAATCAACTGGTAGTTCCAACGAAAAGAATAGCCCTGCGTTAAAGGCACTTGCGGACCTCCCTGGCAATAGAGCAGTGTGGGATATTTTTTTGATGCGTCAAAGTCCGGTGGATAGATGACCCAGACCAGCATTTGCTTGCTGTCGGTAGTTTTTACCCAACGGCGTTCTGTTTTACACATGCCTATGTTGTTGTAAGCAGCATCATTGACGTGTGAAAGTTGGTGCATAGCCCCTCCTGCAATATCTACAGTATATATTTCAGGTGCATGGTTCATGTCGTTGCGGGTAACAACGAGTTTGTTATCCGATTGTCCTACAACAGCACTCACATCGAAATCGCCTTTGGTGATCTGCCGAATGGAAGGAAGTTTCTTAGTAATACCAATATCGTCCACTTCAAACAGTTGTAGAGTGCCGTTGATAGGTGCAATAAAGTAAAGATGCTTTCCATCTTCGCTCCATTTAAAACTCATTACGTGAATATCATCACGGTGATGCGTAAGGTTCACCACCATAGCACCATTTGCCACTACCAGGTCTTGCTTATCCGCGAAGTAGAATTCATTGGTCGTTCTTATCCAGGCCAGTTTGCCATTTGCATTGAATGCGGGACTTGCATCAGCGCCTTTGTTAGCCTCTGTAAGATTTTCTGTTTTGCCTGTTGAGATGTCGTAGGAATAGAGATCGGTGTTAGTACTAAGCACCAATGGCGTTCCCAATTTTTTTTCAGCCACATACACAATGTGTTTGCCGTCGGGGTTCCATACATAATCCGCATTGCCTACATCTTCCTTTGCCGGGTTATCGTAGGGTTCATCTTTGGTGATGTCCTTTTTTTCACCCGCTTTTCCATTGCTGTACGGTGCTAGAAAAATATGATTGAAAGCGCCGTTCTGCCATTTATCCCATGCCCGGTAGTTGAGCGAAGTATAGATCTGCACATTTGACTTCGTAAGATCTTTGTAAAAATCCTTACCTGCTACGTTGGTTACTTTCGCCTGGGAATCGGAAATGATATAATTACCGCCGGGAGCAATTTTCTCATTCACTACTGCGCTGTCAAGGTTATTGATACGAACCGCAGTACCACTGTTAACAGGTATCATCCATCCCTGCTTATTAAATTTATTACTGTCTACGTCGGGTGTGCTGACAGTGTAATAGACATACTGTTTGTCTTTGGAAAGAGAAGGGCCGGAAAGTCGCCCCAGTTTCCAGAGCAGTTCAGGAGTGAGGTGTTGCTGTGCTGATGATACCAATGCAATAATAATCAAAGCAAGTGTGAAGAGCTTTCTCATAAACAGTATGTTTAATGGAATTTACGAAGTTTCAGACAAGGCTGGGGTTCCTACAAACTTTGACTGAGACCGGAGGCAATAACGGCTTATGAGGACAGCTTTGACTTCAAGAATTGGCTTTCTACATTTATATCATGAATGGACCAACTAACCGCCAACAAGATCTGTGCGCCTATTCCGGAATATTTGGTGTATTGATTGCGTTGACATGTATTGTACAACTTCTTGTCATTGCAAATGCGCATTGGATTCCTTTAGTCTTGCTGATTATGTACTTATTTGTTCTTACTTCTTTCATTTTGCTTGCACTACAAAAACCAGCAGCGCCTCTTTTGCTCATCATCAGTTCTTTTTTATCTCTTCTTGCTGAAGCAGCACTCATCTTAACAGCATTGTTTTCTGCCATTGTAATTATACAGTTCATTTATTCATTTGTTATTACTATTATCATCTACATGGACGAGATTCCAAAAAGGTTAAAGGAAAAAGCAGTTTTGCTGAAAGCGGAAAGGGATAGCTGGGCTGGAAAAATATAATCGAGACAAATACTATCAGCAGGCTTGTGTCTTGACAAGCCGTAGTAATTGTTGACGAGCACAAACATCGTATTAAGAAGAAAAAAGGATGAGCCATTATGGCTTACTCTTTCCGTGATTTTAGCCGGTTGCTAGTGCCGGCTCTTACCGCTTCAAACCACATTTTTACCACTCACATAAATAGTACATCACCTGCCGGCTGGTTTACGTTTTACTATTCCTGGTTTGAAAAATTTAGGAGATGCAAAAGCTGATCTTATTGCTAGGAGCGATAGTATGCTATACCAGTTGCAAGAAAAATCATGATAGCTCACCGGCGCCTGCTCCTTCCATTGTTGGTAAATGGAACATCACCGTGGTAAAGGTTATCCCGTTTGATGCTGCCGGCAATGCCATTAACGGCGGTACTGTTTATACAGAGCCCTCTTATTACTATTTCCAGTTCAATTCCGACGATACATGGACGGAAAACCTGGGGCCGGATCCTAATTCCGGTATTGCTGAAAATGGTACGTATGCTTTACATGGCGATAGCAGCTTCACTCTCGCTAACAGGAATGCTCCTGCAAAAGCTGTGGAATGCGCCATTGATACGCTGACAAACACAAGGTTTGTTTTTACCTATCGCAGAAGCACATTGTATAATGGAATAACACCCGGCTACCTCCTATATCGTTTTGATTTAAAAAAATAATAGCGCTTTGACGAACAACAACAATACACCAGGCCTCAATTATAAAATTATGCGTAACAATTTCACATTCTTAATAGCCACAACTATTGTCCTGTTACTGTCCTGCAAGAAGGAACACAGGCCACCTTTTGATCCACCGGCCGTACCGGCCAGACACATACTTTTGAAAGACATCACCATTCCCAACCTGCCTTCGCCGTATTATCATTTTGAATACAGCGCAGACAGCCTGGTGAAGAAAGCTGATTTTGCTTCGGGATATACCATGTACGATGTTTTGTACAGTGGCAACAGGATCGGTGAAATGAGGGATAACATCATTATTAACCACGACACCTTGCGATATCAATACGATAATGCTGGCAAGCTGGCACTCATTAAGTTTATTAATGGCGCCAACATTAGTTACCGTCTTGTTTTCTTTTCTTATGAAGGCAACCGGGTGAATAAAATTGAATGGGACCAGAAAATCGGTGATGTTGGTTATATTGTTGACCGCACATTAAGCTTTACCTATTATGCTGATGGTAATGTAAAAACCATCACAGAACACAGGCCGCCGATGAATGGTGTTGATGATTACACTTCCGTAAAAACATTTGAGCAATACGATGACAAGATCAATGTGGATGATTTCAGTTTGATCCATGACGGCATACATGATCATCTTTTTCTGCTGCAGGGATTTCGTTTACAGAAGAATAATCCTAAAAAGGAAAGACTTTCTGTGAACGGCACTGATCTGTACACCATCGATTACACCTACACTTACAATAGCGATCAAACGCCTTCCAACAAAGCAGGTGATTTTTTATACTTAAGCGGGCAATATGCAGGGCAAAGATTCCAGACCAATAGTTTTTATAGTTATTATTGATCTGACACCGTTTTTGTGAAAAGGGAATTAATGCTTTTGAGTTTTGAAAGATTACAGAGATTGAATCACGGCATGTGGAGACACAAGCCTGGGCTGCGAGAGATGATTGCCCGTGATATGAGAACGCTGGTTTTGAAAATTTATACGTTAATTAAAGCTGCAATTACTACTATGCCCATTATGCCCGGGGGCCTGCTGTACAGTGCCCGGATAGAAGAACAGGGTGACTGTTAAACCCTTTATTTAAGAAAAACTACCATTGCTTTTATTTACTTTAGTTCTTCATCCAAACAAATGAAAATTTTTATCTCAATCTTTTTAATCCTCGCTATATTCTCTGTTCATGCGCAAGACCTGAATGGCGTTGAATTGGTTGATAAGTATAAGAACGATGGCCTAACCACTTCTGTCTATTTCAGAGACCCTATTCTTGCTTTAGCAAAAACATATCCCGATTTTGATAGCAAGACCAATGAACAAAAGCATGAATTGCTTACAGATTACCTGCATCATAATGACCTGTATATTTTTCAAACAGCAAAGAAAAATGTGGTAGTCAAAAGCTATGTGTTGAAAGGCGACCCTAAAAAAGTCCGTACAAAATATTATTTCACTGTTGATGTTTTGCGTGCCGACGGCAGTATTGAAAAAAAAATTGACAAGGTAAATGTGTCGGGTAGTTTTTTCGAAAATATGGCCTTCTTTCAATCAAAGGAAACAAAACGTATGGTAGGGAAAGGCGTTCAAATCTGGGGATACTATGTAATGGTAGAGCCTTTCAGCGGGGTTAAGAATGATATGGATTACCTGATACAAATGGACCGCAATAATTCTATTCCTGAAAACTACCTGGCTAAAGAAGAAAAGCCTGTAGCACCTTTATTCGATTACCAGGAATGTGCAATCCAATCTGTCAAAAAAAGAGAATTCAAGATCACGGTGTATCAATACGATTCGCTTGGAAATGTAGTGCACGAGTATCCCCGCATAGAAAAGGACGACCAGCTATATCTTTCTTCCATAAGTAAGGATTTAACAGGGGTAACCACTTTCCCATTTTTTTCTGCTGACGATAAAAAGGAACTTGATGGAGATATAGTGCAAGTAAGCAGCACACTGGAAAATATCAATTACTATTTAAAGGATATTAAATTAACCATGAGGCCCGGCACGCAGGAGGTTGACAAGATAGAAGCCAAATTAATTATTCACTCCTTCTCGGCACAGGGCGAAAGCAGTTTTGATGAATTATACCTTGCGGAGTTTGAAAAAACCGGATCCTGCACACTTCCTAAAACCATTAAATTTTTTCCTGCTGATAATGTGGGTTATACAAGACCAAGAATTGTTATGGAAATAAAATACGAGTTTAATTAGAGACAGAAACAGGTGGTCGTTTTTCTATGCTTTTACTGTTTGAAAAACAATTGTAAAGCAGGGTTTTTTTCATTGCATCCCTTATCCATATTTGTTATTTTCGATTTATCTTATACCAATCCTTGACGGCTTATCGTCCGACTATATTGATCCTGTTCCTTTCAGCTCTCTTTCTTTGCCCTGTTTTTTCATATGCACAAGTTCCGCCCGTGTACTGGCAAAAAAGCTTTGGTGGAACAGCCAGCGATGCCAGAACGCTGGTCAGAAGTACTTCGGATGGGGGGTGTATCATAGGAGGCTTCAGCACTTCTTCTAACGGAGACATCCCTCCTAATGCAGGCGGACAGGATATAGCCATCATTAAACTTGATGCCTGCGGTAATAAGCAGTGGACAACAAGTTTTGCCGATACTGGTGGCGACCTTATTTATGGCCTTGCTGAGGTACCCGGCGGCGGTTATTATTTTGCCGGCAGCACGTCTTCAAAAAATTTTCCCGGTTTTCATGGCGGCTCCATGGATGCCATTGTAGGACGGCTGGACGCTTCAGGAAAAATTTTGTGGCTCAAAACCTTTGGTGGTTCTTCCAGTGAAGTATTGTTTGGCATGATGGTACTTGCCGATGCTTCCTGCGTACTGGCAGGCTGGACTAGTTCGCCCGACGGAGACGCTGGTGTGAGTGGTACTGTGTCCAATGGATGGCTGTTGAAACTTGATAAAAACGGTAACAAGCTTTGGAGCAAGTTATATGGAGGAAACCGGAATGTGAATTTCTTTGACCTCGATTTTTCCAATGACGGAGGCTTTGTTATGACAGGCCATATTTTACCGTTTGGCAATACAACAGATGATGATTTTGTGCTTGTGAAAACAGACGGCAATGGAAATGCCGTTTGGCAAAAACAGTTTGGCGGACCCATGGCCGATTTTGCAAGAACTGTAAGGGCTTGTAAAGGCGGTGGTTATATTGCTGCAGGCAACACACAATCTAACGGTGGCGATGTGAACGGTTTGCATGGTGGTACAGATGCATGGATCATTCGTGTGGATGAAAACGGGAACCTGCTCTGGCAGAAATGCATTGGCGGCTCGTTAGCCGAAGAAGTGTGGGAGATGACGGCCATGCCGAATGATCAATACCTATTTTCGGGAGGCAGCTACTCGAACAACGGGGATATTAGCGGCAATCATGGTACACAGGATGCTTTACTGATTGGCATGGATGGCAATGGCAACCTGCTTTGGACGAAGACATACGGCGGTTCGGGATCTGAAACCTTCTTTGGAATCAACACAGCGGCAAACGGTTCTGTTTTTTTATCGGGCAACAGCAGTTCTAATGACGGAGATATCAGCGGCAACCATGGCAGCCAGGATTTCATTGTTTTTAAATTAAAGAACAGGGAAGTGGGCCGTGTTGATACCAGTTCGTGCAGGGAGTTGATGGTGAACAATATCCTTGTTAAAAGAGACACTGTATTCAGTGCAATTGTAAAAGACCAATGTGGTTATGACTCGGCGGATGTGACCTATTATGTAAGTATTAGCCCGGGGTTTGTTCAATCCATCCCCGACACCGTAATTGATGCGGGTCAACCGATCGTTCTAACTACGCAAGCGTCAGGTGCAGTTGCCTGGGTTGGCAGTGGTTTAAGCTGCAACAATTGCACTGACCCTGTTGTTGCGCCGGTTGTTGAATCGAAATACATTGTGAGTACAGCACAGGGATCGTGTACATATTCAGATACGGTAATTGTTCATATAAAAGGAACAGACAGCTTATACATCCCTACGGCTTTTACTCCAAACGGTGACGGTTTAAACGATGTGTTTAAAGCTTCCGGTGCTGTTGCGGACTTCACAATGAAAGTTTATAACCGTTGGGGACAAGCGGTATTTCAAACAAGTTCTCTTACCAGGGGATGGGATGGTAAGTTTGGAAATGTGTTACAATCTACAGGAGTATACGTGTTTTTCGTTCAATATAAAAATGGCGCCGGTCGCATTATCCAAAGAAAAGGAACAGTATTGTTAATACGGTGAATGCAGCACCGAAAGCGGGAAATCGCAGACTTCGGATAGCGTTATAGTATTTTTTTGATTGAAGGAGGAACACTGAGGGCAGCGGGCGGGCGGTGAAGGAAGCCAATTGTGTCATTTCTTTTTAAGTTGAAATATATTACTTTGAAAGATCCTATGGTCTACAATCGGTTTTTATTTATAGTTACCTGCGTGCTGGTAGTTTTTTTTGCAAGTTGCAAAAAGAAAGATCCAGTTCCTGATATTCCAACGCCTCCTCCACTTCCTCCATATAATTCAATTCAACTGGAGGCTTCCTCTTTTACATTAGGTAATTTAGAAAAGAATATTCTTGACAGTTTTGTGCTTCATTACAACAAACCTGTTTCAGTTAGTCATATTATGCTGTTGGGTCTTTGCCTGCCCGATTTAAAATGGACGAGTGTTGATAGTGGAAAGATTATAAAATTTTACGGGCTGCTTTGCGGAAGATTGGGAGAGGATTATTCCTTTGAAGTGAAAGTGCATGACATTGAAGGTAAAACCAGCATGGATACTGTCAACTTCTCTTATTACTATAGAAAATTCGCAACCCAGGGAGAGATCATGAATTACATGATCAGTGATGATAACAACTATGTTTGGGTTTGTACCAATTCGCCGGACAGGATTTACCGGTTTGGTATTGCTGACAGCAATGACAAGAAGGTGTTTGATCTTAATTTCAAGCCTTTCAAAATTGTTTTAAATCCATACAATCAAAAATTTTACGTGTTGAACTATCCACATTATAATACCAATGTTGACAAGGTGTTTGTGATGGACCCAGTAAGCGGACAAATTGAAAGATCCATTACCGTTAACAAAGACCGCTATGACGATCCTCAAAAACAAATCAAGGTTTACGATCTTGCTTTTGGCGCTAATGGATATGGCGTGATCAACACCGGTACGGTGGAGTACAGTAGCAGCGGCAGATGGAGAATTATAGATAGCCGTTACAACGACACGATTTATGCGCACCCCGAATGGGTCAATTCAATTGGCGGCGGACCAGGTCCCTACTACGAAGTTGTGAGTTTACAACCCAACTATAACAAGTCGAAAATCTATATGCGATTTCCTTATGCAATGCCACGTGCAGCTGTAATGGATGTAACAAATGGCACTTTGAGTTTGCTTGTTTATCCTGACACAAATCCGAATCATTACCTGGTGCCCAGCAAAACGACTGACCAATTATTCATTGCAAGCTATGCTTACCAGGCTATTGTTGGACCTAGAAGCAGCCAAAATTATTCTCAATTTGATGACCGGTATTCCGAGACGGCGGATTTTAGTTATCGAACAGGTGAAAGCAACATCATGTACTATCGCAGCAGAGATTACGAGTATAATTTCAATATATTGGATTATAAAGAGGCTCGCATCAGGATGACAACAAACGTAGGCCCCAATTTTAATAAGATCAGTGCCACAACTGATGGAAAATATATCCTGGCTGTTAACAATAATGGGTTGACATTATTCCAAACAAAGTGGTTTTATACGTATGCTGATTAATATTTGTGGTATTGTTATGAGAATTGCCCTTTTCTGTTTGTTATTGTTGCCGATAATTGGTTTAGCGCAGAAAAAAAGCAAGGGGTATTTATCTATTAATGCCGCTTTAGAATTTAAGTCGAAAACTGATCCCGGCTTCGGGGGGTTGGCAAGTGGCAATTTGCAGGTAAGCAGGGAGTTTTTTGCAGGTGTGCAATTAGGTGCACTCAAATTGCCCACTAAAGACGGGGTATATGTGCCGCTACAGGCAAGGTTTACTATAGCGCCTTCTATGCACTCCAACAAGGTATCGCCTATTATGCTGATTGAGCCCGGTTATGGCATTTACAGCAAAACGTATAACTATTATTTTGGCTCGTATACAGAAGAGGGCGGGTTTGTTTTTTTGCAGGCGCCGGTATTTTATTACCAGCTTCACAAAAGGGAGGACTCTTAGTGTCTGTCGGCTATTCTTCATTCGGCTTTAAATCAGGTACCGACAAAGACAACCTTGAAATGGTAGGCGTAAGGCTTGGTGTTTATCTTAGGTAATCTCCATGTCTATTTACAAGCCATATCATCTTTTGCTGTTAGCAGGCATAACCTTGTGTGTTATGGCCATCATTTCACCGGGCGAGACGATAGACATTCATGTGCATGACACGTATTTTGTGATTGCTCATGCTCATTTTTATTTAATGCTTGCTGTTCCTGTTTATTTTTTGTGGGGCATTTATATACTGGCAAGGAAGGTTCTTCTTTCCACTGTATTAACATGGTTTCATGTTGTGGTAACACTTGCTGCACTCCTGCTGATCATTTGCTTTCCTCTTTTTAGTTTTTCAGGAAGATATATGGATGCCACGCCATGGACAAGCGTTAATAGGTTTGGTGGATTGAACGAGCTTTTAGGGATTGCCGCTATCATTTTTTTGATTGCACAGGTAATGCTGGTCGTGAATGTTGTTGGGGGTGTTTTAAAGAAAGTGATAAAAAAATGATGCGTTGATGGGGGTGCGTTTTCGCCGAGTCCCTGCTGAGAAGGAGGGAGAAAGCAGTGATGTATCAACGCAACGGAATAGAAAATTAATTTCCGGCTTAACGCTCCTTTGACTATCTTCCTCTATTACAACCCGCCCCGTTGAATTTCTTTCCTCAAGCTTTCCGAATTCGTTTTATTTATTAATCAAAACAAACAGCAATGAGAAAAATTCTTTTAGGGTTTCTTACCGGAACTATTCTTTTATCCTGCAACAATGCAGAGGTGAAATCTTCGGCAACCACTAACGACAGCACAGCAAAAACGCCAACTGATTTACCTTACACGGCACGATACACAGCCAATTGGTCGGATAGCGTATCGGATGCCGATTTAAAAATGGTATTGACCACGTATAAGGATTGGACTGACGCAAACATGGCTGGTCTTGAAAATGCACTGGCCGATACGGTTGAATTAGATATGTCCGACGGCACGCACCTTAAAAAGCCAAAAGCCGACATCATTAAATTATGGAAGTCTTACCGCGACAGCCTTAGCTCCATTAATATTAAAATGGATACCTGGCATAAGATGTACGCTACTGATAAAAACGAAGGCTATATAGTGACGTGGTATGACGAAACAGATAGTTTTAAAAACGGAAAGGTTGATTCTGCCAGCTACCACGATATTAACCAGGTAAAAGATGGAAAGATCGTTTGGTACTCTCAATTTAAAAGGCCTAAGAAATAAAACAGGCAATTATAAAATTGTAGTCCCGCATTGCGGGACTTTTTGTTTATCATGCTAATTATTATTCCCAGCCAAACCTTACACAATCACTCAGCTATTTCTGCTTGTTTTAAAGCAGTTGATCAGGATGTGTAGCCTTAATAAGTTTACTCCGGGTCCCTGTGGAGACCAGGCTGGGAAGGAAGTTGCAAAGTCAGTACAGGCTATGGATTGATTTACGATCCGTGTCCGGAAGTATTTTTATAACAATCGTAAAACTCCGTGGCATTCAGTGGCATCCAGGTGGCTTTCACCTGCCTTTCACTATGCTTTCTCCATACCGTAACTGTACCCGGTGGCAGGTTTTAAAAAGAATGCAGCAGGAGTAAACAAAGAGGTGCTATCATTTTTTTAATCAGCCTTACTGCACGAAGTTTTTGATTGCGAACGGTGTGCGGTGAAAGCTGTAGTTCATCTGCTATTTCCTTATAGCTTTTACCATGCAGGAAGAAAAGGGTGAAGACCTGCCTGCATTTGGGGGGCAGGGCATTCAGCGCATGTATGATCTGTTTTACCGTTTCTGTTTCCACTATGGTATGCAAAACAGATTGCTCCGTGGTGTCCAGATTTTCCAGGCCTTTTTCACCAATGCGCATCCGTTTTGCTTTTTGCAGCTGGTTAATGCAATTATTGCGAACCATAGTTGACAAGAGACTTTTTATAGATCCTTCCATTGAGAGCTCCTGCCGCTTTTCCCAAAGTTTGATAAAGGCATCAGCAACGATTTCTTCGGCAAGCAGGGGATCATGCAGCAGCTTTTGAGCAAAGAAATTTAAGTAGCTATAATAGTTGTCAAAGAAGAAATGTAAGCCTTCCTCCCTGCCCCGTATCAAGGCCTGTAATGCTTCCTCTGTATTGAAGTTTGTTTTAAGCAAGGGGTAAAACTTAAATAAGACTGAATGAGCATTTATTGAATGATTAAAGATATTGTTTTTTTCTACTGATATATAATCATACGTCAGTTATTTTTTGAATTCTCTTGACCTTGTCGACTAATGACGCAAAAAGACAAGATATTGTCAAAATTCGCGAAACACCTTACTTCTTTAAGAGAAGAACAGGGTATTAGTATAAGAGAATTAGCGTCACGATCTAATCTTGAATATAGCCAAGTACAAAGGATAGAAAAGGGAAAGGTAAATTTTGCTTATACTACATTGGTTTCACTCGCTGATGGGCTTAATATTTCGCCTTCTAAATTACTTGAGTTTTAAAATTACTACTGCTTATCAGTAGGCATGTCAAAACTAACAGAAGCAATATGAAAAGATTGCTTTGGTAAATAGAAATGTTGAATGAAAGAAAATAGGTTCCGGGCGGAGGGTAAGTGAGATCACCGTTATTTCACACCGCCTATTGCAAACTGGTTGCCTGCTTTTATTGGTTTATTCCCTGAGAAATGAATCTCTACCATTTTTTCACTGCCAACATTATTATGAAACTCATCCTGCAACAGCGTTATTATTTTTCTTGTTTTGCGGTCAATCACTTCACCACTGGAAGGGTAAACATATTTCCCGTCCATACTAATTACGATCCATCCGGGCATGTCCTGCAAAGGAATAGTGGTTAACTGCTGGTAAGGAGCTTGTGCATTAAAAACATGCACACGCATATTGTGGCCATCTGCTAACCACAATTCTTTTTCATCGGGTGTAAGTCCAATGCCATGACTTGGGTCTCCATGTCTTCTTACCGTTCCCATATCCCAGCCCTGTACTTCTATGTGCGCCAGCTTTGCACCGGTCTTCAAATCGCCAACTTCAAAGCCAAGCAAACTATCAAGGGTAACAAACACTAAATCTTCTTTTCCATTAATAGTGAAAGGACGAATATTGTTTGCGAAGGGACCAACCTTGCTGACAAGGGAATGTGTTTTAGGATCGGCTACATATAACCATGGAGATGCGAGGTCATTTCCCTGAAGGTGCGAAGACGGTATTGTGTGCTCTTTTATTTACCGGGATTTTTTTGATGATATCACCCGTAGCGCAATCCACCACGTTCCAGAATGTATTTTCAAAAGAAGGCAGGTACATGGTTTTGCCATCAGGTGAAATGGACATGCGATCACAGCCCCCTTCAAATTTTTTTTCCCATACCATTTTGTCTGTAGTTAAATCAATGCGTTGGAGCGATTCGATTGTGCTTACATAAATACTGTTAAGCGGAATGCTTACAGCAATGCCTTTTACATTTGAGGGTTTACCATCGGGATGAAAACCACCGGTGGAAATTCGTTTTACAAATTTGTGATTATTGTCAATGTCAAAAACAAGAATGCCATGACCACCATACCCAAGATAATCCCTGATGCCGGGAGCAGCTACATACAGGTAATGTTTTACAGGAGCGGTGTTTTCTTTTTTGGAAGAATGTGTACTTACACGTGCCGATGTAAGAACAACAATTAAAAAAAGAAAGATGAAAATGGCGGGCTTCTGTTTCATAGCTGAATTGATTTGATAAAGTAAGAAAAAAATATAGTTGTGCTGTCTTCATGCTTTAGTTGTAAACTGGTAGCAGTTTGGGCAATAGACGATGGATAGCGTTACATTCTTTTATTGATTGAAGAGGAACATTAAGGTCAGCGGGGGTCACGCAGAAAACCATAGCTGTTAGATACCGCTGTGGACACACCTCGGGAAAGACAAGGGGTAGCGAGGGGCCAACAGCGTATTTTTGTTTGAGGAACACTAATGACAGCTTAGGGATGGTGTTGTGACAGTTTTGTTTTTGCTGAAAGAAAAGAGAACCAGCAACAAAACAAGGAAGCTCATTCTTTTCATAGCAGGTGTTTATGTGCTATAGAAAGTTAGCAATAAAAATGGGTTTGATCTTTCCAAAGTGGTGTGAATAAGACAGCAGAAGACTTCTTCATGCCGGGGTGACGCATGATATAAATTTGCGTAACATCTTTGCCGGGTTCATGAACAATGATGCCGATGCAAATTTGCTGATTGTCAACGGTCGCTATTTCAAATGCAATTCCTTTTTCTGCTGCATCGTAAAGAAGGATATCTCTGCCCTCTTCCTTATATGATGCTGTTTTTTTGAGCAGGGGAAATTGTTGCTGTATCTCTTCCAGTGATGAATACATATGGAGATTGTTACCGGTTGAGAAAGATGGTGAAGTGGTGCGTATTTGCTGAACTGTTTTCTCCCTCATGGTGTTGTCTTTGTAAGTGGTATAAACATTAAGCTCAGTAGTATTGTTGTGCTCATCCCGATGGCCTTTCCATGTGAGCCAGGCTTTTCCCATAGCGGCATCGCTAATATCCGGAGGACCTAAGATTTCAAGAGAGGAAACTTCTTCATTCAACTTTACTTTTCCTATGCGTTCGCCTGGCACAATCAGTTGACTGGTGTCTGATGTATTGGTGTTGTTTAAAACCGAGTCCTTGATTTTATCGGAGATGTGTACGGAAGTATCGTTATCGGCTGCGGTTGTTTTGGTGTTATTGCTACAGGAATAGAAAAAGAATAGAAGGCAGAAAATAAAAAACCATTTCATGATTGCTTTTTGAGTTTATTGAAAAAACTGTACCGAATAAAAGGTAATGGTGTCAGCCTTTGCACCGTTGACAAAACCTGAGCGTGGAGACTGGAGTAATTCGGACAGTGGCAGTAGCAGTTGAGGTAGCTCATGTGGATCATCGTGAGGGAGTGGTGGTGGAGGATGTGGTGGTGGAGATTGATTCTGCTTCGCCGAATCCCCAACACTCCAAGCCAAGCAGGGAGACTCGTCGCAAAAGAAAGTAGCACCTGCTAATTGGTTGAAATTGTCTGAAATAAAGTTTGTGTTCACAATGTTTTATCCCACATTCTACAAGATGGAAGAAACATTATCTCACTACGAACGCTTCCCATCCGTCGTAGTCTCCATCATATTTCCTAGCTTCTCTTCTAAGTTCGAGTGTGAGTTTCGAAATGGATGGCAGATCAACTATGTCCACACGACTTATATGTAATTGAAAAGGCTTTGCTCCTTCTCTCGTTTCTTTGGATTCAATTTTAAAATCTTTTGCTTTAGCATATACAATAAAGCTATCTCTTGATTTTGCATTAGAAAAATAAAGCCAATGGTCAACCTGTCTTTCCTTGTCCAATTTGTCACCTGCTTCACGCAGTTTTGTTACCACTTTTTCATTATTCATGTACTCCATTGTTTCTTCATTGGGGTACAGAAAAGTTAAATACGCTTCCCATGAAGCATCTTCACGAATATTGATGATGGGTTGATACCCCGGGAACTGTTTCTTGTATAATGCTGATAATTTTAGCCTGATGTTGTTCGTGTCTTTTATATAGTAATAATCTTTTCGATCACATTGGTAGGTAAATGTTCCTGCCATGATGTTGGAAACATTAAGGTCTACGATTCTTTTTACCGAGTCCGATATAACATATAGTTTTTGAAATTCTGCCTGTGAGGGAAATCCATCGCTGTTGCAATCACTAAAATGAACACCTGTTGATAAAAGAAAACGAAAACTCTTATCAGGGGCTTTGCTTTTTAAGCCCATATTAATGACAGTAGAGCCGACGCCTTTTTCGTATTGAGCCATGTACACATCCCATTGACCATCGTCTTGCTGCGCAGATGCTACATAATAAGATGTCAGAAAGAAATAATAGACAATAAACTTTCTCATACGTTAGTTTGAACTAAGCCAATAATTTTATATTGACATGTTCACAAAAAAGGATGCAATATGGGAAGCGAAAACAAATACAACGAATTCATAAGGAAAATTATTCTCGCTGAAAAAGAACATCGCTTTACGGAGGTTAATGAACTCGAGAGCGTAAAATATTTGAGATTTAATTATGAGGAATACCTAACCATTAAACAGTTAGTCAAGAACAATAATTGGCAACAAATAAATGCACCTCAGGAACCAGCTGGCAGTTTCAGAGAGTACCTGGAAATTGTTCTTTTTAAAGACCAAAATATGATGCCTTTTATTGCGGCTATTTACGATAGTGATGCTTTAGAACAAGATCCGCAAATAATTGATATTTTTCCTTGCTAACTTTCAAAACTATTTTACTCATTAAATGGATGAAATAATTGGTGACATAGATACTTCAGCAGTGACCGAAACGAAGTATGAAGTTGTGGTAAGAAAAAAAGTGCCTTATGTCACTTCATTTTTATTTCATGTGCTTTTAGCATTCGGTGCTACTTTAATAATAATCGATCTTTTGTTTTTGCCGGCAAGCGGAGCATCTGACGAGATGAAGACAGCCTACTTTATTTTGGTAATACCAGAAGTTATAAAGCAAACTCTGTACATTTCATTTATTGGATTTATAATTGTCCTTCCCCTATACTTATCTGCCCGTATTTATAAAAAGTCATGGATATCGTTCTTTAAAGACAAAATCTCGATACGCGGAAAGAGATTAAATATCATAATTCCATTGGAAATTGTAACCAAAGTGTATTGCATGGATCCAAAATGGTTGAATGGCGAATCAAGAGAAAAGCTTACTATTTACTTCAAACAAAAAGACGAGAAATTTGTAAGAGTGAGATTGAAGCACTATGTACAGGCGGAGGAATTTATGCGAGACCTGTTGCAATACGAAAACTTAAGCTTCGAAACTTACGATTTTAATGTAAGTCCCGCAGAAATGGATGAAGAGTGAAGATTTTTTGTGAGCCGCGAAGCAATATGGACAGCTTTTACAAAACTGATCCGAAGTTGCAAACTTCGGATAGCATTACAGGCTTTTATTAATTGAAGATGGAGCACTAAAGGCGGCTGGGAGTTCATTGACTAACTTTAAATATGCCTGTTCGCTTCTATCACAGCCAAAGCACCAACAGCTTTTACTTCGTTACATTCACTTGCTTTAAATGGTTGCAATTATTTAAGGAAGCAAATGCATACGATACGGTTTATAAGTGGTTTGATTATTTGCATCAAAGCAATGTGCATGTGACAGGCTATGTTATTATGCCCAACCATGTTCATGTGCTTTTGTATTTTCCTGAAATGCCGAAATCATTGAACAGCATCATTGGAAATGCAAAAAGATTTATGGCTTATGAAATCATTAGAAGGCTCGAAGAAAGCAAGGCAAATAATTTACTCGATCTTTTGCATGGCGGTGTAAAGAAACGAGAGCAAAAAAAAGGGCAGATACATAAAGTGTTTGAAGAAAGCTTTGATGCGAAAGAGTGTTACAATGAAGAATTTATTTTTCAAAAACTGGATTATATCCATCGCAATCCAATTAGCAAGAAGTGGAACCTTGTAAATGATTTTGCAGACTATGAATACTCGAGTGCTTCGTTTTATGAAAAAGGAATAAAGAGGTATGAGAATTTAGTTTACATAAGTGATGCTTTGTCTGGTAAACTGCCGGGGTCTCTGCTGCACACCGGGCTCGGAGAGAAGACCCCGGGCGGACTGTGAAATAATTGATATTTTTCGTTGCTGACTTTTAGCGCTATTTTACTCGAGTTGTATGTAAACAGTCCAACAGTCATTCTAACGTTCAAATGGACTGATGCAAAAAAATATTGAATAGGCTTAATGACGGGCCTGAGTTGCAAACTCAGGCCAACTGCTGAAAGATTTTTTATTTGAGGAACATAACGACAGCTTGTGTCAACACTATTCCTCCTTTATACTACCATCTTCTTTAATTCTCAAAGTCAACCATTCAAAATGACCCCTTTCGATTGTTTTCTCAATACTCCTTTGTATCTGTTTGTCGATAGCTTCCTTTTTATTGCTATCTATCATACAAATGTTTTTCATTTCACCGGATTTCATGCCATTAAAGACGATGTAGTCAATGGGATGAAAAATAACCTTAGAATCATCGGCGTTCATTTTCTTAGGATGAAATACACCGTCAATCTTTCTAATTGCCTTCTCGGCTTCTTTGCGCCCTTTTTGTTTTGCCTCATCTATAATTTGTCTTTCTCTTTCATTGTAAAGCTCCACCACTTTATCTATTCTTCTTTGAGACAATTCAATTTTTTGAAGCCAATCGAGCTCTGGTTTCTTTTTTATGTACAACGAACATTCACTTAGCCTAAATAAATTTCCCGTATGCGGACATACTCCAAAAATTTGTCTTTGCAACTGAAAAAATTTTAAAAGCTGATTACTTTCCATATCAATGAATTTGAAATTCTACTTTCCCTTTTTCTACTAATTGCTTAATTTCTTTCTGGTGATTATTCAATCGAGCTGCTCCAGTTTTGATTTCCGTAAAAATGACCCGTGAAATTTTTGAACGACTGTGCAGGCCTTCAAAAATTACATAATCGATCGGATCAAATAGTGACCTGCAATCCTGATGAGCAAATGGGAAGCTTGACAACGCTGGGGCAAGTCTTTCTGATATAAATCCTATATTAACAGCTCTTGTAGTATTTTGAATTCTTGCTTTGATATTTTTCTCTTTCTCTTTTAATTCAAACCTTTGTTCTTTTAGACTATCTAACATTTGACGATACGCCACTCCACCCCTTGGTGTAAAGTCGTCTAAATAGAAAAGGTCTGCATCCTTGATATTAATTTCTTGTCCGCACCCACAAGGGCATTCACAATAAAAGCCTCCAGAGTTCAACGTTCTAATAATTTCTTGCGCTTCAGCTTTGGCTTTGGCAGTAGTAGACATGTTTTGGCATTTGATTTCGATATTAATATATAATTGTTGGCTTTCAAAACGCTAATTCGATTTTTTATTGGGAACAATGAAGTCTTGAAGCCTTCTCTTCAATTAGCATAGGCACAGTTTTAGAATAAGTTTCTAAAACCTCAATTATGAAAACCCTTGATACAGTAGAAAGGAATGAGAGAATGCATTATTTCAAATGTACAGTCTGTGGTCACTATTTCGATAGGAGGGATTTAGGACAAGTCTTTGAACACGAACACAACGAGTTCTTAAAGACGCCTAAAAAAAGATACGAGAGTAGGAGACGTATTATGTTTGAAGAAAGCCAAATTGATATAATTCCAAAGAAATAAAATTTTTAAACATCCTATGAATTAGAATAATTGGCAGCTATATTAGAGCATCTAACCAAATTAAATGGCTGCATTTACCCACGATCTAACTCGGGAGCTCTCAGAAATCCGAAATCAACTCTCTTATTCTAAACGCTTGGGATTTCTTTTTGGTGCAGGTACATCGAAAGCTCTAGGGATGTCAGATATTTCATCATTAACTAAGAAAGTAAAAGATCAATTATGCGAAGAGGGCAAAACTTTCTTCAGTAAAATTGATGAGTCTTTAGAAGAAGATAGAAGAAATATAGAGGGTGTTCTTAACAAAGTGAGATTAATACGTCAATTAACCTCTGACAAAGAACACAACACCTATGACTCGATTAGTGGCAAAAATGCTAAAGACCTCGACATAGAAATCTGTTCAAAGATCTACAACATTCTTTCAGAAGAAGAAAAAGAAGCTGACTTACAAATCACGAAAAAGCTAATCATTTGGCTGAATTGGATCTCAAGAGACTTCGCTAAAGAAATTTTTACTACGAACTATGATTTGATTTTAGAAAAGTCGTTTGAAAATCTCTTAATACCTTTTTATGATGGCTTCATCGGTTCTCACGAACCGTTCTTTGCCCATGAGTCTATCGACGGAAAATCCAAATACGACAGACCCCCAATTTCATGGATCAGATTATGGAAACTTCATGGATCACTAAGTTGGTTTTGGAAAGAGGATGGTGACAATAAATCTAACAGAATAGTAAGATTATGCGCTGGCGCTAAAAATTTACATCCACATTCAGAACTTGTTATTTATCCTTCGCGAGACAAATATGAGTCTTCAAGAAAACAGCCATTTACAAGTTATTTTGATCGATTAAAAGAGTTCTTGTTGAGTGGCGAAGGGATTTTTATTATAAGTGGGTATTCTTTCTCTGATGATCATGTAAATGAAATAATTTTTAATGGTTTGAATCAAAATAATAGACTTCATGCAATTTGTTTTTTCTACAATGAAACCCCTATTGATAGCATTGTAAAGCAAGGAAAGAACTTTCCCAACATGACATTGATATCACCAACTAAGTCGTCTATCGCATCTATAGAAGGCGAATGGCGATGCGACAGCAAATCTGATCTAACTCAAACATTTTGGGATGTTGAAAAGAAGAGATTACTATTAGGGGACTTTAAACACCTTGTTGACTTCCTAATATTTTGTACTGGTTTGAAAGAAAGAATCAATGATAATCTATCCTGATGGAAAGAACTGTTACTTATCTAGGAAAGGTAATAAACGTTAATAGTGCAACTGTCGAGGTTGAGATATCAAAAGAAATACCCTCTGCGGCTCCTATCATAAGTGGTAGACTTTATAAAATCGGCCAGATAGGAACATTTGTAAAGTTTCCCATCGGCAGTCTCACGTTATATGGACTTGTTTGTTCTGTAAGCAACACACCAACAACAATAGAGGTTAATGACTATGAACCCAATTATGGCTTGCGTTTTTTACAGGTTCAACTCATCGGCGAAAAACTTGGAAATGAAAGTTTTCAAAAGGGAGTTGGTACTTATCCAACAATAAACGATGAAGTACATATTGTTACAGAAGAAGATTTACTTTCAATCTATGGGCAAAAAGAGATTGGTTGTATTGAGATAGGAAAACACTCTTCTTCCGAAAGCCTTCCTGTGTATGTTAGTTTGCATCATCTTGTATTGCGACACTCGGCAGTTCTTGGATCAACCGGAAGTGGTAAATCAAATACAACAGCGAGTATCATAAAGAGGATTCTAAATGATTTTATAGGTTCCCGAATTGTTTTAGTTGATACACATGGAGAATATTCTAGCACTTTTAGGACGAGTGCAAAAATTTTTAAGATAAATGATCCAACAAATCCTTTGTATATCCCTTTTTGGACAATGACATTTGATGAACTTTCTTTTTTTCTAGTAGGTCGACAAGAAGGACAGGAAAAACCAGAAGATAAATCCCTTCGTGAAAAAATACTTGAATTAAAAAAAGCAAATGCTGACAAATTAAAAGCAGGCGCAGTTAATACCGACTACATAACTACTGACTCTCCGATACCTTTTGACATTAAGAAACTTTGGTACGACTTCGATAGAGAACTTAATGCAACATATAGCGATGCAAGCAATCAGGTAGCACAAACAGAATGTTTAGAACAAGAAGGGGATGCAAGCCAGTTGTTGCCTGCCAAGTTTAAACCATACTCAAACAATAATACCGCACCTTTTAGATCAAAGAAGCAGACCCTTTATCCATATATTGGAAAGATATATTCACGGTTGAGAGATAGCCGCTACTCATTCATGTTTGACCCATCAGACTATTACGACACCAATAGTCCTCATGATTTAGATCATCTATTACAAAGTTGGATTGGGCATGAAGAACGTTTGACAATTTTAGATCTTAGCGGAATACCTTTCGAATTGATTGATATTTCAGTTGGCCTGATCAGCAGATTCTTATATGATTCCATGTATTGGGGCCGGTTTGATCAATATACAGGTCGAAACAGGCCACTACTCATGATATACGAAGAGGCACATTCCTATTTGCCGAAGTCTGAAAAAAGTTCTCATATATATGGTTACGCAAGAAAGGCAGTTGAAAAAATATTTAAAGAAGGCAGAAAGTTTGGCATTGGTGCAATGGTGGTTACGCAAAGACCCTCTGAAATATCTGAAACAATCCTTGCTCAAGTAGGAACATTTATAGCACTTCGTCTGACAAATAGTGGAGATAAGAATACAGTACAATCCTCTGCACCAAATAATTTAAACAGTTTAATTGAGCTTTTACCCTCGTTACGTGTGGGTGAAGCGATTGTAGTTGGTGAAGCAATAAATATTCCATCAAGAGTACGAATCCAATTAATAGAACCCAAACCGTCAGGAAGTGATCCCAAGTTAATTGAAAGTTGGAAAAAAAGTTTTAACCCTTCGCAAGATGATTATAAAAATGTCATTACCTCAATAAGAGAACAAAAATTAGTTTTTAAAAAACTTCAACATATGGAATTCACATCAGTCGAGTCATCACATATTGACTCAATAGGCTATGACGCAGATTCAGCAACCTTGGGCATAAAATTTAAAGACGGTGCACATTATGAGTATTATGACGTGCCTCAATTTGAGTATGATGATTTAATGGCAGCTGAGTCAAAAGGTGTATATGCCAATAAAAACATTTACAAGAAGTATAGACAACAAAGAGTAGGTTGAGGGCAAAGGGTTAGATTACTAATTGCAAATAGAATTGTTGTAGTACAAGAGTGCGACGCAACAGACGCTTAATAGTAGCAATGCAGATGAACCAATAATAATTCCCTATTCCCTCACTCTATTTCTTTCCCTGCGCCCATCTATCCATTTTCTTTTCGGCAACTTCCAAAGGCATGCAGCCGTCTTTTAAAAATTCATCGTGGAAGGCAGCCAGCGAAAATTTATTACCCAGCATTTGCTGGTATTTATTTCTCAACTCACGAATTTTTAATGCACCAATTTTATAACTGAGGGCCTGTGCAGGTATGGCCATGTAGCGTTCAATTTCGGCAGTGGTTCCCGCTTCGTCAAGGGCTTCGTTTTCCATCATGTATTTAATGGCTTCTTCTCTGGTCATTTTGCCGGTATGCATGGCCACATCCACCACCAGGCGAATGGCACGGTGGATCTCATCGCCCAATGCACCCATGTATTGATAAGGATCGGTGTATACACCCAGTTCTTTCCCCAGGCTTTCGCAATACAATGC
This sequence comes from Flavisolibacter sp., assembly GCA_035554655.1. Lineage (GTDB taxonomy): Bacteria > Bacteroidota > Bacteroidia > Chitinophagales > Chitinophagaceae > Flavisolibacter. The sequence goes on from DATMIF010000051.1 coordinate 123,220, forward strand.
CCAGCCCTCGCCATAAGCACCATACCATGCAAAGCGCCGGAACTTAGGCAGCAAGGTATCTTCCTGCTGCAATGAAATTTGATAATGATGACCCGGTATGGCTTCATGCAAAAATGTACTTTCCATTCCGCCGGTGGTGTTGAATTTAGTGGCATCAACAATGGGAACATAATAAATGCCCGGCCGCTTTCCATCGGGTGTGCCGGGAATGTATTCGGCAGAAGCACTGGCAGCACGGAAGGCTTCTGTTTGCCGTATTTCAAAAGGACTTTTTGGTGTATGCGTGAACATTTTTTTGAGGTTGGGCTGAATGCGCTGCAAGATGGAACGGGTGGCAGCGAGTACTTCCTCCGGTGTTTTATACGGCGTGAAGCTTTTGTCGGTGCGCATGTAATTGAAGAAAGCATTGAGATCGCCTTTGAAGCCAACCACATTTTTTACACTGTCCATGATGTTGCGGATGCGTTTTACTTCCGATAACCCGGTTTGATAAATTTCATCAGGCGTTTTGTTGGTGGTGGTCCAAAAGCGAATGAGATAGTTGTAGTACTTGTCGCCATTAGGTACTGCATTGATACCGGTGGTGGTTCTTGCTTTTGGCAAGTATTCCCCTTTCAAAAAATCGCCGAGGCGTTTGTAGGCTGGAACCAATTGTTGATTGATCATTTGAAGATATGCGTTGGTCAATCGAATGCGGTTGCTGTCGCCAAAGCTTGTTGGCATTTTGTTGAGTGGCCCGTAGAACAAAGATTTGGTAGCATCGCTTACTACCATGGCATCCATTTGCGGGATCATTTTTTTTACGAGTGCCTGCGGCAGTGTAATGTTGGCCGCCATGCCTTTGCGGAAATAAACAATGGCGCTGTCGGCCCATGCAGGAAACTGCGATGCTCTTTGCAGCCAGTTGTCATAATCCTTTACGGTTTTGAAAGGCTGGCTTCCATCACCGCTTCCCTGTTGTCCCATCCAAATAGGAATGCCGCTGAATTGTGTAAAAGGCATGTAACGATGATCGGGATTGGCAACGGTATTGGCAAAGTAACCGAGCGAAAGGCCTTCGAGTGTTATTTCCATTTCACGTTTGAAAATATCGTAGCTCACCTGGTCGTTGTCGCTCAGGTCATCGCGGTTGTATTTTTTTATTTCGTCGAGATAGTGCGAAAAGAACTGCCTGTATTTTTCGCGGTAGCTGTCGGTGAAGTCGGCATAGAGTTTATCGTTGTTGGTGGCATCACCATTTTGTGTTGACTCGATGGGAACGAGTTGCATGCGTTCCGTGTAATAATTTTCGAAGAGGGTCGCAAGGTCTTTATTGTCTTGCTTAGTACTGGTAGTGGGTTTGTTATTGCAGGAGGCAAAGAACAAAGGAGTGATGAAAAGAAGGGTGATGAAATTTTTCATTGAGGGAAATTAGGAAATGAGGGAGAAATAAAATGGTAATTGTGATAAGGATGGATGAGTATTTTATGAACAGGCCGGAATGAAGGGACACTGTGTCAACTTTATTCCTGCTTTTAATTTTATTTATTGGCCCGGCAGCCGGATGAACATAAAGCTTCACGGAAACGGCTACCGGGAGTGGTTATACAACAATAAAAACCTGCAACATTAGTTACAGGTTTAGATACTGCCCGGCGGCAGCAAGAACAGATTTTATTATACTCTATTTAGCTGCAAGGCCTACATCGCCAACAGGAAGGCCTGTAACGTTCTGCAGGTAACCAAGGCTGCCGTCATGATCCACGGACATGGCCGTTATACTATGACTACCCGAGTTGAGGACGTACAAAAATTTTGAACTGTTGCTCAGCGCTGCATCAATTGGTATGCTGATGTTTGTGCTGGCGGCGGCGGCACTTAAAACAGTTAACGCACCATTGTCAGCGGCATTGAAAGAAGAAACATTGTTGCTGCCCGTGTTAGTAGCATACACATATTTTTCGTTATTGGTAACTACCACCCAGCATGCAGCGGTTTGGCCTGCAGACACCGGCCCGGTGATCAAACTGATATTTCCGTTTGTGCTTACCTGGTAGGATGATACTGTGCTGGCGCCCGGCGCACCACCTGCCGCTTCGGAAACATAGATCCTTCCTTCGGAGCCTACGGCAAAACCAAAAGGAGTGGCATTGGCAGAAGTAAGCATATGCATGGTGCCGGGTGTACCATCAGCATTAATGGTATAGCTGATAATTTTGTTGGTCATTTTTTCGGTTACCACTACTGCTTTCCCATCCTGGACAAAAGAAATTTGTGCAGGGCCTGATGCGGAAGAACTGAGTGGCCTGGTTGAATTGGCCAAAGGGTGGAGGCTTCCGTCGGCATCCAGGGTAAAACCTGAAATGTTACCAGTGCCGCCGGCATTTACAACATATACCAGGTTGCCATATACGGTTACGCTTATAGGAGTAGTACCACCGGATGGCACGGTTGACTGCCATTCAAGGCCTTTGCCGGAAACTGTAAATGAAGTAAGCGAATTGCTGCCTGCATTCACTGCTAAAAGAATATTGTCTGAAAGGGTTACAGCCCCCTGGCTTCCAAGCCCGGCACCTGTTCCGTTACCACCGGTTGGATAGTTTGCCGCCCAGGTGAGTGTACCCGAGGAGGAACGTGAATAAGCCACAACCCTGTTACCGCCTGCTGCATTGGTTTGTGTGTACACGTAGCCGGCCGTGTTTTCTTTGGCGTTGTTTGCCTTTGGTGCATCCAGTTCTTCAGCAGGTGTGTTACGCATATCTTTTTGACAGGCGAAAAATAAAACCGACGCTGTAGCTGTTAGCATCATAAAAACTTTGCTCTTTTTCATACTGGTTTGTTTTGAATGATTGAAAATTGATTTTGAATGTTTCTTTTTTCATTAGGCAATAGCATGTTGTTCAGCCAAAGGCTGTTAGTTGTAAACCATAAATGCTGTTAGTTTAATTACCCTGTTTTGTCAATGCTATGCGAAGGCCAATGCTCCTGATGCGCAAATCGCCCATGCCTATGCCTTTAACGGGAATTTGTATATAGGGTTGAAAACGGATGGCTTTATTCGTTCCTAATTTTTGTTCATAGCCGAGGCCTGCATCTAGGGAGGCGGCGAAATAAAGCTGGTTGTTTTTATAGGTGCCGTACATCATTTGCATGTTTCCATTGGTGGAGGTATGGTATTGATTGTATTCCTTCGTCAATATATAGGATGAAAATCCCGCTGAAGAAAAAACGCTCCGCCTGCTGTTTTGAAAAACATCGTAACGGAAATGAAGCGGTATTTCAATGAGCCTGCTGTCGCCATCCACTTCCATAATTTTCATGGGCGGAGGCATGGCAGCAACAACCTTCTTCATACTGAAATAATCACCCGATGTCCAATAATATTTTTTAGAAAGGGTGAAGCCTGTTTCCAGAGAAAGCCTGTTGCTGATATGGTAGCCCACAAGCAAGCCAAGGTTCCATCCCGTTCCTGCTTTTTGCTCTTTTACCGAATTAAATGCGGCACCTGCTGTGAGTCCGTAATAGAATTTTTTACCAGGAGCACTACTGCTGTTTTTTTGTTTAGAATTTTGAGATAATGACACCGGCCGATTGTGCAGTTCAAAAGAAAAATTGTTGGGCCGCAGTTGAATGTTTTTACCGGTTACAATTTCATTTTTCCTGGTTTTAAATTCATTGCCTGACAGGCCGGATATTGTTTCTTCAACAGCTGCGTTCTTCACTATATCACTGCGCTCATTATTAGAAATCAAAGGATCGAAAACCTGTGTTTTGCCGACAGGCACTGTGTTTATTAAACGACTATTGTTTGTTTGAGTAAGATCTTCATTTACTGACTGATTTATTTTTTGAATTAGGGCACCAGGTGAATTTGTGTTTTGTTTGATTTCGGTTTCCTTGCCTGGCTGGTTGATTTTTTTATTTGTGTTGATTGAGAACCCGTCATTACGATTGATAAAATAATCGCCGGTAAATAAAAACATGAAAAGCATGAACATGAGGATAAAATATCGCCTGTAGCCCTTCTGTTTTTTCCCAGGCTGTGCAGGCGCAGCTTCTATTTTTGAAGCGATTTCAGCCCAACGATCATCCACCTGTTTTAATGGATAGGCTTCGGCCGCTTTGCGCATCAAATCTTCCATATCAGGACTCATATCCTGCATAATTTCCCCTCCTCCATATTTTTTATCATATCCTGTAAAATTGCTTTTGCTCTTGAAAGGCCTGACCGCGATGTGCCTACTGAAATGTGAAGCATGTCGGCAATCTGGCTGTGATTGTATCCATCCAATACATACAGGTTAAAAATGGTCCTGTAGTTTGGCGGCAAATCCTTTACTAAACTCATAAGGTCTTTATAAAGTAAAAGCTGGTCGGCATCATAGGTTTTATCGCTGTAGTCCCACACCTGTTCCGGTATTCCACCAATTTCCGGAAGCATATTGCTTCGTCGCAGTTCATCAATGGCGGTATTGATCATTATTCTTTTGAGCCAGCCCATAATTAGTTTTTCAAGGTTGGCTTTTTCATCTTTTTTAAAACTGTCGAAATGATTGAATGCTTTTATGAAGCCATCGGTGACTACATCGCTTGCTTTTTCATACCTGTAGATATAACGAAACACGATTTTGGATGCAAAGCCGCGATAGAGATCGTAGAACAATCGCTGGTATTTTGCTTCTTTTGCGATACACCCTGTTATTACCTGGTTAAGGGATTCCAAAATCTTCTTTGTGTCTTTTAAAGTTACAAGTATGTTACGGCTGTTTTACCTGTTGTTACAACAGGCCTTTCATTATAGGTACGAGAGGAATTAAAAAGTGCTGCAAGAAATTTTTAAAAATTATAGTGGGTATATTTTCCCGATCTCTCATCCCCTCCATCAACCTCTCATCATCTTCTCCACTTCATCATTCTACATACCATTCAATTACCCTATCTTTAAAACAACCTTCAAAAACTGCTTTCCATGAAACGATTACTCCTCGCAGCAATTACTATTGTTGCTTTTCATTTCAGCTATGCTCAAATTGATGCTCGCCTGTTTCGCTATCCGGATGTTTCGCAATCGCAAATTGCATTTGTGTACGGCGGCGATATCTGGATCGTGAGTAAGAATGGTGGTACAGCTAACCGCCTTACTTCCTCCACCGGCGAAGAAGCCTTTCCACGTTTTTCTCCCGATGGAAAAACACTGGCCTTCTCTGCCACTTATGATGGCAATACCGATGTGTACACCATGCCGGTTACCGGCGGTGTGCCCGTAAGGCTTACCTGGAACTCTTTTCCCGACCGTGTTATTGACTGGCACCCTGATGGCAAACGCATTTTGTTTGCATCGGGACGTGAAAGTGGTACGCCTGCTTTTCGCCAGTTGTATTTGGTATCAACAAAAGGTGGCCTGCCCGAAAAGCTTTCCATTCCTTACGGTGAGCTGGCTTCGTTTTCGCCTGATGGCAACAATGTGGCTTATGTAACCAGGATCACGGAGAACTATCCTTTCAAACGCATTCGCAGCGGCCTTGCTTCTGACGTGTACATCTACAATTTAAAAAACAATAGTGCAGAAAATATTACGGCAAGTCCTGCTACCGAAGGCAAACCGGTTTGGGTAAAGAATAAAGTGTATTATGTAAGCGATGGAGGTGTAAACGGCCGCAGAAATTTATGGGTGTACGATACCGAGAAAAAAACAAAAGAGCAAATCACCAAGTTCACGGATATTGACATCAACCATATGAGTGCAGGGCCGGAAGAAATTGTATTTGAAGCAGGAGGCAGCTTGTACCTGCTTAATCTTTTCACCAACAAATATGCTGAAGTAAAGATCAACGTAGTTGCTGATATGAGTACACTGATGCCACGCACTGTAAACGTTGGCAACAACATCAGCAATTTTGATCTTTCACCAGATGCAAAACGTACGGTGTTTGAAGCCCGTGGTGAACTGTTCAGCATTCCTGCAGAAAACGGCGTGATCATGAACCTGACCAACACGAGTGGTGCATGGGAACGTGATCCTTCATGGTCGCCCAATGGAAGAAGCCTTGCTTACTGGAGCGATGCAAGCGGTGAGTGGGAAATATGGATGCGGGATAATGCTACAACGGATGCAAAGAAGCTTACTGATTTCAGGAGTGGTATGGGCTGGAGTTTGTACTGGTCGCCTGATAGTAAGAAGATTGCTTTCATTAATGATTTGCAGGAAATAAAAGTGTTGACGGTGGCAACAGGTGCCATGGAAACGATTGATAAAACGGAAGACCAATCTTATGGCGCTTTGCAGGGATTCAGGTTAGCATGGTCGCCGGACAGCAAGTGGGTTACTTATGCAAAAAATGGTGAGAATAATTATTCTGCTATTTACCTGTACAGTTTCGAGAAGAAGAAATTGTATAAAGCCACTTCGGGATATTACAATGATTTCAGTCCTGTGTTTGATGCAACCGGCAAGTATTTGTTTTTTGCTACGCAGAGAAGTTTTAATGCCGCTTACAGCAGCCTGGATAATACATGGGTGTATCCAAACAGTACACAGTTAGCGGTGGCTACATTGGATCCTGCAACGCAATCGATACTATATCCAAAGAATGATGATATCAAGCTGGATACAACAAGCGCAAAGAAACCGGATGCTACAGATACCGCTAAGAAAGCAAAACCCGTTACTTCAACTGCGCAATCTAACATAGACGCTGAAGGCATTGAACAACGATTGGAAATCTTGCCTGTGCCTGCAGGTAATATTGGTGGCCTGGTTGCTGTTGATGGAAAATTAATTTACCAGCGTGGCCCCAATACGGGATCACCTCAGGGAGGACAACCTTCTTTGAATTTTTATGATATCGATGGAAGGGCAGAAAAGACCTTGATTGCAGGAACCTTTGCTTATGCTGTATCTCATGATGGTAAAAATATTTTAGTAAGAACGAATGGCGGCTTTGGCATTGTAAAGCCAATGCCTGAACAAAAGCTGGATAAGATATTACGTACATCGGAAATGGAAATGGTGCTGAATCCAAGAGAAGAGTGGAAACAAATTTTCAATGATGTATGGCGTCGCTATCGTGATTTCTTTTATGATCCCGGAATGCAACAAGTGGATTGGAATGCGATGCGTAAAGAATACAGCGCATTGTTAGATAATGCTATCACCCGTTGGGACGTCAATAATATTTTGCAGGAGATGGCTTCTGAATTGAGTGCCGGTCACACTTATGTAAGTGGTGGTGATGTTGAATTTGGAAAGAACCGCACCAATGGATTTTTGGGAATTGACTGGAGTGTAGATAACGGTGCATTTAAAGTGAAGCGAATTGTTCGTGGCGCCGCATGGGACAATGAAGTCCGTTCTCCACTGGAAGCAACAGGCGTTAACATTAAGGAAGGTGAATACATTCTTTCCGTGAATGGAAGAAAGCTGGACACGGATTTAGATCCTTATTCCATGTTTGAAGGTTTATCAGGTAAGGCGGTTGCTTTACGTGTGAACAGTAAACCAACCATGGAAGGGTCGAGAGAGGTAATTGTAAAAACATTGACGCAGGGGCAGGAACAGCGCTTGCGTCACCTGGAATGGATTGAAGGCAATAGAAAGAAGGTGGAAGAATTATCGGGTGGCCAACTCGGTTATATGTACATGCCTAACACTGGGACTGATGGACAAACCGAATTGATGCGACAGTTTTATGCGCAAACAGATAAGAAAGGTTTTGTGATTGATGAACGCTTTAATGCAGGCGGGCAATTGGGTGATCGGTTTGTTGAAATGCTGAACCGTCCAACGATTTACAATATTGCATGGCGCAATGCAGGTATTACACGCTGGCCGCAGAAAGGCAATGACGCACCAAAGGTGATGCTCATTAATGGTTGGGCAGGTTCCGGTGGTGATGCATTTCCATGGGCATTCCAGCAATTGAAACTGGGTCCTATTGTTGGTGAAAGAACATTGGGAATATTGGTTGGTCCTGCAACAGGACATGGGTTGATTGATGGTGGTGGTATTACCGTTCCTGATGGACGCTTATTTGGTATGGATGGAAAATGGTTTGCGGAAGGTTATGGAATTAAGCCGGAGTTTGAGGTTTGGGATGATCCTGCGCAGTTGGCCAAAGGTGTAGATCCGCAATTGGTTAAAGCCGTTAATGAAGCGATGAAGTTGGTGAAGGAGAAGCCGAGGGTTTTGTATCCAAGACCGAAGTTTGAGGATAGGAGTGCGCAAGGGTTGAAAGAATATTAGAAGTGATTTTGTCTTTTTGGGAAGGATGATCTGGCGATCATCCTTTTTTTGTTTGGGCTTTTTTGTGTCGTGTTTTTCTTCTATTTACTTTTTGGCATTGCCGAGGGGATAATTATTTATTTTGGCCTCGGCGAACTTTGTTTGCTCCAAAAAGTAACAAAAAGGTCTAGGCAAACGCGAACGCTCCGCCGCTTTGCCGGCCATCGCAACTGCAACACTCAAATACTTTTTATCAGTAGTTAGATTATAACAGCTTTATAATTTTTACAAGTGCTATGTTCTTGTATACAATCTTCACCACAGTTACAACCGGGAAAGCGTTCAGGCTTTCACTTTCTTGTTTTCAGTTCTCGCGCCGCCGGAGCGGTGGATCGTGCAGTTGTTCTCAAAGTGAAGCGATTGAAACACTGCTGAAATTGAGTATTCGCCGATGGTATAATGAATGCTGAAACAGAAAGCAGCAGCGTAATTGAAAGCTGTAAGCGCATCATTCAAGACAAAGGCCACTCTTCAAACTAAAAGAATGTTCAGGCGCCTCATTTTTCACTACTAAAGCATTAGGTAAGAAGATACATTCAGTGAAAAATTCAGCGCCTTTAGGAAACGTATAATAGCACGAGGCAGTGTCTTCCAACCAAGACCTTCGAATATCAAGCTCTCGCAATCGCTAGTTCGTCAGGGGAAATCTTACTTCGTCGGAACATACCGCATCGAACTCGCTTGCACTTTTTGTTTCTTTTTCTTTCAAGAGAAAAAGAAAAGGGCCTGGCCAGCAATGTAAGTACCAAACAACTCTCTAACCTAACGATATTACTATTATTTTTTCTTCTTTCCTCTTCCCAAACACAACAGCCCGTCAATGATCAATTGATTTTGTACTTCGTTGTTGAAAGTAAATGATAGTTCTTTATTGGTTCCGCGTTCGTAGTCAATGTCATTATGCCCCATGTTAAAATAAAGCATTCGGAATTTTTTGTTCGCCCACACGACGGGATAATATCCTTCATGCCATATTTCATGAGGCTTTGGTCCGGTTCCCAATGGAAAACTTGAAGAGTCTATGGATAGTAAAATATCGATGTCTGGATTCTTTCTAAGATCATTGCTCCATCGATACCATTCATTTGGCTGAGATGAGAATGTGGAAGGTAAATTTTTCGTTGCAGGGTGTTTTTTATTCTCCACTTTTAAAATCGCGGATGTGGGTCGCCACGTATTGCTCACATACAATCCTGATCCTAAAAAATCTTCATGATACCAACTCCAGTTTTGAGGATAAGTGGAATGTGGTAGTGCGAATGCAGCAAAATGAAACCCCATCCACGCACCACCTTTTTCCATGTATTCTTGAAAGGCGATTCTTTGTAATGAGTCTTCAGGCCTTGTGTCGAGGAACAGAACTACATCATAAGTTTTTAGAACCGCCATATTCAATCGTGTCCAGTCAGAAGTAGAATCATAAATAAAACCATATTGCTTTCCCATTTGAGGGAACCATCGATTGGCTTCGTGTACAAAACTGATATGCGCCGGATCATTTTTGGCCGTGTAGAAAGCAAGCACCCTGAAAGAATTTTTCTGCCCAACCATTTGCCTGCTACTTGTGCAAGCGTAGAAAAAAAGAAAAAGAGAAAAGATCAAAAAACAACTGGCAGGCTTTTTCATGATTTGAACTTCATTTAAAACGATGAAGGTATTTTATAAACTAAAATATTCTATTGAGGAAAAACATTCCTTTATAATTGGTTCTTTTTACTGAAAATTGTAGTATGGAAATACCTGTCAAGACTTATTGTTTTCATGTTGCCACTTTAGATAAGGATAATGTTCACAAGCACTACCACGATAAAGAATATGGATTCCCCCTGCGTGACGACAATGAATTATTCGGAAGACTTGTTCTTGAAATTAACCAGGCAGGCTTAAGCTGGACCACTATTCTCAATAAGAAAGAAAACTTCTTCAAGGCTTATGACAATTTTGAAATCAAGAAAGTAGCGAAGTATGACCAGAAGAAAATTGATAAGCTATTGAACGATGCAGGTATCATTCGTAATAGACTGAAAGTTCATGCGGCAATTGAAAATGCAAAGAGGATACTGGAGTTGCAAAAAGAATTTGGTTCTTTTAAAAATTGGATCGATCATCATCATCCATTGTCAAAAGACGAATGGGTGAAATTGTTCAAAAAGAATTTTCGTTTTACCGGTGGCGAAATTGTGAATGAGTTTTTAATGAGTACAGGTTATTTACCAGGCGCACATGCACAAGGATGTCCTACTTTTAAAAAAATAGAAAAGTTGAAACCAATGTGGATGAAGAAAAATTAATCTTCGCTCCTTGGTTTTAAAAGAAGCAACTGCCCTAAATGATTCGCAAGATGATTTGTTCTGTTGATCACCACGTTCAGTTTATTGCGATGCGGTTCTTTTGCAAAATCAACTTCGCTCACGGCATTGTGCCGCTGAAACCACTCTTCAAAAGAAAGGCTTGAAAATTTTTCGGATAAGACATTGTTCACTTCTTTCCAGTAATTGCGCAGATCTTCGATCGGAGGAATGTTTGCTTCCGCTTTATCGGCACCTTCAACAAATGTTTTATAAAGGTTAGAATATCGCTGATCACCTAATCCTAACAAAGGCATCATTCTATCATGAACCGCTGTTAAATGTCCGAGCAAATAAACGCCGCGATTTCTTCCAGGCACTACTTCCTGCATCAATTGTTCATCAGAAAGTGAATTGAAAAGATCGTCGGCTTGTTTGATTTGTGTATGCCATGCATCAAGCGCCATTTTAATGAAGGTTTCTGCTATCGGTTTCAATGTCGAGTATTTAGGATGAAAAAGATATGCGTCTGCAAATGTAATTGAGTTTGCAAAGATATATTCATAGAGAAGTAGCAACTATTAACTTAACAGCAGCACTTATTGCCCCGAGTGATCTGTATACAAAAACCACTTCCCTTTTATCTTCTTCACTAAGCCACTGAATCTTCCTTTTACTTCTTTACCTGAAGGATAACTGACATTGAAAAAACCGGAGACATAATAGTATTCGCTTGATATTTTTTCAATGCTGTCGTGTAGAAGTGTGAGATGCCCCATCTTTTCTTTGGGCCAGTATTTTTTATAGAAAGCCAAAATGCTATCCTTGCCACGTGTTACACCGTTTCCTCCGAAATAAATCATTCTTGTAGAATCACCGGGAGCATACAGGTTTACATAGGCATCGATATCGCCGCCGTTCCAGGCCTCTTCTTCTGTACGCATTAATGCAATGATGTCTTTAACGTCTTTTGATTGTGCTAAAACAATTGTGTTTATTGAAATTAAAATTGCAACCAGCAATGTGCATCTAAGCAGGGAGTTCATATGTTTTGATTTGAAGGCAAATAAAGAGCGAATACGAATGATGATCACAATAAATTTTGCAGCAGGCGAATAGGTTGTATAAAAGGCAGGGTTACTTAGAACCGTTTATGAAGAAGCCGGAATGAAATTCATCATCCCGGCTGACGTTATGGTTCTGCAATGAAACTACTCGTCTTTTAATCTCACAACCCAAACATCGCTGTTGCCATGGTTGGCACCCACATCACCATTATTGTTGGTTAAAGTATAACCTGCTACAGCAAATCCTTTTTCACCTTCTGCAATGGACCATCCCAGATCTTCGTTATCGCCGCCCATTGTTTTCTTCCAAATAACATTGTTGTTGTTATTCAATCCTACCATCCAGAATTCCCCGGCGCCGTGGTTGGCTTCCACATCGCCGCTATTGTTGCTGTAAGTATAACCTGCAACAACAATGTTGCCGTTTGGTTTTACCAAAACAGTTTTTGCTACATCAACGGCATTGCCGCCTAAAACTTTTTGCGATAGTAAAGCACCTGTAGTTGCATTGATCTTAATGATCCACATGTCTTCACTACCAGTTGAAGGACCCACATCACCAGTGTTATTACTTTTAGTGCTGCCTGCAGCAATTAAAGTGTTATTCGGCCCAACAGCAAGTGCATTCAGATCTTCGTTACTGGTTCCGCCAAAATTGCTTTTCCACTGAATGGATAAACTTCTGTCGAGATGAAGCACCCAAAAATCATTGTTACCTTTTGATGTTGCGACATCGCCACTGCTGTTTGATGCAGTAGTACCCCCTATATATAAACCTCCGTCTGGCGCTGGTGCCAGTGCTTTTGCCATGTCACTTCCGTTGCCGCCGAATGTTTTCTTCCAAAGGAAATTGCCGTTACCATTATCGAGCAGCATTACCCAAAAATCTTCAAGGCCATGATTGGAACCAACATCACCATTTGTTGAATTTGTATATCCCGCTACACCAATACGGCCTTCTGTAGTTACGGTTACGGCATATGGACGATCATCGCCTGTGCCACCCAAAGTTTTTTGCCATTGGATCACACCGGTAGCATTTAGTTTCAGCACACAGAAATCCGTGTTGCCATGATTTGTACCCACATCGCCATTGTTATTACTGAGTGTATAACCAGTAAGCACGTAACCGCCATCAGGAGTCGCCGCTGCGGCAACGCTGTATTCATCTGCATTGCCACCATATGTTTTCTGCCATGTAATGGCACCTGCTGCATCGAGCTTCACAACCCACACATCAATACCACCTTTTGTTGTAGTGATATCGCCATTGTTACTGGTTGTTCTTCCTGAAAGAAGATACCCGCCGTCGGTTGTTTTGATGATAGAGTAACCATAGTCATTTCCGTTACCACCGAAAACTTTTTTCCAGTCAACGGTGATGGGAGTAGTTGCAATAAAATCCTGCTCAACAGAAATATCTTTTGAGGGTGCCTTACCGTTTACTAAAGCAACAGTTATGGTAGCTGTTCTTTTGGCATTCGAAGTATTTTCTTTTGTGATCGTGATTTGAATATTATCATTTCCGTTGCCACTTGTTTTATTCATTTCCAGCCAGTCAATGCCCACAGGAATTGTGACTTTCCATTCAGTGTTGGCTTCAACAGAAACAGTTGCAGCATTGCCTGAAGCGCCGGGAGATTGAATTGAAGTTGTGGAAAGATTGAGATGATAAGAAGGTTCGGGTTGAGGTTTTTCAACACCAGGTTTTTTGCACGATACAAAACTGAATGCTGCAACCAGCAAACAAAAAAACGTGAGGGAGAAAAATGAACCGGTATAGCTTTTCTTTCCGGTTGCACTAAATAAATTTTGCTTCATAACTAATGGTTAAGGTTTTAAATGCAATGCAACATTAGTTTGATGAAGAGGCGAAGGAAAGCGAGTAAAGTTTAGAGTGCGTTAATTAGTGCATGAATTGAGTGCGTTAAGCCAAGGCGATTGTGATGTGTTTAAAGGTTTCTTCTTATCACAAACTCGTAACTCTACGATGCTTTAAGTAAAAACCATAGTTTAAAAACAAGGTTATTTTGCTATTGTTTTGAATGGTAGCGTCTGCTACTTTTGTTGCAGAAGTTGATTGATAAATAATCAATCATTCAGTATCCAGGAAAAACCAAAACTAAAATCCGAATCCAAAAACCGAATCCGTAATCCTTTAAAAAACCAAAACCAAAAATCCAATATCGGTCAACTTCTTTAGTTCTTTTTGAAAAACCAATCCGATCCTAGAAAAAGCCCGTTTTGAAATCGTCCTTATGAAAACACAGGCGTCCAATCAATGAAAACCTAAACTGCAAAACGACTGCCTGACAATATTGATCCCCTCGCAAGAGGGGATTTTTGTTTTAGGATTACTGGTGTTCAATTGAGATTGTCAAGGCTAAGTGAATAAAAACCTATTTATCCACATTTTGAAAAACAGCGTTTACTCTTATTGCAAGTATGAATTTCCCCTTCTACTTTAGCAACGGTTTTTCATAGGATATTGGATTTTAATCGGGGCTGAATTTTTATTCTGGCCCTTTTTTTATCTTACCCCTTCGCGACTCGCATCCTCAAGTCATATTATCGATTAAGCTTACCTTCATTCTACTACAATCACCATCATGCTTGATTTAGTCATAGAAGCCAGGAAGGCGTCAATAGCGCCGGGTATGGATGTTAAACGCATTTTGCCTTTTCGGTTACGAAGAATGGTGGGCCCTTTTATTTTTATGGATCATGCCGGGCCTGTTGACGTAGCGCCAGCCAATGTAAAAAAACTGGACGTGCTTCCGCATCCCCATATTGGTTTGTCAACTGTTAGTTATCTATTCGGCGGACAGGTAACACATCGTGATAGTTTAGGTGTTGAACAAATCATTCGTCCCGGCGAAGTAAACTGGATGACTGCCGGAAGCGGCATTGCGCATTCGGAAAGATTTGAAGATCCTGCAACGCTTGCAGGAGGAAGTCTGGAAATGATACAAACCTGGGTGGCCCTGCCTGAAAGAGATGAAGAATCATCACCAACATTTGATAATTACAAACCCGAGCAATTACCTGTTTATACGGATACGGGAATCTGGATGCGATTGATTGCAGGTAATGCTTACGGATTGAACAACGAGGTAAAAACACATTCGCCGCTTTTTTATTTGCATGTTGTGCTGGAAGCAGGAGCAAGATTTGGTTTGCCGAAAGAACATCCTGAACGCGGCATTTACATTGCCAAAGGAAGCATTGAAGCAGGTAGTCAAACTTATCATGCAGGACAAATGATGGTATTCACAAGAGGAGTTGATCCTGTGCTGATTGCCAGGGAACCATCAACATTGATGCTGCTTGGAGGAGAACCATTAGGCGAAAGGTTTATCTGGTGGAATTTTGTTTCATCGAGAAGAGAAAGAATTGAACAGGCAAAGAATGACTGGAAAGAAGGGCGAATCATATTGCCACCAAATGATAATCACGAATTCATTCCGTTGCCCGAAGACAAATCGAAGGCTGCAGGCATGCCGCCGCCAGAAGCGTTATCATAGGACAATGTTGATTGTTCATTCTTCTATTTTAGATAACATCCTTCGCAATTACAGTCCAGTCGTTATTGCCGTAACCTTTTTCAATCCATTCATCCATCAGTTCTGCTATCGAAGGAATTATCGCTAAATCCGTTTTCCCTTCGGCTGCTTTGATGAACAGGCCTGTATCCTTTCTTGCCATGTTCAATTCCCACGATGGTTGTGAGTAATCACCAGAGGTCATTCTTTTTAATCTGCCATGCAGCATTGATCCCGGGTTCCATTCGTTGAAGAGTGCAGACAGGTCTTCAACTGAAAGATTGAGGGACTTTGAAAGAGCAAGCGTATCTCTTATTCCTGCGGTGAAACAAACCAGGAATGCATTACCCGCTAATTTGATGGCTGCAGCTTTACCAACTTCATCTCCAAACTGGAGCAATTTTCCAGTCATTAGCGATAATTCAGGTTGCATTTTACTAATCACATCAGCATCTCCCGATAACATCATGAAGCCTGAACTTTCCAATGCGTTGATAGGACCCATAAACACAGGTGCATGCTGGTAAACAAATCCTTTTTCTTTCCACTCCTTTGTTCGTTGAATCGCACCTTCTTTTGAAGTAGTTGTATGATCGATGATGATGGCTCCCGGTTTGAATCCTGCGCTTGCAGCCTGCAATACTTCGTCTACAGAGGCATCGTCTTTTAATGTAAGATGAATTCTGTCTGCGCCTTTTACTGCTTCTGCTGCATTGTCAAATACGATTGCGCCAAATAATTCGAGTTCTTTTGCTTTTGATACAGTGCGATTCCACACATGTACCTGTTCTCCTTTTTTAAGCATAGCTTTCACAAAGTTGGATCCGAGTAAACCCATTCCTAAAAATGCTTTCATCAGTTTTAATTTTTTATTTGACTGCAAAGTTTAGAAAAATAAGGAGTGTTGGCTGCGCAAAAAAAAAGAGCTTCTAAAAGAAGCTCTTACGTTAATTATTTAATCTCTCCAAACCAGGGTCAGACAACCACCAACTCATAAAAATTCTCTTTCACCAGGTATTTATTTGCCAGCTCCTGCAACTCTTTTGCCGAAACCTGTTTGATGGTATTGATCTGGTCGTAGAAATAATTTTCGTTTAGCCCGTTCAAAATAATATTCTTCCAACGGCTGATGATATGAAAAGGTCCGTCAAGGTCACCAAGAATAGAGCCCATCATGTAATTTCGAACAAGCAATAATTCTTCATCATCCACTAATTCATTTCGAAGAATTTCCATCTCTTTATACACTTCTGCAATAGTTGCTTCGCAAACATCTCTCCCGGCTTCTGTACTAATTACCCAGGCACTTTGCTGGATATGGTTTTCCAGGTAGCTATAGATACCATAAGTGTAACCTTTCTCCTCACGGATATTACTCATTAGCCTCGATCCGAAAAATCCACCAAACAAATTATTCAACACCTGCGCTTTTAAAAAATCGGGATGATGGCGGTTTGGAAAATGAATGCCCATGCGAATTGCACCCTGAACACCCTGCGGATCGTTGGTCACCCTGTATTTTTTTTCTGAAGCAGGAGCTGATGGAAGATCAGCAACGTTTACCTCTTTGTAATTGAGATCACCAAAGTGCTGATTAAGTAATACAAACAAATTAGAAGGCACTTTTCCGCCGACGAACACAACAAACTTACCGGTTTGGTAATATTGTTTGTAAAAGTTTTGAACCTGTTCTTTTGTTACGTTATCAAAATCTTCAAACCTAGTGTAGCGTCCGTAGGGATGTTCTTCACCATACATGTAAGCGTCAATCAAACGACCCGCAACAAAATCACTTTTCTTTAAATTCACATTCAGCCGCTGCTTCATGTTTTGTTTGTAGATCCTGATTTCTTCTTCAGGAAATACAGAATCAACAATCATTTCTTTTACTACAGGTAACAACACTTCCAAATGCCTGGTAAGACAATGCAGGGAAATGGTTGCTGTTTCATTATAGCAATTACGATTGAGGTAAGAACCGTAATACTCAAAATGCTCATTCAGTTGAAATGCAGTCTTATTTGAGGTACCGTTCTTCAATAAAAAATTAGTACTTGCTGCAACAAGGTTTTTGTCTTCGTACCAGTTGCCTGCGTAGAAAACCCATTCAATTTGCAAAACATCTTCGGCGCCTGCATTAATTACGTACACTTCAGCACCATTATTTAAAACATGTTTTTCGTAAGGCTTCAATTTGAGGTCAAACTCCACAGCATCTTTAATTACCGGGGCTTGTTTTCTATTGAGTGTAGTTTTTATTGATTCCACTTTGTTGCTATAATTCGTGATGTAATTCTTGTCTTAATTCTTCGATAAATACAAAATGGTGCTGCTGTTCTCCTCCGTGAAAATTTCCTTACTTAATTGCTGCACATCTTCAACTGTTACCTTGTTGTAACGGTCTAATTCTGTGTTCATCAAAGATGCATCTCCAAGCAGTTCATAATAAGCAAGACTGTTGGCACGGTTCATTAAGCTCATGTCTTCAAAAGCAATCATGCTTTCTGTCTTATTTTTTACTTTTTGTAATTCAGTTTCGGTTATTTTTTCATGCTTTAATTTTTCCAGTTCTTCATTAACAGCTTTTTCAGCTTCTTCTGCCTTCACTCCTTTTACAAGCTTACCTTCAATGGCAAGCAGACCCGCATCCGTTGTACCAAAATGATAACACTCAATATTGCTGAATAATTTTTTTTCTTTCACCAGCGATTGAAATAATCTTGACGAGCCGCCACCACCTAACACTTCTGTTATCAAATCAGAAACGTAATAGCGGTGATCCATTCTTGGATAAATATGCCAGCATTTGTACAAAGCATCCAATGGAACCTCGGCCTGCACATCCAGCCTTTTTGCTTTAGTCTGTTTAGGTTCTTCGGGAAGATGGCGATTATATTTTTCGCCGGCTTCAATTGGACCAAACCATTTTTCTGATAGCGTTTTTACCTGATCGACGGTAACGTTTCCTGCTACAACCAGTATTGCATTTACTGGTCGATAATGTTTGAAAAAGAAATTCTTCACATCCTGCAATTGTGCATTTTCAATATGAGATAATTCTTTACCGATCGTCATCCATCGATATGGGTGTACCTCGTAAGCAAGGTTGCGAAGCTTTAGCCAAACATCGCCGTAAGGTTTGTTGAGATAATGTTCCTTGAATTCTTCGCACACCACTTTACGTTGCACTTCCAAACTGTTTTCGGTAAACCCGAGTGACAACATGCGATCACTTTCGAGCCAGAATGCAGTTTCTAAATTTTCTGCAGGAAGCTGTATGTAGTAGTTGGTAAGATCGTTTGTTGTATAAGCGTTGTTTTCACCGCCTGCCATTTGCAAAGGCTCATCATATACTGGAATATTGACCGATCCGCCAAACATTAAATGCTCAAACAAATGTGCAAAGCCGGTGCGGTTTGGATCTTCGTCTCTTGCACCTACGTCATACATTACATTCATAACGGCCATAGGTGTTGATGTATCACGATGCACTATTACTTTCAATCCGTTCGATAAACTAAAACGTTCGAAATTGACCACTGGTTAATTTGTTTATGTTCAAAATGCCCATGCCAGGGATAGCCTGCAAAAATATCTGAAAACGAGGACATAAACCCAATGATTAGCTGCGGAGTTAACGTAGCTTATTTCTTTTGAGGATACTTTTCACCTTAAAAGAGTATTGTACTAGCTCGCCACCGCGTTGAACAATTACCTGTAAACGGTCACCGGTGGTTTGGATGGAGGCTTTATATTGCTGCATATTCTGACTGAAATTTTTGTTGACGGCAACAACAATATCACCTTCTTTTAGTCCCGCCTCTTCTGCTGGCGAACCTTTTGCTACATCGCCAATGATGATCCTTCCGTCAATATAATAGAGTTCAATGCCGGTATATGAGTAGTCAAATACATCATTGAAATGCGAATTAGGCACCAGGTAAATATCTCTTCTATCGTAATTTAAAACGACATTGAAGCGGCGAAGGATATCGTTACCAATCAATCCTCCAAGGAAAGGATAAGAAGTGATATTGAAGGTGTCGTTAAAAACATAAATAGGCACATTACGGAATTTGTAAGGCCCGAGCTTTACTTCTTTAATCACTGTCATCGCCATATCTATCTTTCCGCCCAAGCCCTCTGCTTCCTTTGTGAACAACTTCCTTTTCTTACTAAGCAAAGAACTGTCATTCAAAAAATCGGTTGACAACATCATGTTCAAACCTGCTCCCATATCATATAAAAATCTTGCGTTGATAGCTCTTTCATCCCTGACTCGTAATTGTTGAACAGGTATGGTATTGATCACCGGCTTAAGCAAAAAACCACCCCTCGGATATTTGTACAAGCCCTTGGTCCAGAATTCGACCTTAGAGCTATCGTAATCTACTCTAATAATGTAACGGCTGAAAACAGAATAACCAATAATGCCGTCTATCTTTTCACCGTAGACCGCGGTAAGTATGGAGTAGTCGTTGATGTGAAAATTTAAGCTGTCTACCGTAAGACCCGGTAAATGAAGTGTGCGGTTGTTAAGGAAGCTTACATTTCTTATTCCTGCAATTCCGCGAATGGTACGGTTTGACGGCTCTCCTTTTAATCCAAAATAATCAACAGTTGCGGAATCCAGCGAAATACCACCACTGCCGGTGTCAAGAATAAAATTCAACGTGTCTTTAAAAGAATCAAACCGGCCCTGCAAAATGATAACGCCACCTGTCATTTGCACAAAAGAAAAGCGGGTAATAAATTTTGAGGGTTCTACAAATTCTTCCTGCGAAAATGCACTTAAGCAAGCAACAAGTAACAGCGTACAATAAAGCAGTCGTCTCATGTGTTATGGCAGCTTTACTAAGGCCAAGATAATTCAAGCAAAACTTGCAATGAAATAATGTATTAAAATTATGGTAACTCTGCTATCTTATGATGCCGCTCATCCTTTAATGATGTTGAGACATTGTATTTTTGCCTCCTTATGAATTTTTCTGATCTGTATGATAAAGCCCTCCGGTGTCAATTTCTTTCAATAGAAGAAGGTATGCATTTGTTCGAGCATGCATCCCTTACGGAGTTAATGTTTGTAGCAAATGAGTTGCGTAAAAAACAAGTGCCGCACGGAAAAGTTACCTGGCAGATAGACCGCAATGTAAACACCACCAATGTATGCATTGCCAACTGTAAGTTTTGCAATTTTTATCGAATTCCCGGTCATTCTGAAGCATACATTACTGATATGCCGATGTACCGGAAAAAGATAAGCGAAACATTGAAATATGGTGGAGACCAGTTGCTTTTACAGGGCGGACACCATCCAGAATTGGGATTGGATTTTTATGTGAATACATTCAGGCAGATTAAGCAGGAGTTTCCAACAATAAAGTTGCATGCACTTGGTCCGCCAGAAGTAGCACATATTACCAAGCTTGAAAAAAGCACACATCATGAAGTGTTGAAGGCGTTGAAAGAAGCCGGCATGGATTCCCTACCAGGTGCTGGTGCTGAAATTTTAGTTGACCGTGTCCGCCGTTTGATATCCAAGGGAAAATGTGGTGCAGATGAATGGCTGGCAATTATGCATGAAGCACACAAACTGGATATCACTACTTCTGCAACCATGATGTTTGGTCATGTAGAAACCATTCGCGAACGATTTGAGCACCTCGTAAAGATTCGTGAAGTACAGGCAAAGAAACCCGAGAACGCAAAAGGATTTCTCGCCTTTATTGCATGGACCTTCCAGGATGTAGATACTTTACTTGCAAAGATTCGCGGTGTACATAATTTGATCACACCGGAAGAATATATCCGCATGGTGGCTATCAGCCGCATCATGCTCCCGAATATAAAAAATATACAGGCTTCATGGCTTACTGTTGGTAAGCAAACAGCGCAGGTTTGTTTGCATGCCGGCGCCAACGATTTCGGTTCTATCATGATAGAAGAAAATGTAGTGAGTGCTGCAGGTGCACCGCATCGCTTCACTTACAAAAGCATACAGGAAGCTATCCGGGAATCCGGATTTGAACCGCAGCTTCGTAACCAGCAATATGAATGGAGAGAGATTCCGGAAACAATCGAAGAACAGGTAGTGAATTACTAGTATGAAAAATTCAAGTTTTCATTTGAACTGGGGAAGTTTTATTGTAAGCTTTTTCTTTGGGATTTTTGCCTTCATCTTCTATGTAGTTTTTAGCAATACCGATAGAAGAGACAAAATTTATTCTTCGCTGTTTGGATGGTTTTTAGGAACAGCTGTTTTAATGTTGTTATTAAAGTTTACAAATTTTGGTTCGATGTTACCAGCAGGCACAGTTTAATACAGTGAAACAGTATTTTCATAAGTAATAATTTTTCTTGTGAGAATCCTTTTCATTTTTTTAGCGGCCAATCTTCTGTTATTGCATAGGGGATGTTCCGGCCAGTCACTACAAAAATTTAAAGTCCCAAGCGGAGCAAATGAGCCAACCATAAAGAAAGGCAGCTACATCTATGTTTCCAATTTATTAAAACCAAATCGATTTGATTTTATCTGCTTCAAAAGCAAAAACCCACAAATGGGAGAATATACAGCCGTATTTCGCCTGTGTGGATTAGAAGGAGATACTGTGGAAATTAAAGAAGGAGATCTCTATGTTAATGGCCCTTTAGCAGATAAAACATTTAATCTTATGAATCAATATGTCATCCTAAAATCTGAGTTCGCAAAGATTGTTGATTCGGTGG
Organism: Flavisolibacter sp.; assembly: GCA_035554655.1. GTDB lineage: Bacteria > Bacteroidota > Bacteroidia > Chitinophagales > Chitinophagaceae > Flavisolibacter. The sequence goes on from DATMIF010000051.1 coordinate 145,103, forward strand.
ATATAAACTCAACTTATACAAACTCTACTAACGACAGCGTCTATATCGTTTTGAGTTCAGCATTTGTGCAAAGAAATAAAATCAAGTCAGGCAGAGTCATTATTGATAAAAGTCAGGAGGATAAGGAAATCCGCCAAATATTTTCAAAGCGCTGGAACCAGGATCATTTCGGACCCGTTATTGTTCCAGCAAATTGCTATTTTGTTTTAGGTGACAATCGGCACCAGGCAATGGATTCGAGATATCTAGGTTTTATTCCAAAAGAAGATTTCGTGGCAACTGTATTCGCTAAAAAATAATTTTCATCTCTTAGGATTTAATGCTGCTTCAACAAATACTTCTCTAAAGCATCTATTGCCTGCTTCTTAATATCAGCCGGCAGTAATTGCTGGTCCAGCCATTCATCATGCTGTCTTCTAAAAGAAAAAGATGCAAAAGCTTTATTATCCGCTTCTGAAAGAAAAGTGTATCTCTCGTTATCAAAAATCACACGGTAGTTCACATTTTCATTATTCACTGCTATGTTGGTTGAAAAAAGATCTTCCATGATCTAAAGTTTAAATCACGAGTTATTGAGTGCCGCTGTTAGCAACAGGATTTTCCTGTAGCAATTGCATCAACTGATCAAGCTTCGGTGCAAGGATAATTTCAGTGCGCCGGTTACGCTGACGTCCTTCTGGTGTACCGTTTGAATCCACTGGATCATATTTACTTTTTCCGCTTGCTGTTATTCTCGTAGGATCTACCTGGTAACTATCGATCAAAATTCTTGCAATAGCATTGGCTCTTGCAGTACTCAAATCCCAGTTGTCCTGGAATTTTCCATGAATAGGAATCGAGTCTGTATGTCCTTCAACAACCACATTGATATCCGGATTTACATTGAGTACTTGCGCCAATGTTCCTAATGCCTGTTTGCCTTTTGGATTTACAACAGCACTGCCTGAAGGAAATAATAGGCTTTCCTGCAAGCTTACGTACACTCTTCCATTTTTCACAAACACCTGCAACTCGTTTGAATTAAATCCAACCAATGCATCCGCCATTTTCTTGCGAAGGCCTTCTACTGCATCACGTTGTTGCTGTAAAAGTTTTCGCAGGTCCCAAAGACGTTTTTGTTCTGCATCCAATTGTTTTTGCGTCATGTTGGCAACGCCTGTTGCTTCGGATGCTTTTTTCATTGCATCATCAATTTGCTTTACCAGTTTGGCATTATCATTTTGAAGCGTGGTGATCTGGTTACGGAGATCAGTAATAGTGTTACCTAGTTCAATATTCTTGGCATTTAATGCCTGGGCGCTTGTCATAGCGGCCTGGTATTTTTTCTGCGAAACGCAAGAAGTAAAGAATATTAAAGATGAGATTGTATAAAAGAGGAAATGTCTTTTCATAAGACAATATTTTATGGCAAGAGCCCAAAAAACTATGCCATTAGTATTTTGCAGAAAAAAGCATGCACATCAATTACGAGTTTAAGGCAAGATGTAATGATACCGGAAAGCTGGAATCAAAACTGAAGGAATTGGATCCGCTGTTTATAGGAACAGACCATCAAATAGACACCTACTTCAATATTCCGAACGGACGTTTGAAGCTTAGGGAAGGCAACATTGAAAATTCGCTAATTCATTATATGCGTAGCAATACTGCAGGTACCAAACAATCTGATGTTAGCTTATATCAGCATCAGCCAAATAAAAAACTAAAGGAGGTGCTTACAAAGGCATTAGGTGTTAAAACAGTAGTTGACAAAAAAAGAAGAATTTATTTCATTGACAATGTCAAGTTTCATTTCGACGAAGTAAAGGAATTAGGAACCTTTGTCGAAGTGGAGGCAATTGACAGAGATGGCTCTTTTGGTATCGAAAAATTAAAAGAACAGTGTAATCATTACATTCAATTGTTTGAAATTACAAACGATCAGTTCATTGCTGAGTCATACAGCGACCTGCTGGAAAAAAAATCCTCAACCCGTTAAGTCTATAAACTTTACAGTAAAGTATAACCGATTGAATTTCTAATTATTAATCTCAAACTTTTTTTGGCACGTCTTTTTTATCCACATAACGAAAGGCGTAATATGCAAGATGCATTAAATGAACGTAAAGATTTGGATGAGCAATTTGAAACAATCGGCCGCAATCCTAAAGGCATTTTTATAGAGCGGCCATTGTCTACTAATCCTGATACGCACCCTGTGAATGGTAACTACAGCCTACCAGATGAAGACGAGGAGGATGACGACGAAGACACAGAAGATGATCTGATCTTAGGCGATGAAGACGAATTAAGCGGCGATGAAAAGGAGTATGAAGTAGAACTGGAAGATGATCTGGATGAAGAGGACATAGACGAAGATGACCTTGTGATTGACGCAGATGAGGATGATGAAGATGATGACCTTTGAAAACACTTATAAAAAAGCAGCGTTTACTCTCGCTGCTTTTTTATTTTTCCAACAGTTTAATTAAACGTTTTGCATCTTCAATAGCATAGCCATGAACATCGTTATTGAAGAAAGCCCAAATTACATGACCTTCTTTTTCCCATTTTCTAAACTTCTTTGCAAAATCTTTCAGCATTTCATTTGAGTAGGATGAAGCATACAATTGATGCGGGCCATGAAAGCGGACGTAAATATTTTTTGCTGTAACCATTTCTGAATAAGGAAACTGTTCACCTGACTGTGAGATCACCAGGCCAATATCATACTTCGTCATCAATGTAAGGCTTTCTTCCTGCAGCCAGCTATTGTGCCTAATCTCCATTACAAAATCATACTTCCTGTATTTAGTTTGCATCAGGCGGTAAAGATGGTCGGCCTTGTCATAATTAAACTTTAGAACGGCAGGAAGTTGAAGCAGCACTGGGCCCATCATTTTTTTCATCGGTTCAAAAATTCCAAAGAAGCGTTCGAGTGGTTCTTCCGGCTCGTTTAATTTTTTCATGTGCGTGAGAAAGCGACTCATCTTCGGGCAGAACAAAAAATCTTTAGGAACTTTCTTTGTCCATTCGATAACCGTTTCTTTCGTTGGCAATTTGTAAAAGCTTCCGTTGATCTCAGTAGTGTTAAAATGATCGGAGTAGAAATGAATCCACTCAGTCGGTTTCAACTTCGGCGGATATAAGATATTCTTCCAGTGTTTGTAGCTCCATCCGGAAGTGCCGATATGAATCTTGCCTTTCATTTCAAAAGAAATTCATAAAGAAACATGCCATACAACCGTTTTCGCGGGCTTTTCGTCAATAATACTGTTGCGGAAAAAACTGCAACGCTTTTGAAAATTGAAGAGACTATTTTTCAAAGGAAATACGAAGTACTATCCTGTACAATCAACAGATTATACTGTTAAGCAAAAGCCATTGCCATCATTGCCTTTGTGCATTTTGATGGATGTGATTGGTAGCGCAGTGATTGTTATTCCCGTGCTGGGCGAATTGATCTGGGCTCCGATCTCCGCTTTAATTTTCTGGAGAATGTTTGGGTTCAGCAAAGGTTTTCTTGGTGGTATTTTCTCTTTCATTGAAGAGTTGATTCCCGGCATTGATTTCATTCCCACATTTACGATCATGTGGTTCATTCAATATGCAAAAAGAAAGAAAGCTAATTTTTCCGTTCGACCTTTCACGAGGTAATCACTTCCACTATCTCTAATTGCTTATCAAGTACAAGAAATTGTCCTGTCGCCTGCGGGACAATTTTTCCATACTCATCATCGCACCGCAACATCTGCGCGGGATACAGACTGCACATACGCAATGCCTCTTCTATTTCAATGCCCACGTGTTTCACCAAATTTTTAAACGCTTTATGCATGCTTAGTGCGGAACCACTTAACACTCCATTGCATTCATATTTATCACCCGCCAGTTGATGTTGGTATGGGCCTTCGTTCGTTTCACTAACTGCATCTGTAATTACAAACAAGCGATTCCCCATAATTCTTTTTGCAATAGCAATTGCTGCGAAATCAACATGATAACCATCGGGAATTATACTTGCCCTGGCTTTTGAATGATTAAAAGCGGCACCGACAAGTCCTGGCTGACGGTGCTGTAACGGACTCATAGCATTGTACAAATGCGTTGTTGTTGAAATTCCCTTGTTAAAACCCTTCATTGCTTCATCGTAAGTTGCATTGCTATGCCCAGCAGAAAGAACAATGTTTTCGGAAAGAATAAGATCGATTATTTCATCGCTGCAAACTTCAGGAGCAATGGTGATCATTTTAATCACACCTTTTCCATACTCCAAAAGATCTTGTACTTCTTCAATACATGGTGAGTGAATCCATTCTTTTACATGAGCACCTCTTTTTATTTCGTTCAGCCATGGACCTTCAAGATGCAAACCATAAACACCTTTGCCGTTATTATTCCAATAATCTTTCACCACATCAATTCCTTTCTTAAAAACTTCAATGGTATTAGTAGCCAGTGTTGGAAGAAAAAGACAAGTGCCCTGCGCAATGAATTCTTGATACATCAAATGCAGCGTTGACGCTTCAGGATAAACAGCTAGTAATTTTTTTGCAGAACCATAAACCTGTGCATCAATAAAAGCCGGGACTATAAAGCAATTATCAAAATGCTTTGTTGCTTCTATTTCTGATTGTGAAATTATACTTTCAATTTTTCTGTCATTTACTACAATTGCTCGACCGGTCAACCATTCGTAACCTGTAAAAATTTTTTCTGCCGAAAATATTTGCATGCTGTAAAACTAGTTCGCTTATTGATATCTTCCAGATTTCATCATTACATCCTGCATGCCTGCGAAGATGGTTTTCCATATCAGCCCGAAGAAAGATTGTGTTGTAAGCCTTGCTACTCTTGTGTTTTGTGCAGTTCTTTCAATTCCGTCATTCCCGGGGTTATCGGGCCATATCACAAAGCGATTTAAAATTTTTGTCAGGAATTTTTTGGTTTTGGTCTCACCAGTTTCTTCATCCGTTTTTCTAAGTGTTATCGAAAGATTATTATACCGCATCCTCACATTGGCTGTAGCGCTGTAATCTTCACCACTGACATTAAATTCAAGATCATGAATATTGCATGAATTGATCTGCACATTTGCCAGCGGAACCGCAACTTCATTCAGTTGTGAAGATGAGACGTTCTTAACGGAACCAGATGCATCAAAACGTCCGTTAGTTGAGTCGAGATAAAGTTTTAAGTTCAATGCTACAGGGCTACTATTGAAAATAGTTCCGCTAAAGTTTACAGAACAAACAGGATTCTTTTTTATATGGGAGGTTTCATTTGTAATGTTATGGGCGGCAAAGTTTACATGAGCAAAATTCAGGGTTCCTTCCTGGTTGGTCTTTCCATCTTTTTCTGTAAGCTCAAAGCTAGCATCCTTGAAAGAAATGTGTTTTACATCGATGGTTGTCCCTGCTTTTAATAATTGCTGATGAGGAAACTTCCCGATCTTGCTTTCAAAATCAGGCGGCAAAGATTTATCGGTATAAACCTTCACATCTGGCTTTTCAAACACAACGCTGTCAGCATCAATGACGTTGTTATGGATAAAATGGTCAAGTCTTGTATTGACAAAACGAACCTTTGTAAATTCAATATTGTACAAGCTTGTTTGTCTGTTGGCTGCTTCATAAAAATCTTTCCTATCAAGCGTAGGTTGCAGTTTGAAACTGTCGATCTCCAATGTTCTTTCTTTTGAAGAATATTTGATCCATTTGGCTTTCATTTTGTAAGTAGAATCTGATGTGCGGTATTTGAGATCATTGAATTTCATCGAGATGTCTTTTATAAAACCGATCCTTGTCGTGTCAACCGAAGCAGCACTATCGATAAGGATATCATTGAAATCAGCATCGCACCTGTCGAACTGTAATTTCACAGCTTCTGAGGTATCCGCATTTTTATACAACAGTTTAATCCCGTCAAGTTTGATCTTGCCAACATAAATACTTTTAATCTTTGGCTGGATGGCTTTCCAAACAGGGAGTTTTTCATCATCAATATCTCCCTTTCGAATGTGCCTGGAAAGAACAACATTGGCCTGCTTCGACATAATTTCTTCGATCCGGATCTTTTTACCAAATAAAAGATCAATAATACCGACACCTTTTACGCGGCCGCGTTGCAGGCTCAATTGCATGGTAAGCGAGGGAAGTGCATTCCGCCGTTTTAAATATTCATAGCGAGTGCTGTCAACCTTTACCTGTAGATTTTCCACCTCAACATTGCCTCCGTAAAAATTTGCATTGAGTCTGCCTAAAGTGTAAGTATATAGGCTGTCCGACCCTTGGATAATAAGTGTATGAAGCCTATCTTTTAAAATCGGCTCGATAAATCGATTAACAAAAAATAACAGCAGGATAAATAAAGCAAACAGAATGCCCCCGCCAATGGCTATAGTTTTTTTATAGCGGATAAACCACCTCCGACTTGTCATGTAGCAAAGGGTATAAAACCTATGCCATTACGAAACGGTAACCTATGCCTTTAATAGTGATAATTTCAATAGAAGGATCATGTTTTAAATAACCACGCAGCTTGGTAATATAAACATCGAGGTTGCGGCTATTGAAGAAAGAATCACTTCCCCAAAGAAGGATCAATATTTCGCTTCGCTCTACTATTTTATCCCGGTTTTCATAAAGGAGTTTGAGTAATTCACTTTCGCGATAGGAAAGTTTTCTTTGCTCGTCGGGGTGATGTAATGTTTGCCTTTTTGTATTGAAATTATATTCGCCGATTTTGACTTCTTCAGTTTCTTCGGGCGTTACGTTTTTATGTTTTAAAACATTTTCAATCCGTACAATAAGTTCTTCAATGCTGAAAGGTTTACGCATATAATCGTTCGCGCCCGTTTTAAAACCATTGATAACATCGCTGGTTTGAGATTTTGCACTGAGGAAAATGATGGGAACTTGTTCGTCCTTGTCTCTTATTTCATCTGCAATGGCAAATCCGTCTTTATTGGGAAGCATGATATCAAGAACGCAGACATCAGGTTTTTCTTTGTTGAACTGATCAACTGCCTTGCCTCCATCGCTTTCCAAAATCACATCATAACCGCGGCCTTGCAAAGTTTCACTAACAATCTTTGCCAGGAAAAGTTCATCTTCTACATATAAAACCTTCGTTTTTTTCATGGATCAAAATTAGTTTGAATCTTCGTCTTAAGCCTTATGCTTTGGCAAACTGATAATGAATTTGCTGCCATCGCCTGGAATCGATTCCACATCTATCGTTCCTTTATGCCGGTTGACCACATGCGCAACATAACTTAAGCCTAAACCGTATCCTTTTGCATTGTGCAAATTACCTGTTGGCACTCTAAAGAATTTCTCGAATATCTTTCCCTTATATTCTTCGGGTATACCAATACCGGAATCGCTTATCACAAGGTTGATATAACTATCATTACCAATTATCGCAACACCTATTCTGGGTGCGTCATTACTGTACTTAATGGCATTATCCAGAAGGTTAAACACTACGCTGACCAGGTGAAGCCTGTCTCCTTCAAGTGTCGTGTCGCCTTCACTTCTAACATTCAGTTGTGCGTGATGTTTTTCCAATTGTAATCGCAATGAAGAAGTAACCTCCTGAACCAGGGCTTTCATATCTAGAGGTTCATACTGCAAATCAATTTCTCTTTTCTCAAACATCGAAAGTTTGAGCACTTTATCTACAAGGAGGGAGAGACGTTGTAATTCGTTTGCAGATATATCGAGATATTCTTTTGTTCGTTGAGGGTGATGATTGTCATTAAAGCTTCTCAACGCTTCAATGGCAACACTAACCGTAGCAATAGGTGTTTTTAATTCGTGCGTGATATTGCTGATGAAGTCATTTTTGATTTCGGCCAGCTTGTTTTGTCTTAAGAGATTGCGATATAAAAGCCAAAAAGAAAGTGCGGTAAACGCGACCAGGAAAACAGAGAACAAAATCGGAATTGCTATTCGCTTAAAAATAAATGCGGTCTTGTTATGAATAGTGAGTTTATAGGTTATCGGATTGCGAAAACCTACAGGCACCTCATTAAATGCAGGCTCTTTGTCTTTTTCTTCCATATGCACTTTCGATGCATCCTTTGGCCTTCCCTCGATTTTATTTATAGCAAATGGAATTTCGAGGTTTTGGTCATCCAAACGTTTTTGAAATGCGCTGTCCAATTCCACTATTCTTATCGAATCCTGTAAAGAATCAATATCAAAAAGAAACTGAAGCATGCGGTCCCTGCGGTCTCTTCTGCCGGGGAAGATCTTAAGTAAGGAGTCTGATAATTTTTGAGTGAAGAGCATTGTTTGACCGGAAGTGTCTTTTACCTTATTCATCACCACATCAATCATACCTTCTATTTTTTGATGAGGTGTAATGATCTTTACTTCTCCTGATTTTTTTTGCTGAAGAATTACCGGCGGTACCCTTGTCGTATCAGAGAAACGATCCAATTTTAATTTGGAAACCTGCACGGAACGAACGGCATCCCTGAACATAAAGTTGCTACGCATATCCAAGGTTCTTTCTTCTCTCTCGTAGGCCTTGCTTAACCAGTAATACTGAAAGGCGGCAATTGCTAGTATAGAAATGCCCATCAGTATAGGAAGTAACTTTATCGTTTTGAGATTTCGCATCTAAACAAAAATAGCTTTTTAGTTTCCGCTTATACCTGATTTAACCATTATTAACCCAGTTTCTAACCTGGTTTAACGAATGCTACGAAATTTGTCGTTTATCTTTGACAAAACGCTTTTGAGAATGAAGAAAATATTTTTATTACTCGCCATAGGTTTTTCGATGGCCGGATACTCCCAAATGAAAGAAGGCCGCGTAGTTTACGAGAGAACATTTCAATTACCGCAACGAATTTTCGCCAATAATCCTGACCTCGCTGCAAGGCTACCGAGATCACGCACAGATCAATATGAATTATTATTTAGCAACAGTCAATCGCTATGGCAATACTTACCTGATGCAAATGCCGAAGGTGACCCAAACACTTTTGGTGGAGGCGGAATGGTTTTTCGATTTGCTGGCGGGGCTAATGATATTTCTTACTGCAATCTTGAAAAAGGCACGAGAGTAGATCAGCGAGAAATTGTTGATAGAAGCTATGTAGTTACAGACAGTGTTCGCAAACTGGATTGGAAACTCACAGGTGAATCAAAAACTATTTTGAATTACAAAGCATTTAAAGCAACTGCTCAACGCATTGGTACAAGAATGCAGATGTCGATGGAGAATGGTGAGATGAAACGCCAGCAGGTGCCGGATACCGCAGCTATCATTGCATGGTTTACATCTGATATCCCGGTGCCTGCAGGACCAGGCACTTACCAAGGGCAATTACCAGGGTTGATTTTAGAAGTGGAAGAGAATAACGGTCAAACTGTTTTTAAAGCTATTGAAGTATCTCCAAAAGTGAGTGTATCAAAAATTAAAGAACCGAAAGATGGTAAGAAAATAACGGCGGCGGAATTTGATAAAGAACGAGAAAAGATTATGCAGGAAATGCAAAAAAATATGCCTAATGGAATGCGCATGCGTGTTCAGAATTAGTTTACTCTCCCAAGATAGATTAAATAAAAAGCACTCATTTCTGGGTGCTTTTTATTTAGAAAGAAAATATTGTTTACATGTACAGCCCACCATCAACACTAATCACTTGTCCCGTTACATAAGAGCTTAATTCAGATGCAAGGAACAGAGTAACGTTAGCAATGTCTTCCGCGGTCCCAAATTTTCCGAGTGGAATGCTTGCTTTGTATTTATCAGCTTGTTCTCCGTCTTTTAAATAACTGGTCATATCGGTTTCAACAAAGCCTGGAGCAATGGCATTGCAACGAACATTCCTACTTCCTAATTCCTTTGCAACAGATTTAGTAAAACCAATAACTCCTGCCTTTGATGCTGCATAGCTTCCCTGGCCCGCATTGCCCATCAGTCCAATTACAGAGCTCATATTGATAATGCTACCGCTTTTTGCTTTCATCATTGGACGAATAACATGTTTGGTCATGTAGAAGACACCATTCAAATTCACTTTAATAACATCATCCCATTGCTCGGGTGACATGCGCAATAAAAGATTGTCCTTTGAAATGCCTGCATTGTTTACACAAACATCTATGGTTCCAAATTCTTTCACTACATCATTGATGAAACTTTCGCATTCGGCAAAGTTGCCTGCATTGCTCCTGTATGCTTTTGCTTTTACACCTGCCGCAACTAATTTTTCTTCGAGAGCTTTTGCTTTTTCTGCACTGCTTTCACTTACATAAGTGAAAGCAATACTTGCTCCATGTTCGGCAAACTTTAAAGCTATTCCTTCGCCAATGCCTCTTGCTGCGCCAGTAACGACAGCAACTTTGTTTTCTAAAAGTTTCATGCTAATGGTTGATTTAATTACGGTGCAAATAAACCGAATTTGCTAATAGCAATTTATAATTCAGAACAAACTATGAAATGAAAGCGATGATTTCATTTAAAAACTTCCTGTCATTGCTTAGTCGAGGTACTTTGTGTTGACCTCCCAGCTTCCCTTTGCTATTCAACCAATTGCTGAATGTGTTTTTTGGGACAGCTTTTATTAATGGTATTCGCAGAGCAATATCTTTATGACGCTTTGCTTCATAATCGCTGTTGATTGATTTTAATGCGGCATCTAATTCGTGGATAAACTGGTTGAGATCGGATGGCTCCTTTTCAAATTCTATCAACCATTCGTGTGCACCATTATCACTTTCAGAAAAATAAACCGGCGCGGCGGTATAATCATTTACAATTGCGTTTGTTTTTTCACTGGCAACTGCGATGGCTTTATCACTGTTGTCAACAATCACTTCTTCACCAAAGGCATTGATGTAATGTTTTAGCCTGCCTGAGACCTTTATGCGAAAAGGATCGAGTGAAGTAAATTGGATAGTGTCGCCAACAAGATATCTCCATAAGCCTCCAGCGGTTGTAATTATTAATGCATAATTTTTCCCTATCTCCACTTCATTTAACTGAATTGTTTTTTGTGATTCTTCATATTCACTTACGGGCATGAACTCATAAAAAATTCCGTGATCGCACATCAGCAACATTCCTTCCTTATCGATATCATCCTGCGCCGCAAAAAATCCTTCAGAGGCGTTATACATTTCAAGATAATTGATCTGCTTACCGATCAATTTTTCAAATTGCTGTTTATACGGCACAAAGGAAACACCACCATGCATATACAACTCGAGACTCGGCCACACCTCGCTAATGGTTGATTTGCCCGTTATTTCCAAAATCCTTCTCAGCAAAACAATCAACCATGTTGGCACGCCTGCCATCGATGTTACATTCTCATAGATGGTTGTTTGAGCCAATTTTTCAATCTTGCTTTCCCATTCATCCATCAAGGCAATAGTAAGATCAGGCGTACGTATCCAATTGCTCCAAAAAGGAGAATTTTGAAGCACGACTGCACTCAAATCGCCGTAGTGAACATCCTCATTAAAATTGCTGATCTGGTGACTGCCGCCAATAACTAATCCCTTTCCTGTGAGCAGATCACTTTCGGGATGCGAACCGTAATACATGGACAATACGTCCTTTGAAGCTTTATAATGATTTTCTTTAAGGCTCTCTTCACTAACAGGAATGAACTTGCTTTTATCGCTTGTAGTTCCGCTGCTTTTTGCAAACCAGTTGATGGGTGTATTCCACAGAACGTTTTCTTCTCCCTGCATCATCCTTTCGATATAAGGCTTCAATGATTCGTAATCCTGAAGGGGAACTTTTTCTTTAAAATCCCGCAGAGATTGAATTTCCGAAAAATGAAATTGCCTTCCAAATTCGGTGTATTGTCCTGCAGCAATCAGGTCCTGCCAAACCGTAAACTGTGTAGAAACAGGATCATTCAGCCATTGTTCAATTGACCAATTTCGCAAGCGGGCAAGCCTAGATATCGTTGGACTTAAAAGCTTCATCTAAGGGCAAGATAAAGAGAAGATGGTAAACCAATGCCTGATTTATGCCATCTTCTCGCATGCTTTTAAGTGTTTATAAAAATCGAGCCCGGCTAACTTGAATTATTCTGCTAATCCGCTATTTTTCCAGTTAACAAAAACCTGTATTGTTGAATCTGAAAGTTTGGGATGCCTGAAAGGCATGAAGCCTTTATCGCTGGGATTAAGTTGAATGCGGCGAACAATGTCATCGATATTTGATTTAACAGCATCATAGCTGTCCAACTTTTTTTGTTTAGCACCGGCGCCCACATGGCAAGGCGAACAACTTGTGGCCACAATATTTTGAACGCTTGCAGTATACGTTGTTGCCGGGGCAGCATTTTTTTGCGCCTTTTTTGAAGAAGAACAAAATTCAAAAATTACAACCGTGGCAAAGAACAATGCCGGAATCAAGATTTTTCTCATAATGTGTTTATTGATTTTCTATTCGAAAGATATACGAAAAATGAAAACGAGCACTTTTTCGATAGAGTTGCCCGGTAAATTTCTTTGTTAAAAGAACGTTGTTTGGCCCTTCTTTTTCTATGAGTAATAAAACAAAATGCTATGAATACAGACAGGGACCAAATTAAAAACGATCAGCGGCAGGTTGAACCGGCTGCAAATGAACAACAATCAAATCAACGTTCAAGTGCTTTTAATGAAACATCTCGTGGCGACGAAAAAAGTACTAGAAACATGGAGGAAGAAGCAGACCTGGAACAGCAGCGTAAAGAGGCCTTAAGAGAAAGAGATTAATTATTGTAAAGAATAGCACATCCGTTGTATTCTTTCTGATTGTATTGAACTTTTACTCTGTTACGATAGATGTAATCACTCATTCCATCAGAACAAAAGTGAGGAAAAATGGTAACACGTATCTGTGCAGAATCGTTTTTTGCCAGATAGCCAATGCTATCTTGGTTCGTAAAAGAAGAGACTGCCTTCAATTTTAACGGATGTTCCCAATCAGGTAGTGAAAAAGAGAGGGAATCTTTGCTATCCAGTTGGATATTCCAGAACGGCTCAGTGCCAGTTGCAAAAACCACAATTCCTTCCTTTCCTTTGTTCTTCCATGCTGAATTTTCTGTTGCATCTTGCAAATGATGCATCGAAAAGTTTTTTTTCAGTGCGGTGCTATAGTATTGTAAAGTGTCGCCCTTCCATTTATATCTGCCTCTCGCTACCTGGTCTTTATACAACCAAATAAAACCATCTGAAGGCGACCATATTCCCTCGGAAATTACGGTACTGTCCTTTTCACCTATTAAATATTTTTCCTGTAATTGGTAAGTAAGGTCACTATTAAAAGCAACTATCTGCTCTGTTTTGTTCGAGAGCACTGTATGATAGATTCCGTTCGGCGATTTTATTCGTTTTGCTACCGGCAATGAAATGGTATCAGATATATCTAATGATGCAGTATTAGCATCATTGGTTTGAATAACTGTCGTATCCGATTGGCCAGAAATTTCTCTTGCCTTTTTTTCTTCAGGCAATGTACAGGCTGTATACAATACCAGTATAACAAAAAAGATTTTATGCATTACATCACAGTCAAAAATCCTGTGCCATAAACCCTTGTCCGAATTATTCAACTATGCTTTTAATCCAAAACCTTAACTCCGTTTGCAGCAAACTCAACGCTTTTTTGAGAGCCTTTAATTTTTGCGATTTCTTCTTTTGATTTGCCGGCATCTTCTGCGTAATGTTTACGCATTTCTTCAGAAGTTTCTTTTACAGTTGCGCTGCCTTCGACCAGAACGGTTTTGCCAACAATATTTTCAGGCATTAAAAAAGAATGGTCCTTCGCACGAACCATCATGGTTGTACCGTCAGCTTTTTGCAAACGGATCCAGCAACCTTCGGCTTTACATACTTCTGCAACCTTTCCTTTGATCTGACCTGCAAAGGCATTGTCAACAAGCTTGTTGATTAAGTCGTCAACACCAACAGAAGATTTTTCTTCGGAAACTTGTCCGTAGACAACATCTTTCGCCGCCGGAACTTTTTCTTTTTTCTGAGCACCTGCTGAAAGTGTAAAACCTAGAACAGCTAAGAAAATAATCCTTTTCATGTGATTCAATTTAAGTGTCAAATATAATAGCCACGTGAGTCCCAAATGCTGACTAAAAAAGCAAAATACAACTTAGGAAAAGCGCATAAATAAAGCCTTTTTCTTTAACTTTTTTTGTTCCGGATATTGCAAAATTTATTGGGATTTTCTTGCTAAAAACATTAGCTTCGCATGCAAATAAATTTTTAAGAATAGATGAGCAATTGACCTAATTTAGAGCCATCATTCTTCTAACTTTTCAACTAAACAACATGTCAAATTCCGAAAAATTAAAAGCGCTGAAACTAACCATGGACAAGATCGATAAAGATTTTGGAAAGGGCAGCGTTATGATGATGAATGAACGTTCACAGGAACCCATGGACGTGGTTTCTACTGGCTCTATTGGTTTGGATACTGCACTGGGAATTGGTGGCCTGCCAAGAGGCCGCGTAATTGAAATATACGGTCCTGAAAGTTCTGGTAAAACAACCGTTGCTACTCATGTTATTGCTGAAGCACAAAAGAAAGGTGGTATGTGTGCCATTATCGATGCAGAACATGCTTTTGACAGTGCATATGCTCAAAAACTAGGCGTGGATATTGATAATTTATTAATCTCCCAGCCAGATTATGGTGAGCAGGCACTGGAAATTGCTGACCGTTTAATTCTTTCCGGTGCATTGGATGTTGTAGTAATTGACTCTGTTGCTGCCCTCGTACCCAAAGGCGAATTGGAAGGTGAAATGGGTGATAGCAAAATGGGATTACAGGCACGTTTGATGTCGCAGGCGTTGCGTAAACTCACTGCTACCATTTCTAAAACAAATACCATTTGCATTTTCATTAACCAGTTGCGTGAAAAGATCGGAGTAATGTTCGGAAATCCTGAAACAACTACTGGTGGTAATGCCTTGAAATTTTATGCTTCTGTGCGTTTGGATATTCGTCGTATGACGCAAATTAAAGATGGTGAAGAAGCTATCGGTAATCGCGTAAAAGTAAAAGTGGTAAAGAATAAAGTGGCTCCTCCATTCCGCACCGCAGAATTTGACCTTGTGTTTGGAGAAGGTATTTCCAAAATTGGTGAAATACTGGACATGGGTGTTGAAATGGGAATCGTTCAGAAAAGTGGAAGCTGGTTTAGCTACAATGGCGATAAACTGGGGCAGGGTCGGGAAGCTGTGAAGACCTTATTGCATGATAACACAGCACTGGCAGATGAGCTGGAAGTGAAGATCCGTGAAAAGATTAAGGAACTGCAAGGAGCTTAATTCGTAATCATAGTTTGAGAGTCCCGCTTAAAAGGCGGGATTTTTTAGCTGCTAATTTTTGTAGAAGGACTTGCGGCAAACCAATGCCTTAATCCAATAAAAAAGCCCCACTGCAGCGGGGCCATTAGGTGTTCTATAGGTTTTGTGACTTTTAATGCTAAAAGCGATTGGATAGATCACGAGGCGGAGGCGGCTTCCCAATAATATCAGATTAGTTTTTTACTGTCAAAGATGCTGCCACATATGTAAATGTTTGATCTCCAACCTCTAATATTTTTTTAAGATCAGTTTTTTATTGCACAATCTTTACCTCGAGCCATTAAAGCCTCTCTAATTTTGCAACATGCCATTTCAATTGGAAGCACCATACAAACCCGCAGGCGACCAGCCATTGGCAATCAGGGAACTTACCGAGGCAATTCGGCGCGGAGAAAAGCACCAGGTATTACTTGGCGTGACTGGCTCCGGCAAAACATTCTCCATTGCTAATGTCATTCAAAACGTTCAGCGGCCAACGTTGGTGTTAACTCATAACAAAACATTGGTTGCGCAATTGTACGGGGAGTTCAGGCAGTTCTTTCCTAACAATGCCGTTGAATATTTTGTGTCTTATTATGACTACTACCAGCCGGAAGCCTATTTGCCAACGACAGACACCTACATTGAAAAAGATTTAAACATTAATGAAGAATTAGACAAGCTTCGTTTGAGGGCAACAACAAGTTTGCTGTCCGGCAGAAGAGATATTATCGTTGTTGCCAGCGTAAGTTGCATTTATGGTATGGGAAATCCCACAGATTATGAAAGTGGAATTGTTCGTATTTCAAAAGGTGACAGGACTTCAAGACAAGGTTTTCTGCATGCGCTTGTCAACTCCTTATACAACAGGACGTCAATTGAATTTACAAGAGGAACATTCAGGGTAAAAGGTGATACCGTTGATATCAATCTCCCTTACGTTGATTATGGCTATCGTGTCACCTTTTTTGGCGATGAAATTGAAGAAATTGAAAGCATCGATGTTCAAAATGGTAAACGAATTGGCAAGCTTCAGGATGCAGCCATCTTCCCCGCTAATTTATATGTTGCACCCAAGGACATGATCCAAAATGTGATGTACGAGATACAGGACGAAATGAATGCGCAGGTAGATTATTTCAAAAGCACAGGCAAGTTTATTGAAGCTCAACGATTAAAAGAAAGAGTTGAATATGATTTGGAGATGATCCGTGAATTGGGTTACTGCAATGGTATTGAAAACTATTCAAGGTTTTTTGACAGAAGAAAACCGGGAACAAGGCCATTCTGTTTGCTTGATTATTTTCCAAAGGATTTTTTGTGTGTCATTGATGAAAGCCATCAAACCATTCCGCAGGTAAGCGGTATGTATGGTGGTGACAGAAGCCGGAAATTAATCCTTGTTGATTACGGATTCCGTTTGCCTTCTGCATTAGATAACCGTCCGTTGAACTTCCATGAATTTGAGTCCCTGATGAATCAACTTATTTATGTAAGCGCAACCCCCGGCGATTATGAACTGGAACAAAGCGGTGGCGTTGTTGTCGAGCAAGTTGTTCGTCCGACAGGATTATTAGAGCCGCCAATTGAAGTACGCCCAAGTGTTAATCAAATTGATGATCTGCTGGATGAAATTGATAAGAGAGTAAAAAAAGGCGACCGTGTTCTGGTTACAACCTTAACCAAACGTATGGCTGAAGAAATGGACAAATACCTCAAACGAATCGATATCAACTCGAAATACATACACAGTGATATTGACGCTTTGGAACGGGTTGAAATTTTACGTGAATTGCGACTTGGAAAAATTGACGTTTTAGTGGGCGTGAATCTATTAAGAGAAGGTTTAGATCTTCCGGAAGTTTCTTTGGTGGCCATTCTTGACGCAGATAAAGAAGGTTTTCTTCGAAATGAACGTTCGCTTACACAAACTGCCGGACGTGCTGCAAGAAATGTTGATGGTCTTGTAATTTTTTACGCAGATAAAATGACAGAAAGTATGCAGCGAACCATTGACGAAACCAATCGCCGTCGTGAAAAGCAAACTGCCTACAACATTGCCAACAACATTACGCCTCGTACTATTAAAAAATCTATTGAACAGGTGATGGCTCAAACATCTGTATTGGATATTAAAGGTTACGATCCAGTATCTCCCTATGCCGTAGAAGAAATCGTAACCAAGGCTGCGGAAGACGAAGCGGAATACATGACCATTCCTCAACTTGAAAAACTAATTACAAAAACAAAGAAGGAAATGGAGAAAGCAGCAAGAGATCTCGACTTTATGGAAGCCGCACGATTACGCGATGAAATGCTCGCTTTACAAAAGAAGCTGGAACAAATGAAATAGTAGAACTACGAGTATTCCTTTAGGGCTTTCACTCTATTTCCAAAATTTTTGATTGTATCGCTTGCATCTTGATGCCGACACATCTATTTTAGTTCTGAAATTCAAATCCAGTAATATGAAAAAACGTATCTCAAGGGTATTAAACTTCTTTGCATTCAATCTTCTCTTCTTTGCACTTTACCTAAACTTTGTTCATAAGGATAACAATTCACAAACATTACCAATTTCGAAAAGTACTGTAGCAAGTACTACAAAAGGAACTGTTTTGGTTTCAAATCCTGAACAATATTTGAAGTCACATAAGGAAGGATCTCAAACAATTCAATCCCAAAACTGATTTAAAGACTTTTAAAAAGTTCATACTAACCCATTTCTTTTTCGAACCAACCTTAAACGGCCCTGCAAGCAGCGGGGCTTTTTATTTAGAACGAGCAGGAAGTTGCAAGCAGTAAATAGGAATTGCTGCCATCCTCACCTGCTGCTCGCTACTTGCTATTTCCTACCTTCGTCCCCTATGGACAAACGTTTATTTCTATTGGATGCATATGCCCTTATTTTCAGAGCCTATTACGCTCTTATTCGCAATCCAAGAATTACTTCAAAAGGAAAAAACACCAATGCACAATTCGGTTTTACCAATACTATTATTGATCTCATCAAAAATCAAAAGCCCACGCATATGGCCGTGTGCTTTGATACTGCCGAACCCACAGAAAGGCACACCGATTTTGCAGAATACAAAGCACAAAGGCAGGAAGCACCCGAAGATTTGACCGCTGCCATTCCCGATATCAAAAGAATCATCAGTGGTTTGAATATTCCTATTATCGAAAGCCACGGGTATGAAGCAGATGATGTGATTGGAACCCTTGCCAAACAAGCGGAGAAATTTGATTATGAAGTATACATGGTTACTCCGGATAAGGACTATGGACAATTGGTGAGCGATAAAATAAAAATTTATAAACCAGGTTACCAGGGTGGAGAAGTTGAAATCATGGGACCAAAAGAAGTTTGCGATAAGTGGTGCATTGAATCCGTTGACCAGGTGATTGATATTTTAGGATTGATGGGCGATGCGGTTGATAACATTCCTGGCATTACAGGTGTAGGACAAAAAACAGCTTGCAAACTTTTGACTGAGTACAAAACTTTGGAAAACGTTCTAGCCAATGCAGAAAACATTAAAGGTGCGTTAGGAGAAAAAATCAAGAAGGGAAAAGATGATGCAGTGATGTCGAAGAAGCTCGCCACAATCATCACATCTGTGCCGGTGCAATTTCATGAGGAAGATTTTTTGATAAAGGATTGGAATAAGGAAGCTTTGAAAGAAGTGTTCAATGAGCTGGAATTTAAGACCATCGGCAAGAGATTACTGGGTGATGGATTTGATGGTGGTACAACAGTTAAAAAAGCAGCAACCGGTGTTCAGGCAGATTTGTTTGGAAATGCTATGGAAACAGAAGAACCCCAACAAGAGGAAACTTCTGTTGTTCAGCCAGGGCAAAATATTAGCAACACGCCTCACGAATACGAGCTGGTTCAAAGCGAATTAGAGTTTAAATTGCTGCTTGATGAATTAAATAAACACGAGGAAATTTCATTTGACACAGAAACAACTAATATCGACGCAAATGATGCTGATCTTGTGGGTTTAAGTTTTTGTGTTGAAAAGGCAAGAGGATGGTATGTGCCGGTTGTTCCTGGTGATGTAAATGAAACAAAAAAAATTCTTTCCCGCTTTTCTGCATTGTTTAATGATGAAAGCAAAACATGGATTGGTCACAATACCAAGTATGATTTGCTGATGTTGAAATGGTACGGCTTTGACATCAAAGGAAAAATATTCGATACGCTTCTCGCACATTCTTTAATTGATCCGGATGGAAAAGGAAATATGGACTGGCTCAGTGCAAAGTATTTAAATTATGAGCCCATTCACATTGAAGAATTGATAGGCAAAAAAGGAAAGACACAAGGCAATATGAAAGATGTTGAGTTGGAAAAGATCAAAGAATATGCAGTCGAAGATGCCGATGTAACACTTCAATTCAAAAGCATCTTTATTCCAAAAATGCAAAAATGCGATGTGCAGAAAGTTTTTGAAGTGGTAGAGAATCCCTTAGTGCCCGTGTTAACCGATATGGAATACGAAGGTGTGAAGATCGACGTTGACTTTTTAAATGAATATTCAAAAGTTCTGGAAATAGAAGCAAGGGTTCACGAAGAGAAAGTTTATGAAGAAGCAGGGGTTCGTTTCAATTTGGGTTCACCAAAACAGTTAGGCGAGGTTTTGTTCGAAAGATTAAAACTCGATCCAAAAGCAAAAAAAACAAAAACAGGGCAATATGCCACGGATGAATTTGTGTTAAGAAAATTAGCGGTGGTGCACCCCGTTGCTGATGATATTCTTGCCTATCGCGAATACACCAAACTTCGTTCTACCTATGTTGATGCGCTTCCATTATTGATTAATAAGAAAACAGGAAGGGTTCATACAACTTATGGACAGGCAGCAGTTGTTACGGGAAGATTAAACAGCAACAATCCCAATCTTCAAAACATTCCCATCAAAACAGAAAGAGGAAGAGAAATTCGAAAAGCGTTTATTCCCAGAGATGAAAACCATGTTTTAGTAAGTGCTGACTATTCTCAAATTGAGTTAAGAATTGTTGCAGCATTAAGTGGTGATGCTGTAATGTGCGAAGCCTTCCGTCAAAACAAAGATGTTCATACGGCGACAGCAGCAAAAGTTTATGGTGTGGAAGAAGAAGCCGTAACCAAGGAAATGCGCCGCAAAGCAAAGAGTGTAAATTTTGGAATTATCTACGGACAAGGTGCTTTCGGTCTTGCAGAAAATCTCGGCATTAGCAGAACAGAAGCAAAAACTATTATCGATAATTATAAGAAAGAATTTTCGGGCATCACAAAGTATATGGACGACAATATCAACTTTGCAAGAGAACACGGATATGTCCAAACCGTGATGGGGCGCAAGCGTTGGCTACGTGATATCAACTCAAGCAACTTCACTGTTCGTGGTTACGCAGAGCGAAATGCTGTTAACTCACCGATACAGGGGACCGCAGCAGACATGATAAAACTTGCAATGGTAAAGGTTCATCGCTCGCTAAAAGAAAAAGGTTTTAAATCAAAAATGATTCTGCAGGTGCATGATGAATTGGTTTTTGATGCAACGAAAGATGAGGTTGAAGATTTGAAGCCCGTGATTCTCGACTGCATGCAATCAGCAATGAGTTTACCAAATGCCGTTCCTGTTATTGCAGAAGTTGGAACAGGCGAAAACTGGTTAGAGGCGCACTAAAAATTTCTTGCAGGGTTTTTGAACAAATAGCAGAATGGAACAAATTCAACCGACAATCTATTATTGTTACGATGCGTATTGCGGATGGTGTTACGGCTTTAGTCCTATCATTTCACGAATTGCAGAGGAGTACAAAGACAAACTTGTCTTTGACGTTTTATCAGGCGGTATGATTTTGCCCAAAGAGCCAACACATTTTGCACCAATGGCACAATATATTCAAGGCGCATATAAAAGGGTCGAAGAACTTACCGGAATTAAATTCGGACAGGACTTTTTATGGCATGTATTTCATCCAGATGAAACAGATTGGTTTCCCGATTCAACCAAATCTGCAATTGCCATGTGTATTTTCAAGGAATATTATCCTGAACAGGCTGTGTTCTTTGCAAAAGATCTTCAGTATGCATTGAATTACGAAGGAAGAGACCTCACTGACAATGAAGCGTATCGCCACCTGCTGGCCAAATGGAATATTCCGGAAGATGATTTTTACGTTAAACTCAAAAGCGAAGAATACAAAGAAAAAGCTTATTACGAGTTCGCTTTGGTAAAACAATTACAGGTAACCGGCTTTCCCGCCGTGTTGTTGCAGGTAACTGATTCAAAGTTTTATTTGTTGGCAAGTGGGTTCACTGACTACGAAACACTCAAACGAAGAATAGAAAAAGTATTGAGTGAGGTTGCTGCATCATAAATATTTTTCGGGAACACTGTGCAAAGCAATTCGATTTCCCTCGGTGTCTATAAACACAGCCATATAGCCATACTCATCCGAGATCTTTGTTTTTGGAACGGCGACCTTTCCGCCTGCAGATTCAATTCTGTCTACAATAATTTGCACATCAGGATTGCCATTCAAATAAATCAGTGGCCCATCTGTTACTGAAGGAACGTGAAAGCCATCTGTTTTTACAAGCGTACCGCCAACGCCATTCATTGGATCATCTAAAGGAAACATCCTCATTTTGAAATTGTCTGTTTCAAGGGGCTCTAATTCGATTTGAAAGATCGCTTCATAAAATTTTTGCGCTCTTTCGATATCGGTTGTTGGAATTTCGAACCAGCTGATTGCATTTTTCATTGTAGTTCGTTTTGGCAAAATAAAAATGGAACCAATATAGTTCCATTAAGTTACGATTGTATTTCTTTAATTTTTTACCTCTTATCCAAAATTAAAATCTTTGGTCCCCGCGGTTAAAACCATCGCGGTTGAAATTACCACGATTGAAGTTATTGCGTGCTGGTGTTGCCGCCTTTCCGAAATTGCGGAGGTTATAAGTAAATGTCAACAGGAAGTACTGTGTCAGCACCTGGGAACGCTGCGTGTATATAGCATTTCCGTCATCAGATACGCTGCGGGAAAAACTTAAATTCTGCTTCAACACATCAAATGCCGTCAGTTTCAATTCGCCTTTCCTGTCCTTCAAGAACTTCTTACCAACACTCATATTCCACAACCAATATTGTTCAGTGGTATTTTGCCATTGTAGTTGGTTATTCAAATCATTCTGAAAAAACCATCCGTTCTTTGCCAAAAGGTTCAACTGTACACTGCCTGTATGACTAAAAAAGTTTTGAGTTGTTTTTTGTATCTTGGCCAAGGCTGTGCTACCTGCTTCCGCAACACTTGTGTTATAATTAGCAAAATAAGAAACAGTGAAGTCAACATATTGGCTGACATTGCTGGATATAACGGTTCCCAACGAGTAAGTATAGTTTTTTGATTCGATATTCTGGTTGTTGAACACTCCGGGAATATTGCTATAATTAAATCCACCATTCATGTTGAAGTTGGACTTAATGAACCGCACCGGGAAAGCATACGTAAGAAAAGAACGAAGACTGTAATATCCATCAACATTAATTGGCTTTGTTAGCTGATCATTTCTCACCAACACATTTTTGCCGATCAGCGAATCCCTTGCCTGTACTATGTAAGTAGCATTAGTAATGTAGTTGTTTGATTTTTGAGCGTACACATTAGCAACAAAAACTTTTCCTTTCCCGGTATTTGTAAAAGTGTATGCACCGTTCAAGCTATGGCTGTATTGCGGCTTTAAATTGGGATTGCCCTGGGAGTAAAACGGTGGATTGGTTGCGTCAACAACATCCTGCAACTGCGTAATAGAAGGCTGGTTTACATTGGTGCGATAGAAGAACCTGACATTACTTCTGGAAGAAAGTTTGAAGCGGCCAAAAGCATTAGGCAGGATATTATTAAAGGCCTTACTACCTTCAAACGCAGGAGCAGGATATGTGCGGTTATTATACAAATCTGTTCTTTGATAATTTACTCCGACTGTAAATTGATTATCTCGGTCTCCCTTTCTAAATGCAATTCCTCCGTTTTGTGCGGTGGTTCTATTATCAAACACGTTTGATAATTGTTCATTAAATATTGAATAACTCTGGGCTGCAGTATCGTAGCTATACGACATCTGGTCTGCCTTGCTTTTTGACCATGAAGGATTATATGTGAATTGAAGTTGAGACTTTGCACCTAAGGGTTCCACATATGATAAACGGGCTGATATCTGGAAGGTTCTGTTGAACTGATCAGAAAACCTGTTGTCAGTTGAATCAAAATTTTCGATGTAATCCTGTTTGCTGTAGTCCGTATAGCTTTGCCCTGTTCTTTTGTTATAAGATGTGTTCAGATTGATAGAGAATGTTCTTCCTCTCTTTTTAAAATTGTGACTGTAAAGAATGTTGTTATTAAGATTGTTTCCGTTCCGGGTACTGTTGGTTCTATTGATTGTCTCTGTACTTAACACCCCGGAAGTATTAACGTTTTGTACATCAGTCAACCGGTTGGATTTATTGTTTTGAAAGCTTAGGCTTGGTGTAATGATCAATTGGTTCGCCGAATCAATTTGATACTCCAATCTCATGTTTACACGATGGTTTGTGTTATTGCTGCTCGAATTTATATTTTGATTGATCTGGGAAAGATCGCCAACCGGCTGCAAATATTGAGTGGTAGATTGCTGCTCTGTAGTGTTTTTGCTATTGTTGAAAAAATAGCTTCCTGTTATGCGTATTTTTTTACCCCACAAATCAGAATAGTTAATACCAATCGCATTAGTTCTGTTAATACCATCTTGTTGTCCCACCAAAAAATTGTTACGCCCTGCTCCAAATCCACCAAAATTTCCACCACCACCGAAGTTTCCTCCGCCACCGCGGTTGCCGCCGCCACGATTACCGCCCCCACCAAAATTTCCGCCGCCCCGGCCACCACCACTGCTGGTTACACCAAGTAAATCCTGGCTTGAAAAGTTTTGTTGGTTAATATTATTACTCTGCCCAACTATTGAAATACGCCTGTTCTCTTTTAAGAAGGTGGTGTTTCCGCCGGCTGAATAACGGTCATCAGTGCCGTAACCGCCATAAACTCTTCCAAATTGCCCATTGCGCATACCCGCCTTGGTAACAATATTAATTTCCTTTTGAGTTTCACCAGTGACGACACCAGAAGCCCTGTCCTGGTCACTCAAACGGTCTAGCACCTGTATCTTATCAACAACTTCAGCTGGTAAGGTTCTTAATGCAGCGGTCGCATCATCACCAAAAAGTTCACGGCCATCAAGCGTTACCCTTTGAACAACTTCGCCCTGCGCTTTCACCTGGCCGTTTTCAACGGTTATGCCCGGTACTTTTTTCACTAGGTCTTCCGATGTTGCATCAGGATTTGTTTTAAACTGGCTCGCATTAAATTGAAGTGTATCGCCTTTTTGCGTGACGGGTGAAACGGTCGTTTGAATAATGACTGTTGCAAGATCAGATCCTGCACCCGGAACAGCAGCAATTTTTAAATTGATATCTGAGGTATCTATTGCAACAATTCTTGAAACGGGACTATAACCCACATAGGTAACTGAAAGTAAAAAGCTGTCCCGGTTCAATCCTGTAAAACTGAACTTTCCGGATGTATCAGTTAATGCGTTGAATTTTGCACTACTATCTGAAAGGCTGTTTAGTTTAATTGTGGCTTTTGTGAGCGGGGCCCTGGTTTGCTGATCGGTTACGATTCCGCTAATTGTTTTTGTTTGGGCTTTTGTAATCATCACTAAAAAAAGAGCAACACACACAAAGAGTAAACGTCTCGCCATAACTAATTTTTAGAGCTGTCCTGTTTGTTACAAAACTCCTAAAAACCATGCCTTACGAAAACCAATTGAGGTTAATTAATGCTAATAAATAGCTTAGTTTGTCTGTTTAAGACCTTACCACTTTCAGTTACTGATGGCGGTTGAACGTTGAGACTTTTGCAACGAACTTATGAGCTTGCAAACTCGCGAACTGCAAACTATACTTATATTGCAGCCCCAAAATTCAGAGTATGGATTATAACAGAATTGTAGCCGTAACTGGCTTGCCCGGATTATATGAAGCTATCAGCAGTAAAGCAGATGGTGCAGTTGTTCGTTCGCTTGATGATCAAAGTACCAGGTTTGTTTCGGCACGTATTCATAACCTTTCGCATTTAGAAAGTATTGAAGTGTATACTACCGGAGAAAATGTGAGTCTGGCTGATGTGTTTTCAGCAATAAAAGAAAATGGCGCAGCATTGCCTGACGCAAAAGATAATAACGCGGTAAAAAAATATTTTGAAACCGTATATCCAAATCTTGATTTCGACAGGGTGTATTCAAGCGATATGAAGAAAATGATCAAGTGGTACGAGGTGCTTGAAAAAAATAATGTTGATTATAATGCAAAACCCGAAGAAGAACAGCAGCCGGTTGAAGAAACTGTAGCGGAAGCTGCGCCTGCAGAAGAACCGGTTAAGAAAACAAAATCGAAATCAAAAGCCGCAGCAGAAACCAAAGAAGAAACAACTGCTACTGAAGAGAAACCAAAAAAGGCTGCAAGAAAGAAAAAGACAGAGGAATAGTTTCAGGCGAAGGAACTGGAGCCAGTGAAGTGGTTTTTGTGGTGAAGGTTTATGATGCGGTTATGAACCGACCTCCATTGCTACTATGATGCTTTCGTTGCGTCGCATTTCGTTCGTCATTCTGTAATTCTTATCATCATATTCGACATTTAAACTGCTTGTTAGCAGTAAAGCTATTTGATCCATGTCGAAAAGAATTACTGAACGTACAAGTGAGTGACACAACAGGTGGTGATAGTAGTGGTGTGTTCATTCAAAAAAATTCACCGGATCAATTTCACTCCAATTACTTTTATTTAATCAATACCTCTATCATCATTGACCATTTACGATAAAATTTTTCAACAATGCAAGAACAGGAATTACAATACACGGCACAGATCACAAGCATACCAAGAAATTATTTGCCCAAAGATTTTAAGATCGCCGATTGGAATTCTTTGGAACCTTTTCTTAAAGAATTATTGGATCGTCCGATCAATACAAAAGAAGAGCTGGAAAAATGGTTGAGCGATTCAAGCGAGTTGGAAGCAGTGATTGGCGAAGACGCTGCCTGGCGGCAAATACGTATGACTTGTGATACGGAGAACAAATCTTTGGAAGAAGCCTTCACTTATTTTGTGATGGAGATTCAACCAAAAATTCAACCGTATGCTGACAAACTGAATAGGAAATTGGTTGACAATCCTTACACATCACAGCTAACCGGTGATGCTTACAAGGTTTATTTACGCAACGTAAAAAAGAACATTGAGCTTTTTCGCGAAGAGAACATTCCACTACAGGCTGACATTGCAGTATTGGCACAACAGTTTGGCGTGATCTCTGGAAAGATGAGTGTTGAAGTACAAGGTCAGGAATACACTTTGCAACAAGCAGCAAAGTTTTTAGAAAACCCTGATCGCAGTTTAAGAGAAGAAGTTTATCACAAGATCAATCAAAGAAGATTGCAGGATAAAGAACAACTCAATGATCTCTTCAATAAATTATTAGAGAAGCGTACACAGGTTGCAAAAAATGCAGGCTTTGAAAATTACCGTGATTACAAGTTTGTTGACCTTGGCAGATTTGATTATACCAAAGAAGATTGCTTTCAATTCCAGGAAGCAGTGAAGACAGGTGTGTTGCCGTTAGTTGATTTCATTTATGATCGCAAGCGGCAAAAACTTGGTTTGGAATCTTTGCGTCCATGGGATACAGAAGCTGAACCAGCAGGCATAGAACCATTGCATCCTTTTCAAACAGGCGAAGAGTTAGTGAACAAAACCATTGAATGTTTCACTCAAATGAACCCCTTCTTTGGTGAGTGTCTGATAAAGATGAAAGAATTGGGAAGATTGGATCTGGACAGTCGCAAAGGGAAAGCTCCGGGTGGTTACAATTGTCCTTTACCCGAAACCGGTGCTCCTTTTATTTTCATGAATGCTGCGGGACAAATGGGCGATGTGACAACAATGGTTCACGAAGGTGGGCATGCTATTCATTCTTTCCTTGCACATCATCTTCCACTCACGGCATTCAAAGAATATCCAATGGAAATTGCTGAAGTAGCCAGTATGACGATGGAATTATTCAGCATGGATTATTGGGATGTATTTTTTGATAATGAAGAAGATTTAAGAAGAGCAAAAGAACATCAATTGGAAAGAGTGCTCACAATCTTTCCGTGGATTGCAACCATTGATAAATTCCAGCACTGGATTTATGAAAATCCGAATCATACCTTGTCAGAAAGAGAAGAAAACTGGAGAAGAATTTTAAATGAGTATACTTCTAAAGCAATTGATGTTACCGGCCTGGAAGAGTATCGCAAATATTCATGGCAGCGACAATTACATTTGTACGAAGTTCCGTTCTATTACATTGAATACGGCATTGCACAATTAGGAGCGATTGGTTTGTGGAAGCAATTCAAAGAAAACAAAGACAAGGCAATCAACAATTACATCAACGCTTTGAAATTAGGAGGAACAAAAACCCTTCCGGAATTGTATGCAGCAGCAGGATTGAAATTCAGTTTTGCTCCCGATTACATTAGTGAGTTAATGTTGTTTGTTCAGCAGGAGATGGAGAAGATTACGAGACCAGTGCATTCCTAGGTCGATCAAATATTTTGAAATAAAAGTCCTCAGTTGTTGAGGACTTTTTTTGTGACGAAATCATTGACTCAAAGAATTTCCTTATGTACATTTAGTTCAATTATT
Organism: Flavisolibacter sp.; assembly: GCA_035554655.1. Lineage (GTDB taxonomy): Bacteria > Bacteroidota > Bacteroidia > Chitinophagales > Chitinophagaceae > Flavisolibacter. The sequence continues at coordinate 173,193 of DATMIF010000051.1, forward strand.
TTATGAAGATTTTCTTTGATTGCATCTCACTCTAAAATTTGATTATGCCAAAACATTTTTTCACTGCTATTTTACTATCCTTGCATTAACTTCTTTTTCTCAATCTAAATCATCTAATGAGATCGTTGCCGAAGGTGCTGCAAAAGCCAAGACAACACCAGATCTTGCAATATTTACCTTATCGGTTGAGAAGAGAGACACAATAGAAAAAAATGCCCTTGCTTCTTTAAATAAAACTGTTGATCAACTAGTAAAATCCTTGACCGAGTTAGGGTTTGGAAATGAAAACATAAAAATTGCTAATTATGATATTTCAAGCTCGACAGATGACGATGGCAGGAAAACATATACTACCTCAAATGTGTTGAAAGTAAATTTCCGGATTGATCATAAGTTAATTGACGCCTTTTACAACGAAATACAGCAAGCTGGAATTCAAGACCTCGATGTTTCGTTTGAAACAATTTTGTCTGATAGTTTAGAGAAAGCAAGTCGCTTAAAACTTGTACAACAAGTCATTGAAGATGCAAAAATTAACGCCAAGAATATTTCTCAAACTCTTGGTGTCCGCATTGGTAAGGTGAAGCAAGTTCATAAATATGGAGCCGATGCACCATACCCCGAAAAAGTTGAAATGGTTAAGTTTACACCTCCGGTAATTAAAAGAGATACAGAAGTCAGGTACAATACTGCATTTGATAAGTTTCAGGTTGAAGATGTAGAATTAGAAGAAAGAATTACAATCGTGTATGAAATTGCGAATTGAATTATGAATTCATCACGCCATCACCACATCTCCATACATTTCCTCTCTCAACTCCCTCACTCTCTTATCCTCCATATACTCATCAAACGTCATCAGCCTATCAATAATGCCCTTGGGCGTTAGCTCAATAATTCTATTGGCGACAGTTTGCAAAAATGTATGGTCATGAGAAGTGAGCAACACAATGCCGGGAAATGTTTGACAACCTTCGTTAAAGCTTTGAATGCTTTCCAGATCCAGGTGGTTTGTTGGCTGGTCAAGAACAACGATGTTTGGATTTTGTAACATCATTCTGCTGATCATGCAGCGAACTTTTTCACCTCCACTCAAAACAGTTGTCTTCTTCATGATGTCATCACCACTGAATAACATCTTACCCAAAAATCCTCTCAAGAAAGGTTCATCAGCATCGGTAACATGTTGTGGCACGTATTGACGAAGCCACTCCAGCAACGTCATTCCGTTTTGGAAAAACCCTGTATTCTCAACAGGTAGGTATGCTTTGGTGATGGTTGTTCCCCATTCAAACTTTCCGCTATCTGCCTTTTCATTTCCATTGATGATCTCAAAGAAATTTGTAACTGCCAATGGATCACGGCTTAGGAAAGCAATCTTCTCACCTTTATTAATGCTGAATGTTACTTTATCAAACAACTTACGTCCGTCAATTGACTTCGATAAATTCTCAACGTTCAGAATTTGATTTCCCACTTCGCGAAGCGGTTGAAAAATAATCCCGGGATAACGACGATTGGATGGTTCAATTTCTTCAATAGTTAATTTCTCCAAAGCTTTCTTACGAGAAGTTGCTTGCTTTGATTTAGAAGCATTCGCTGAAAATCGTGCAATAAAGTCGAGCAAAGCCTGGCGTTTTTCTTCTGTCTTTTTATTCTTGTCGTTGATCTGTCTCGCCATCAATTGAGAAGACTCGTACCAAAATGTATAGTTACCTGTAAATACTTTTATCTTGCTGCGATCCACATCGGCAACATGTGTACAAACCGAATCCAAAAAGTGACGGTCGTGAGAAACCACCAACACAATATTCTCGTAATCCGCTAAAAAATTTTCTAACCAACTAATGGTTTCAATATCCAATCCGTTGGTGGGCTCGTCCATCAACAATATATCAGGATTGCCAAACAATGCCTGTGCTAACAACACACGCACTTTCAAATTCGATGGAATATCTTTCATCAGTGACTGATGAAACTCTTCTTTTACCCCTAACTCACTCAATAAAGTAGCGGCATCGCTTTCGGCAGTATATCCACCCATTTCTCCAAACTCAGCTTCCAAGTGACCTGCATGCATGTAATCGTCTTCGGTAGCATCAGGGTTTAGATAGATCGCATCTTTCTGATGCATCACATCCCACATTTTCTTATGGCCCATCAACACAGTATTCAAAACCGTTTGCTCATCAAATTCAAAATGGTTTTGTTTCAACACAGCCATACGTTCGCCGGGAGTGATATCAACCGTTCCCTTATTAGGTTCTATTTCACCAGATAAAATTTTAAGGAAAGTTGATTTACCAGCCCCGTTGGCGCCAATGACGCCATAGCAATTGCCTCTGGTGAAACTAATATTCACCTCGTCAAATAAAACCCTTTTGCCAAAAGAAAGTGTTACGTTGTTTACTGAGATCATCCGCTAAAAATTGAGTGTGCAAAGGTACGGATTTGCTGCCTGCCAGCGAAGGCTCCATCGTTAACAAAACGCAGTATTTATTGCTGGCAAAATAGTTGTTGCAATTGCAGTATGAAAAAGATATTTATCGTGTTGGGATTAAGTTTCCTGTTTGCCTGTCATGGCAACGAAAGTGCAGACAGCCAGCCAACAGACTTAGACAGAACCAAAAACAATGATACAAGTGCCATCAAAACGGACAGTTTAAACAATATTAAAACAGATAGTACCGACACAACTCATTTGAAATAATCAGGCACGTATTTCTTGCGGCGCTGGCTGTTCAACTATCCGGTTGAACTTGTGCTTGCTGTGTTTTTCAATCTTGTTCAACATCCAAACGGTAAACACAAGCCATAAAAACCCTATGCAATAACCGGCAATGACATCGGTAGCATAATGCACTCTTAAATACACACGGCTCATTCCTATAATCATAATCAAAATGATCAACAGGCCGATCAGAGTCCACTTTAGCGCAGGTTTTTTTACACTTTTAAAAATCATGTAAATAAGCAGCCCGTAAAATGTCACACTCATCAGTGCATGGCCGCTCGGGAAACTTAAACCTTTTGCATGAAACAATAACGGGATCGATGGACGCTCCCTATCAAACAGTCCCTTCAATAAAAACATAAGACCAAGACTGCTTAATGCAATTGCAGGAATTTTTATGGAGTACCAACGATGTTTTTTTATAAATAGGAAATAAGCAATTAGCGAAAGATTTGCAGGAATTAAAAATTGGTGAGTTCCTAAAAAAGTAAACACTTCCATAATATCATTGTTCCGTTCGCTCACATGTTCTTTCAGGTAATTGAATACGGCTGAATCCAATTTCGTTTTGTTTAAAACAAATACTCTCCTTGTAATGTACACAAAAGCTGTTAAGGCAACAATAAACAGAACTAGCACAATGGTCATCTCAACCGATAATAAAGCTAATCCTGCCCAAAACTTCTTTACCCTTGCTGATAACCTTCGGAACATACGTCTCATCATGCAAATGGCATGCAAGTATTTATCAAGTTAAGTTCATTCGAATCTGTTGGTATAATTTTTTATGTGTTAATCCTTATTTGTCTTATGTCAAAGCCTGTATTCACAACTAAGTCCTCCACGATTCACCGCGTTGATTACAACGAAAAGGAAAAACTAATGGAGATCGAATTCCGCACAGGCAACGTCTACCGCTATTACAATGTACCCCCGCGAATGTGGAAGATTTTCCAATTATATATCGAATGCGAAGGCTCAGCAGGGTCTTTCTTTAATGAGTATATCAAGAATCAGTTTACCTCCGAAAAGATGAGTGGAAAGGAAGAATAAAGGGTTGGTAAATGTCATCCTGAGCTCTTCGAAGATTGGAAATTTATGAAGCCAGCGTCATTACTACTTATTACGCTTTGCTTGCAGAGTTTACCCTGAACGAAGTGAATGGGCTCCGTTCTAGGCAGTAATTCTTATCACAATAATTCAATAGTCATTCTTTGATTCAACAATATCAAGCTTGAACAGGTTGAATATTTACTTCTCAATCCACTTAATACAAACCGGGCTTCCAACATCAATCCTGTTTCCTGTATCCGTCAACATTCCTGTTTGATGGTTGATTTTAAAGATCACAACATTATCACTGTTCTGATTGGCTACTAACAAATAATCACCGCCCGGATCAAAATTAAAATTGCGTGGTGTTTTACCCATCACCGGTTGGCTTCCGACAGCAGAAAGCTTTCCCGTCTTTTGATCAACCTTAAAAACAGTGATGATGTTTGCAGAATCTCTAGTGGTCGCATATAAAAACTTTCCGTCGTTGCTCACGTGTATATCAGCAGCAGTAAAATATTGATTGAATCCTGCAGGAAGCGTGGAAATAGTTTGCACCGGTTTCAGCTTGCCGTTTTGATAATCGAATGTGGTTACGGTTCCTTCCATTTCCTGGACTACATAAGCCCATTTACCATTTGGATGAAAAGTAAAATGCCTCGGCCCTGAACCATCCTGCAGTTTCACACTGTCCTTTCTTGAAATCGCTCCTGTCTTATCGTTAAAAGAGTAAATGATGATCTTATCAATGCCCAGGTCCTGCACAAACAAATATGTGTTATCAGGAGAAAGAACGGTTGAATGGACATGCGGTCCTTCTTGTCTTTGTGCATTGGTGCCATGCCCCGCGTGTTGCGAAGAACTCACGGCTTCTCCAAGACTTCCATCGCTTTTAATTGGAAGCACAGATAATGTTCCGCTTGAGTAGTTGGCATCAATCACCCATTTACCTGTTTTGTCAACAATAACGTAACAGGGATTGTCACCAACAGATGCTTGTTCATTTATGAAATGGAGCTGTCCCGTTTTTTTATCAAAAGAAAACGAACGGATCTTACCGCTGAAGTCTCCACGCTTTGTTTCACTTACTGCATACACAAATTTTTGATTGGGGGCCACAGCCAGGTAAGACGGATTGGGAGTTTGTACTGAGTCCAAAATTGTTACAGAACCATTTTTTTTATTGAAATCATAAACGTACATACCGGTGCTTTTCCCTTTCGTATACGTTCCTATCAGCAAGTAATAATTTTTCTGAGCAACTACTGTTGTTGCAATAAACATGAACAGGATAAAACTAAAAAGCCTCATAATGATTGAAGATAATTCATCTTTCACTTCAACCCATGAGGCTTTTGTTTTAGAGACGTTGATCTATGATCAGGATGCAAACATTTTTGCTATTTCATCCTTATCATGATTATAGATATCCGGCCTGAAATTCATCATACCGTTTTCATCCACCCATGCAGTGAGATAAGTAATATTTACCGGTTCTTTTGTTTTCAAATCAACTGTTTGCTCCTTGCCACTGTTCATGGCAGCATTGATCTTTTGTGCATTCCAGTCGCTTTGATCATGCAAGAGATATTGAGCAAGCTTAGCTGCGTCTTGCACCCTAATGCAACCATGGCTTAAAGCTCTATCTGTTTTTGCAAAAGCTGTTTTATCCGGTGTATCGTGCAAATAAATATCATGGGTATTAGGGAACAGGAATTTTACTTTACCAAGCGGATTATTTTTCCCCGGCAATTGTTTGAGCTCAGGAACATCGGCTTGCTTCACAACTTCCATATTATTTTTCTTCAGGTAAGTAGCATCGGATTTCATCTTAGGCATGATCTCATTTTTTACAATGCTCTCAGGAATATTCCACGCAGGATTAAAAACGATCTGGTTGATATTACTGCTGAACATCGTTGTGGCGCTGCCTTCCTTACCTACAATGACAGGCATTTCAAGAGCTTTACCACTATCCGCATAAGCAACTAACATCTGAGATGGAATGTTGATTTCTATCCTGCTGCTGTCAGTTTGTTCCGGCATCCATAAACTGCGGTTCATGTTAACAATTATTTGTTGAATGCGTTGCTCTACTGGAATGTTTAGCACATTGATCATGGAGTCATTCACAACGCCGGTTGGCTTCAAACCATTCCTTTGCTGGAATGCTTTTACTGCTGTTTCAAGTGAATCAGAAAAAACGTTTGTCGTATCTGTTCCATTATAATCTTTCGATAACTGCAATCGTTTTTTCAGGCTCACAACCTGCGGCGACTTCATTCCTTTCTTCAATTGCGAGCTTCCTGTAATGGTTCCCCAACCTCCTTTCTTTGCAATGGAATAATAATTGGCAAGTTGCTGTTTCAAAGCATTGTACTTTTTATTGCCTGCATACAACGATGAATCTTTTTGTTTGTTCAGGATCGAATCTGCATAATCCATCGTGTTCATTTTCTTTGCGGGCACTAAGTAGTAAATAGCGTTTTTATTAATATGCTGTGGGTTTTCCGAAGCATATTGAATCAATTGCTGTGTTAACGCCAGCTCTGTTTGAACAAAAGAAGAATCGTTTTTATTTACTGTGATGGAATCGCGTTGCAGTATTGTATCCATCCTTTCGCTCAAATTCTTCGCAGGATCTTTAGAAGCACTATCTTTTTCACTTGCATACAAGCTCCAAAGTCCTCTCGACTGTTCGGTGGGACCACCGGAATTGAACCATGCGAATTCATAGTTTCTTACTTTGTAAAAATTGCGCATAGCGTTAGCAGAGGAATCAGCTAATTTTTCTTTTTGAATAAATGATTCTACTGCATTGCTATCGAGAAACAGATCAGAGTACGCATTGGCCTGCGTTATGCTCTCGTCTCTTGCATAAGCTGCGTAGGAACTGCTGTCTACATTTTTACCACTTGTGCTGTCTGAGTTTGTGCCGAACCAGCCGGCTACCTGTGTGCAGGAGTTGAACACCACTAGTGCCACTATCCCAATCATCATCTTTTTCATACCACAACTTTTACAAAGCCTGTGCCGATGAAAAATGATGAGACGGGTTATCTTCCTGGTGATGGCTGTCACATTCACTTTCTGGTTATTGATCAGCTGGACAGAAATGTCTCTATCCTCTGCTTCATGATCATAGTCACTGATGATCTCCAGGATATCATAATCAATAAAATAGCAGTGACTGCCATCAATAGTTAAGCAACTGTTGTCCGGAATATCTTCCAAGGCATCACGCAACTTCACCTTGTTAAGGAATGTTACGTTGGAATTCAACCGTATCAAATAACAATCGCATCCTTCCTTCACAGTTTTAATGATGTTGTAATCAGCTTTAAAATTATTCTGGATGATAAAATAAATCGAAAGCAGTAACCCATACTCACACCAACCAAAAGATCAGTTGCAAGAATAACCCCGATGGTTAAAACAAATGGCAGGAATTGTTTCCCATCCCAGTTGCCACATACTGCGATAAAGTTTCGGCTTGGTCAGATTATAACCAGTCACCAAAAGAATGGCCGCCAAGGAAGCATTCGGAATTTTATTCAATGCAAAGGGAATGGCAGCAACTGCAAGCAATAAAAAAAATCCGTGCGTAAATGCGGAAAGCTTAGTTCTTGCACCCGCATCAATATTGGCAGCGCCACGTACAATTACAGCCGTCATCGGTATAGCACCAAGAACACCGCAGGCAACTGTTGATAATCCCGCTGCCGGTCCTGATAATGCCAGTTGCGAACCGCTGATCAAGGAAACAACAATGCCTCCAATGATTCCTGAAAGAATGCCCGAATACAATGGAGCCCCCGAAGCCAGTGCAATTCCCAAACAAAGCGGAAGCGCTACTAAAAAAACGGAGAGGTCGGCTGGTAAGTCATACTTCATCCAAATGAGCCGGTAATACCTGATTTTCTCTTCAATTGATAAGATCTGTTGGTGGAATTCGCAAGGCACAAAAATCAAAAGGGCATGTTATATGATTTAAAATCAAAATGAAAAATGTAAGAAGTTTTTGCAAATGGTTTAAGCTCAACAACAGTCTTATGACGACATTAGCACTATCCCCATAAATAAAGACTATCTTCGGTCTGTTAATTTGAGCCTTGCATCAGTAAATTAATTATTCTGCCATACCGCATCTTAGTTACTTACTCTTTGCCTCTCGAATCTTAAAAAATTTAAACAAACAAGTATGAACATTTACGTTTCAAACTTAGGCTTCAACGTAAGAGATGAAGACCTGAAAGAATTTTTCACTCCTTATGGAGAAGTAACCTCAGCAAAAGTTATAACCGACAGAGAAACCGGTAAATCACGTGGCTTTGGCTTTGTGGAAATGAGTGATGATGCGGCTGCTAAAAAAGCAATTGCCGAATTGAACGGTGGCGATGTTGAAGGCAGAACCATTAATGTAACGGAAGCCAGGCCAAAGGAAGACAAGCCCCGCGGTGGCGGTGGTTACGGCGGTGGCCGAAACTTTAATAACGGTAACAGTTATAACAAAAACAGGTACTAAATATTTTAAAGCCCCGGTAACACGGGGCTTTTTCTTTAAAACGATCATCAATAAAATCAGCTTCATGGAAAGATTTGCAAAACAAATTACAGTGGGCAATGAAAAAAGGTTATTTGAATTTACCCGCCTCGAGAATTTCAACGGCGTAAAATTCTTTATCACCTCTGTAGATGAAAACAAAAAGCCTTTTTCTTTCAGTGTAAAACGCAAAGATGGCAACCACTGGAAATTGGTGCCCGGCTCGCAACGTTGGTTGTACGAAATTGAAGAGGATCTGTCGAACGCTATTGTGGAAACACGTTTGAAATAAGCTAACCGCTTTGTACTTGATGCAGGCCAAGCTACCGGTAACTCATTTTACAAATACTAACCGGCAGAGGCAGGTTTCATTCCTCAAAATTGAGCAGCATTAAAATTCCCTAGGTCTTTCTTTCGCACCCATCCTTTCGAAGTTTGTCCTCCGTCATTCGTGAATACCACGTAAACAAATCATTTTCTTCTTAAAGGATGCAATATAGCGTTGTTCCAATGAACAATAAAGGTCTTACGCCTCGTTGCTTTATTCGGTTCATTATGAAAATATGCTTTCGACCTTACCTTGTATGCACCTAGGTTCGTAGTACGCAATTACTTTCCAAGAAATTTATTGTCACATTGTATTCCGGGTGGTTTACCAAAAAAATTAAACGCGGTGAAAAATAAAGCCTGCACAATGCTCAATCAACTTCCCAACCGTACAAGTGAGTGACACAACAAAAGTTTAATAGTAGCAATTCAGTTAAGTACATCATCCTATCTTTCTTTAACAAGATTCTCATTTTAAATCCTTCTTTTCAGCTCCCAAAACGGCTGCAAAAATTTACCTTCGCCTCTTCTACATTTACCATCCCTTCGACACTTCGTCAGGCTCAGCCTAAACTCAGCCAGGGATGACAAAAGAGACTATTTTATGCAAGATTACCTGAAGGGATTGAACGAAAGACAACGTGATGCTGTTCTCACTACTGAAGGACCATTGATGATTGTGGCTGGAGCCGGCAGCGGAAAAACCAAAGTGCTTACCACCCGTATTGCCCACCTGATGGCAAAAGGCGTGGATGCATTTAATATACTTGCCCTCACATTTACCAACAAGGCCGCGGCCGAAATGAAAGAACGTGTTGAGCACATTCTTCACAACCGCGAAGCCAGGAATTTATACATCGGCACCTTTCACTCCGTGTTTGCAAGGATTCTTCGTGCAGAAGCACACCGCATTGGCTATCCAAACTCCTTTACTATTTACGATACCGATGATGCCAAGAGTGTGATAAAAACGGTTGTACAGGAATTGAATTTAGATGTGCAGCATTATAAACCCAATGCTGTTTACAATAGAATTTCTGCGGCAAAGAATGCACTCGTAGGTCCAAAGGAATACAGCATGGATTACAGCATTCAGCAGGAAGACATGCGGGCCAACCGCCCTATGATCGGGCAAATCTATGATGCCTACAGCAAGCGTTGCTTCAAGAATGGCGCAATGGATTTTGATGATCTTCTTTTTAAAATGTACGAGCTGCTGAAAACCTTTCCCGAGGTATTGCATAAATACCAGCATAAGTTCAAGTACATTCTGATAGACGAATACCAGGATACCAATCCTGCACAGTACGAGGTGATCAAACTACTGGGTGCTGTTCACGAAAATGTTTGCGTAGTGGGAGATGATGCACAGAGTATTTATTCCTTCCGCGGCGCCACCATTCAAAACATACTGCAGTTTCAGAAGGACTATGACGAAGTAAAAGTGATTAAGCTGGAACAGAACTATCGCAGCACACAAAATATTCTTACCATTGCCAACGAGGTCATTAAAAACAATAAGGGACAAATTCCTAAAACACTTTTTACAGAAAATACCGCCGGCGAAAAAATAAGGCTTGTCCGCACCATGACCGACAATGAAGAAGGAAAATTTGTTGCCGATCAAATACAGGAACAAAAGCTCCGCAACCATTTCAACAATAAAGAATTTGCTGTTCTCTATAGAACCAATGCGCAAAGCCGTTCGTTCGAGGAAAGCCTGCGAAGGATGAATATTCCGTACACCATTTACGGAGGCATTTCATTCTACCAGCGCAAAGAGATCAAGGATTACATTGCTTACCTGCGCATCATCGTTAATACAAAGGATGAAGAAGCATTGAAACGCATCATCAATTATCCTGTTCGGGGTATTGGTAAAACCTCTGTTGACAGGGCCATACTTTCTGCCAATGAAAACAACATCAGCATGTGGGAGGTATTGGAAAGTGCACCCATGTTCGGTTTCAAATCGGGAACGCTGCAGGCCATTGAAGAATTTGTACTGATGATACGAAGCTTTCACAGCATGCTGCAAACAAAGAATGCATACGACTTGGCATTTCATGTAGGCAAGCAAACCAATTTTGTGAAAGAGCTTTTCAATGATAAAAGCACCGAAGGTGTGCAACGATATGAGAACGTACAGGAGTTGTTGAACTCTATAAAAGAATTTACCGAAACGCCAATGAGTGAAGAAAGCGGTGAAGTAGGAGATAAAAGTTTAGCTGCCTACCTGCAACAGGTTACCTTGCTTACCGATGCAGATGAAAAAGACCCCAATGCAGATACCGTGAAGCTGATGACCATACATGCGGCAAAAGGTTTGGAGTTTCCAGTAGTATTTGTTGGTGGCCTGGAAGAAGGTTTGTTTCCGAATGCAATGAGCATAAACACAAGAGAAGAGTTGGAAGAAGAGCGACGTTTGTTTTATGTTGCCATTACAAGAGCAAAGACAAGATTATATCTCACTTATGCCAACACACGTTACAAGTTTGGTTCATTGATACAAAGCGATCAAAGCCGGTTTATTGATGAAGTACCAATGGAGTTCATTGATAAATCATTTGCAGGTGGCGGAGTAAAAAATCAAACATCATCTAACCTATGGGGTAACGCATTTGAGCGAATGAATCGTGGCTTTGGTGCAGGTACAAGCAATGATAAGAAAGAAAAAAGTTTTGTATCAACATTGATCTCCGGTAATGCAAAGCCAAAAGAGGTGGCGCATGTTCCATCTGCTAATTTTGTTCCGAGTGATATTTCAACTCTGAAAGAAGGCATGAGAGTAGAGCATCAAAAGTTTGGCTTTGGTGACGTGGTCAAGCTGGAAGGTTCGGCACATAATCCTGTTGCTACAATTAAGTTTGATGCGAATGGAGAGAAGAAGATCATGTTGAATTATGCAAAGCTGATGATTGTAAATGGGTGATGTCGATTTTTGCTCCACTTTTTTTCTTGACAAAAAAATGGAGCAAAAAAGTCAAGGAACGGCGCTAACCGCTCCGCGAGCCAGTCCGCCCATCGCCACTGCAGTGCTCGAATAATTTTTACTAATCGTTAGGTCAAATTAGCTTGAAACGTTTTTAGATGTGCCTTGATCGTGTATACAGTTTTCACTACAGTTATATTTGGGAAAGCGCTTAGCAAGCACTCCCTTATTTTCATTCATCACCCCGCCGGAGCGGTGGATCGTGCAGGCTGTTCAAATTTAAATTGATTAGAAATATCCAAGTTGAATACTTACCGAATGATTCAATGAATGGTAGAATAAAAAGCGGTGGAATGTTTAGAACCAATAAGAGCATTACTCCAGCCAAATGCCACGTCTTCAAATTATAGGAACTGCTCAAGCGCTTCATTTTTCACTAACAAAAGCACAAGGGAAGAAAATATACGCAGTGAAAATTCAGCGCCTCCAGAAAACTACAATAACACGAAGCAGAGTAACTGAATTAAGGCCCGTCCAATAACATACTCTTACCACCGGCAATTCGCCTTAAGAAATCTTCATCCGTCGGAATGTGACCCATCGAATCGCCTTGACTTTTTTGTTACTTTTTTTGTCAAGAAAAAAAGTAAAGAATAATATCACATTGCCCCTCTAATTAAACTCGTAACGAGTACCAGTGCACAAAGAAAAGCATTGCCAATCCAATTGAATTTCCAACACCATCAACATTCGCTTTTTATAAGCGTTGTTTTTTATTCATAAGTCTTTCTTTTTGAAAACCTGTTAAGCACATTAACAACGTCTTAAAAAAATGTTATCCCCATTTTTAAACCTTCGGCACACATTTCCCTTCTATTATCCCGAAAACCTTAAAAAACACTTTTGATCTATGAAGACAAGTAAAACCCTGATGCTATTATCTGCATCACTCTTGACCGCTACATTTTCATTTGCACAAGTTGGTTTAGGCGTAACAAACAGCACAAAAGCGGCGGCCAACATTAATGCCAGTACTCAGGCGGCTACCAATGCTGCTACAAGAGCGACCGTTGCTACTAAAAACACCGTTTCTGCAAGCACGTCAAAAGCAGCCGAAGCAAAAGCTTCTGCAAACAGTGCTACTAAGGCCACAGTAAACAAAGGCACGCAAGTCAGCACAACAGCAAAAGACAAAACAACTACTGGCATTGATGTAAGAACAGAAGCCCGTGCGAATGGCGCTTTGAAGTCAAACGCCAACGTTAACGAAAATGCAAAAACGCATGCTAATGAAAACTCTGTTTTGACTAGTGATGCAACTGTTAGCACCTCAGAAAATACCGGCGTAAAAGTCAATGGTAAAAAAATAAGTGAAGATGCTAAAGCAAAAAAAGACCAGGCAAAGAAAGAGCTTGTAACGACAACAGAAAAAACAGAAAGCACGGCTGATGATACAAAAGCTGAAGTAAAAACAAATACACGTGCAAAATCACAAGCTGCAGTAAAAGCTTCGGACAAGGCAAAGGAACATGCTAACGACAAATCGGCTGTTTTTGGTGCAAAAAATGAAACAAGTGCAAATCAGGACATTAATGCAGATAAAACTGGCATTTCTTCAAGTACTTCTGCACAATCAAAAACGCAGGTAAAAGCTAAAAAGCAATAATTTAATCCCTACCTTATTGATCACCATCCCGCCGAATTGCGGGATGGTGTTTTTAAAACCCTGACCGTTATGAAAAGAATTCAAATAATTGTTCTCAGTATTTCTTTATTATCGTTTCAATTCTCATCCGCACAAAACGACAGTACGCAGCAACAAAAACCAAAATTCAAAATAGGTATCAACTACAACAGCGGATTAAATTACTATGGCCGGACAGACAGTTTAAAAAGTTCCGCTGTTTTTCCTTCAGCGGAATTATGGTTCACAAAAGATGTGTATGTAAGCGCATCACCTGTGTTTGTAAATAATGCGGTGCAGTCTCTTGAATACGCAGGAACGGTTACAAGTATTGGTTATTTGCACACAACCGATAAGTGGATCACCAATCTGTATATCCTGAAACCATTTTACAAACAAAGCAGTGAGTTGGTTCAATCTGCATTAAAAGCACAGACAGGATTAAGCTTTTCCAGGTTGAATAAGATGCTTAATGTTACTGTTGGTGGTGACTTAAAGTACAGCGACAAAATAGATTTCGGTGTAACGGCAGGCTTGGATCACCTGGTAAGAAAACAATTGAAGAATAATAGTGTGCTGGTGATTGATCCTTCTTTTTATGCTTATGCAGGCACCCAAAATTTCACAAACACTTACTATAAAAAGAAAAGCGGCTTTCTATTCTTTCCCGGAAGTTCTGAGCAAGTAAATGAAAGTGAAACAAAATTCAGTGTGCTTGCATATGAGTTTTCGATGCCTTTGGTTTATGCAAGAGGAAAATGGATGGCTTTAGTTACACCATCATACATTCTTCCGCAAAACCTCGTAACAATCGCTGGCAGACCATATCTTTCTGAAAGAGGACAAAACATGTTTTATGCAACGGCGGGAGTTAAGCATACTTTCTAATTGCAGATAAAATTCCTGTTGGTTGTATCTTTCTAACATGAAACTGGTTTCACTGAATGTTGGTAAGCCGCAGGAATTTAACTGGATGGGGAAAATAGTTCGGACAAGCATTTTCAAGCATCCTGTTAATGACAGCAGGAAAGTTTCTTTCCTCAATATTGAAGGTGATGAACAATCGGACCTTAATGTTCACGGAGGCATCAACAAAGCTGTTTATGCTTATGATGTTTCTCACTACCATCATTGGAAAGCCATTCAGCAAAGAGATGACTGGCAGCACGGCATGTTCGGAGAAAATCTTACTACATCAGGCTTGTTAGATCACGATGTAAGAATCGGGGATATTTATGAAATCGGTACAGCTAAGTTCCAGGTTATTCAGCCGCGTTTTCCCTGTTTTAAACTAAACATCAGGTTTGGTTTGCCAAATATGATTGAACGTTTTATGGAGGAAAAAAGAAACGGCATTTATTTTAAAGTCTTTGAAGAAGGAACAATCCAGGTTAATGATGAGATTCGGCTAAATGAACGATCTCCGATTAATGTCACCGTATCTAATTATGTAGATTGTTATTATTCAAAGGGAAGCGACAAATCAATTCTCAAAAAACTGCTTTCTGTTCCTTTTCTTCCCGAAAGGCACAGGACCATTTTCGAAAGCTATTTATAAGCTGTTTTACGAAATCCGCAAATTCCGTTTTCATAGCTTCCTTTTAACAGTAACATTGGTAAATTTGTACGCTAAACACAGTGAGATTATGATTAAGACAGGCAACCCGATCATCAGTATATACACCGAGATGACGCCTAACCCTGAAACCATGAAGTTTGTGGCTAACAAACTTTTATATCCAGGCAAAAGCATTGATTTTCCTGATGTGGAAAGCGCAAAGCCTTCGCCGTTGGCAACTGAGCTTTTTGGTTTCCCTTTTATAAAAGCAGTTTTCATTGCTTCCAACTTTGTTACGCTTACAAAAACTGCTGACACGGATTGGAACGATGTTATTCCTGCTATCCGCGAATTTCTGAAAGAATATCTCCAGGAAGATAAACCTGTAGTGAACGAAGAAGAAGTTGCCGTTCGCAAACCAGAAAGCAGCAATGATGTTTTGGCTGATGACAGCGATGTTGTAAAAAGAATTAAAGAATTACTCGACAACTATGTTCGTCCTGCAGTTGAAATGGATGGCGGCGCTATCCAGTTCAGAAGCTACGATGATGGTGTGGTGAACCTGATGTTGCAGGGAAGCTGCAGCGGCTGCCCTTCATCGATGATCACCTTAAAAGCAGGCATTGAAGGAATGATGAAGAGAATGATCCCCGAAGTAAAAGAAGTGGTTGCAGAAGCAGAGTAATTACAGCAGCAAATAAATTTTCTGAAGCATCTCGAAAGAGATGCTATTTTTTTGTCTTTTTCCGACTAACAGTTCTCGCAATTTTATTGATCACCGGCTTTGTTATCGATTTCACTTCCGCATCATCGCCCAGCAGAATTGCAAATGGACGAAGGGGTTCAATTTCTTCAAACACAACTTTCATGATGGCAATAATAGGCATGGCCATGAATGTGCCCGGGAGTCCCCACAAAGCACTTCCCATAATGACTCCAACAATTGATGCCAGTGCATTGATCTTTACCCTTGACCCAATAATTCTTGGCGATAGAATATTGCTATCGATCATGTGAATAACAATGATGGAGCCGACGGCCCAAATAACCGTACTTGGTGAATTTGTTGTGAACGTAATTAGCGCAGTAAGTACGGCTGTTATAATAACCCCGAGGTAAGGGACGATGTTGAGTATAGCCCCGATAACAGCAAGCAGGAAAGCGTATTTCACTCCGAGCAATAGAAATGCAGCCGAATAAGCTGCGGCCACAATGATCATTTCGATCAGCAATCCAACAATATAGCCTCGAATCACAAACTGTGTTTTTGAAAACACATTGGCAATGTTTGTTGAATATTGGTCTGCAAAAAGATTCATGAAGAATGAAACAATCAATCCGCGATAGAGTAACAAAAGAAATGTTGTGATAAAAAGAATGATCCCAAGAAAAAGCAAACTGGTTAAGGTGGTAACTGTTTGATTAATTATTGATGAAGTAGAAGGTAGCATTTCGTTGGAGGATGAGTTCACAATGTCCTGCATGTTTTGCTTGCTGACGTGAAAGGTCTTCTGTGCCCACAACTCCATTTGAACGATGGAGTCATTGATGTTCTGAATCATCAGCGGAAGATCTTTCCTGAAGCTTACGATGGAGTTGGAAATAAAATAAAATATGATCACGAAAACAATAGAAGCAAGTATCATTGATATCAATGCAGAAACGCCACGGGGAAAACCCTGCTTTTCGAAGAACCTGCAAGGTGTAATTAACAACAAAGCCATCAGTCCTGAAAAAGCAAGTGGCTTCAAAATTTCCTGTCCAAGATAAAGTAGTGCAAAAACAATGATCAAACACAGCAACGGATTAACAAGCTTGGCAAAAAAAGAAGAGGTTGAAGATGTTCTGCATACACTCATACATTAAATGTAGTAATAAAAGCTTTTGTTATTTTGTATGTATGAAAACAGTGGTGTTGGTCTTATGTATGTGTTTAGAGCAACTTGCATTCTCACAGACTAATTCGGGCTCGCAAAAAGAAAATGAAAACTATGACGGGTTGTATGGTTTTGCTTATTCGCTTCCATACGAAAAGGGGAAATCATTTTTGTTAGTCCAGGGATATCTATCAAAATTTTTATCGCACAGAGGTGAAATAGCCTTAGACTTTAAAATGAAAAGGGGAACGAAGATTTGCGCTGCAAGAAGTGGAATTGTTGTTGCTGTTAAAGAAGATTCAAAACTAGGTGGCATTAACCCTGGATATTTATCTGAAGGTAATCATGTAATAATACAACATGATGATGGTACCTATGCAAACTACTGGCATTTAAAATACAATGGTGCATTGGTAAATCTTGGCGATACGGTTAAGCAGGGAGATGTGATCGGTTTGGCAGGAAAAACCGGTTACGCTCTTTTTTCCCATTTACATTTTGAAGTAACCAAACACCCGTATCCGGGGCACGACCAAATACGCACAATGTTCCAGACAACTAAGGGTAAGAGATTTTTGAAACCAATGCACTGGTACAAGTCTATTTAATTAGGTTTGCATCCCATGCATGATTTCATCCAAAAATTTATTGCACAGGTTCAACAAACTTCTTTACTTGAATACATTGCCGTTGTTACAGGAATTGCAAGCGTATTCTTTTCCAAAAAAGAAAACATTTTAGTTTATCCGGTCGGCTTGATCAATACCATAATTTATGTTTACATCAGTATAGAAGGTTCGTTGTTTGGCGAAGCGTCTGTAAATTTTTATTACACGGTAATGAGTATTTATGGATGGATTTTGTGGGCAAGAAGAAACCAACAACATGAAATTGTTCTGCACATAACAAGTAGCTCGTTCAAAGAATCGATGCGGCAGATATTGTTCTTCGCCTTTTTTTACATAACCATTTTTTTTGCGCTTACATGGGCAAAGAATGCTTTTTATGCAAACACAATTCCAGCGCTGGACTCGTTTGCATCGGCAACCGCTTTTACGGGAATGTGGCTAATGGCAAAAAAGAAAGTAGAAAGCTGGTACTGGTGGATTGCCACCAACGTCACTTCAATTCCGCTTTATTTTATTAAAGGATATGCGTTGACAAGTATGTATTATGTTATTCTGTTAGGATTAGCGGTGTTTGGATTGTTAGAATGGCAGGAAAGAGCAAAAGCTGTTCATCGATCATCTAATTTTGAATTCGAAAACTAATGAAGCAGATTGTTGTAATAGGACCGGAATCAACAGGCAAAAGCACTCTTTGTGCTCAACTTGCTGAACATTATAAAACCTGTTGGTGCCCTGAGTTTGCAAGAGAATACTTATTAGAGACGAAAGGCAAATACAACTTTGCAGATTTATTAAACATTGCGCATGGCCAACTGGAGCTGGAAGACACGATGTTATCGCAGGCAAAGAATTTCTATTTCATCGACACCGACATGTACGTAATGAAAGTTTGGTGCGAAGTTGTTTTTGAAAATTGCCATACATGGATATTGAAACAAATTGCAAAACGTCAATACGATTTGTATTTATTGTGCGATGTTGACCTGCCATGGGTGAAAGATGAATTGAGAGAATATCCGGATCTTGAGTTTCGAAAGAAGTTATTCCACATCTATCGGGACCTGATGATCAATCAAAAAACAAAATGGGCGGAAATCTCAGGAACAGATGCGCAGCGGTTGCAAATGGCTGTAAGTATTATCGACACCGTTTTTCAAAGACGATGAATTTCATTGTCAAACAACCTGCCATTGTCGTTTACTATTACTTAATGATCCTCTGAACATCGGGATCTCTTTCCAGAGCATTCATTTGTCTAACGATCCAACTGCTTCTTACAACCACGTAAGGCGATACTGGTTTTACTGTAAACTTTTTTGGATTGGGCAAACAGGCAGCAATCATTGCCGCTTGCTGGCGACTTAAATTTTTAGCAGGTTTATTAAAATAATTTTGGGCAGCGGCTTCGGCTCCGTAAATTCCTTTTCCCATTTCAATTACATTCAAATACACTTCAAGAATTCTTCTCTTTCCCCAGACCAGTTCAATCATTTTTGTGAAGTAAACTTCAAGCCCTTTGCGGATCCAGTCTCTTCCCTGCCATAAAAAAACATTCTTGGCTGTTTGCTGGCTGATGGTACTTGCGCCGCGTACCCGGCCAGGCTTTCTTTTATTATACTTCATCGCTTTTTCAATACTCTTCCAATCAAAACCATCATGGTCTGGAAAAATTTGATCTTCAGAAGAAATAACGGCAAGTTTTATTTGAGGGGACATTTCGTCGTAACCAACATAATCTCTTTTTAATCCATCGCCACTAATAAAACTGGAAAGCTGGGTCAAAGTAATTGGAGGATTGATCCACTTTAAAACAATAATGTAAACCAGTTGTGCAATAAAAAGAATGAGGAATGTTTTCCAGAGAAATCTCCATATCCTTTGCAGCAGGCTCCTGTCTTTCTTCATGGCATGCAAGATAGAACTTGAAAGAAAAAATCAGAAATGAGGATCGAGTGTCTGCAGCGTAAATTTTTTACCGATGTTATATTTCTTTCTTTTGAGCGATGGGAAATTAGCAATGACGAAGTTGCCATAGCCGATGCCAGCCGAATAAACAAAAGCATCTTTGAAGCTTGCCCATTCTGCTAGCGCCATGCCCGCAGTTGAAATAGCTACACCCGCGGTGGTCAGCAAAAAGGTTTTTGAATCAAAATGAAATTTTTTCCTGCCGAGAATTATTTTCTTGATATCTGAAACTTCAAACCAATACCCATTCACATAAATCGAATCTCGTTTCACCCAGGCCAATCCTCCATAAATAACCTGGTTATCTTTTGTTTGAATTTTGATCATGCTTCCTTCTTCAAAGCTTCTTACTTTTTTAAAGCCTTTCTTTTTCACATACAGGAAACCTCGCTGAGCAAACGCAAACTGATAAAAGAATAAAAAGAAAATAAGCATCAGCTTTTGCATGCCTAACCTTAGGATGAAAGACTTAACTGTTTTGTTAATTAGCCGAAGAAGATAATGAACACGCCAAAGGCAACTAACACGATGCCGTTGACCTGATTGACGAGGTGAATATTTTTTGCAGTCATCCGTTGGCGGATTTTACTTGCTAATAAAACCTTGGCAACATCAGCGGTTAAAGCAATGATAAGTGCAGTTGTAAAAATGACGATACGTTGGTTGACAGAGTCGCCAACAAACGTTGTTGCTGTTGTTAACCAAAAAATAATGATACCCGGGTTAAAAATGTTCATAATAAAACCCGTTACAAACAGTTTGGTGTAATGTCTTGTCTGCAAGTTGACATCGCCGTTCGCATCGACCTTTGTTTTTTTAAAGAAGATGTAGAAAATACCAACAGCAATTAAAAACACACTCGCAATTACAGCAAGTACTTTTTTGTGTGCGTTTAAGAGATCAAAAAGATTTGTAAAAAGGTTGCTGAAAACAACAAGAAGAATGTCACTAAGTGAAATGCCGGCTATGAAAATCAGTCCACCTTTATGTCCGTTTGCAATGCTCTGCTTAATTACAGTAAATACAATCGGCCCTACCGAGATAGCAAGCAATAGTCCCAATGTGATTCCCTTAATTAAGGCATCCATAAATCGGCGAAGGTAAAAGTTAGGTGTTGATTAACGGAAGAGATGGTGGATACATCTTTTGTGATCATTTAGAATTTTGTGCCTGAAGGCTTGTACTTAAAAACTCGTTCCAGTCCTGCAACATTTTTCCTTTCATTACACGAGGAAATTTATGCTGGCTACCGAGTTTTCCTTTTCGCTCCATGAACTTTAAAAAAGTTTCTTCAGGCAGTTTTTCAAGAAATACTTCTTTTAATGCACTTGTTCTTTCTGTTGCATAATCATCATTTAGTTGGCACAAATGTTCATCAATCCTTTTCACCAAAACATTTGAATCAATAGGATCATCGCAGGCAACATACCATTTATGCGCAAATAAATTTTCGTAAGGGAATCCAACAACAGTGAATTCAGGAATACAGATATTAAATTCTTCGCTCACCATTTCAATGGCTTTATTCATGTTCTCCACACTCAAATGCTCGCCGACAAGACTTAGAAAATGTTTTGTTCTGCCGGTGATGACAATTTCGTTTTTGTCAAGATTTACAAACCTTACCGTATCACCAATCAAATAACGCCAGGCACCTGCATTAGTGCTCATCAACAAGGCATAGTCTTTACCTTCTTCCACTTCATGTATCATTAGCGCTTCGGGTTTTTCAACCATCTTACCGTCACTGTTAAAATTTTTATCGTTGAAAGGAACAAACTCCATGAAGATATTGTTGTCAAGAATCAGCTTCATTCCTTTCGCATCCTGATGATCCTTATAACCGATAAATCCTTCGCTCGATAAATAATTTTCTATGTAAACGATTGGCTTGCCCAATAATTTCTCAAACCCTTTTTTGTAAGGTTCAAAAGCAACGCCGCCATGAACAAAAAATCCAAGGTTAGGCCATATATCGTGAATGGTATTCAGCTTATAATGTTCAACGATCATCTCCATGCACATCTGGCACCATGCAGGAACGCCAACAATATAGCCGATGTCCCAATCAGGCGCTTTCTCAACTATCTCATGCAGCTTTTCATTCCAGTCTTTAATTTTTGCAATGCGGCCGCCGGGTTTATAAAATGTCTGGAACCAGAAAGGTCGGTTCTTTGCCAAAATACCGCTAAGGTCCCCGGCAAACCAACCCGCTTTATTTTTCTGCAAATCGGTGGCGCCACCCAACATTAAAAAACCTTTCGTAACTGCATTGCGTGGCAGATGCTCGTAAGTAAAAAGGGAAAGGAGTTGCCTGATATAATTGATGCGATTGCTTCGCAGCATTTCTTTTGTAACCGGAATGTATTTGCTCGCAGACTCAGACGTTCCCGAGCTTAACGCATAATATTTGATCTTGCCCGGCCATGTAACATCAGGAACGCCTTCGAGTGTCTTCTTCCACCACCTTTCATAAATTTTATTGTAGTCATGAACCGGCACCATTGACTGAAATTCTTTTCCCACATGCCTGCCCAGTAAAATCTCATCGAAGCGATATTCCTGGCCAAATTCAGTGAACCTTGATTTTTTGAGCAACTTCTTCAATACGTTCAGTTGCTGCCTTCTGGGATCGTTCTCAGGAAGACGCAACGCGGAAGCAATCGCTTTAGGAATTTTTATGTCAATGATTCGTGCCATTCAAAACAATAAGATTACAATAAAGATACCACGCCGTTCAATGATAAGTCAACCACCTAAATATTTGTAGTGTTTCAGAATGATTTTTAGATCCTGCAAAGGTTCATAATCGCGGGCATACCAATAATCGAGCATGTGCAGGTTTTCATCCGGAACTATTTGTTGTGCCGGCCATGGCCTTCCGTTGGGAGCAACAATACCGCCTCTAATTCCTGGCAGCCCTTCAAAGTAAAGAATGTATCCAACCCAGGTGCGGTTTCCAATTAAAACGTTCACACAATTTTTTAAAAATTTGAAAGGCTTTTTCACAAATAAAAAATGTATCGGGAAAAAGAGGAGACTCAATATAGAAAACGCAACATCGATCAGACGTTTTGTTCTCAGGTTATTCGATTTTGCCAGTTTGAATTCTTCTTCAAAAGAAATAGCATTTCCTTGCGAGGTGCTGTCATCACTGCCAACAATAATATTACTGGAGAAGAATCTGATTCTGATTTTTCGAAGTTGGCCGGTCTTTTCAATAATTGCTTTATAGCTAAGGTATCCCGCGCAAAAAATAATTTCTTTCGCATCTAGAAAAGAAATGGTTTGATCAAGCTGGTCAAGTTTGGAAATAAAATGATTGCCATTGCCATTTACAGAAATGCGTCCGGCAATTTTATCTCCGAGGTTTTTTTGTTCAAGAAGATTTTTTACACGTTCATATTCTTCGTTGGTACCAACTATCAAAATATAAGGTTTGGAAATTTTATCAGGAGGATGTTTCAACATACCTGTGCGTATCAACAACATCCTGACTATTGTAATTAAGAAAAACGCCACTACTGCTCCAAAAAACACGATGCCCCGGGAAAAGCGAAATCGTTCAGGCAATAAAGCATAAATGGCAAGGAGCGACACCGTTGCTATTACTGTTGACCCCACTAGGTTTGTGGGTCTATAAAAACGGTCGTATAATCCTGCATAATAAGCTGCAAGAAGGTATATCAAAGTAAATGCAGGAAAAGAAATTGAAAGCAATTGGTTCGGATAAATAATATCCGGCCGCACGTAGCTAACCCAAACTTGCTTAACTAACCAGAAAGATAGCAGAATCAACAGCGCATCTATCACCGGCAATCCAACCCATCTTAGTCCCTTGCCAACGGCTGCAATCGCGGCTCTCGTCCAAATGGCTAAATAAATGGAAGCATTGAAAATGCCGGCTTTCGCTCCACCATAATGTTTGTGCACAAAAATGTTCATGGCGTTGTAAAACATCCTCACGTAGTTCAAACTACCGCGACGTGTGCTCTCGCCCTTGAAATGGATGATAGTGGTTCCTGCAAAATAATAATTTTTGTACCCGGATTTTTGAATGCGATAACTCAAATCAACATCCTCTCCGTACATAAAAAATGTTTCGTCGAAGCTTCCCACTTCATCCAAAACTTTTTTCCTGATCATCATAAAAGCACCGGCTAAAACATCCACTTCGTGGTCGCTGTCTTTGTCAAGATGGCCAAGATGATACTTACTAAAAACTTTTGATTTTGGAAAAAGAAGGGAAAGTCCAAACAATTTATACAATGAAGGAAGCGGTGAAGGAAAAGATCGTTTGGATTCTTTCAAAAAGTTTCCCGAACCATCAATCATCTTTACACCAATGGCTCCGCAACCGGGATGTGTTTCAAAAAAAGAGATGCATTTTTCAAAACAATCTTCAGCAACAATAGTGTCAGGATTTAAGAATAAAATGTATTCCCCTCCGGCATATTCAAGTCCTTTGTTACAAGCCTTTGAAAATCCCGTGTTGATTTCATTGGCTATAAAGTTTACTTCGGGAAATTTCCGTTGTAAATGATCAAGGCTACCATCTGTCGACAGGTTGTCGACAACAATTATTTCTGCCTCCAATGCCTTGCTGCTCTTTAGAACAGAAAGCAGGCACTGCTCCAAAAAGTATTTGACATTATAATTGACTATGATGACAGACAATCTCAACGGTGGAATTTTCTAAACGGGCAAACCTAAAGAATATCGGACAAGGAACAAAGAACACGAACAGGGAAAGAATCCTGTTAATACCTCACAATCCCTGAATCTGCGGTTATCTTTGCGCATGCTTAAAAACACCTTATTGGAAGCAGTGGACACTGCGGCAAAAGAAATGCTTCGCTTTAATGATCTCGATTTTAAGGTTTCAAATAAAGAAGGAGTCAACAATTTAGTAACGGAAGTGGACCATGCTTCTGAAAAAATTATTATTGATACTATAAAGAAAAACTATCCCGACCACCATATTCTAACAGAAGAATCCGGTGATCTTATTCAGGATTCACAATACAAGTGGATTGTGGATCCAATTGATGGCACGGTGAATTTTGCTCATCGCATTCCTATTTGTTGTATCTCAATTGGCATTGAATACAACAAGGAAATTATCCTTGGTGCTGTTTATAATCCTTACCTGAACGAACTTTTTATTGCCGAAAAGGGACAGGGAGCTAGTTTGAACGACAAACGTATTACCGTTAGCAAAAAAGAACATGTAATCAATTCCTGCCTTGTCACCGGTTTCCCTTACACCTATTTGGATGAACCCAATGGACCGTTGGAAGTGTTTTCAAGGTTTATAAAGAAAGGCGTTCCTGTTCGTAGATTAGGTTCTGCAGCTATCGATCTTTCGTGGGTGGCAGCAGGAAGGTTTGATGGTTTTTACGAACATCAACTACAACCCTGGGATAGTGCGGCCGGTTATTTAATGGTGAAAGAAGCCGGGGGAAAGGTTACGCATTTTAATGGCGATGAATACTCTCCATACAAGCATGGTTTAATTGCAAGCAACGGTATTCTTCACGATGAGTTGATGCAATGGGTCAATGGGGATCTTCGTAATTCTTAACTTATTTTAACTCATGAGCGAAAACAGAACAGAAGTTTCTTCGTTAGGTGAATTTGGTTTGATTGATCACCTGACTAAAAATATCGAAATACAAAATGCTTCCACCATTATTGGTGTTGGCGACGATGCTGCCGTGATAGACCACTTCGGCAAGCAAACTGTTATCACCAATGATCTGCTGGTGGAAGGTGTTCATTTTGATTTGATGTATACTCCGCTGAAACATCTCGGTTACAAGTCGGTTGTTGTTAATGTGAGCGATATCTATGCAATGAATGCAACTCCAACTCAAATCATTTTGGGAATAGCATTCAGTAACCGGTTTAGTGTTGAAGCATTAGATGAATTTTACGAAGGCGTGTATGCTGCTTGCGAAACTTACGGTGTTGACCTGATTGGTGGTGATACCAGCTCCTCTCAAAAAGGGTTTATCATTTCCTGTACGGCAATTGGCGAAGTGGCTCCTGATAAATATGTAAGGAGAACTGGTGCACAAAAAGGCAATTTAATTTGCACGACCGGCGATTTAGGTGCTGCCTATTTAGGATTGACATTATTGGAAAGAGAGAAAAAGATATTTCTTGAAAACCCAAACATTCAACCCGACCTTGAAGGTGAAAAATATGTTGTGGGTAGAATTTTGAAACCTGAGGCAAGAAAAGATATTGTTGAATTCTTCGCACAAAATAATATTTATCCTACAGCAATGATGGATATCAGCGATGGATTGAGCTCGGAAGTTCTGCACATCTGCAAACAAAGCAAAGTAGGTTGTGTGTTGTACGAAGAAAAGCTACCTATTGGCGAAGAAACAAAATTGGCAGCGTTCAAATTCAACCTCGATCCTACTTCGTGTGCACTAAGCGGGGGAGAAGATTATGAGTTGTTATTTACCATTAAGCAGGATGATTATGAAACCGTGTCGAAAAATTCTGATATCAGCATAATAGGTTACATAACCGATGAAGAAGCAGGTGCGAACATTTTTACCAAAGGCGGAAATAAGTTTCCAATTACTGCTCAAGGATGGAATGCATTTAAATGATGGTGGTCGCAATGAGGAACCCTTTAATCGGCTTTTTTATTTTGGTTATCCTGAGCAGTTGTGCTGTCAGTAAAAACAACTATAATCCCAATAAAAAATTTTCTCCTGAGCAATTGCAAAAAGATTATGAGTTGTTCAGGAATATTCTTGAAGAATCGCACCCAAGTTTATATTGGTACACATCAAAGGACAGCGTTGATTATTATTTTGAAGTGGGCGCAAGCCGGTTAAAAGATTCGCTTCCCGAATACAAGTTCCGCAATATTTTAAGTTATGTGCTGGCGCAGATCCATTGCGGGCATACAAGTGTTCGTGCTTCAAAAGCAGCAACGAGATATTCAGACAGAGTAAGAACATGGATGTTTCCTTTAAACATAAAAGCATGGAGAGATACCGTTGTCATTACATCCAATCTTAGCCGTAGCGATACCAATGTAATGCGTGGATCATTATTAAAATCAATCGACAACAAACCGATCAGTCTCATTATCGATTCTTTATTTCAACACGTATCGGGCGACGGTTATAACCTTACGCACAAATATCAAACACTTAGCAATGGCGGCGTTTTCCGTTCCATGTATGGTTCTATTTACGGCCTCAAATCAAAAACACCAATTGAGTATTTTGATACTGCCGGCGTATTGAAGAAAACCCAGATCAGCCTAGGCATTCAGGTTTTGGACACAGCAAGAATCAGGAGAGAAAAAGAACACCCTACTCCAAAGAAGGAAAGGAAAAAAGCCTTATTGCAATCGCAGCGAAATCTTAGAATTGACACAAGTTTAAACACAGCATTTTTAGAAGTGAACACATTTGCTTCAGGCAATAAATTGCGTCCTTTCTTCAAAAGCTCTTTCAAAAAAATTCACAAGCAAAATATTCAAAACCTGGTTCTGGATCTGCGTGGTAATGGTGGTGGAAGTGTGCTTCTTTCCAACCTTCTTACAAAGTACATTTCAAACAAGCCGTTTAAAATTGCTGATACCCTGTATGCAATGAAAAGAGGAAGCCGTTATCGCCGATATGAGAATAACTATTTGCTCAATCATCTGTTCCTTCTTTTTCTAACGCATAAAAGACCAGACGGTCATTATCATTTCACACATTACGAAGGCAAATGTTTTAAGCCGAAAGTGAAAAATCATTATCAGGGCAAGACTTATATTTTGACTGGCGGAAACACTTTTTCGGCAGCAACCTTATTTACAAAAGCAGTGGTTGATCAACCCGAAGTAATTGTGGTTGGAGAAGAAACCGGTGGCGGCGCTTATGGAAATACCGCATGGTTAATTCCAGATGTAACACTCCCAAATACAAAAGTTCGTTTTCGCTTACCATTGTTTCGTCTGGTGATCGATAAGAATGCTCAAAAGGGCCGAGGCGTAATTCCTGAGGTAGAAGCCGATCCTTCCGTAAATGCAATTAGAAAAAATGAAGATTATAAAATGAGTAAGGTGTTGGAATTGATTAAAGCTGACGTAAAAAAATAATCACAGCAAAATCTCAAACTCATCTGCATCTCGCCAAAACTGGAATTTCTCTCTCACCTCTTTTAGTCGTTCTTTCCTCAATTGGACGGTGAATATATCTTCGTCATGCGCCTTCTCATACAAAATTTCTCCAAGCGGATCAATCACCATACTATCACCGCTGTGATAAATATCGTTACCATCATTGCTAACCCTGTTCACACCAATAACATAACATTGGTTTTCAATGGCTCTTGCCCGAAGCAATGATTTCCATGCAAGATTTCTTCTTTCCGGCCAGTTGGCAACATAGATCAAAACATCATACTCAAAATTTTGTTCTTCATCAAATTGTTGACGTGCCCAAACAGGAAAACGCAGATCATAACAAACCATCAAATTGATCTTCCATCCATTTACCGATGCAATCAGTCTTTTTGTTCCTGCTGAATAATGTTTGTCTTCTTCGCCATAGGCAAATAAATGGCGCTTGTCATAAAAGCCACATTGACCATTAGGTAACATCCAAATCAGCCGGTTGAAATAATTTCCATCTTCTTCAATAATCACACTACCGGTAAGAATTATTGTTTTTGATGCAGCTACCTTTTTCATCCATTGCACAGTTGGCCCATCCATTTTTTCTGCAAACTCTTCCGGCTTCATACTAAATCCAGTACTGAACATTTCCGGTAGCACAACAACATGTGTTTGTTCCTTAATGGCATTGATTTTCCCCTCCAGCATTTGAAGGTTTGCTTTTTTATCCTCCCAATGCAATTGGGTTTGAACCAAGGAAAAATTTAGTGTGGACATACTGCAAAACAAGTAAATAATTATTGGAAACGTTTTCGGGAATTTTTTCGTTCGGATGTTTATTGCAGAATTTTGTTGTTTGCATATGAACTATTTTTGAAGAAACACTCTTGCAATGAAGAAATCTTTCTTGTTTTTCGTTCTTACATTTTCTTTTCTATGTACAAAGCTCATCGCCCAATCTCCCGATCAGGTAAAAATTAATTTGCCTGCAGGCTTTACCTCCGAAGTCATTGCTAAAAATTTAGACCGGGCACGACATATTGTAGTAAATGGCAATGGAGATATTTATCTCAAGCTTGCACGTGTGAGAAAAGGAGGTGGAATTGTTCGCTTGCGTGATAAAAACGGCGACGGTAAAATTGATGATACCACCCGCTTTGGTAATTATGGTGGCACCGGTATTGCTATAAAGGATGGTTATTTATATGCGACTTCAAATACGGAAGTGTATCGCTATAAATTAAATGGCAACGAACCTGATACGGCGCATCCCGAAATTATTGTGAAGGACCTGGTTGCGGGAAGACAGCACGAAACGAAATCGATCACACTTGATAACAGCGGTAATATTTATGTAACCATCGGCGCACCTTCAAATGCATGTCAATTACAAGACAGGGTTACCGGCGCACCTGGGCAGGACCCCTGTCCCTTGCTGGAAAAAACCGGCGGCATTTGGCAATTCAAGGCAGATAAGAAAGATCAGTCATATGCCGATGGAATTCGCTATGCAACGGGAATCAGAAATGCTGTTGGCGTAGACTGGAACAATGCCACCAATACTTTGTTTGCGATGCAACATGGAAGAGATGGTTTGCAGGATTATCATTTCTATCCCGATTCCCTTAGCGTTGAATTGCCTGCAGAAGAAATGCTGGAAGTAACAAAAGCCGGCGACAACTTCGGATGGCCTTATTGTTTTTACAACCAGGTGATCAACAAAAAAGTTTTGAACCCTGAATATGGCGGTGATGCAAAAACGGTTGGCCGTTGTTCTGATGCAAAATCACCGGTGATGTCTTTTCCAGGTCATATGGCACCAAATGGTTTATTGTTTTATACAGGATCACAGTTCCCTGAAAAATATCGCAACGGTGCGTTTATTGCCTTCCATGGTTCATGGAACAGGGCACCATTAGAGCAAAAAGGGTTTTTAGTGGCCTTCGTTCCTTTTAAAAACGGCAAGCCAAGTGGTGATTGGGAAATATTTGCCAATGGCTTTGCAGGAAAGGAGCATATCACAACGCCTGGCCAGGCCATCTTCAGACCTTGCGGATTGGCCCAGGGTCCGAATGGGTCCCTGTATGTTACCGATGATGCAAAAGGCTATGCCTGGAAAATTAGTTACAACGGAAAATAAATGATCATGAGAGTTTTTGTATTTGTGTTGGTATTGGTTGCAAGTGTTTCAAATGCCCAGACGAAAAAAATAGTAACAAAGCCGGCAACAAAAGTTGCGGCTACATCTTCGGCAGGAGGGTTGAAAGCTTCTATAACCCGGGGACAATCCGTGTACACCAAGTATTGTCTCACCTGTCACCAGGTAGATGGCTCCGGTGTTCCCAATATGAATCCTCCGTTGATCAAAACAAAATGGACCTTGGGTTCAAAAACCATTTTGATACAGCAGGTTTTGAAAGGTTCCAGCGGCAAAGTGGAAATTGATGGTGACACTTTCAGCAACACCATGCCCCCGCTGAAAACCTTAACCGATCAGCAGATTGCCGATGTGTTGACATATGTAAGAAACAGTTTTGGAAACAAGGCAAGCGCTGTTGGTATTGGAGAAGTAAAAGCTGTAAGAGCAAAAACAAAATGAATCCCCCTGCCAACATACAACTGATAAAGGGAGAGATAGCCGACTACTATTATTCGCCCGAAGGAATCTTGTATTCATACTCCAAAGCACCAAATCGAACGGTAAAAAACATTTCGGAAAATATTGCGTTGGTAAAACAAATTACCGGCGACAAAAAAGTTCCTTTATTAATTTATCTCAGCAAATCTCCGGTACCGGACAAAGAGACAAGAAAATTTTCTGCAGAGCAATTGCCGAATGTGTATACTGCAATGGCAATGGTTTCAAAAGGCGGACTAGCACAATTTATAATGAACATCCTTTTCAAGTTTAAAACGCCACCGATACCAATGAAGTCATTTGCGGATGAAAAGGAAGCAAGAGAATGGCTGATGCAGTTTTTGTAGCATTTATTTTTCGGCGAGTTCGTTCACTGCTTTGGTTACAAGATCGAACTCGTACCCTTTTTGCAACATGTAATCAATCGTCTTTTTCTTGCGAACGAGATATTGTTCATCTTTCAATGATTCATATTTCTCTTGCACCAGCTCTTTGAGATTTTGCTTGTACGCCTCATCATCAATTTCTTTCATTGCTTGTTTGATACTGTACTCGCTTACTCTTTTTTCTTTCAGTGCATAGTAAATTTTTTTCCGCCCCCAGTCTTTCATGCGAAACTTTCCACCGGCAAACGCCTTGGCAAAACGCTCTTCATTGAGATAATCTTCTTCAATTAATGTGGCAATCGCTTCATCCTGCTCAATTCTACGGATCCCCAGTTCATAAAGTTTTTGCTGCACTTCGTAATGACTGCGCTCCTGGTAAGCACAATACTGTCTCAGTTTTTGAAGCGCTTCTTCTTTGGTTAAAAATTTTTTCTGCACGGCATAAGAATTATTCTTCTAACAATTCAAGGCAACCAAATTCTTTCTCCAATAAATTATCGTAATAGTCAGCTTTTTGAAAAAGTTCACGAAACATTTCAATGCCCGCATCTTTTGTCATGTCGAGATCATACATGATGCAGGAAAGAACAATGTTTTGTTTTACACAACTCAACACCAGGCTGTCCAGTTTATAATTCTCCTGTAATAAAAATTGATAAAGCGGCTTGATCTTCGCAATATCTACAGGTAATTGGCATAGGTAAGCATCGCCTGCTACAAAATAATTATCCGGGTTGTAATTGATCTTGATTTTTGCGGTGCCTTCTTTTACACTCCAATTGTTGTTTCCATCCCTCGCCAGTTTAACATCTTTACCTAACTCTTTCAAAATCTCTTCAACAGCTTTTGAAACGCCAACAGGCTTTGCTTCGCGTTCGGGCAGTTGTGGAAGCTTTACTTCCGTTCCGCAGAAAGGACAATATTTTGTTGACTCGATGTTTGCAGGAAAAACAAGATTGTTACAGCTGTGACACCTTGTTGAAGGCTCGCCGCGATGCGGTTGATAAAGTTCTAACGCTTCTCTCAAATAACTAACCGGCAAAGCAAATCCCAGGTTATCCCCGCCACGAATGATGAATGAATTAATCCCAATAATCTCACCGCTTTTATTCACCAACGGGCCGCCCGAATTACCGGGGTTGATAGCGGCATCAATTTGAATATACTTTACACCGTCTCTTATCCTGTCAACCTTTGAAATCACGCCTTGCGTGGCTGTGTAGTTTAAGCCGAATGGATGGCCTATTGCTACCACCACGTCACCATCTTTTGTTTCTTCGTATTTACCCAATTTTACCAACGGCAGCTGTACTTCTTTGGGTGGTTCTAAAAAAGCAAGATCATGTTTTTTATCGGTATACCATACTCTTGCTAGTCGCTTTTCAAATAGTCTTCCCTGTATGGTTAATTCTGCATTTTTTCCGATGACGTGTTCGTTGGTAATGATCAGATCAAATTCCTTCACATAAAAACCGGTACCGGTACTGGTTTGCGTTGCAATTTGGATAATGGCCGGACGATAAAGCTCTATGATCTGCTGTGTATTCATTATTTGGTTTCAAGATTAAGATACTCCACTTCCGTTGTGAATGATTGATTGAAAGATACATTGTTGTCGAATTTTAGCTTCTCGGTTTTAAAGTCAAATTCCGGATACTTGGCCTTCCATTTTTGTTCGATGGCTCTTATTCTTGACATGATGGCTTCCCTGTCATATTCTTTCGTCTCGGGATTATACAGCTCGTTTTTAAATCCAATCTCTTTGAAATAATTACTATAATTGATTTGCATGAATAACAAGAACAGTTCTGAAATAGGCCTAGGCAAGCTGTAGGAATACTGGCAATAAGAAAATCCATATTCGCTGATCTGCGCAGCTATATCCATTAATTTGTTTTCACGATACCAGGCAATATTTTGATTGGCATTAAATATGGAGTCAGAAATTGTTTTGTAGTTCTGTGGCGTTACGATGGAGAAAGTATATTTCGAACGGAAGAGATAAGGATAAAATTCTTCCTTGTCCTTCAACAATATCCTCTGGTAACAATCCATCATTTCCTGGTTCTTCTCTGTTACCATTCGATCATCTTTGCGAAAATATATTTCAACAATCTTTTCCAGTTCGCTTAATAATTTTCCTTCCGGGGTAATAAGATAATCAATTCGATAAGCAAGCGCCAGTAACAAATAAGCAATTCCTCCTGAAAATTTATCTGCATCAATACTTGCGGCAAGATCGAGCGTTTCCTGAATCCATAGCTTAAAATATTTGAGCTTGATTGCTTTTTCTTCTTCAGGAATTTCAATGATGTGCCCATTATCAACAGGCAATAAAGTTGTAAAGTCGTGAACAAGTAAGTCGTCCTGCTTGTCCGCTTTCGTTGCTACTTCTTTTAAGCCATAATACAGTTTGCTGGGATTAGCTGTTTGTATATCGCTGTCAAAAAGCATAGCGAGTTTGTCTTCATTTAATGCATAGCGACTGTAATAAAGGTTGAAGTTCATTTCAAGCAACCGGCGCATTACGGGCACACCGGCTTGGGGCATTTGTGCTAAATGCACTTCTGCCTCCAACTTCTTTTCATCGTAAAAGCCTCGAATCACTTTCGAGCCCTGGTAAAAAGAGAACTGCCCATTTGTTCCGTCCTGCTCATGAAAAACATTCTCCACATCATCATCTCTTAGGTAATCAAAAAATGCATTGAGGCTTTCGTGGTATCTTTTTTCTTTAAACAGCCTTTCGGCTTCGTTCCATCGCTCTACCTTTTCGATGGATTTGTTGTTGTCCGAATAGCGTCCAAACCGTATCTCGGGCTCCGCTTCTTCTGTTTTCTTCTTTGACCAGCTAAATATCTTATCCAGCATATTGGAATCGTTTCGTGTGCTTATAAGTCAGCAAATTTCTGCAATCGGACTTTACGATGAATAATTTCATTTGATCGGCTTATAAACTATTCAAATTACGGGCCGCACCTTGAACTTTAATACGTTAATAAAGACCGAACAACCATGTTTCAAAAATCCTTAGTTTCGCCACTACCTTATTTCAAATTATAGTACATGAAATTTATTGTTTCCTCCTCCCAATTGCTAAAACAACTGCAACACATAGCCGGGGTGATCAATGCCAACACTGTTCTGCCTATTCTTGAAGATTTTTTGTTTGAAGTAGAAAAAAACAAACTGAATGTTGTAGCCACGGATCTGGAAACAGTGATGCGTATACAACTGGACATTGAAGCAAAAGATACGGGCAAGGTTTGTATTCCTGCGAAAATTTTGATTGATTCACTGAAAAATATTCCAGACCAGCCGCTTACTTTCAACATCGATAAAAATTTTGCTGTCGAGATCACCAGCGATAATGGTAAGTATAAGGTGATGGGCGAAAACCCTGACAACTTTCCAAAAGAGCCTGCTGCCGACGACACAACCAACTTTACCATGACAGCCTCTGCGCTGGTAACTGCTATCAACAAAACATTGTTTGCAGTAAGCAATGACGATCTGCGCCCTGCAATGACCGGAGTCTATTTTGAATTGAACAAAGATTATGTTCAGTTCGTTGCCACGGATGCACATCGCCTGGTTCGCTACAAAAGAACAGACGCCAGTGCCCCTAAAGCTGATTCATTTATTGTTCCCCGCAAGCCATTGAATCTGCTGAAAGCTGCTTTACCGGATAATGAAGATGAGATCACTGTCAGCTATAACAGCAATCATCTTTTTGTAAAGCATGGTACTACTCAAATGAGTTGTCGCCTGATTGATGCAAGATTTCCTGATTATAAAGTAGTGATTCCTGCAGACAATCCTTATAAAATGATTGTTACTAAAAGTGATTTTCAAAGTGCCTTGCGCCGTGTGAATGTTTTCAGTAACAAAAGCACCAACCAGGTCGTTCTAAATATTTCTGGAAGCGAATTGCAATTAGCAGCACAGGACGTTGATTTTTCCTTCGAAGGAAATGAAAGAATGAAATGCCAGTACGATGGAGAAGATCTTGCCATTGCATTCAATGCACGTTTTTTAATTGAAATGCTAAACGCGGCAGATAGTGACGAAGTTCGTTTAGAACTATCAACGCCAACAAAAGCCGGCATTATTAAACCGACAGAGGCGGACGACAACGAAGAGTTGTTGATGTTGGTGATGCCACTGATGTTGAATCAATAAAACTTTCTAACTAATGATAATTGCCGGGCCCGAACCCGGCAATTTTTTTGCTATAAGTTCCAAGCCGTGTAAAATAACATTATGGATTTTGTTGAACTCCGTTCGTTCGATAACTATATTGAAGCCAATATTGTGCTGAACATGCTCCAACATTATAACATCAACTGTTATTTGAAAGACGAAAACATCATCACAATTGACCCCCTTTTAAGTCCTGCGCTGGGTGGAATGAAGTTGATGGTGCATCATACACACGTTGAAAGGGCATGGGATTTAATTGAAGAAGCGGAAGAAGGATATTTAAAAAAAATTCCTTGCCCGGTTTGTCATTCTCACGCATTAAAAGCAATCAGCATTACCAAAAATCACCGGTGTAAATTATCTGCTTTGGCAAGCATGTTACTGAATGGCCACTCCGTTGAGGTAAGAAAAATTTACAGGTGTATGCATTGCGGATATGATTTTAAAGAATTGCCAAAAGAGGAATACTAATCAATTTGACAATAAGATAGCGATCTCTAATTTGTATCTTAGATACACGATATCAATTTCCTGAAAACCTTGCTATATGTGGGAAAAGATCATTGAACATTTTCAAACATTAGAGCAGCGGCCCGTGGAGCGGATGATCTTGTTGGTTGGTGGCATGTTACTGCTATGGATCATTGAGGGCGCCATTCCGCTGATCGCATTGCAATACAAAAAAAATAAGTGGCGGCATGCTTCTGTAAATTTTACATTCACTGTAATTCATTTGTTTATTCACACGGGTTTTGGAGTGCTCATTGTTTTGCTTTCAGATGCCTGCAAGTCCGCAAGTTTTGGTTTGGTAAATTGGTTAAATGCTTCTGTATCCATCACAATTATCATTTCGTTTTTAGTACTTGATTTTTTTGGAGGATGGCTTGTTCACATTGTTGAACATAAGATCAAACTTTTCTGGCGATTCCATATTATCCATCATTCAGATAATAATGTCGATGTGACAACGGGCTTGCGGCATCACCCTATTGAAAGTGTTTTGCGTGGCATTTTCTTTTTGATGGGAGTTGTTGTTTCGGGTTCCCCGGTATATGCTGTAATGATTTACCAAACCTTTCTTGTTTTGTCAACGCAATTCACACATGCCAATATTAGTTTGCCCAAATGGATCGATGTGCCTTTGACTTATCTTTTTGTTTCTCCCAACATGCATAAAGTGCATCATCACTGGCAACAACCTTATACGGATAGTAATTATGGCGCGGTGCTCTCTATTTGGGACCGTTTGCTCGGAACATACGAGCATCTGGAATCTTCGCAAATTAAATACGGGTTGGACCGTTATTACCCAAACGAAGAAGATGAAAATCTTTCCCTGCTCTTTAAAAAACCATTCGGGAAAATTGAATAGTTTCAACCATGAATTTATTTGAGTGGTTGGGCGAGTCCTTCGATCCGGGGCCGGTTGGAGGCATCAATGCAACAAGGGAGCCTTTGTTTGATCGTTCAATTAAAAAAGGATGGGCCATTTTCTTTATGATCATCGGAGCTAGTGTTCTTGGTCTTTTCGTTTGGATGATTCTTACTTCAGAAAATAAATCGTTGTACTTCGGTCTTCTTATCCTTTATTTACTTGTCTGCTATTTCTTAACTCCAAAACCTAATGCAGGCAATATTGGCTGGCTCGGTGGTCTAATAAATAATCCTTTTCGTATCTCGGATAACATTAATCGTTTTCTTCTATTTTTTTATTTGTTTCTTTTGCCGGGAAAATTAATGGTGTTTGCCATTCAAACTTTTTACAGTTTGCTTAAATACAATCTTAACTGATGAAAAAGATCGCAATGATCCCGGCACGTTATGCTGCTACCCGCTTCCCCGGTAAATTGATGCAAAAGCTCGGAGGTAAAACAGTAATAAGAAGAGTGTATGAAGCCACCATTGAAACTGGTTTGTTTGATGATGTAATAATTGTTACGGATAGTGATACCATCGAGGAAGAAATTAAATCAATCAATGGTCGTGTAGTGCGCAGCAAAAAGGAACACCAAAGCGGGAGCGATCGCATTGCTGAGGCTGTGGTAAACATAGATGTCGACATTATAATAAATGTGCAGGGTGATGAACCTTTTATTCAGAGAGAACCTTTGGAAAAATTAG
This sequence comes from Flavisolibacter sp., assembly GCA_035554655.1. GTDB lineage: Bacteria > Bacteroidota > Bacteroidia > Chitinophagales > Chitinophagaceae > Flavisolibacter. The sequence goes on from DATMIF010000051.1 coordinate 209,980, forward strand.
TGCGTCTGTTTGACGATGCTTCTGTGAAGGTGGGCTCACTTATGAGAAAAATTACTTCGGAAGAAGAGCTGAGTGCCAGCAGCAGTGTAAAAGTTGTGGTAAATAAAAACAACGATGCGCTTTATTTTAGCCGAAGTGTTATTCCATTTGTCGCGAATAACGATTTGAAAGCACAACATTATTTACATGTTGGCGTGTACGGCTTTCGCAAAGAAACACTTCTTCATTTTACAAACTGGTCCCCGGCAGAATTGGAAAAAATCGAAAAATTAGAACAGCTTCGCTATCTCGAAAACGGAATTCCTATTCGTATGGCCCTGGTTGATTTTAAAAGCGTAGCTATCGACACGCCGGAAGATCTTGAAAAAGCAAAAAAACTATTGTAAAAATTTCTGCTAATTCAGACGGTCAATTTTACTTTATAAAACAGATATTACCATTGATAAAAGGCTGCGGTGCCTCGGCTGTTTGTTTTGAATTACATGAAGCGATCAACAACGATTTAGCCATAGGAATTTCAGAATAAAACTTAATGCGCTTGGCTGAAACACTCATAAACTCAGTTTACGGCCAAAAGAAATAGCATCCGTCAACCAATTAAGAATTGTAACTTAAAAGGACAAAAATGTCTTATGAGGTTTATCATTCTTTGTTGTTGCCTGGCACTTTTTCAAACAAGTATGGCACAACAGGTAGTTGATGTATCGAAGCAGGACGTGCAGGTTGGATCCAATATATTTTTTGCTGTTGGCGGCGAACCTTTTATCAATGTGAAATTTGTAAACCTTGTAGAGGGCACGCCGTACTTTAAGGAAGATTGGCTTAAAGGGGTTGTTATTGACAAGGCCGATCATCAATACAAAGATGTGAGTATTAAGATTGACCTTGTAGATAACAATGTTCACTATCTTAACCAGCAACAAAAAGAAATTGTTGTAAGCACCCCTTTGAAAGAAATCGTTCTTACCAACGGTACCGGCGATAATTTCAGATTCATACATTCATCTTCTTTTGAAAAAACCATTAAGGTTCCAAAAGAAGGCTGGTATCTGTGGCTCTGCACCGGGCAAGCCTCGCTGTACAAAACTTTTGTAAAGACACTTTTTGAAACAAAACCCTACGGTTCTGCTACTACCGAGCAACGTATTCAGACAACAGAAAAATATCAAGTGCGTTACAACAACGCTTTTTTCGATGTAAAGAAAATTAAGGATGTTCCTTCTATACTCTCCGATAAAAAAAATGAACTGGAAGCCTTTCTCAAAACCAAAGATGACGCGAAAGCATCGATGGATGATCGTTTTGTAAAACTGGTTGAATATTATAATTCGCTGCTGAAAGAACAGAAGTAATACTGAATGTAATGGCGAGATGACCCCGCCATTTTTATTTGTTCTTTGCCTATCTTTCACTAAATAATTTTAATGGCCACCGGGGCGAAAAAATATTTTCGTTACTTGATCCCTGTTTCTTTGTTTGGGACAAACAGAACAAAGGAAATTCTCAATGTTAATCCCACGCTTAATCTAAGTCGCAAGGATGCTGAAAAAATTTTCATTACTGTTTATGATTATGACGAAGGCTCTTTGAACGAATGCAGGCTTTCAAAGGTGGAAGACAGCTTTGCTTATAAAGAGAACAAGCATATAAGTTGGATCAATATTGATGGGCTGCGCAAACATGATGTAGAACTAATCAGTGAAAAATATGGAATTCACCCGCTCATTTCCGAAGACATACTAAGCGTTGGCCAGCGTCCGAAGATGGATGAAGTGGAAGGCATTTTGTATTGCCTTCTTAACATGCTTTACTACAACGAAACCACAGAGACGGTGGAGCAGGAACAGGTAAGTATTGTTTTGGGGAAAGACTTTGTCATTACTTTCCAGGAGGATCCATCAAAAGATGTCTTCAATCCTATTCGCGAAAAATTAAAGATGGCAAACAGCAAAGTGCGTCAGCGTGATGCAGATTATTTATGCTATTCGCTGCTCGATATGATTGTCGACAATTATTTTTTTGTGATGGAAAAGTTGGGAGAAAGGATTGAACAGGTGGAAGAAGAGGTGATTCGCAACAGCAATACACGTTCATTGGCAAAAATTAATCAATTAAGGAAAGAGTTGATTGTATTGAAAAGAAACATTGCGCCTGTTCGCGACCTGATTGGAGGCATCATCAGGAGCGAAAGCGAATTGCTTGACGACAGCACTACAAAATATTTCAAAGACGTTCATGATCACATTACGCAGGCATATGATCTGAGCGAGAACTACCGCGATATGATGATCAGCATGCAGGACCTTTATATCAACAATGTAAACCTGCGAATGAATGAAGTGATGAAGGTAATGGCTATTGTCACCTGCCTCTTGGCGCCGGCAACAGTTATCGGTGGCATTTTCGGAATGAACTTCGATACAAATGTTACCTTCTTTCATAAGCCATGGGGATTTTATATCGCCATCGCTTTTATGTTGCTGATTCCAATCTGGATGTTGTGGGTTTTTAAGAAAAGGGGCTGGTTTTAATTATTTCTTCTTAAACACAGGAACTGTGCTACATGGTTCTCCATACATAATACTCTTCACAACAGGCAGTAAGACCTTAGTTATCTCTGCATAAGCAAAGCTTTCAATGTTTACATCGCCACAGCCTTTTACAACAATTCTTTGATCCGTAAATTCATTTACATCAATTGCCCCAATATTTTTCAGGAAAAGATGCTTTTTCATTTCTTCTGCAGTACCAACATAACTGTCTTTTGCAACTCCATCAAGATAAGTAACTACAAGCATGTATGCCCATGCAGGAATAATAGCATCTGCGCTGCAGGTTATGGCAACATATTTATCCCGGTAAACCGACCAATCTAAATTCTTCAACCCTTCCCTGAAATCCTTTTCTTTCAATATCAATCCCATGAACAAATGATCCTTCAGATCAAATGTTGCTACATTTTCACCCGGCAAATATATTTCAAGGTCAATGGTGATCAGTCCACTGTTGGCAATCTTGTTTACTATGGCTTCGCTCATAAAGCAAAATTAAACATTGCGCCTGTTTTAGCGGGTTAAGCAAATCCCAATCATAACAAAAAAGCCACCCGCTTTTACGGATGGCTTTTCTTATTCAGCGTTTCGATTAATAAAACTTTGCCCTGTAATCCTTAATTTTTGCTGTTTTCTTTAATGGATCCAACACGGGGTTCATACCATATTGCATTTGCTGTCTCAGTTGGTTTTGCATTTGCATCTCCATCTGCTTGCGTTGCTCATCAATATTAGCCATATCAACCGGTGTAGTTGTTTGGTCTTCCACTTTAATAACATACACACCGTTCAAACCAACTAATGGTTGTGTAACTACTTTTCCTTTGTTTGCGGGATTGAATGCAGCTCCAAGAACTTTGGGTTCATAACCAAAACTTTGTCCGCCATTTAAGCGAAGGCTGTCTGCCATTTGTACCGGCTGGTTCACTTTTGCAGATGCAGCTTCGAGTGTACTAACCTGGCCAATATTCTTTACAATGATCTCGCCCTTCTTTTTATTGCGCAGAACAGGCTCGATCATAGTGCGAACAGAAGCCACACTTGGTAAGCCCGGTTCTGTAATGTCTGTTACCACTGCTACTATGTAATTATCCGGTACAGATTCCGGCCCGATTACATCACCTTTATCCGTTTCAAACACTTTCTTAATAAATGGTCTTGCGGAGCCATTAACGCCCATCAGGTTAAACTCCATTTCATTAATATCAGGAGCTACTTGTTTGATATAACCTTTAGGTTTCAGGTTCTTTTCATAATTAGCATTGAAGGATTTGTAATCCCTGCTATCGCCTGCAAACATGGCGGCGAGATTGTGAGCAGTATTATCTGTTTCGGAACTGGTTTCAATTGGTTTAGCGAGATAAGCAACTTTATAATGTGGTTCCACATTCTTAAAGTCCATGATTTCAATATAGTGCCATCCGAACTGTGTCTTAATTACTTTTTTATCGCCTGGTTTTCCGTCAAACAAAATAAATTGTCCGAACTCTTTTGCAAAGTTTGGACCCTGGATGTCCTTCGAAGAAAAAGTCATTACTCCCTTGGTTTGCTTAGCTGCCTGGTCTGTTGAATACAATGAGTCCAACAGATCGAAGCTTGAACCGTTTCTGATTGCAGTTGCTATGCTGTCAGCTTTTGCGTGAGCAACACTATCGGCAATAGTTGGTTGCCCTGTTTGCATATCAACAGTACCAATTAATATATGCCTGCACTTTACTGAATCAGGTAAGCTCTTTACATCAATCACTTTAGATAATACATAATTGCTTCCATCAAGATAAGGTCCGTAAACGCCCCCAACAGGCGTACTGAAAATAGAATCTTTCGCAGGTACCTGTATTACAGATTTACCATAATAAGCATTGTCAAAAGGAATGGAGCTGTTTTGCTGAACAACAAACGTTGCGGGTTCTTTTGAAGCTTCAAATTCGGGTTTCAGTTTTTCAATTGCAGATTTTGAAGCAGCGCTGTCTGCAGCACTTGGCGCCTGGCTGAAAAGCACATACTCTATAGAACGTGTTTCTTTTTCTCTCTTGAATCCGTCCTCGTGCTTCTTCATATAATCTTTGATCTCATCATCAGAAATCTTGATAGTGCTGTCGGCGATAGAAGCATAAGGCACCATTACATAAGACATTCTTGCAAGAAGACTGTTATCAACATTTTTCTTTTCCAGATACCATTTTGGGAAATATACAGAACTCGTCAGCAAGGTCATATATTTACCCATCAGGCGCTGGTTCTTTGTTAATTCAATATTTTCATTGAAATAGTTGTATTGATCTTCAGGGGTTCTTCTTTTTAAAAGAGCATTTATCTGTTGTTGCGCAGTAATACCATCAAACCTGCCGCTGGCACGGTCACTAAAAACTTCGGCAATGAATTGGGGAGGATTGTTTCCGTACAATACATCTTTCATTTCTTTATCCGTAACAGTCAGGCCAAGTTTTTCTGCCTCATTGCTTACAAGTACGCGGTTTACCTCATAGTCCCAAAGGTTTTGGATAAGTCCGGCTTTTTGTTCTTCCGGAACGCGGGCACCAAACACTTGCATTTCGCGGTCAAACTGAATTCTGTCAATGGCGGTGCCATTTATTTTACCAAGCGTATTGCTACCTCTATTATTAAATAAGCTTCCTTTTCCTGCAAAAGCATCCATCATAATGAAGCCAACTAGGGAAAGAGCAATCGCAATAACCGCCCAACGGGCATACTTGTCTCTGATTTTCTGGATAACTGACATGATTGGTGGTGTTCTCTTTTAAAAATTGGATGGCGAAAATAGTTTAAATAAGCCTATGAACAAAATGTGGAAAACCCCCGAAACCCTCAAAATTCAAGGGTTTTATTGCTGATAAACAGGTCTGCTTTCAGGATGTCAAGGATTTTAATTTTTTATTGGCAATTCCTGTTTGCCTCGCCGGGTTTTGTTTACCAAAACTTCTGTGGATTGCTGGTTTTTTATGTTGATAAACTTTGTGGAACTGTGATATGAAACGTGAAGAGTTCGAAAGAAAATTTCTGATCCTCTTTTTTTTGGGTTTGCTTTCTAATAAGTGCACAGATTTACCTTCATCAATTCACACGAAAATTTTTTCATAGCAGGAATTTTTTATGCAGGGTGATGAAATCCACATAGCTGTTAATATTCTCCCGAAGTAAGATAGCTGCAATAAATTTGCTGTGGATTATCAGGGTGTTTTCTGTGGATAAGCATGATGTTTGATTCTACCAAATTTAAAAAAAATGATTTGTCCACGAATTCACACGGATAATAGTAATAGACTTTTAATAAAAAAATAAGAATACTATATATTACTATATGGATAACGAAATGTTGATAGCAAGAAATGAAATAGAAGAAAAAGGGTTTTTGGATGTGGATGTCGATCCGACGCTTGACCTCTTTGCTGAGATAGAGCGATTGAAGAAAGAGAAGAATGCCATTATTCTTGCACACTTATACCAGGAACCAGATATCCAGGATATTGCTGATTATATTGGCGATAGTTTAGGATTGGCCCAGCAGGCTGTTAAGACCAATGCAGACATGATCGTCTTTGCTGGGGTACATTTCATGGCGGAAACAGCAAAGATCCTTAATCCGTCTAAAAAGGTGGTTATACCAGATTTTAAGGCGGGGTGTTCTTTAAGCGAATCCTGTCCGCCGCCATTATTCAAAAAATTCAGGGAGCAACATCCTGATCATATCGTTATTTCTTACATCAACTGCAGCGCCGGCATAAAAGCATTAAGTGATATCATCTGTACCAGTTCTAATGCAAAGGCAATTGTGGAGAGTTTACCAAAAGACCAGAAGATCATTTTTGCCCCGGATAAAAACCTGGGGGCATGGGTGAATAAAGAAACAGGCAGAAACATGTTGCTGTGGAATGGCGCCTGCATGGTGCATGAAATATTCAGTCTTGAAAAAATTACAAAGCTGAAGGTGCGTCATCCCAACGCTAAGTTCATTGCACACCCCGAATGTGAAGAACCTGTTTTAAGAATGGCTGATTTTATTGGTTCAACTACGCAACTTCTTACTTACACAAGAAATACAGAGCATAAAGAATTTATTGTTGCCACAGAAGCAGGTATTCTTCACCAGATGGTAAAGCAATCTCCTGATAAAACTTTTATTCCTGCGCCTCCCGACAATAGCTGTGCCTGTAATGATTGTCCGCACATGAAAAGAAATACACTGGAAAAAGTGTACTTGTGCATGGAATATGAACAACCTGAAATTATCATGGATGAAGAATTAAGACTGGAAGCAAAGAAATCGCTTGACCGGATGTTGGAGATCAGTGCCAAACTGGGACTGTAATTTTTCTGAACTTTAGTAAATGGCCTCAGATTATTCAGGAACACCACTTGCCAAAAAACTCGGTATTAAAGAAGGGTTTAAAATTGCTTTATTTAATCAGCCTGATTACTATTTCAAATTATTTATTGACCTGCCAGATGTAAAAATTGTATCGGGTAAATCAACTGTTGATTTTATTCATTACTTCGTTAAAGAAGAAAAACAACTTTTGAAAGAAATATCAAAACTTATAAATCAAATTGAACAAAACGGGATGATCTGGATTTCCTGGCCAAAGAAATCGTCTAAAGTGGAAACAGATATCACTGAAGATGTTATCAGGAATATTGCATTGGAAAATGGGTTGGTGGATATAAAAGTTTGTGCTGTCGATGAAACGTGGTCAGGACTAAAATTGGTCATTCCGCTTAAGGAAAGAAAATAATTTACAATCATAGTTTCTGATCTTAGTTTTGAAGGATTGAACAGAACAATGCCAACATCTTTTTCATCTTCTCAAAAAAATTATAAGCTTCTTTTTTATTTCATTTTTTCGTGGATTGCAGTGAACATGCTGCAGGCATATTTTAATGGGCTGGATGGAGATGAAACTTATTATTGGACTTATTCCCGCCATCTGCAATGGGGCTATTTTGATCATCCACCAATGGTGGCCTTATCAATTAAAATGGGAGAGTTGTTTGGTCACGGACCATTGTTTACAAGGTTAGGAACAATTTTACTTTCAGCGGCAACGGTTTTTATTGGCTTCAAGGCATTGCCCGAATATTTGAAAAATGTAAAATGGTACATCATCGTTTTTGCATCGGTACTGATCTTTCATATTTATGGTTTTATCACCACGCCGGATCCTTCTCTTTTATTTTTTACGGCTTTATTCTTCTACGCATATAAAAGGTATTTGAAGGAAGATAGATTTTTAAATGTGCTCTTTCTTGCAGTAACTATAGTAGGAATGCTGTACAGTAAATACCATGGTGTGTTGCCCGTGTTGCTTACATTCTTATCTAATCCGCGATTGGCTCTAAAAAAATCTGCATGGCTAGTGGTATTTATAGTTATCGCAGCATTCATTCCGCATCTGTTATGGCAATACCAACACGACTGGCCAACGGTGCGCTATCATCTTTTTGAAAGAAATAAAGGAAACTATAGTATTGACAAAACAACAAACTATATTCTTGGACAGTTATTAATCTTCGGTCCCTTCACAGCTATTGTTGCAATTATTTTAATGATAAAAAGAAGAGTAAAAGGAGATGTCTATTTGAGAGCACATGTGTTTACTTTCTTTGGCATACTTGTTTTCTTTCTTTTAAGTTCTTTTAATAAAAATATAGAACCTCACTGGACACTTACTTCCGGAATTTCTTTCATTGTTTTGGTCATGCAGTTGATTGCATCTTCAACAGAAAAAATTAGAAAGATTTTTTATCGCCTTGCAATGATCAATATCATTTTGATTGCGATAGTGCGAATTGCTGTTGCTTTCCCTATTTTTCCCATCAATAAAATTGATCGGTTGCAGGTACAGATATACTCACATGCCTGGGCAGATAGCTTGTACAATGAAGTTGCAGGAACGCCATTGGTTTTTATTGATAACTATACCTACCCCTCACTATATCTTTATTATCATCCGGACCAGTTAGCTACATGTTATTCCACCGTGTATTATCGAAAAAATAATTATACGCTTCAAAATGACGAAGCTTTTAACAACAAAACCATTTACACTGTTCGCAAGATTAAAGTTGCCAATGACGATATTGAAGTAAAAAGCAATTACATACCCACATTTTTACACCGTGTTGACTCATTCAAAGCAATAACCGGCTTAAGAATTTCATGGCTGAATAAAATGGTTTCAGTAAAAAACAATCAAAAGCAAATTCTTATTCTTGAACTAACGAACCCAATGAAGTATTCCGTCAATGGAATGAACTTGTTTTTAGATTACACCTTCTCAAAATCAAAAAACGACAACAAAACTTCGGAGTTTATCGCGGTTAATGATAATGAACTTCCGCCCGGGTATAAAAAGAGGATTAATATTCCGGTTACTTTTCCATCGGAACCCGGGAAATATAAACTGGTATTTTCTTTCGATCAGCAATGGCTGGGTCCAACATTCGCCAGCCCTTTTTATGAAGTTGAAGTAAAATAAAACCCGCTTACTTCACTCTTATTAAGAACAGGCTGTCAAGTGTTTGCTTTCTTGTATTTGGATTGATAAATTTTCCTGTCATGGTGCCGATGTTATAATCATAGTGCACGTACTGTTGAAGAACAGTAAGTCCTTTTTCTTTTAATTCCGGAAGGTGATTTCTATCTGTTAAGACCCACACAGGCTGGTTTCTATTTAGTACAGTGTCGGCAAAATCTTTTTTTAATTCTTTAGAGTAAAACTGGAACGAAGGATTGTAGATGCCGGGCCAGATGTAAACAGATTTGGGATCAACTTTATTCCTTGTTCCAAAAGCAAGTTCGTTTCCCGCCTGATAGGCCAATAGTTGCGGATAGAAATTTGAATTGAGTAAAAAGAAAATAAAAGCGCTGGTTAAAACAGATAATACAATCAGCTTTTGTAATTGCTGTTGCAACGATCGCAAAATGAAAACAAGTAAGATCAGGAAAATAAAAACTCCAACAAGAACCAACCAATTATGCAAAGGGAAAACCCAGGCATTTACAATGGCTGCAGCAACAAGACAAAGTATGCAGATCACTACTTGTGTAATTGATAATCTGTGAATAGCTGCCGGTCTTCCTGCTTTTTCCAACAGGTATCCCGATGTTATTACAGCTGTAGCCGGAAAAATAATGTTGATGTAATGTGGAAGCTTGAAACCGGCGAACGTGATCAGTGCAGCCATCACCAAAAAAGTCCCTGAAGTAAGCCATTCATATTTTTTTGTTACTGCATTTCGTATTCTGTTAACAACGGCAACATAGGCAATAATGCTCCATGGAGCAAAAGCCCATAGAAAGGAATGAAAGAAAAAGAAATAATCCTTGCTTCCCGCACCGCCAAAACTTTTGCCTTCATATCGCTCAAATGTTTGTTGCCATAAAATAAATCTTACTCCCGACCATCCGGTTTTTTCGCGGATGATCTTTTCAGGGTGAAGGTCGTATTGCAGGTAATAGCAGTACAACACGGGCGAAATAAAAACAAAAAAACAAACGATCATCAGCAACAATTGCCAGTGGTAAAAAAGCTTCCATTCTTTTTTGTAAAGCAGGTAAAAAAAAATACCAACAGCAGGAACAAAAACACCAATCAATCCTTTTGTGCTGAATGCAAGTGCCAATCCAAGAGCTGCACCGATCACATTGATAACAGCCCTTTTGTTTACCCAGTCCACTAGCTGCCATGTTGCAAATGCAATGGATGCGGTAAGAATAGCTTCCATCCTCACATCATTATTTGCAAGAATGAATGCAAAAGCAGATGCAATTACCAGTGAAGAAAGTTTTCCTACCTCTTCATTATACAAACTTTTGCCAAGCCTATAGGTTGAATAAATACCGAAAATTGTAAAAAGCAGCGAAGGAAATTTGTAAGCAAACGAACTAACACCAAACAAATGATAGCTTGAAGCAGCTAGCCAAAAAAGTAGATGTGGTTTATCAAGATAGTCGTGCCCTTCGTCAATAAGGCTCACATAATCGCCGGTGAGATACATGTGCAAAGCGATGTTGGCGTGATGTGCAGAATCGTTATCAAGCAATGGAACAAACAACCCAATCACATAAGCAACACCAAGCAAAGCAAACAGCGACCAATAAATATTCTTAGGAAGGAAAGCATTCAAGACAAAAAGAATTTGCGCAAAATAACTAAGTATATCCCAACCGCCGCAACATACACTGGTATTAAAGCACCTTTTTCATCAATGTTGATGAGGAAGCACAGATAATGCTGTACTCCTTCGTATTTTGGATAAATTGTGGAACATCACTCCTGTCAATTATTGTATATCCTCTTTTTGTGAAAAAATCAGCGGCAGTTGTTGTGAGTAAAAAAATATTCCTTACACCTTGTTGTTGTACATACGCTTCAATAAATAGCACCAGGTCTTTTCCTATTCCTGAATTTCTTTTGTCTTCTGAAACACTCAGGCTCCTGAGTAATGCATCATTATAATTATATTCAACAGCAACAGTGCCTACAACTTTATCCCCTTCTTCCACAACAAATAGCTGTGTGCCCGGATTCAGATCTTCTGTGGGCAAATCATTTTTCTTCAGCAACTCAATTGCTGCCGAAAAACTGTTTTGTGAAGCCGGAACAATATTCATAAACTTCAATTATAAGTTCATTAATTTTTCTGCCGCTTGTTCAAGTGTTGCATTCTTTTTGGCAAAACAAAACCTTAGCACCTGGTTATTGGTTCCATCGGTATAAAATGCAGAAACAGGTATGGTGGTGACGCCCCTTTCCTTCGTTAATCTTATAGCAATATCTTTTTCAGATTCGCTTGAAATCTTTTTGTAGGAATAAACCTGGAAATAACTGCCGTGGCTTGGTAATGCTTCAAATTTTGTCTGGGACATTAAGTTTTGAAAGATGTCTCTTTTCTGCTGGAGTAAACTACCTAACTCCAAATAATTCTCTTTTTGTTTCAGGAATGTAGCTAAGGCCAACTGCTTTGGTGTATCACAGCAAAAAGCATTGAACTGGTGGATCTTCCTGAATTCCTTCATCAGGTAGTCAGAGGAAATGCTATATCCTAACTTCCATCCTGTGCAATGGTAAACTTTTCCAAACGAGAAGGATACAAAGCTTCTTTCTAAAAGATCCGGATACTTTAAAATGCTTTCGTGTTGCTTGCCATCGTATATCAAATGCTCATATACCTCGTCGCTTACGATGAGGATTTGACTGCCTTTTGTGATAAGCCTTAACTGTTCGATATCATCTTTAGCCAATACGCTTCCTGTTGGGTTGTGCGGCGAGTTGATCATAATGGCTCTTGTTCTTTCCGTGATCCTGCTCTTCACAACAGACCAATCGATTTTGTAATCGGGAAATGTTAGTGCGATACGTACTGCGCTTGCACCATTTACTTCAATAGAAGGAATGTAGCTGTCATAAGCCGGCTCAAAAACAATTACCTCGTCTCCCGGCTGAAGAATAGTTGTTAATGCCGTGTACAAAGCATATGTGCCACCCGGTGTAACCGTTATTTGCGTATCGGGATTGATTTTAGCATTGTATAAAAACTCGACTTTTTCTGCAATTGATTCACGCAAAGGCATGTAGCCATTCATGTGCACATACTGGTTGTAGCCGTTCTTCATTGCCTGGCTTACAAGAGCGATCAATTCTTCGCTCATGGGTATGTCGGGCATGCCCTGTCCAAGGTTGATTGCTTTGTTTTCTGCTGCCAAAACACTCATCACTGTAAAAATGGTAGTGCCTACATTGGGTAGTTTGGATTGTATTTGTGGTTGCAATGTTTTTGTCTTTAGTGAAAGGCAAAATTAAGGAGTAGAAAACTGGGAGGCTTGGTCGGTGATCAACAATAAGTACAACAGAATTATTCTTCTAAAATCGCAGTTGCTTCAATCTCTATCAAATAGTCCGGCTCTATTAAAGCACTTACTTCAACCATGGTGTTGCAGGGTTTTATGTCTTTGAAAAATTCGCTGTGTGCTTTTCCGTATTCCTGCCAGCGGGAAATATCTGTTACAAACATTCTTACTCTTACCACATCCTTCATTTCCGCACCAGCTCTTTGCAAAACCTTTTCTATTTTTTGGTAGATGTATTTTGCCTGGGCGTAGGCATCGTTTTTTCCAACTACATCACCATCATCTCCGGATGAAACAGTGCCCGTAACCTCAATGACATTCCCAATTTTCACGGCGCGGCTATAACCCACGATATCTTCCCATTTGGAACCTGAACTAAAATTGATTCTGCGTGACATATTTGATGGAAATATTTTCAGGCTTAACAAGGGGCTGACAATGAAAACGCAACAGTATTTGTGTAAGAGTGATCACATCCTTCTGACAGTATTCAACAATGCGGTCCAGGTCTTTTTCTGACCAGTACACATGGTTCACCATGCTGCCATCAATATCATCTTTTGGTGAAGGAATGCCTAAAACTTTTGCAAGCAACTTTAAAGAAGTAAAGCTTTTGTAATCGCCAAACTTCCAAAGTTCCATGGTATCAAGGTGACGAACCTCCCACGGCTTTCGTCCTGAAATTTTCAGTGCTTCCGGAATATTAATTGAGTTGATGATCATCCTGCGGCAGATATAGGGATAATCAAATTCTTTTCCATTGTGCGCACACAAATATTTGTCAGCCTCACCGCTCCATTTATTAAGCATGTCTGCAAATTCCGCCAGCAATTTCTTTTCATCATGTCCGCAAAAAGATTTGACCACCATTTTTTTATCTTCCGCACTTCCCTGCAAATAGCCACAGGAAATACAAACTATTTTTCCAAACTCCGCAAATATCGCTGCTCGAGGATAGGATGACTCATTTGTTTCTTCTTCTTTATTACGATTGATGACGCCTGCTTTCAGGTCCCACAGTTCTTTCCAGTCACCCGGAAGATGATTATAGGTTTCATATTGCGAAACCGTTTCAATATCGAGGAAGAGAATGTTATTGAAGTTCATTATGATCAATTTGTCAATATGCCAATGTGCCTATGTGACAATGAACGTTTTTATAATTGGCATATCGTCACACTGCCACGTTTAGTTTATAAATACTTGTCCCCCTTATTCCTTTTCACTTCCGCCACGTATTCCTTTATCTCCTGTTCCTTGTCCTTGTGGCAGATAAGCAACACATCTTTAGTATCTACTACAATATAATCATCTAATCCCTGTAAAACAACCAACTTTTCATCAGGCACATGAACAACAGATTTGTTGGTATCAAACACGATTACATTTCTGCCGGCAACTGCATTTTCAAAATAATCCTTTTCCATATTATCCCATGCGCTGTTCCAGGTGCCAAGGTCGCTCCATCCAAACGAAGCGGGGATCACGTAAACATTATCGGCCTTTTCCATCACACCAAAATCAATGGAAATATTGGGGCATTGAGGATAGATGCTTTCAAGTGTTTGCTTTTCCTCATCCGTATTCAGCTTTTCCTTTTCCGAATGGAAAACCTCATACACTTCAGGTAAATGTTTTTGAAAAGCAGCAATACCATTACTGATCTTCCAAACAAAAATGCCGGAGTTCCAAAGAAAATCCCCGCTGGCAATAAATGTCTTTGCTAATTCTTTGTTTGGCTTTTCAGTAAAAGTTTTCACTTTGTATACCGAAGGAATGGCTTCAATGCCTTCGTGTTGAATATAACCATACCCTGTATTGGCATACGTTGGCGTGATACCAATAGTAACAAGTGAATTAAAATGATTCACAAAATCTAAAGCATCCGTGCAAATTTCTAAAAAGCGGTCTTCATTTAGTATCAAATGATCGGCAGGAGCAATAATAAGAGATGCCTCAGGATTTAGCTCCTGCAGCTTAAAAGAAACATAAGCAATACAGGGAGCTGTATTCTTTCGGAATGGTTCGCCAAGAATATTGTTCTTGGGAATTTGAGGTAATTGCTCCTGCGTAATACCGAGATATTCGTTTGATGTAACAACATAAATGTTTTCAACAGGCACCAGTTTGGAAAACCGCTCAAACGTGTGTTGAATTAGTGTTTTGCCGGTTCCTAAAATGTCAAGGAACTGTTTTGGAAGATTTATTCTGCTTAGTGGCCAAAAGCGGCTTCCAATACCCCCGGCCATAATAGCTACATAGGTGTTGCGGTTTTTCTGCTGAACGTCGTTACTCATGAACTCTGTGATTTCTTGATAAGCGAAAAGAACTGCGAATTAAAATGAATTATGGGAATAAAAGCTTAACAAAAGCATTTCTTTTTATGCACGGTATTCTTAATGTCGGCCGCGTAAGGGAAATGCCGTATAAATAGGGTTGCGTAATCGATAGTCAAAGTTCGTAAGGTCAGATCAGACCTTCTTTTACCAGGTCATGAAGATGCAAAATGCCAAGATATCTGCCATCTTCGATCACCGCAAGTGTTGTAATTGAGTTCTTCCGCATGAGGTCCAGCGCATCTACCGCCATTTCTGCGGGGCTAATGGTCTTTGGCTTTTGCGTCATAATGTCTCTTGCTGTGATCTTTTGAATATTGTCTGTTTTTTCCAGCATTCTTCTCAAATCGCCGTCTGTAATAATCCCGGCCAGTTTTCCGTCTTCGTCTGTAACAGCAGTGACCCCCAATCTTTTCTTCGTCATTTCCACAATTACTTCTTTAATGGCAGCATCAGTTTTAACCCGGGGTTTTTCATTATCAACATATAGGTCGCTAACACGCAAATACAATTTCTTTCCCAATGCACCACCGGGGTGAAACCTTGCAAAACCATCTACATTAAATCCTTTCTTTTCCATCAGGCAAACGGCGATCACATCACCCATCACCAGTTGTGCAGTTGTACTTGTTGTGGGCGCCAGGTTATTCGGACAGGCCTCCTGCTCAACTGTTGTGTTGAATACAAAATCAGATTTGTTAGCGAGATAGGATTCCGTATTGCCCGTAATGGCAATCAAACAATTTCCGAAGTTTTTAATCAGCGGGATCAACACTTTTATCTCTGCACTTTCACCGCTCTTGCTTATAATGATTACGATATCTTCCTGCTGCACCATACCCAAATCTCCATGAATGGCATCTGCAGCATGCAAAAAAACAGCAGGTGAACCAGTAGAATTCAAAGTAGCCACTATCTTTTGAGCTATGATGGCACTCTTTCCGATCCCGCTCACCACGACCCTTCCCCTGCACTCTGCCAAAACATTAATAGCTTTCTCAAAATTTTTATTAAGTAAGGAAGATAATTGTGCAATAGCTGCCGCCTCCATTTCGATTGTCCTTAGGGCTGCATCTTTTATAGTAGCTTGTTTTTCCAAGTGTGCAAAATTAGAAGATATTGATTTAGTATCTTGCCGAGACGTGGACAAGCTAAGGTTTTTCTTTCTTCTCTGCGGTTTCAGCGCCTCTGCGTGAAATCTTCTCCCTGTTGATACAAATCATCAGCGCTCTGTCCATGAAACACACACCACTCATTTTGACTATCGCTCCTCATTTTAACTTTTAAATCCTCTTGCACCGTCGTAAATTCGTCATCCATTTTTCACGACAGCCCTCGAACGGCTGATAACCGTATCCGGGAAAGACCACCCTCAAAACCTGGTCCTAAGCCAACCGTTCATCCGCTGTCAAACATTTAGCTCATAGCTTTTACAAGCTTAAAATACCTGACAGGATGGCCACGAAGAGAACCGCAGCAAAAAAAACACAAACCAGTTCAACTGCAATTACAGATATCGACCTTAAATCAGCACTCAACGAACATTTCGGCTTCAAAGATTTTAAAGGACAACAGGTAAATGCAATTAAATCTTTGCTTTCAGGCAGAGATACTTTTGTCATTATGCCTACCGGTGGTGGCAAAAGCCTTTGCTACCAGCTGCCGGCAATGATACTTCCCGGTGTAGCGATTATTGTAAGCCCCTTAATCGCCTTGATGAAAAACCAGGTGGATCTAGTGAGAGGCTACAACAGCAACGATGATGTTGCGCATTTTCTTAACTCAACACTTTCCAAAAAAGAAATAAAAGAAGTACACGACGATCTCAAATCGGGGCGCACAAGAATGCTCTATGTAGCCCCTGAAACGCTTACCAAGCAGGACAATCTTACCTTCTTTTCCGATCTTCAGATCTCTTTCTTTGCCGTAGATGAGGCCCACTGTATTTCGGAGTGGGGACATGATTTCCGTCCCGAGTATCGCCGCCTTCGGGATATGATGGATGTGATCAATCCAACCATACCTGTGATTGCATTAACAGCTACCGCTACACCAAAAGTGCAAAGTGATATCGTTAAAAACCTTGGTCTTCGAGATCCGCAGATCTTCATTTCTTCTTTCAATAGGGAGAACCTTTATTATGAGATCCAGCCCAAGATCAAAAAAGACGAGACTATCAAACATATTGTCCGCTTTATTGTTGGCAGCAAAGGCAAAAGCGGTATCATTTACACCCTTAACCGTAAAACCACCGAAGAGCTGGCGGACATCCTTATGGCTAATGGCATAAAGGCTGTTGCCTACCATGCCGGTTTGGATTCCAAGCTTCGTGCAGAGCGACAGGACATGTTCCTGAACGAGGATACACAGGTTATCGTTGCCACCATTGCCTTCGGTATGGGTATCGACAAGCCAGATATTCGCTTCGTTATTCACTACAACATTCCAAAGTCCATCGAAAACTATTACCAGGAAACCGGTCGTGCCGGCCGCGATGGCCTCGAAGGGAAATGTATTCTCTACTATTCTCATAAAGATGTTTCCAAGCTGGAACACTTAATGCGTGACAAGCCCTTAAGCGAACGTGAAGTGGGCGCACAGCTCATTAATGAATCGGTAGCTTACGCCGAAAGTGGTGTTTGCCGCCGCAAGATACTCTTGAGCTATTTCGGTGAAGAATATGGGAAAGAAAAATGTGGTAATTGCGATAACTGTAAACATCCTAAAGAAAGGATAGAAGCAAAAGAAGAAGTGGTAAAAGCCATTAAGGTGATTAAGAAACTCGATGAACGCTTTGCCACTGAATATGTCATCCGCATTATCACCGGTCACCTCACTCCACAAATTCAAATGTTTCGGCATGAGGGCATTGATGAATTTGGAATTGGGAAAGACAAGCCGGAACATTTCTGGAACTCACTCGTTCGCCAGATGTTGCTAGAAGGGTTGTTGAAAAAAGATATCGAAGAATATGGTGTGTTGAAGATGACCAAAAGGGGTGAAGACTTCTTCAAAAAGCCAAAGTCATTTAAAATCGTTCTCAACAATCTTTTCGAAGAAGCTAATGAAGACGACGAAGAAGGTGCTGATGCAGCCACCGGTGCTTCTGCCGACGAAAAGCTCTTTGGCATGCTCAAAGACCTTCGCCAGCGTGAAGCCAAAAGAAAGAACCTGCCTCCCTTTGTTATCTTCCTCGAAACCTCTTTGCAGGATATGGCTACGCTTTATCCAACTACAAGCGATGAACTCACTAAATGCCAGGGTGTGAGCAAGGGTAAGGCATTGAAATACGGGAAACCCTTCATTGAACTTATTGCTCAATATGTTGAAGAAAACAATATTGAAAAGCCGGATGATTTTGTGATGAAGAGTGTAGTGAACAAAAACAGCAATAAAATTCACATTATTCAGCAGGTAGATAAAAAGATTCCTTTAGAAAACATTGCAAAGGCCCGTGACCTTCGCCTCGATGGTTTGCTGGAAGAAATGGAAACCATTGCAGCTTCCGGCACCAAGTTAAACCTGGACTATGCCATTGATACCATGCTGGACGAATACGAACAGGAAGAGATCATTGATTATTTCAAAGGTTGCGAAACTTCTTCACTGGAAGTAGCGCAACAGGAATTATCCGAAGGCAATTACAACTGGGAACAGCTAAAGATCATGAGAATTAAATTCCTTAGCGTTTACGGCAACTAGGCTAAGAGATAAAAAGTTATAAAGGAGAGAAAGAGCGATGCTCATCTCTCCTTTTTCTTTTGCAGTCCTCATTTGTATAAAGGGTTTCAACCCTCTGTCTCTTTATAAGCCCTTTCTCTCTTAGCACACATTGCAGTTTAATATATTTCCGCAGATTGAGTAAATAGGATAACTTACTGCACCGGCCGCATCCATTCAAACTACTCTTCCCCCCTCATTTAAACTTTTCTCCGTACAGGCGAATTCATTTCTAAACCAAAATAAACAAACATGAGAAAGGTTTTTTTAATCGTTGCCGTAGCGGCTTTAGCCGGTTGTAACAGCCAGACAAAAACGGAAGGAAATAAAGACGAAGTTCAGGTAAAAGCAGCTACCTCTTTGCCTTATGTGCCGTCCTATTCTGCATCCTTTAAAATGGGAAACCCTGAATACAGCGCCATGATCCTGAAAGGCAGCTGGAAGGACTGGGAGAACAATACCATGGACAATATGAAAAGCTGGGTGGCTGATACCATTGTTGCTTTTCACAGCGATAATTCCATGATAAAAGGTGCGGACAGCCTGGTAGCTCGTTGGAAAACAGGCCGGGCAAAATATAGTTCTGTGATCGATAGCATTGATGCGGTGATTCCAGTTTACAGTACCGACAAAGATGAGAACTGGGTATTAGTATGGGCAACAGAGATCAATACTAAAATCGATGGCACGAAGGACACTGCTGCCGTGATGGAAACCTGGCGCATTAATAAAGACGGCAAGGCCGACATGTTGCTTCAATACGACAGGGCAAAGAGAAAACAGTAATAGCGATCATCCAACTTCAATAAAAAAGCCAGGTAGTTCAACTGCCAGGCTTTTTTATTGCTGTATGACGCAGTATAAGTTTTTCAGTCCTTTCAATACGGCGCACCTGTTTTAGATATAGCCACGAATGCTATCAGCCAATGAGGTAACCGCAATCATTGTTAAGAATATTCTCACTGCTTAGATTGGAAGATTTCTAAAAACTTTTTTTATGAAGAGAAAATTCTTATCGAAAACTGCTTCTTACGCGTTACTGTCTGCAGGCATCCTAATCGCCTGCCAGAAAGAGCAGCTTCAAATAATATCTGCAGATGCTACAGGCACCCTGTCTTCTGTACGTCCCCAAGCCATTGCCAAAACCCATGGATTGATCTTAAAATCATTTTCACACAGCAACCGCACTTATCATTTACAATATAGCCCTAACGGTCTCTTAGACTCCATAATCGTTACAGGCCGCCATCCTTACGTGTACCGGGTTAGGTACAAGGGCACTCACCTCGACTCGGTCCTTCTGGTGGACGGGGGGCGGTCAGTATCCGTACACCGTAATTTTGGGTACAAAGGCAATATGATCACCAGCTACGATTACTATGATCGCCTGTACAATGTTCCCTATCCCTGGACGTATACATTCACATTTGATGGTCAAAAAAGAATGACGGGCTTTGAACGCTGGCACTACAAACAGATGGTTAATCATTCGGAATTTAGTTATGACGCTGCCGACAATATTGTAACATGGAACGACTTTTCTTACTTCGGCGGCAATTATACTTATGATAATCAATTGAACCCGCTGCATCTTGTTCCCGATCTTTTTGCTATAATGATAGAAGACCAATGGGTAACAGAATACAGTTTTAGTGCACATAATTCGGTTACTCACACGTTTTTCAGTGGTGGTGGCCTTTCCTTTCAAAACCAGTATAACATCGATGGGCAACTGCTTGCAAAACTGCTCAGCGACAATGGCCCCGGCCTTTCTTTCTCATATCAATGAGTGAAAACGAACAAGGTTAAAAAATTATTAAACCTTGTTGTGATGATTTGAGCTGGGATTGATTATAAATGCGCAAGCAGCAGCGATTGACAAAAAAGCCTGGTAGTTGAACTGCCAGGCTTTCTGCTTCAGGGTGGTGTGGGGCGGGATCGAACCGCCGACACAAGGATTTTCAGTCCTTTGCTCTACCGACTGAGCTACCGCACCTTCCGTTTCGGGGCAGCAAAAATAAGGTTTTCAACTATTTAATTGTTGATAAGCTGTGAAATATTTTGCAAGATTGACTAGGAACGATGGAGCAACTTTTACTTCGCGATGTCCCTAACTGTGCCATTCAACAATTTCTTCCCGTTTTCCTTCAACTCCCTATCTTTATAACAACTGAATTTATTCCCCTTAACATTCTGGTCAATATCTCACAACTATTCTCCACTCTGTTTGGTCGATCAATTCTTTTTAATTACTACCCTTTTATTCTCTGATCTAAAAAACATTTACCGTTATGAAGTACGATGCTTCAAAAATTTTACAGCGCAAAAAGAAATCGATACTCGAAGAGTGGATGAAAAATCAACTGGCCGATGAATCACTTCGTGAAGATCTCATGAGCAATGATGAACTAAGAGAACAATCCGACGAATTGCTCGACAGCCTTTTGAAAGTGATCAATGAAGACAATATTGGCAACGGCAGTTCCCCTGATTTTGAACCGGTGTCAGAAATTTTATCAGGTATATCCATTACAAGAGCAAGACAGGGCTTCACCCCTAAAGAAACCGGACTTTATGTATTAAGCCTGAAGGAAGCATTGTTAAAAACCTTGCAGTCCGAGATTAAAGACAATCCTGAAACTTTATACGACGCCAGCATGAAGGTCAATAAACTGATCGACAGCTTTAGCATGACTACCTTCGAAACCTTTATCAAAGGCAGGGAAGAAGTGATCCTTCGTCAAACCGATGAGATCACGGAAATATCCACTCCTGTTATCCGTGTATGGGATGGTATTCTTGCCCTTCCCATTATTGGTACACTGGACAGCGCCAGGACACAGGTGGTAATGGAAAATCTCCTGCAGGAAATTGTGGCCACCGGCAGTGGCATTGCCATTCTCGATATCTCCGGCGTACCAGCAGTAGATTCATTAGTGGCTCAGCATCTCATCAAAACCGTTAGTGCCACAAGGTTGATGGGTGCCGAATGTATCATTAGTGGTATTCGTCCCGAAATCGCACAAACCGTTGTGCATCTTGGTATCGATCTCTCTAACATAATTACAAAGGCAAGCCTGGCCAGTGCTCTTAAATATGCCTTCGCCTTATTGCATTTGGAAGTAAAAAAGGCTTCTCCTAAAGACAAAACTTCAATCTGATCCCATGGATAAAATTCCTATTCTGCGCATGGGCAGGTTCCTGCTCGTCACCATACAGGTTGACCTTTACGACCGTTTAGCCCTGAACCTTGAATCAGACCTGGTGCAAATGGTCAGCAAGACAGGGGCCAGCGGAGTGCTCATTGATATATCTGCCCTCTCTATTGTAGATTCTTTCATGGGACGCATTCTTGGCAACATTGGCAGCATGTCCAAAGTCCTCGACGCCGAAACAGTTGTTGTAGGCATGCAGCCCGCCGTTGCCATTACCTTAATCGAGTTGGGGCTCGAACTAAAAGGTGTGCATACCGCTTTGAATGTTGAAAAGGGAATGGAATTGCTTCGATACAAGATCGGCGCCACCGAGGAAAACAAGGAGGAGACCGGTGATAGTAGTATTGAATAAAGAAACCATGCTTATAGTAAAAGAACAGGACGTGGTGCTGTTCCGCAACCGCGTAAAAGAATATGCAGTTAAGATCGGCATGGGCTTGGTCAATCAAACCAAGCTCATTACAGCGGCATCGGAACTGGTGCGGAACATGCTCAAATACGCAGGTGGCGGAAGTGTTTTAATTGAAGCCATCTCCAACGGTAGGGACAATGGTGTTCGCTTGACTTTTAAAGACCAGGGACCTGGGATTTCCAATATTCAACAGGCTATGAAGGACGGCTATTCCTCCGGGAAAAGCCTGGGATTAGGCTTACCCGGCGCCAAACGCCTAGTAAGTGAGTTTGATATTAAAAGCGTGGTTGACGTTGGCACTTCCGTTACCATCATAAAATGGAAGAATGGGTAGACATCTTTGTTTTACGGTTGCTGATCGCAGTTATTTCGCCCTTTTGAAAAAAGAGATCCATGCGGTTGCGATAAAAGCCGGGTTCAGCGAAATGCGTACCGGTGAAATCGACATCGTTGTAGCTGAGATTGTATCCAACCTGGTAAAACATGGCAATGGTGGAAAACTCCTGGTAAAACTGGTAAAAGAACAAAACATCGATGGTATTGAGCTGATCAGCATAGATGATGGTGAAGGCATTGCCGACGTGACCCGTATGATGACCGACGGCGCTTCCACCACCAATACCCTCGGCCATGGCCTTGGGGCTATCAAGCGGTTATCAAATGTCTTTCAGGTCTACAGCCAGAAAGGATGGGGTACGATTTTGTTATCAAGAGTATTTAAGGAGGAATTACCCTACCAGAAAAAGATAAACGAGATACGGTCGATAGTAGTAGCAAAACCCGGTGAAGAAAAATGTGGTGACGCTTTTTATTGTCGCATCGGCAGTCATGCTATCCGCCTGTTTTTAGGTGATGGATTGGGGCATGGTCCCGAAGCCGCAGTTGCAGTAAACACAGCGGTGCAAAGCGTCAAATTTTCAAAAGAAGATAGCGCCACAGAAATCATTCGCGAATTGCACAGGAATGTAAGAAAGACAAGAGGATTAGTGGGAACGGTGGCCCTTTACAGGAAAGATGAAAAGTGCTGGCATATTTGTGGCGTAGGTAATATTTGCACAAGGATCCTTAATGGAATCGAAGTGAAGAATAGCCTGTCCTACAACGGCATTATCGGTCATAATATACCCAACACTATGAAGGACCAGGAAATAGATGCGGAAAATGCACAGGTACTGATTCTTTGCAGTGATGGCATTAAGACCAAATGGGACATGACCAAATACCCTGGAGTGCTCAAATATGACCTGTCCGTTTTAGGGGCGGTCATTTTTAAAGATTATGCACGCCATACCGATGATATGTCGGTGGTGGTAGTGCGATTAAATTTATAATCATGTACGAGTTGGCCAAAGTAACGCTGGAAAATGAGATGGACCTGGTGCTGGCGCACAAACGCTCCATGAAGCTGGCCGAGATCACGGGACTTTCCCTGCCCTCCCAAACTACCTTTGCTACAGCAGTTTCTGAAGTAGCAAGAAACACCATTGAAAATGGAAAGAACGGTTGCCTTACCCTCGGCATCTCCGATGAAAAGAAACGCTCTATTGTTGCCTGCATCAAAGACGATAACTTAAAAGACCCGAGAAATAAAGAAGGACTGGATTACGCCAAAAGGTTAGTAGATAAGCTCAACGTTTTTACCGAGCAGGATGAACATTCCATTGAGCTGTATCATTACGTTCCCAATGGTGAAAAGATCAGCATTCAGCAATTAGATGGTTGGCGCATTTCTTTTCGAAACGAGCCCCCCATTTCTCCTTACGATGAGATCAAAAGAAAAAGCGAACAGTTAAAGGAGCTCACTGAAAAAATAAAGCAGAGCGAAGATCATTACCGCATGCTTGCCGATACCCTGCCCCTGATGATGTTCTCTCTCGACAGCAAAGGAAAGGTCAATTACATCAACAAATGGATGGAGGATTATCTGGGTTATGGGGTTGAAGAATTGAACAGCATGGACCGCTCCCCATTAGTACACACTGAGGATCGTCCTGCTGGAAACTCACTGGAAAAACTGATAGAAAGCAACGAACCTATAAAAGATGAATGGCGGGTACGCAACAAAAACGGAAATTATTTCTGGCACCTCGTTTCGGTGCAGCCTATTATTAAAGATGGAAAAGCAATCGAATGGTTTGGCTTCCTTGTTGACATTCATGCGCAAAAATTATTTGAGCAAACATTGAAGGACAACCAGCAACTGAAGGAAATGCAGGAACAGTTGCAGTACCATATTAAAGAGCTCAATCGCAGTAACGAAGAGTTGCAGCAGTTTGCTTTTGTAGCCTCGCACGATCTGCAGGAACCACTGCGCAAAGTCATTTTCTACAGCGATTATTTTCAATCGCAATACAGCGGCTCTCTCGATCAAAAAAGTACAGCTTACTTAAAAGGGATGATGGATGCCTCTCACCGCATGCGCATCCTCATTACCGATCTTTTGGCTTTTTCACAGGTCGATAAAAAGAAGTTGGACTTAAAAAAGGTAGATCTGAATAAGATCATCAAGGACGCTACTAATGATTATGAATTGATCATTAAAGAAAAAGGCGCTGACCTCAGTATAGGTCAATTGCCCACCATTGATGGCGATGAAACCATGCTAAGGCGCTTGTTCGAAAATTTATTATCCAATGCATTAAAGTACGTCCGCGAAGGAGTAACACCGGCCATTGCTGTTGCTGCTGTGCAAAATGGAGGAATGTTGGAAATAGAATTCCGCGACAATGGCATTGGCTTCGATGAGCAATTTCTTCCCAAAATGTTTACTCTTTTCCAGCGCTTGCACGGCAAAGAAAAATTTGCAGGCACTGGATTGGGGCTGGCCATCTGCCGAAAAATTGCAGAGATGCACAAAGGCTCCATAACAGCCAGTAGTAAAGTGAATAACGGTTCATCTTTTTTCGTTTCTTTACCATTACAACAAAACCCTTAGCCCTTTAATGCGTTCCGGAATTTTATTGGTGGATGATGATGCAGAAGACCAGTTTATTTTTCGTGATGCCATGGAAAACATTGACAATGCACACCCCGTACATTGCGAAAAGAACGGCTTCGATGCGTTGAATTATCTTTCTTCATTACCTTCCGCCTCATTGCCCTGTGTTATTGTTGCCGATCTCAACATGCCGATGATGAATGGTTCAGAACTGTTGGTGCGATTGAAAAAGGTGGAAGCCCTTCGCAACATACCGGTAGTCATGTACACCACTTCTGTAAATCCATTGGAAAAAGAAGCCTGCCTGCGGCTGGGTGCGCATTGCTACATTACCAAACCACTTACCTATAGCCAAAGCATTGAAGTAGCTCAAATAATAATGAAATTGTGCAGGGAGTTGCAGGAGAATTTATAGGGCAACACCATAAAAAAAGCCCTAAATTTTGCAAGCAGCCATCATAACTTCTGACTTTAGCCAACGTTTGGGATGAAGTAATTTTCTTATTAAAAGTAACGGGTTGCTGGTTTTTTAATTTATGCTTCCCATCCTATACGCACTCTCCATAAGGTGCGCAGCACAAACTTGATGACGGCACCCATCTCTCCTTCAAACGTTTCAATTCACGCCGCCTGCTCTTTCACATCCTGCAAATCATTTGCAATGTGGTACAGTTCGTGTTGCGTTGGTATCTCCACGTTTTTAAACCCCTTCAGTCCTAACCTGTCCACAAAGGCTTTTTGTACTTCGTACTCTCCATGAACTAAAAAAATTCTCTTCACTGTGTCAGCATCCTGGTTGCTAATAAACCGCAACAGATCGTCCGAATCACCATGAGCACTCATTCCTGGCACCTGTCCAATCTCCGCTAACACGGCACAAGGATCAGAAAACAGTTCCACTTCTTTTTCGCCATTCAATAATTGTCCGCCTAATGACCTGGCTCCGCAATAACCCACAAACAAAATCGCATTATTGTCCTTACCGATACACTCATTAATATGGTGCCGCACTCTTCCCGCATCAGCCGTGCCGCTTGCCGAAATAATAACGCAGGGCTGTTGATAATCCACCAGCTTTCGGCTGTCCTCTACCGTTTCAATATGTCTTAGCCCCGGAAAATCAAACGGATCATCATCAATGGTCAATACCTGTTGCAGCCTTTCGTTAAATTGGTCGGTATACTTCTTAAGCGTTTGCGTGGCTTTTAAGCTTAAGGGACTATCAATAAAATAAAGCACATCGGGCAAGCGCTTTTCCAGGCTCAACTGGTTCAATGCATACAACAACTCCTGTGTTCTTCCAACACTAAAAGCGGGAATGATCAGTTGTCCGCCCTTCTCAACGCAAATCCTTTTAATCCATTTTTGAAGCGTATCAATAGTGTTGAAACTAACATCGTGATGCTTGCTGCCGTAAGTGCTTTCTAAAATAATATAATCTGCCTGCGGGGCTTCGCCGGGCGGCGGCAATAACACGGAGCGATACCTGCCCACATCGCCGCTAAATAATATCGTCGTCTGCTTTTCCTTTTCTGTAATTCGAACGCTGACAGCGGCACTTCCAACTAAATGTCCCGCATTAGTAAAAAGCGCTTCAACACCATCTATCACTGGGAACCATTGATCGTATTCAAATGTTTGAAACAACGCCATAGTGGTAGCTACATCATCCGCTGTATACAGGGCCTCGTATGGCGAAAGATTTTTAGCAGCTCTTTTCTTGTTGATAAATTCTACCTCGTAAGTCTGAATTTCTGCACTGTCGTGAAGCAATATTTCCGTCAAGTCCTTCGTAGCAGCAGTGGAAATAATTTTTCCGCGGTAACCTTCTTTCGCCAGTTTCGGTAACAACCCTGAGTGGTCAATATGTGCATGGGAAAGAAGCACGGCATCGACCTTCGGCGGGTTAAACCCGAAATGGCCATTCAGCTCATCTGTTTCTTTTCCAAGCCCCTGGAACATGCCGCAATCAAGTAAAACCTGTCTCCCATCATCCAGGTGTATCAAATGCTTTGTGCCGGTAACAGTTCGTGCTGCACCGTGAAAACTGATCTTCATGCAAAAGGTAAAGCCAAATTCGTACCGCCGATTCTAAAGAGGGATTTTAAAACATGTGGGAGAGGCTTCCACAAAAGACAAGGAGCCCGGCCCGGAATACTAATGTTTAGCTAAGTCAAATAGTGTGATCTTGTCCACTATTATACATGTAATCATCAGGAAGCAATTTTGTTGCCCACTTACCGATGAAACCTCCGTGGCAAAGGCTCGTCGACGAAATCCCTTATTTCAAAACCTTACAGGTGTGCTACATTTTGATCATGTGCCATGGTAATAGTTCTTTTCCGACTGTGTCTGCAAAAACTAACTTCCTGTTTTATCGAGATGTTCCATCCTGAATCTTGAAGGAATGGCCGGACCTTGGAGTTGATACTCGCAAATCACCGTTTGCAATTTGGCTTCCAATTGAACGATCCATTGTGGAGGTAAAGAAGTTCGAACCATTTTCCAGGCACCATCTCTTTCCTCCATCACAAAGTCATGGCATTGCTCGCCTTCTGTAAACACCTGCACTCCACATTTTTTGTTTTCGGCAGAATTGGTACACCTGAAATTGAAATATAAAAAGCCGCGGTTTTCAACATGAAGTACTTTGCTAAAGTGTAGCATAGCTTAGGATTTAGATTAGAGTTCTAAAATAACAGGCATTTATAACATTTACAACGAAAGGACTTTCGCTTTTTGCGTTTCCGGGAAAGAAAATCCTGGGATGGAAGCCTATCGCAAGGCCTGGAAAGAAATGTTCACTCACTTTAAAGGGCAATCGATGATTGGTATCCGTGAATTAAGCGTTATGGTTGACGGTATCGCTGGCTTCGGTCATAGCTTTCAGCATTTACAGGAATAGATATGCAGGAGCAGGCAGAAGGCAGGAGGGTTTGTGTTACAGACGGAATACCTAAAATAAATGTCATTGGTCAATTGCCCACGAGCAAACAAGCATTTAGCGAATGCGGCTTTAACGGTGTTTGAGCCCCGTGCTGATCCTTCCCATCATCACATCAATTAGATGGTCAATAATGTCACGCAGCAATCACTTCACAATCAAAATATTCCAGTCCCCCGGTTTACGAATCACATTAAACGCCACATCATAATCCAGGCGATACAATTCTATGTCGCAGGTAGCACTGCCTAAAGGGAGGTTGTTAATGGCGATCCTGTCAAGGTAAGGAGGCAGATCGGGTTTGTTGAAAACAATAGTTTTCTTAACCGCATCGATCTCTATCTGCAAACATGCCTGCAATAGCATGAACACCGCACCTACCGACCATGCCTGCGGCGAACACGCAACAGGATAGGAAGTAGGTCCTTCCCCGGTTCTTCTCGGGAAGCCACAATACAATTCAGGAAGCCTTTGCAATTCTATAAACAAAGAAGCATCGAACAGGGCAGATAAAATTTTAGCTGCTTCTTTCTGAAACCCATACTTTGCCAATCCCGCAGCAATAAGGGCATTATCATGAGGCCAGATAGATCCATTATGATAGGACATAGGATTGTATCGCTTCTCGTCTTCGCTTAATGTTCTTATGCCCCAGCCGCTGAACATTTCAGAAGATGTTAGTGTAGCCGCCAGCTTGAACGCATTACCCTCATCAACAACACCGCAAAACAAACAATGACCGGGATTGGATGAAACCACTTTGCAAGGTTTCTTACTGCCGTCTAAAGCCAATGCATAACAGTTAGACTCTTCATCCCAAAACACTTCATTGAATTTTTGTTTCAACTGTGCAGCCTGTGCTTTTAGGTCTTGCGCAAAATCTTTTTCACCTAACACTTCAGCAAGAAGGGAAGCGCAATTTTTTGCTGCATAAACGTAACCCTGTACTTCGCAAAGTGCAATGGGCGGTTCGCACAATTCGCCATTTTTATACATCACCGAATCATGAGAGTCCTTCCACCCCTGGTTGGTCAGGCCGTTTTCTGCTTTGTGTTTGTATTCCACAAAACCATCACCATCCAGATCGCCATAGTTGTCTATCCAGTTCAATGCAGCTTTAATATTGGGCCATAAGTTTTTGATGGTAGCAATATCCGCTGTGTACTGGTAATACATTCCTGCCAGCATTACAAAAAGCGGCGTAGCATCAATAGTCCCGTAATATTCTTTAAAAGGAATTTCTGCCGTGTTGGCCATTTCACCACTTCTTGCTTCGTGCAGGATTTTCCCGGGCTCTGCATCCTTTGCAGGAATCATTTCTGTTGCCTGCATCTGCGCCAAAAAATTCAAAGCATTTTTTGCAACCTGAGGCGCCATCCATAACACTTCCATGGCAGTGATAATGCCATCTCTTCCAAAAGCAGTATTGTACCAGGGCACCCCGGCATAGGGATAGAGTCCGTAAGGTGTTTGGGTAATAAGGGAAATGAGATCGGCTTTGGAGCGATGTATCCAATGTGTGAACTGTTCATTGCTTGTAGAAATAGAAGCAAACATGGAATGTGCTTTTTGCAATTCGGCCTGCATACTGTTTTTAATTTCATCGAAGCCGGCAAAAGAGATTTGTTTTTTTTCGGCACTGAAAAATTTTTCTTCTGTTCGGAAAGCAATAAGATAGTCGATCCTTTGTTTTTGATGTGGCGGTAATTTCAAATCAAACCTTGCAACGTTGTGTTCAAATTCGGGTTTTATTTCACCTGAAAAAATAATTTCAGTGGCCCTTGTAATACCGTCCTGCCCAAGGTATTCATACACTATCCCTTCCTTATTTTGATGAAGCTCGTGCTTGTTCGGCTCGAGTGTTCTTGGAATACCACGTATTTCAAACAGGTCCTTAAAATCGGCACCAAATGCAATAGACAATTCAACAGTGCAGTCCTTATCACCATAATTCACGGCGTTGATCTCTTCATAATAAACACCATTGCGAATGAACTGGTTCCTGGAGATGTGCAGGCTGTTTTCCATCAGCCCACAATCAGTAAGATCAGGATTGGTGAGATCGACCGATAGAAAATCATTGTCTTCTTTGATGCATGAACTTAGCAACAAAGGCTTCTTTTTATTTAACCTCAGCTCCAGGCGATTGATGAATCTTGTTCCCTGGTGGAAAATGCCCTGTGCTTTTTTCGTATAGGGATGTACGTCACCCCATCGGTCAAAAATGGCAAAGCTGTCGGCGTGGTTTAACACCTTCACACGATCGTCATTGTTTACAGCATCAGCATGAATATGAAACTTCGCTTCTTCGCTTGTGGTTAATTCCTTTGGTATCATAGCAATGATTTAAATAGCGGTTGCACTACTAATTTTACTGATGGGGATTGTTTTTTCATCCGCGATGGATGCAATCTTGTTTTTGTTGATCAGCTTTTGATAGATGGCGACATAATCTTTCATCATTCTCTGTGCCGAAAATCTTTGTTCAAAACATTTGCGTACAACAGACCGGTCGAGATCGGAAATTTTCTTTGCTGCATGAAGGGCTTCTTCCATTGAGTTAATGATGTAGCCCGATTTGCCTTCATCAATAATTTCAGGAACAGAACCATGGTTCCAGGCAATAACAGGAGTGCCACAGGCCATGGCCTCAATCATTACCAGGCCAAAAGGCTCAGGCCAGTCAATCGGGAAAAGCAACGCTTTCGCATTTCCTAAAAATTCCTGTTTTTGTTCTTCGTTAATTTCGCCGATGTACGCTACTAACGGGTGATCTAATAAGTGTTGAATTTTTTGATCAAAATATTCCCTGTCGGCTTTGTCCACCTTTGCTGCAATTTTGATGGGTGTGTTACTTGCAATAGCAATTTCAATGGCACGATCACATCTTTTTTCCGGGGAGATGCGTCCAAGGAAAGCAAAATAATTTCCGCCACTTCCTTTTTTAAAAAGATCTGTTGGTAAGCCATGATGCACACGGCCAACAAAGTTGGCTTGTGGTAAAGGTTTGCATTGCGAATCGGAAATGCAAACGACAGGTTCCTGGGGATAAGTATTATAAACGAGTTGAAGTTCTTCAATGGTGAGCTTCCCATGTAGCGTGGTTAGGTGTGGCACATCTAAAAACTGCGTAAAGGGAAAAGATAAATAGTCGGTATGAAAATGAATGATGTCAAATTCACCCGAGCTTTCAATGACCTGCTGCAGTTGAACAATATGTGGGGCTAAGGAATCTTCGCATCCTTCTTTTAACCGCAAGGCTTGGGGAACTGACGCAATGAGTTTTGCGTTTGTAACAGAATCGCCCGAGGCAAATAAGGTAACATCATGTCCCTGTTTCACCAGTTCTTCGGTCAGAAAAAAAACGATTCTTTCAGTCCCGCCGTATAGTTTGGGAGGCACCGCTTCGTATAATGGAGCAACCTGTGCTATTTTCATTTTTTTTATTTGTTGTTGAGGTAAAGAAATTCCACAAGCGATATGCCACAACGTCAATGTAACGGTTAAAAACCATCAAGCCAATGGAACAAACAGCTTCATGCAGATAAAAAATATAGAGTAATTGAAACGAGTGACAACGGAATTGGCATTGAGAGCAATACAACGAAAAAATCTTCCAGATGTTTGCCGCCTGCATTCCAATAAGGAATACATCGGTACAGGGGGGTAGGATTATCAATTGTAAAAAAGGCTACCTAAAACCATGAAGACTTTGTGCATAGTGAGAAAGCCGGGCAAAGGTTCAAAATTTAAGGTACACCCGCATGCCGGGTAGCGTAACACACGCAATGGTTTCAGGCAACTACAGGCTTCTTCTTCATACCCTTTTTCACCGTTTCTTTATGCATAGCTCCCCATTCGCTTAATGTATGCAAAACATCATTCAGTGTTTCGCAATAATCGGTAAGCTCATATTCTACAACCACAGGTGTGCCTGTGTACACTTTACGGGTAACGAAACCATTTAACTCCAGGTCCTTTAGTTCTGCCGATAAAACCTTTGCCGAAATACCTTCAATAGTTCGCTGCATTTCATTAAAACGCTTATTGCCTTCTTTCATAGCTACAATTATTCTCAGCTTCCACTTGCCGCCAATAACATACAGGGCATCCGCAATGGATGTAAGCGTGGCCCTGCATTCTGCCTCCGAAGGCTTTTCATTACTTACTCTGAGTTTTACCATAACAAAAACTTTAACGCTAACCAAGAGGTTACTACTTACATTTTGTATAGTGCTAACCTTTGGTAAGTAAAGGTAGATAGTTTTGTGTTGTCAAAAATTAAACACACTCAAAAACATTTGATATGTCAACTACAAAATGGGTCATTGACCCCACACACAGCGAAATCGGTTTCAAAATCAAACACCTCATGATCACAAATGTATCCGGCAAATTCGATGCATTTGAAGCAGAGGTACAAACGGAAGGTGAAGACTTTGCCACCGCACAAATAGAAGCAAGAATTAAAACAGCCTCTATAAACACCAACAATTTTCAGCGGGATGAACACCTGCGCAATTCCGATTTCTTCGAGGCGGAAACACACCCCGAAATTTTTTTCAAATCAACCGGGGTGGAGAAAACAGATGAGCACAATCTTGTGCTGCACGGTGATCTCAGCTTAAAGGGAACGACTAAGGCGGTAAAATTAAATGTTGAATTCAGCGGCCAGACCAAAGATCCCTGGGGCGGGCAGAGAGCTGGATTTATTATAACAGGAAAGATCAACCGTAATGATTTTGGTCTCAACTTTAATGCAGCATTCGAAACCGGTGGATTAGTACTGGGCGAAGAAGTCAGGATCAATTCCGAAGTGCAGTTGATAAAACAGGCAGCATCTGTTGCTGCATAAAGCAACAACCCTTAACCTAAAAACAATTCTATGGCAATACAAAGAAATCTGGTACACATCGATACGCCGCAAGATCATCCCGGCTTTCTGGGCCAGGGCCATGTGGCTCGCCCTGTTATTCAAAGAAGCTTTGCCGAAAGCGATCCTTTTATCATGCTCATGGATGATATGCTGGATAAAAAAGATAACACGCCTTCGGGTGGTCCGCACCCACATGCAGGCTTTGAAACCGTGTCTCTGTTAATTGAGGGTGAAATGGGAGAGATGAAAGGCGGCGACTTTCAAATGATGACTGCGGGTAGTGGCATAGTTCATACAGAAACCATCGACAGGCCAACAAAAATGCGGTTGCTGCAATTGTGGTTAAATCTTCCGAAGAAAAACAGGTGGGCACCGCCGCGATTGCAAGATTTACCACTAGAACATGTACCCCATCTCTCCGAAAATGGACTTGATATTAAATTGTATAGCGGTGAATTAGCCGGATTAGTATCCCCTATACAAAACTATACGCCTATGATCCTTGCTGATATCAGGCTGCAACCGGGTGTAACTACTATTCACCAGTTACCTGCGAATTTCAACACGTTCCTTTATGTGCTTGATGGGAGTGCAATGGTTGGTCAAGGGAAAACACTTCTTAGTACTGGTAGCGTGGGATGGCTGGATATTTTTAATTCGGATAATACAAGCGAGTTGAAAATGGAAGGCGGGCATAATGGTGTCCATGTTGTTTTATATGCAGGCAAGCCTACCGGTGATGCCATTGTTTCGCATGGCCCTTTTATTGGTGGCAGCAATGAAGATATTTTACGTCTCTACAATGAATACAGGCAAGGGAAAATGAAACATATTTCAACGGTGGAAGAAGAACAGAAGAGGGTGTAAACAGTTCATCCCGACAATTTAACAACATAACCGATTTTTGGTAGGCTCATTACAGTTTCAACCAACTTTATATTACACTCCGGTTATCTTTAGGGCACACACCATGAAACAACTCCTATTGCTTTTTTTGCCCCTTGTTTTTTTTGCCAATGCTTTTGCACAACATGCCGAATTGGACGGGTTGCTTTCCATGAAAGATGATACTGTCAAAGTGCAAAAACTTTCTACATATGCCAAGAAGGTGGTACATA
This sequence comes from Flavisolibacter sp., assembly GCA_035554655.1. Lineage (GTDB taxonomy): Bacteria > Bacteroidota > Bacteroidia > Chitinophagales > Chitinophagaceae > Flavisolibacter. The sequence continues at coordinate 243,962 of DATMIF010000051.1, forward strand.
AAAATCATGAGCTGTCCCGCATGGCTTCGGTTGCACTGTTAAAGATCAGCCAAAAACTCAATTATCCTAAAGGCGTTGCCACTGGTTACTCTTATCTCGCGTTCATTGCATTGCAGAAGGAGGATCATGTTTCTGCTACCGGCCTTTATAATAAAGCTATTACTTGGTATCGTAAGGCAAACGATGAAAGAGGCATAGCCAAATGCCTTGGCAACATGGCTGATCTTTACGAATCTTCAGGAAATGGTGATAAAGCAATTGATGCACGGCTGCAGGCTGTAAACATTTTGGAGAAGCTCTTGCCCACAGCAGTCAACAAAGCGGATGTTATGCACGGCCTCGCTGTTCAATATAATAATTTCGCTACCACATATAGCGACCTGTTTTTGAATACTGAAAAAAGTTTGGAGTATTTGGTAAAGGCGGAGGGTATTTGCCGGCAGGCTAAGGATACTCCGCAACTCCTCGAGGTCCTGAGCAACAAAACAGCCTTACTTACTGGTGCCGGCCGCTTGAATGAGGCACTTAAATCAGGTAAGGAAGCATTTCATGTCAGCAGGTCTACCGATGATAACTTCCTGCTTTCTCACGGCGCTTACAGCTATGGCTTTGTGTTAAGTGAAATGAACAGACTGGATTCAGCTACCCTATTGTTGCGCCAGGCGGTAGACTATGCAAAGAAATCAGGCAGCGACTATGCAATACTTACCTCCACCATAGGACTTGCTCTTGCGCTGGCTAAACAGGGCTCTTATAGGGAGGAAATCTCAATACTGATGGATGCTTTTCATAACGTGGCTTCAGTAGGTGCCATAAAATACAAAGCGGATATAGAGAACGAATTGGCTAAAGCCTGTTTCAATCTCGGTGATTATAAAGCCGCATACCAGCACCTTGAAAGCCGTTATCTCTATAGGGATTCCGTAATTAAACTGGCCAACAACAATATTATTGCCGAAAAGGAAACGAAATATCAAACAGCACAAAAAGAGAAGGAGCTGGCACAAAAAGAATTGCTGTTGCAAAGAAGCCGCCAGCATGCTTTATATGGAATTATAACAGCTCTTGTTGCTCTGCTGGTCATGGCCTTCATCTATTTCCATTATCGCAACAAGCGCCGCCTGCATCGCAGCCACATACAATCGCTTCAAAAGGAAAAAGAAATACAGTTTTTGCAGGCACTGATGCAGGGCGAGGAAAAAGAACGTAGCCGCATTGCCAAGGACCTGCACGATGGTGTGGCCGGAATGCTGGCAGCAGTAAAAATGCATTTGTCTTCGGATGAAGATGATAGTTATACAAAAGCAATACATCTCCTCAATGAAGCGCATGCCGAAGTGCGCAAAACTTCACACAATTTAATGCCCGAAGTATTATTGCAGCATGGTCTGGACAGAGCCTTGTACCGTTACTGCTCTAACATCAGCAATTCCTCTCTTCGTGTACATTACTTCTTTGTTGGCGAGGATCAACGCTTCACAGATAGCTTTGAACTTTCTGTGTATCGCATTGTGCAGGAACTACTCAATAATATTTTCAAACACTCAAGGGCAACCGAAGCTACGGTGCAGTTAAGTATACAACAGGATGTGTTATCTGTTTCCATCGAGGACAATGGCATTGGCTTATCCAAACATAAAGGAACTGAGGGTATGGGACTGGAGTTACTTAAGCGCCGTATCCGCACATTAAATGGAAACATGGAATTGAATTCAGAGGATGGTAATGGAGTATCTGCCTATCTGGAGTTTGGCACCCGGAATGTTTTACGCAAAAGCAATGCGGTTGAACCGGTGTTGAATTAAACGCATACAGCCGTTGGGAGATCTGGATCCGGCGTTTCTCTCTCATCGTGAACGCAAGTGAGATTGGGCAGCCAATCCATTTAAAACCTTCGTATCTTCAATAGCTCCTATCGAATTTCCTGCCGGCCCATCTAAACACTACACACTCATTTAAAAACGAAAACCATGAATGAAGCAACAACATTGCAGCAGGTCAGTACCAGCCCTAACCAGGCCTTATGGGAAAAAGGCGACTTCACACAACTGGCAGCAACCATGCGTGAAAGCGGCGCTGCCCTTATTGAAAAATTATCCATCAGTCCCGGCATGGACATATTGGATCTTGGCTGCGGCGATGGAACTACTGCTATTCCAGCCGCAAGGCTTGGAGCCAATGTATCAGGTGTAGACATTGCACGAAACCTTGTAGAGGCGGGAAATAAGCGGGCGAAAGAGGAGGGGCTTACTAATTGTGTATTCCGTCACGGGGATGCAACTAACCTTGAAGGGATAAAAGATGAAAGCTTCGATATGGTCATCAGCATCTTCGGAGCTATGTTCGCACCTAAGCCATTTGATGTGGCAAAAGAAATGGTGAGAGTAACCCGTAAACGCGGGTTCATTGTAATGGGCAACTGGATACCAGGTGACCCTACGCTGGTAGCGCAGATATTAAAGATCTGTTCTGCATACACGCCGCCTCCGCCCGACGGCTTTATCAGCCCGATGACCTGGGGTATGGAAGTTCATGTTGTCGACAGGTTTGGCGCCGCAGGCATACCACCGGAAAACATCTCCTGTGTTAAGGACACATTCACTTTCAATGCTGCTTATCCGCCTTCTGTATTCCTAGAAAAGTTCAGGGATTACTATGGGCCTACAATGAATGCATTTGAAGCAGCGGAAAAGAATGGCAAAGCAGTGCAACTTCAACAGGAACTCGAAGCTTTATTTATCAGCCAGAACCAAAGTGCTGATCCAAACAAAACTTCTATCCCCGCAACCTTCCTGCGGATAACAGTAATGAAGTGATTGTTTTTTTGTAACAATACATTTTTTACAGGACGCCTACATATCAAATGTGTAGGCGTTTCACTTATCGCAAGGCCGTTGTTTCTTTTTCTTTCAATCCCGAAGAAAGTAGGGATCGGCGAGGCCAAAACAAAGTAACTATCCTCGAGCCAACTAAGAGAAAAAGAAAAGAATAAAAAACTTCAACGTTTTTTAAGATTGCCCTTTTTATAAATCCACTACCTTTTGCCTCTAAACAAATTGTGATGAACCGAAAGAAAACTGCTGTGCAAATGATAAAGTGTTTTATACTGCTGTTACTCGTAAACATTTCCCTTGTTTCTTTTGCCCAGGATACGATTGACCCTGCTCCTTTCGCCGACGCGTCGCATCATTGGTACGATATCTATGACAAGGGCAATATGATCTTTCCAAAGCCGAACCAGCCCCGCTATAAAACAACTGACCTCAAAGAAATCGGCGACAATATTCTGCTCTACCAAAAAGTTAATGGCGGATGGCCAAAGAACTACGACATATTCGCTATACTGACTGCTGATCAGAAAGATAGTCTCATAAAAGCGAAATCGGTCTTAAACACCACCTTCGATAATGGTACTACTTACAACCAGGTGGCCGCTCTTGCACAGATATATTCAGCAACTGCTGACGATCATTACAAAAATGCAGCGCTGAAGGGGATTGATTTTATTCTGTCTGCACAATACAGCAATGGCGGATGGCCGCAGTATTATCCGCTTGAGAAAAATTACAGCAGCCATATTACCTATAATGATGGCGCCATGATTGGTATTCTTCAATTGTTGGAAGACATTATCGATGGCAAAAAGCAATATGCATTTGTTGATGAAAAGCATCTGCAAAAAATAAAGAAGAGCTACGAGAAAGGTTTGGATTGTACAATCAAACTTCAGATCAATGATGCAGGAAAGCCCGCTGCATGGTGCCAGCAATACGATGAGAAGAGCTTGCAGCCGGCATGGGCGAGAAAATTTGAACCTCCATGCATTTGCAATGGCGAAAGCAGCGAGATTGTATTGTTCTTAATGAGTATTCAACATCCCGGTCAGAAGATCATAAATGCAGTTCAATATGCCGTGCAGTGGTTTAATGAATCGAAAATATTGAACACAAGAGTGAAGACGGTAAGTGCACCACCATTACAAACACCTTACCTGGTTTCAACAACGGACAAGGTTGTTGTAAATGATCCGGGTGCTCCTGCAATATGGACACGTTACTATGAGCTGAAAACCCATCGGCCTATGTTCTGTAACCGCGACAGTTCTATCGTGTATTCTCTGGACAAAGTAGAAAGGGAAAGACGTGCAGGATACGGGTGGTACACTTACGGCCCGCAAAAAGTATTAGATCAATATCCTGCCTGGCAAAGACAATCTGCACCGGGTAAAAATGTTCTGGAAACAAAATAAGTTGTGCCGTGCCGTAAGTGTCACTCTTTTTGGATTGGCATATGATAATTACTTATCTTTCTCACCATATATTTTAAAACGATTTCAAAGGTTATTTAGAATTATGGTGAAGGATATTGCGATTATGATGAACATGAGCGAAGACGAGGTTAGGAATCATCCCCATCTTCTTATCAATGCATTTGATCACGATCACCGCGTATTATTCTGGAACCGCCAGTGCGAAAAATATTTTGGCATCAGTGAAGAAGATGCGTTGGGAAAAAAAGTTGAAGACATTGTGCTTCACAGTCGTAACAATAAGAAAATGGAATACCTGGAAAAAGCATTGTCGGGCCAACCTGTTTATGTTGCAGACAGATATGATATAAGACAAGGTTCCTATGACCAGGCGGTGCTCCCTATAAAAGCTAGTGATGGAAAAGTTATAGCTGCTGTAAATATAGTTGTAGATGTTAGCCTGTCTTTCCCCGGGTGAATCAGTACCTAAAGTTGTTAATAGCCATCAATTACGGTTCGCAATTTTTCTGTTCTGACCGCCGTCATATCACGATGACAAAAGCGTAGCTACTTTCATAAAAGAAAAATCTCTGTCAAAAGACATTTCTTACAATCACTTTTATGAGAACGATTATTTTAATCATTGCGATGTTAGGTATTGAGTTTGGCTCATTTGCTCAAACAAAAGATATCACCGGTTTATGGGAGGGCAAATTAAATGTTGGTGTTGAGCTCAGGATTGTTTTCCAATTCACAAAAAATGCTGATGGCACATACAAAGCCACAATGGACAGTCCGGATCAAAATGCGAAAGGTATTCCATGCAATAAGGTTACGCTGTCTGGAGACAGTGTGATCACTGAAGTAAGTATCGCACAAGCGGTGTACAAAGCGGCTATAGTAAATGACTCTACGCTATCGGGTAAGTTTGAGCAAGCGGGTCGCTCCTTGCCTCTGGTTGTAAGGCACGTTGAAAAAGTTTCTGCACCGGTGGGCAGAAAGCAAACACCAAAACCTCCGTTTAATTATAACAGTGATGATATCGTATACTATAACGCCGACAGCAGTCTTCATTTTGGCGCGACGTTGACCTATCCGAAAACAGGTGGTCCGTTTACAACTGCAATTTTGATTACGGGCAGCGGGCAGCAGGACAGGGATGAGACGATTTTAAACCACAAACCTTTTGCAGTAATTGCGGATTATCTTACCAACAACGGTTATGCTGTACTCCGTGTTGATGACAGGGCCGTTGGCAAAACAAGTTTCGGCAATGTTTCAAACGCAACCAGTGCAGATTTTGCAAAAGATGTGGAAGCCGGCCTTGCTTATCTCAACACAAGAAAAGAAATCAACAAAACCAAGATCGGTTTGATCGGCCATAGTGAAGGCGGTCTGATAGCGGATATCGTCGGGTCAAGGAATAAGAACATTAGCTTTATCATCATGCTTGCTGGTCCCGGCGTTGACGGTGCAACAGTTCTCGCTGGTCAAACTGAGACCATCCTCGTCGCTTCGGGCGGAAGCAAAGAAGCCGCTGCGGCATACAAATCCTTATACCAAAAGATCATCGGTAATTCAAAGGAAAAAGATACAGCAATTGCTATTACCAAATCCATGGATGATTACAGGCAATGGAAGAAAACCACCGATCCCAAAATTATTGATACACTTGAAATGAACAATGATGCAGAAGCGTTGAAAGCGATCAGGCAGATGATAAAGCAATTCTCCGTTCCCTGGTTTAGGTATTTTTTTGAAGCTGATCCTGCAGATTACATCAGGCAACTGCAATGTAATGTACTGGCACTAGCTGGATCGAAAGATCTGCAGGTGCTGCCGGAACAGAATCTTACAGCAATTGAAAATGCTTTGGCAAAAAGCAAGTCCAAAAAATATGAAACGATAGAATTGCCGGGACTGAACCACTTGTTTCAACATTGCAACACTTGCACTATACAGGAGTACGGACAATTGGAAGAGACTTTTGCGCCCGAAGTACTTGATATAATGTTGAACTGGCTGAATAAAAATATCGGGAAATAAACTGTTTTTAAGTTAGCTGGTACAGCATCGCTTCGTTAATTTAAGAATGGTGATCACACAATTTAAACTTGCCAATACATTTGCAATGTGGAAGAAGTGTTAAACAACCCAGTGTATCATGCGCTGTGCTCCGGCGATACAAACCTTGGCTTTGGTGAGGGGCAGGTAAAATGTTTCCTGGAAGCAGTATCACCATTTGCAGGCTTTCCCGACGAATATGATAATGGCTTTGATGATCTTTTTGATTTTTTACCTGAGGGGCGCAAAATACTGTATGCAACCCGGAGGCTTATTAAGGAACCGCCTGGTTGGCAACTGGCTCACGAGGTGAAGGGTTTGCAATTTGTATTTGGCGGGAGTAAATATAACGGCGATGCACATCCTGTTCAACTGGTTCCCTTGAATACCACGCATGTAGATGAAATGGTTCAGCTCGCATCGCTTACCAAACCTGGTCCATTCAATTCCCGCACGATTGAGTTCGGATATTACTATGGAATTTTTCAAAATAACCGCTTGGTAGCCATGGCGGGGCAAAGATTGCATCCCTCAAACTATACAGAGATCAGCGCTGTTTGTACGCACCCGGATTATTTAGGCAGAGGTTATGCAGCAGCCCTCATTGGTCATCAGTTGAATTTGATTTCTGAACAGGGACAGATTGCCTTTCTGCATGTGAGGGCCGATAATGAAAGAGCCATTGCATTATATGAGCGTCTCGGCTTTACAAGCAATGGCCCGATGAACTTTTATTTCCTACAAAGAAAAAGCAGCAGGTAGGAATTTATGTCTTACTAACGTTGGTGGATGCCTGACTAGTTCTGTTTGAGCATTTTCACCGTGCTGCCATTACTTGTCTTAATAAAATAAGGTTGGTACTGTCGAAGTTTATTCTTCGCTCTTTTGTCTACCTCGTTAAAATCATCACCTTCACTCAACAGTTGTCCCATTGAATCAAAAGCGGCATATATGGCCTTCGTTTTTGCAAAACTTACCATTCTTACGGGTGAATATTTGTAACCTCCTGTTTGCCCTGCAATTCTTAGGCGATAATAATTGTTCCCATATGCAGGTTTGGAGTCGATAACCACGTAATTCGTCTTTGAGGAAGCATTTGTTTTTATAATTGGCAGGTAGTCTCTTTGATTGTTGCTTCGCTCAATGGTATAGACATTGGTTTTATCTTCGTCCGCAACAGTCCAGTTAAGCTGCACTGCTTTCTCTTTCTTTGTTGCAAAAAAAGAAACCAGTTGCACTGGCAGTACCATTCCCTGGCCTGCTATCTGGATAAGTTGGGGTTTTCCTGAATATTGTATGGGAAGCATTGTTCCTGCTGCAATATCATATCTTGTCTGCATTATGCCGCTTCCATCATCAGTAAAGCTCCTGATTTTTACAATGGCATTCAAAGGCATTTGCAAATTGTATACACCTGTTCTCTCAGTGATAATTGGTCTTGAGTCTTGGGGAGTAACAACATTTTCAACGCCCCAAACTGCATATATGTAGCTGGTATCCTTTTTAAAGCGCAGTACATTAATGGAGTCTGTTCTTATAGCCTCGTCAAACACATAATCTCCGAATTCGTTCAATTGCTTAAAATAATCTCCAACCAATGTCCGTTTGATGATTTGTGCTGCATCGTCTTCTTGTCTTAGCAAGGCCATGGTGGCAAATTGAGTAGGATTGTTGTCATTCTGATAATTTCCGCCCTTGGGGTCATTTGGAAAATAATCCTGGAAGGCCCTGTACCACTCGGCTCTATAGATTCCCGCCTCTGTAAATTTTAATATGCCCCTGACAGCCCACCAGGCCCTTGTTTGCTCTGCACTGTGTCCGCTAAATGCGGGTGCGTTCAATGGCGACTCTGGATGAACATCCCAACCCCACTCGCCAATGATCACGCCTTTTCCTCCGCCATATTTGTTGGAGAAATAAACCATGTTCTCTGCCTGTGGAATCATTCCTATTTCTGGAGGGACACCACCTTGTGAATTTCCATATTGGCCATCAACCGAGCTATAAGAGTGATAAGAGTAATAATCCAATGGAATGTCTACTGAACCGTTGGGCAAATAGCCCCTGTTTGTTTTGCACCAGTCAACGGTTTCTCTGAACGCGTCCGGTTGATCCCATGCAAGACCGCCATTTGTAAAGAGCATTTTGCTGTCTGCCTGCTTTACGCCACAGTTAGGGAACCGTCCTTTATGACCATCATACATCATTGACCATGCAGCCGCAAGATGGGAGCCTCCCATAAAAGTAGACTCGCTACTGGTCCACCACGCATTCCATTCGTTACCCCCTTCAATCATATCGTAGAAACCTTCCCCTTTTACAACCTGTTGTTTTGCCTCCCACCAATAAGGTGAATTGTAAACTGGGTAATCAGGAAGATTTTTGTTTTTGCCTCCTCGTGTAGCCAGCACAAACAGGTCTTTTGCAATAGATTGATAAGAAGAGACACTATCTCTTAAGTGGTAATACTGGTATTCGAAATTGAGTTGCGATGAAACCTCCTGTGGCCAGGACTGTTTCACCGAGGGGCTTTGATTTTGATAACAGATATGGCGGAAAATGCCGGTGGAGTCCTTTTGTAATTGAGCAAATGTGCTTTCTGATTGGAAGCCTCTCTGTTCCGGGTTCAACATATAATTTCCATTAACGTCCTTGTCTGCAAAGGCATCCGAATAAAGCCTGATATCACTTATGCCTAATTCTTTTAGCGCCTTATATTTTACAGGATATTGAAGTGCATCGATATCCCATGGATGGGCAACGACTCCCATTTCATTTTTTATTGCAATTTTCGGCTTGTTCCAAACCGGGTCAGGGTGAAAAATAAATGTTCCCCACAGTTCTATGTCGTCAGGATACGCATCTCCGCTTGTAGGCGAACGAATGATTAATTTGGAGGCCACAAATTGTTTGTCCAAAGAGATATCAATTGTATCCGACTTCATATAATTTTCGCCCCTGAAAGTATAGACCGTGTCTTCTTTCCCCGTGTCGGCATGAACTAAAATAAACTGGCAGGCATAATTATTCCCGGTTCCATCCCAAACAACTAAACGCATAACCTTGCAGGGTGCATAATCTGAAAGATCAAAAACGACATTGTGTGGAAGGAGAATCAGGTTATAGCCCGGGTTAAATCTTGTGTTGTGATTGCCATCTATCAGGTTTGTTACGTTTTGGTGTACATAATTGGTTTGATAGGCATCAGTGAGCTTAAGCGGAATACGCTGAATGGTTTGTGAGAACAGGCCTGTACCTGAAAGAATCAGGAAGCAGGCAAAAAGCGCTTTCATAGGATTTCTCGGATTTTACATAGCGAAGGTACAGCCGCGATACCCAGCGTTACGGTTTATTCAAATGATTTCCAATAAAATAAGGAAAAACACTACTCCCAAAATAGAGTAGTATATGTAGACCGTAGTTGATGTAATCACCGCTTAATGTTCTTCTTTTCTCTTTACAATTAAGAACCAGTCATGTTCCAGCGGCAGGTATCCGTATTCATAGCAAAACACGTAAACGTTTCCTTTCTGGTTGGTATAATGATGTGTAAAGTATTTGAAATTGAATCCCTGGTTCAGAAACTTTTCTTTTGGTTGTTTCACCATCTTTTCTTCACCAAGCATGGTTTCCATAATGCGCCGGTTTTTGATTAAAGCGTTATGGATGTTACGCACTAATGGGCTGTTGGCAGACTTCAATTGATTGTTGTATGCATTGCGACAGTAGTCGTTACAGAACTTTTTATCCGCTCTTCCATTTAATGTTTTATCGCAGTACAAGCATTTTCTGACGGAAATAGCCGGGTGCATGAAGAAAATCTTTCTTCCAATATACCAATTATTTATCCGTGTACAAACGACTACAAACGGTTATATACGAAAACATACGACTAAAAACCGACTACGGCTTTTTGTCAAATACATCTTTGTCCTGTCAATCGCAAACAATGATTGACTGAAATAACAAAATTTAAAACACGTAAAAATTAAAGCTATGTACGCACTTAAAAACAAAGTTCAGTTGATTGGGAATCTTGGACAAAACCCTGAAATCAAAACCTTAGACGGCGGAAAAAAATTAGCAAAGTTCAGCATCGCTACTAATGAAGCTTATCGCAACGCAAATGGAGAAAAAGTGATCGAAACACAGTGGCACAATCTGGTTGCCTTTGGTAAGCTTGCTGAAATCATTGAAAAGTACATCACCAAAGGTTCAGAAGTGGCCGTTGAAGGAAAACTTACTTATCGCACTTATAATGATAAAAACGGCGACAAAAAATACTTCACTGAAATACAGGTGAACGAACTGCTCATGCTTGGCGAAAAATCTTCAAAGTAGCGTTCAAGGTTTCCTCCTGGCTGGTGGTGGTTCTTCATCACCAGCATTTTAATTCAATTATTTTATAAAGTTGTTTTAGTTCTTCTTTACTTTTTTTCTTGACAAAATAAGTAACAAAAGTCAAGCGAGTTCAATGCGGTACTTTCCAACGGAGCAAGATTTCCTATGAAGAACTCGCAGTTGGAAGAGTATCTTATCCGAGGGCTTAAGCTTCGGTTACTCCGCTTCGTGCTATTACACGTTTCTTGAAGGCGTTGAATTTTTCACTGCATGTTTATCGCCACCTGATGCGTTAGGTAGTTAAAAATGAGGCGCTGGAGCAGTTCCGATAATTCGAAGAGCAGAATTTGTCCTAAGTAATGCTCTTACAGGTTTCAGTTATGATCCTGCTTGCTGTTCAGTCAGTCATTACATCATTCGGTAAGCTAATAGTTTAAAGAATTGTTTGCACACCGATTTGTCTACAACTGTACGATCCACCGTGGCAGCGTAATGGAAAACAAGACAAAAGTCTGCTAAGCGCCTTCCCGGTTGTAATTATAGTGAAGACTGTATACAAGAACAAGGCACGTCTTATAATGTCAAGTTATTCTGACCTAACGATTAGTAAAAAGAATCGGAGTCTCCCAGTGGCGATGCGGGGACAGGCTGCCGGAGGCATTAGCGCTGCCCTTGACTTTTTGCTCCACTTTTGTGTCAGGACAAAAGTGGAATAAAGAATAGTAAGGCCCTAAAAATGTTTCTAAAAACAGTATTCTTTTAAACCTTTATAAACAATACTTCATTAGCATTAATCTATCTTTATCTACACTCAATACATGCAAAAAATCGATTCTTCCAATACATTATTCAGCCTCGCCTCTGATCTTGTAAACCACACATCAAAGAACATTTTCCTAACCGGGAGAGCAGGCACAGGTAAGACAACCTTTCTCAAATACATCAAAGAAAATTGTCCCAAGCAAATGGTTGTGGTAGCACCAACAGGTGTTGCTGCCATCAATGCAGGAGGAGTTACCATTCATTCTTTCTTTCAACTTCCTTTCGGTCCATTTATTCCGGAAGCAAAAGGTTTTCAGGTCAATGACGAAGTCACAAACAAGCATACATTGCTCAGTCGATTGCGCCTGAATAGCGAAAGAAGAAAGATACTCCGGGAACTTGAATTATTAATCATAGATGAGATCAGCATGGTTCGTTGCGATGTGCTGGATGCTATTGATTTGGTATTGCGCCACGTCCGGTATCGTCATTCAGAAAGATTTGGTGGCGTACAGGTTTTGTTCATTGGCGATATGTTTCAATTGCCTCCGGTGGTGAAAGAACAGGAATGGAGCCTGCTCAGGGAATATTATCAAAGCCCTTATTTCTTCGATAGTCATGTGGTTAGGGAAGATCCTCCGGTTTATATTGAATTCACAAAGATCTATCGTCAAACAGAAGAGAACTTTATTAACCTCCTGAACAAGGTTCGCGATAACGAAATGGATGAAGAACATTTGCATACGCTCCACGATCGTTATCAGCCTGGGTTTTTTGGTGAAGGTTCTGACGGTTATATTCTTCTTACAACACATAATGAAAAGGCCAAGGAAATCAATGCCGAGAAATTGTCAAAACTTTCTGGAAAATCATTTACGTATAAAGCTGAAGTGAAAAATGATTTTCCACCTACAGCATTTCCAGCCGATGAATTTCTTCAATTGAAAGTCGGTGCACAGGTAATGTTTATTAAGAATGATACCGATAAAGCCAAAAGATATTTTAACGGGAAGATTGGAGTTATTACGGAATTGGAAGAGGAGAAAATAGTCGTACAATGTAAGAATGATGATTTTTCTATTGAGATCAGTAAAGAAAAATGGGAGAATATCCGGTATACACTTGATAAATCAACACGGCAGCTGAATGAAGATGTACTGGGCGAATTCGGTCAGTACCCGCTTCGGTTGGCCTGGGCAATCACCATTCACAAAAGCCAGGGATTAACTTTTGAAAAAGCGGTTATTGATGCCGGTAAGGCCTTTGCTCCGGGACAAATATATGTTGCGCTAAGCCGCTGTACCAATTTGGAAGGAATGGTTCTACACAGCCGCATTAGACCAAATGCTTTATACGCTGACGATAGAATTGTACAATTCACGAAAAACATTTTGGCACTTGAAGATTTGCAGCAGGAATTAATACAGGCAAAGAAAGCTTACCAGGAAAAAACAATTTCGTCTCTATTTGATTTTAGAAAGGCGGTCAATGGAATGAAAGAGTTGCAGAAATATCTTATTGAACACATAACAACATTTAACTCAGAAGTATTGACCTGGTGTGATGATGTATTAAATCAGTTATCATCACTTCAAACCACTTCCGAAAAGTTTCATCATCAACTTAGAAATCTTTTTACGCTTACGGAAAAAGCAGAAGACAATATCGAACTCCAGGAAAGAATAAAGACTGCAGCTAATTGGTTCTTCAATGAAATCAAATCAGTCATCGAACATATTTTGCAATCACCGGCAATCACCGATAGCACCATTCACGCAAAAGAATACAATGACTTACTAAGAGAAGCATATGTTCAAATGACGCAGCAGAATTTCATGTTGCAGGGATTTAGTGGAAAATTCAATATGGAAACTTTCCATCGCAGGAAGAAAAGTTTTGTTGCGCCTTCTTTTGGAATCAATGCTTATGCAGGTGCCTCAGAAAAGAAAGTCGAATTACAACACCCTGCATTGTACTACGGCTTAAAAAAATTGCGTGATAGTATTTGCGCAAGAAAGAATCAACCGATCTACTTGGTGGCCGGCAGTAAAACCCTGGAAGAAATGACAACCTATCTTCCTCAAACACTTGAAGAATTGGAACAGATCAGTGGATTTGGAAAAGCAAAGCTGGAAGCTTACGGCAATCATTTCCTTGTGATCATTAAAGAATATTGCGAGGAAAATAATTTGTCTTCTAACATGGCCGAAAAGCTTCCAAAAAGAAAGCGTAAAGAGCCCAAAGAACCTAAGGTTGATACCAAAGCCGAAACTTTTAAATTATACAGTGAGGGAAAAACGATTCGCGAAATTGCGGAACAAAGAAATCTGACCACGCAAACCATAGAAGGTCACCTTTCCTATTTTGTCGAAAGAGGTGCAATCAAAGTCGAAGACCTTGTGACCCGTGAAAAAATTGTTTTGATCGAACCGGTAGCGAAAAACTTCGCAAGCGGACCAATTACCCAAATAAAGGAGAAATTAGGCAGCAAAGTAAGTTTTGGTGAAATACGCCTGGTGCTTGCTTCGCTGGAATACCAGAAATCATCTTCCCATGTAAACCATTAAAATTTGAACATCGCTTGGATTGATCCCCGAAATCCGGCTCGCCTGTCCCAATGTTCTTGGTTTCACCCTGTTCAGCTTTTCCCTGGCTTCGGCCCCTAGCGATATAATACGTTGATAATCAAACTGTTCTGGTATTTCTAAGTCTTCCAATTGGCGCATTCTTTCTACTAAGTCCTTTTCTTTGTCTATGTATACTTGGTACTTGGTCTGTATTTCCGCCTGTTCAATGGATTCCGGTCGGTACTTGGCAAGTACCTCTCTCACCTTTTCATTATGCATGCTCAGATCCTGAAGGCTAATATTTGGCCGTAGAAGAATTTTACCCAGCTTTTGTTTTTCTGAAATGGCGGCGCTGCCAACTCCTTCGAAATAAGAATTGATCTCCTCCGGTTCAACCGAAGTTTCTAAAAGGATGCTTTTAATTTCTTCCACTTCTTTCTTCGTCAACAACACCTTGTCCATTCTTTCTTGGCTGGCCAACCCTAGCCGGTAGCTGAGCTCTGTCAACCTAAGATCAGCGTTGTCCTGTCTTAGCAGGGTTCTGAACTCAGCCCTTGAGGTAAACATCCGGTAGGGTTCCTCGGTTCCTTTACTAATCAGGTCGTCAATGAGAACCCCGATATAAGCCTCGCTCCTTTTCAGGATTAAAGCGGCTTCTCCTTTTGTTTTTAAATGAGCATTGATTCCCGCCATTAAGCCCTGGCAGGCTGCTTCTTCATATCCTGTCGTTCCATTGATCTGTCCTGCGAAGAATAGGTTTTCAACCAGCTTGGTTTCAAGATTGTAATGGAGCTGTGTTGGTGGGAAGAAGTCATACTCAATCGCATAGCCAGGCCTAAAAAACTTTACGTTTTCAAAGCCGGGCACCTTTCTAAGCGCCGCATATTGAACATCTTCTGGCAAAGAAGTAGAGAAACCATTCACATAAACCTCCACAGTGTTCCAACCCTCCGGCTCTACAAACAGTTGGTGCCTTTCCCTTTCTGCAAACCGGTTGATCTTGTCTTCAATGCTCGGACAGTACCTTGGCCCAATGCCTTCTATCCTTCCCGTAAACATGGGACTCCGGTCAAAACCGGTCTTTAAAGTATCGTGTACTTCAGAGCTCGTGTAGGTGATCCAGCAGCTTCTTTGTTGTTTGGGCTTTTGGGTGTCCAAATAGGAGAACCCGCTGATTTCCTCGTCTCCTTTTTGTTCTTCCATTTTGGAATAGTCAAGGGATCTGCCATCTACCCTTGGCGGAGTGCCTGTTTTTAAACGGTCGCTTTCAAAACCAAGACTAACTAATTGTTCCGTAAGCCCTTCCGCGGCTCTTTCGGCCACCCTTCCGCCTCCCAGCCTCTTCTCGCCTATATGAATTACACCGTTTAGGAAGGTTCCATTCGTTAATACCACTGCTTTTGACCTGATATGATGTCCCAGGCCGGTCACAACACCTGCGGCCTTCCCTTTCTCCACTATGATTCTCTTTACCATGTCCTGGTAAAAAGATACCCGTTCCGTTTGCTCCAGCATTTCCCGCCATTTTAAAGAGAAAAGCATCCTGTCGTTCTGTGTACGGGGGCTCCACATGGCGGGACCCTTCGAACGGTTCAGCATTCTGAATTGAATCATTGAGGCATCCGACACAATACCGGAATATCCTCCCAGGGCGTCGATTTCCCTCACAATCTGTCCTTTAGCTATTCCGCCCATGGCGGGATTGCAGCTCATCTGGGCTATGGTTTGCATGTTCATGGTGACAAGCAAAACCGTCGAACCCATGTTTGCAGCAGCCGCAGCAGCCTCGCAACCCGCATGCCCGGCACCCACTACTATAACATCGTACTCTTGAAACATAGGCAGCAAAATTATTTTAATGTTCCACGGGGAACATGTTAAATATGCGACCCTTTGATCCTTTTGGTTTCACGTGAAACATACTGCTTCAGGTAGAAATCTTCTTTAAACCGCATCAGCTTGACATCCCTGTCAGCCTTATCCTTATATCCACACAAGTGAAGCGCTCCATGAAAGATCACCCGGTAGAGCTCTTGGAGGAAAGAAGTATGATAGAGCCTGGCATTTTCTCTAACCCTGTCAATGCTGATATAGATGTCCGACTGAGCGGGCCTTTTTGGTGGGGTGTATTGGAAGGTAATAATATCGGTATAGGTGTTATGGTCGAGGAAGTCCTTGTTGATCTTAAGGAGATATTGATCGGAGCAGAAGATATAATTGATCGCTTCCACCTTGAGACCCTCCTTTTTAAAGAGGTAGAGAACGAACGCTTTCAGGGCCGTCCTCGAGGGTAAATAAAACGTACGCTCCAGGTAATGGAATTGAATCTTCTTTTTGATCATATTTCAAAAATCGTAAACAAGGTTATAAAGCTTACAATAGTTTTGAGCTCTAATGAATATGCGCTTATCTGATTTAAAGGCGGGAGAAAAGGCAATTATAACGGAGTTCGAAAGTTCGGAGCTGGAACTCAAGCTCATGGAAATGGGCTGTCTGCCTGGTGAAGAAATAGTAGTGGAACAAATAGCCCCGCTGGGCGATCCTATTTCCATCCGCGTGGCCGGTTATGCCCTCAGCCTCCGCAAAAACGAGGCAAATCAAATTTTGGTTCGAAATAAATAATTGATAATCAGTTTGTTGATGAAGATCGGACTTTATTTTGGCTCCTTTAATCCTATTCATATTGGTCACCTGGTCATTGCCAACCATATCCTGAATGAGTCTGGCCTCGACAGGATCTGGTTTATCGTTTCTCCACTAAATCCCTTCAAAAAGACCGAGAACCTTTTGAATGAATATGACCGCCTTCACCTGGTTCAAAAAGCTATTGATGCTGACGTCCGGTTAAAGGCAAGTGATATAGAGTTTTCATTGCCTAAGCCATCCTACACCGTACATACGCTCGCTTACCTCGAAGAAAAATACCCGGAGCATCGTTTCTCTATCATCATGGGCAGCGATGGTTTTCAGAACCTTGACAAATGGAAAAATCCCGAAACCATTATTGCCAGCTACCCCATCATCATTTATAAGCGTTCCGGTTTTGAAGTGGACAACAAGCTAAACGCCAACATTACTATCATGAATGCACCGCTGTTGGAAATTTCGTCTACACATATACGTGCACTAATACAGTCTGGCAAATCCATCAAATACTTGGTACCACCTGCTGTGGAAGAAGAAATTATAGCAAGTGGCATGTTTAAAAAATCACGGTAGCATTTCAATTTTTCTTCCAACCTTTTTGTGCAATGTCATTAAGTTCTGAGTTTGTTGCTCCGGGGGAGCAACGTGTTATAGCAATATTCTTAATGTGAGTTCGGGATAAGTTTTCTATTAAGAAAGCTTTTTTGAGATATTCTTCTTTTCTTTTTTCTCTTGAAAGAAAAAGAAACAAAAAGTTTAAGCGAGTTCGGTGGAGAACATTCTTTGGTTCTAAGTTTTCCTATGACGAACTCGCGGTTGAAGAGTCGTTTGTTGGACGGGCTTTAAACCATACACGCCGCTTCGTGTAATTATACGTTTCCCGGAAGCGCTGAATTTTTCACTGAATGTATCTTTTCTCATAATGCTTTAGTTAGTGAAAAATGAGGCGCTTGGACATTTCCTATAATTTGAAGCGTTGGCATTTGTCTGAAGTAATGCTCTTACAGGTTTCAGTCATTCCGCTGCTTGCTATTTTATCATTCATTACGTCATTCGGCGAGTACTCCATTCAAAGATTTCTTTTCACTCCAATCGAAGAACAACTGCACGATCTACCGCTCCGGCAGGATGAGGGCTGAAAACAACGAGATGAACGCCTAAGCGATTTTCCGGTTATAGCAATAGTGATAACTGTATACAGGAACAAGGTACGTCTTATAATATCAAGCTAATGTGGCCTAACGATTAATAAAAATTATCGGAGTGTTGCAGTGGCGATGGCCGGCCAGATTCGCGGAGCGGTTAATGCTGGCCTTGACTTTTTGCTCCACTTTTGTGTCAAGACAAAAGTGGAAAGAAGAAACGCTCACCTAAAAATCAAACGCTATTCCGAACTCACTTTAACTTAATAATATTGCTCTTAATGATTGTCATATAGAGCTTGTCAAAATATACAATCACGAATAGGGCTCCGTTCAACAGTCTCGACAGGTTCAGACTGGCAACGTAAACTATTGCTACGACTCAAAGGAAATAGCCAAGCAAAAGACAGGCGGCAACGATAAGTGGCGAAGCAACTTTCGTGAATTGCAGCAAAAGAAAAGTAACTACGATCACTATAATATTGGCAATGCTCGTGATCTTTCCGTCAATCATGGATATGTCTTTCATGATGTAAAGCGTAGAGGCGATCATAATACCAACAACAGCAGCATTGATACCTTCTAGCGAACGGTAAACCGCTGCGTACTTTTTTAAATTATTCCATATAGGAAAAAAGAAAAGCACTAGCAAGGCACTGGGAAGAAAAATAGCTATGGAACCAATAATACAACCGACCACCTGCATCTCGGTTCCCATTTCTTTGAGAGAACTTCCCCCCGTGAAAGAAGCTATCGAAAAGACAGGACCCGGCATAGCTCTTACAATTCCCATGGCCGTAGTCATATCATCCTTGTCTATCTCGATCATGTTCTTTGCCACTTCAGGTTTCTTCTCCCTCACGATTGCAGGACGAACAGAAAACTGCTCATACATCATGGGCATTAATACCTGTCCCCCGCCAAACACAAGGCTTCCCATACGATAGGTGTTTTCAAAAAGATTGATGGGCTTACGGTTAGGCCAGTCATTTTTCCTGGCTACTTCACTCAATATTCCGGCACTAATAAAAATGATGGCGAACAACCAGATATTCCACCATTTTATTTTTCTTGGTTTTGTTTCGTGCTGCGGAATTCTTTTATGACTAAGATTGGTGGCGAAACCACCCAGCACAATGAGCAGAGGAAATATCCATGGCGTTTTAAAAAACAGGTAAGTGGCAATAACGCATAAAAGCATAATCACCCAGGTAATGGTATTTCGAACAGAAACGCCGAAAGCCATGACACAGGCATACACCAAAAATCCCACAGCTAGAGCCGGAACGAATTTGAATATATCTGTGTGCAGTGATCTTTGATCGATATAATGGAGTAAAAAAGAAAACACGCCCATTAAAAAACAGGCAGGCGTAATCCATACCAATAAGGTAGCTACTGCTAATGGAATGCCCCCACGTTTATAACCGATGAGCGTAACGGTTTGGGTGGATGATGCCCCTGGCAGCAGGTTGCAGAAAGCACTATATTCCAACAATTCTTCTTTTGTAACATAAGGAGTTTTGTCTACAAACAATTTCATCATCATCGCCAAATGTGCTTGCGGACCGCCAAAAGCCGTCATACTATACAGTAAAACATTTTTCAGAAAACGGATGTGGCGATGCAGCATGGTGAGATAAATTTATAGAATTCATTTCACCCGAAAGGATTGCTATGCCATTTGCTCA
Source organism: Flavisolibacter sp. (assembly GCA_035554655.1). GTDB lineage: Bacteria > Bacteroidota > Bacteroidia > Chitinophagales > Chitinophagaceae > Flavisolibacter. The sequence continues at coordinate 263,424 of DATMIF010000051.1, forward strand.
AATTTTCTTTAGGGAGCTGTCCATTTTTACGCTCTTCGAACAAACCACGCAGATGTAAAACCAAAGGCGCTCAAACATTGTGAAACAACTATATCGTTGAATGAGACTTTTAATTATTTTCCTTATTATCTGCACCCTGTTTACAGAAATAGCCAACGCTCAAAAATCTAAACAAACTGATACTAGGATTCTTAATAACGATTACCAGGTTAATCTTAAAAACTATCAAACTAATAAAACAATCGCCTGGTCTGTAGCTGGCACAGGAATGGTTTTATTAGGAATCGTATTGCCCAGCCGGCACCGCAGCTTTATATATACAATGATCCTACCCAAGGCTAAGGTGGTGCATTACGAATTGCAGGCGGTATACTCTGCGCTGCAAGTATTCCTTTTTCATAAGGCTTCAAAATATAAAAGAAAGGCATCTGTTGCGTTAAAGAATGAAAGTGCAACCATTTGATCCTGCCAGTAATAATTTTAAGTATCCTGCTGTTAGTTCTAAACTACAACTTTAACCAGCTAACGCAAATAGGTTCATTAATCATCCATTCTCTTTGTCGGAACCATTTCTTTAAGCGCAGGAAGTTTCTCGCCAGCGGCAATTACATATGTATAAGCGAAGCATAACTCATTACAATAATCTCGGTGAACAAGACAGATTACCATAGCATTACTACTGGTTCAGTTTCTTTAGCATTCTTTCAGCATTCATATTATTTGCATTGAGGGTCAAAGATTTTTGATAATTCTTTATGGCATCTTTTTTATTGCCGCCCTTCATATTAGCCTCTCCAAGACTGTCGTACACGTTGTAGCTGCCTGGGAACAGTTTTGCATTCAGTGCAAATAGCTTAATAGCCCCGGGGGCATCACCCTTATTCAATTGCTCGTAACCTAAACTGTTCAGGTAGTTTTCCGAAATATATTCTTTGGGGTATAGTGCTTTTAAGCGGTTGAAGTGCGCAATGCAATCGTCCACGCCTTTTGCTTTTAGCGTGGCCGACAAAACAGTAAGCGCATTAGGAAACACAACCCTTCTGATGCATTCAATAACAAGAGAAGGTTCAAAATTTTGAATATAGTGAGGGCTCGAAGGCAAATCAATGAAACGGGAATCGGAAAGATCATGCATTTTATTTTTGAAAAGATCAGCCACGCTTTTTTCCCATGTAGGAGGACGGTCTTTATTAGCTGCCAGTAATACCATGGGAACATCAGGCAGTTTGAAAGAATTTATTTCTGGGAATCCTTTCAGCATTTCGTCTTTCATTTCTTCTCCTTCGGCAATTACAACCGGGGGTGCATTTTTTACAGATGAATCCAGTTGTGCCCCTATTTGTTTTTTTTGATCGTCTGTCCACCCGCTTAACAGGTACTCATTGAACGGGTCTACAAAAACCAACCCGGCCATTTCCTGCGGATACAGCGATGCAAATGCACGAATGGTAGCTCCCCCCATAGAGTGTCCCGCCAAAACATAAGGGGGAGGAACATTTGCTTTTTGCAACAGCTCATGAAGTTCCGTGGCTATCTGCAGGAATGTCCTTGGTTTTTCAGATGGTTCCGAACCTCCGTATCCCATCCGGTTGTAGCGGAAGACCTTTGCAAATTTGCCCACCTGCGGGTAAATATTGTCCCAGGCATCCCATGTAGAAGCATGACCATTTTCAAATACCACCGTGGCACTACCGGTACCACCGGTTTGGTAATGCATTTTATGGCCATCCACTAAAGCATACCTGTCACTGTTTAATTGTGGTGTTGCGTTCACCTGCGCTTCGCTTTTAAAACCAGGAAGCAGGTAAATGAGTAAGACAATTAAAAAATGTTTCATGGTTTCGTTTGAAAGTGTGAGTAATAGAAGGGAAAGCTTAATGTTTATAAAAGTTAGCTAATCTTAATGAAATTGCCGTTGAATCATTTCAATGGTTAGTTTGAACATACGGGAAGTACAAAATATAAATCCAGGCAAAAGGAAAAAGAATGGGTTAATGTTGTGGTACCATTTCGAAGGACGCTCAGCTGCGAAATCTCGGCAATGGCGAGGTGACCAGTATTAAAAATGAATTAAAACAACTTTAATTGTACCGTATCATAGAAAAAACGACGGCTTATATTTCTTTTGTAGGTTATTAAATCTGATTCGCTTACTTCAGTGCGGACACCAATATTTTGTAATAGAGTAAGAGCAGTCATCAAAAACATTTGACCTTGCAGGCATCAGCATTGCTAAATAACAAAATGAAACTTCCGCCCATCAGGCAGTAGGACTAACTGAAATCTGTAACGTCACTACCCGGGTCAAATGTCACCTCTTCAAGTTTTAAGAACTGTTCAAGCGCTTCATTTTTCACTAACAAAAGCACAAGGGAAGAAAATACACGCAGTGAAAAATTCAGCGCCTCCATGAAACGTATAATAGCACGAAGCGGAGTGACCGAATTGAAGACCTTCGAATAATATACTCTTGCAACTGGCGATTCGTCAGAGGGAAAGCTTCGAACTAAAGAAAGTATCGCATCGAATCCCCTTGAACTTTTAGTTTCTTTTTCTTTCAAGAGAAAAGAAAGGAACAAGTCTACATAAACAGGACTAAAGAAATAGTCTAACTAAACAGGTATTCCACATCTTCCCTGGACAATGCCTTCACAAACGTAGCATCATCGGAGATCAGTTCTTTCGCCAGCATGCGTTTCTTCTCCTGCAACTGCATGATCTTATCTTCAATAGTGTCCTTACAGATCATGCGGTAGGCAAAAATGTTTTTCGTTTGGCCAATACGGTGCGTACGGTCAATAGCCTGTTGTTCTACTGCGGGGTTCCACCATGGATCAACAATATAAACATAGTCTGCTGCGGTCAAGTTCAAACCCACACCACCTGCTTTCAGCGAGATCAAAAACACTCTTGTCTCTTCATCGTTCTGGAAAGCCTGTATGGCTTTTTCGCGATCGGGTGCAGAAGTGCTGCCGTCAAAGTATTCAAACTTCACATTGAGATGCGTAAGCTTTTCCCTGATGAGGGCCAGCATGCCAAGGAATTGAGAGAAGATGAGTGCTTTATGATTGCCGATGTTCTCGGTAATCTCTCTCGCCAGCTCTTCCAGCTTGATAGAATGGTTCGGGAATTTTTCTTCTTCGTTCAATATCGCCGGTGAATCGCAGATCTGGCGCAGCTTCATCAATCCCTGTAAAATGGTAAGCTGCGATCTTTGAATGCCCTGCTCTTCAATAGTGCCCATGATCTTGGAACGGTAATCATTCCTGTAGGCATCGTAAATCCTTCTTTGCTCATCATCCATTTCGCAGAAGAGAACCGTTTCTGTTTTATCGGGAAGATCTTTCGCCACCTGTTCCTTGGTCCTTCTTAAAATGAAGGGGTATAATATTTTTTTGAGATGGTCTTTTTGTTCGGCTTCTCCAAACTTGTCGATGGGTACCGCAAATTCCTGCCTGAAGAATTCCACGGAGCCCAGCATACCCGGGTTCAGAAAATTCATCTGCGCATAAATATCAAACGTATTGTTTTGAAGTGGTGTACCACTCATGCATAAACGTCCTTTTGCATTCAACAGCGAAGCGGCCTTGGTTACCTTGCTCGATGGATTTTTAATGGCCTGCGATTCATCCAGTATCACGTAATCCAAGGGTATTTGCACCAGGGTCTTGATGTCGCTTCGCAAGGTGCCGTAGGTAGTAATGATGATATGGTGTTCATTCAACACAGCTACATCCCTGCTGCGTAAAGGACCGTGATGGATATAGTACTCCAGTGTGGGTGTAAATTTCTTGATCTCATTTTCCCAGTTGTAGATCAGGGTAGTAGGACAAACCACCAGGGCCTTCATATCACCATGGTGCTCGTAATAATATTGAAGGAAAGAAAGGGCCTGCACGGTTTTACCCAAACCCATATCGTCAGCTAAAATGCCACCCCATCCCACTTCATGCAAATAATTGAGCCACTGGTAACCACCCACCTGGTAGGGACGAAGAATGGGTTGCAGGTTTTCCGGGGCTTCAATTTCTTTTATTTTGTCAAAGTCACGAATGCGTTCATATTTTTCTTCGAGCTGGATGGTTAACTCTTCTGCATTCCTGTTTTCGTAGAGTTCATCAATTACACTTAAATGGTAACGGGAAAGTTTCAGCTTGTCCACTCTGCCTTCACCCACTCGGAATAAGAGTGCATATTTTTTCAGCCATTCTTCAGGAAGAATGCCCAATGTTCCATCGTTCAACTGAACGAATTGCTGCTTGTTGTTGAGTGCTTTTTTGATTTCTGAAACACTTACCTTTTGATCACCAAAAACAACATCTACTCTTGCATCAAACCAGTCGGTATGGCTACTGATGTAGATATGCGTAGTGGGCTTGGCAGTATTGAAGCGGAAATTCTTTAATGATTCAAATCCGTAGACCGGTGTCTTCGCTTCGTTCATGGCATCCACAAACAAAAAGAACCAGTTGTTCTTTAAAACTTCTGCTCCTTTTAATGCCAACGCAGCACCATCGTCGAAAGAAATAAAATTGGAGTGGAGTGTTCTTAATCTTTCAATGAAGGCCTGCTCGGTTTCGCGGTTGCGGTAAACAACGATTACTTTATCTCCATTGGGAATGATGACTTCATCCTTATCTTTTGCTTTTGTATCAAAGCCCTTATAGCTGAAGATGGGTTGAAATACCAGGTACTCACCTTTTTCGTGGAGGAATAATTTTACCTCGGGCTCGCCATCCTTCACTTCAGAAACCAGGTTTTTATTGAAATCAACCTTGTATTCCTTGGTCAGGGGCATCACCAGTTTAGCCATGGTTTGCGGCCAGTCATCTCGTTTGACTTTTAAAATACCGGAAGGCAAAAATTGTTCTGCGGTTTCAATAGCTTCTGTATTTACCCATGTACAGATCTGGTGGTTATACAAAAATACCAGGGGAGAATTCACTTCATTTTCATCCAGCAAATGCACTACACCATCAGGTTTTACAAGGCACTCAATTTCAAATTTATTACCGTTGTTGTTAACGCTGAATTGAGGAACCAAATATTGCTTGCTCACTTCAACTCTTTTTAAATGGCTTGTCTTGAATGTTTTTCCCTTCGGTAAAATGTGAACCGGTGAACCCGTGAACTCAGCCAGTAATTTTTTGACCTTGGGAAATAAATATTCAATGATCAATTTTTTTGTGTCTCCGGGCAATTCATCGTCTTCATGTTGAATGATGTTTTCCCAAATGCCTGAGAAAGGAGAATTACGGCTCACATATTTATTGATCTCTGCATCCTGCAATTTGCGAACGAGCGTTAATACATTTTTATCTTCTTCGCTATAAGCATCTGCATTGATGTATTTTCCCAATTCCAGTTTTTCAACCGTGCCGGCAAAATTGTCCTCTTCATCCATTTCGCCTTCAATCAAATCAATAGTGAAAAATGGATAGGCCGTTTTATTGAAATTGAAAACAACACCCAGCCTCTTTGTAATGACGTGTTCTTTTTGTGCAGGTTCTTCCACCTCCACTGCAGCTACTTTTTCAAAGGCTGGTTTCGATAGCGGTAAGGGTAAAGCCACTCTTTTTATGGAAGGATCTAAAACACGTAAATAAGGTTTACCATCTTTGTAATTGAATTCAAATTTTCCAGTGAGATCATCATCTAAAGAAAAGCCATAAGCTTCCAGCAATTTATTTTTCTCCTTGTCCCAATTGCGAATGGTTTCAAAATAATGTTGTCCTTTTGTATACAGCAGGTGAAGGAATACAATCACTTTAGGCAGGCACAATAAATGTTCACTATCCTGGTAATTGCTGCTGGTATCAAAATTCCTTTCTTCATTGCGGCGAATAATCACAAAGAAATCCTGGCCATCAATAGTCACCGTTGCTTTAACCGTTTCATCTTTTGCCGAATCAATTACAGGAGTACTCTCTTTTAAATACTTTTCTGCTTCAGTAGTTATCTCATGACTTGATAACAATTGAATCGTTCTATACTCAATTGTTTTCATCTTGGCAACCGTATGCTTTTGGTCGTATTCAATATCACCAGCCTCCAGTTGTCCCTTGTCAAGCATTTCCTGCAGGCGAATTAATGCTGCCGCTTCATGGCGGCAGATATCACCCAAATTGTAAGGGCAGGCACAACGCAATGAAACCGTTTTTGGGTCCTTGTAATTGTTGATGTAAACTTTATAGAAGGTAGAATAATTATCATCCTTTACACGAAAGACCGCAGAGCCGAACAAATTATCGTTCTCAACCAGTTCTACAAAACCAATGGCGTGAATTTTTTTTCCGCGGCGGATCACTTCATCACTTCCATGTGTGTAAACGTACTTTAGTAAATGTGGTAAAGCCAAAGAGTATACGGTTTTTATTTACGTTATATTCTGTAATTCGTCATTGCCATATGCAGAATAACGAGTACAGGATTGGCTTCCGTTCAAAAAAGGCCAATCTGCAAAACTAACTGAAACCTTTTCAGAAAACCTGACGAAAAAGAATATTTCTGCGTTAAAATTCCCTTAGGTAATGAATGTTTATATGCGCGGGCATGGCGTACTGCTAGCAGTTATCTTTGCAATCTTAACCAGGGCCATATGAACGCACGCAAAGAGGAATTTCTAAAGAACCGGCTTATTCCTTTACTAAAGCAAATTCCTTCCGATACGCCTCCCCGGTGGGGCAAAATGACTTTGCAGCAAACGATTGAACATTTTTCGGATAGCGTCCGCATTGCTTCGGGGAAAACGGTGTATACCGATTTTGTTTTTGGTCCCGAACAATTGCAGAAAAACCGGGACTTTATGTTGAGCGAAAAGCCGTTTAAAGAAAATACGGTTAATCCATTAATGCCCGAGGTTCCTGCTCCTGTCATCAATATTTCTGCTGAAGCAGCGCTTACCGAACTTCAGAAAGAACTTGATTACTTTTTTTCTGTTTTTGAAGAAAACAATCTCCAGGTAACAAGAAGCCCCTTCTTTGGTGATTTGAATTACGAACAAAATGTTCATTTGCTTCATAAACATGCCTTACATCACTTGCGACAGTTTGGTGTATCGATTAGCTAATTCCCATAAACAAATCCTTTAAAACTTTCAAAGCTATTTGGTCAATAAAATCATGACTAAACAGCTTTAACTTTAATAGACGAGGACTATATGAAACTAGAAAACTACATCTTAGGCAAATGGATTACCGGCGATGGAGAGGGACAGGCTTTATACGATGCCGTAACCGGGGATACGATTGCATACGCTACCACAAAAGGGCTGGATTTCAATTCCATTTTACAATACGGACGCGAAACTGGAAATACTTCGCTAAGAAAAATGAGTTTCCACGAAAGAGGAAGAATGCTGAAAGCACTTGCTATGTATTTGCTGGATCGAAAAGAAAAATTTTACCAGGTCAGTTATCATACCGGTGCAACAAAAGCCGATAGCTGGATCGATATTGAAGGTGGTATTGGAAATCTTTTTGCGAATGCTTCTCTAAGAAGAAAGTTTCCTGATCTTCCTTATTGCACTGATGGCGACCCCATTGGTTTGAGTAAGGGTGGAACATTTATGGCGCATCATTTATTGGTTCCAAAAGAGGGTGTTGCTGTTCATATCAACGCCTACAATTTTCCTGTTTGGGGCATGCTCGAAAAATGTGCTGTCAACTGGTTGGCGGGAGTGCCCGCAGTTGTAAAGCCTGCATCCATCACATCTTATCTTACCGAAGCGGTTGTAAAAGAAATTATCGCTTCAAAAATTTTACCCGAAGGCGCATTACAGTTGATCTGCGGAAGTGCAGGTGATATGCTTGACCATTTGACCGCTCAGGATGTGGTTACATTCACTGGCTCCAAATCAACAGGACTGAAGTTGAAATCGCACAAAAGAATTTTAGAAGAAACTGTGCCGTTTAATATGGAAGCGGACTCGCTGAATGCAATTGTTTTAGGAAATGATGTTAGGCCTTCTTCTCCTGAGTGGGATATTTTTATTAAAGAAGTAAGAAAAGAAATGACTGTGAAAGCAGGACAAAAATGTACTGCGATCAGGAGAATTTTTGTTCCGGAACATTTGATGGAAGATGCATACATCGCATTGGGAAAATCCTTGTCTCAGACAGCCATTGGCAATCCATTGAATGAAAAAGTGAGAATGGGTTCGCTGGCAAGTAAAGATCAACGCGAAGAAGTAAAACAAAATGTTCAAAAGCTTTTGGCATCATCGCAAATTGTTTCTGGCTCGATGGACAGCGTTGAAGTAATTGATGCGGATGCAAACAAAGGAGCATTTCTCTCTCCTCTTTTGTTGATGAATGAGAATCCATTTAAGAATGAAGCCGTTCACGAAATAGAATGTTTTGGACCGGTAAGTACCATCATGCCTTACAAAGATTTGAATGATGCTATTGCATTGGCTAAAAAAGGGAAGGGTTCTTTATGTTGTTCAATCGTTACTGGAAACGATAAGATAGCAACTGATTTTGTTGTTGGCTCGGCAACACACCATGGAAGAATTTTGGTGTTGAACCAGGAATGCGCAAAAGAAAGTACAGGTCATGGTTCACCGTTACCGATGCTGATTCACGGCGGCCCTGGCAGGGCAGGCGGTGGCGAAGAAATGGGTGGTGTTCGTGGAGTGAAACATTATATGCAGAGAGTAGCGGTGCAGGGTTCACCTACAACTATTACTGCTATCACGCAACAATACCAGCCGAATGCAAAAGGGATTGAAACGGATGTTCATCCTTTCAAAAAGTATTTTGAAGAGCTGGAAGTGGGAGATCAGATTACAACAGAAAAAAGAAAAATTACCAGCCAAGACATTGATGCCTTTGCTGATTTAAGCGGCGATCATTTTTATGCGCATTTGAAAGAAACTGATTTTGCCGGAACCATGTTTGAAAAACAGGTTGCTCACGGATACTTTATTATGAGTGCAGCAGCAGGCTTATTTGTTGACAGTTATGAAAAGAATCCAGTGCTCTTAAATTACGGCATCGATGAATTGCGTTTCACCAAACCCGTTTATGAAGGTGCAGAAATGTATGTGCGGTTTACGTGTAAGGAAAAACTTCCACAAGATGCCAAAGAGGAAAATGATATTCCAAAAGGAATTGTGAAATGGTTGGTAGAAATGTTTGACGAAACCAACGAGCATGTTGGTGTGGCAACAATACTCACCATGGTGGCTAAGAGAATGAAGGGGTAAAAAGAGATAAAGAGATGGACATAAATGAACTTACCGGGATTGTGATAGAGATTGCAATTAAAATACATACCACAGTTGGCCCTGGATGTTTTGAAAAAGTCTATGAGGAGATATTATGAACTACAGAAAAAAGATTTGAAAGTTGAAAGGCAGCAGCTACTTCCTATTGAATATGAAAGCCTCCTTATTAAGGACGCATACAAGATTGATTTGCTGATAGAAAACAAATTAGTTTTAGAAATAAAATCTATAGAACATGTTTTACCAGTGCACTTCAAGCAAGTAATGACTTATTTAAAATTACTTAACTTAAAAAATGGCATGCTTTTGAATTTTAAAGTCAATCAGATGAAAGAAGGGATTCATAGGGTATTTAACAATTTTGGGAACTAACTCTTTATCTCTTTCTTCTCTTTAAACTCTTAGTATATGGCAAAAGATCTTATTAACGGTTACGTAGACGTAGAAACGCACAAAGGAATTACCACTATCGAATTCTTTCATCCTCAAAGTAATTCGCTGCCACATAAAATTCTTGAGTCTCTGGCAAACGAAATTCACGATGCCGGTATGGATGCAGAAACAAAAGTTATTATCGTAAAATCTGCGGGTGAGAAAGCTTTTTGTGCAGGTGCGTCCTTTGATGAACTTACTCAAATTCAAAATCAAAAACAGGGCTTTGGATTTTTTAGTGGCTTTGCCAATGTTATCAATGCTATGCGTAAATGTCCAAAACTGATTATTGGACGTATTCATGGCAAATGTGTGGGTGGTGGCGTTGGCCTTGCCGCTGCAGTTGATTATGCTATTGCCGCCGAAGGAGCCGATATTAAGTTGAGTGAACTTGCGCTGGGCATCGGCCCGTTTGTTGTTGGTCCTGCCGTGCAAAGAAAAATCGGACTGTCATCATTCTCGCAGCTGGCTATTGATGCTACCCTGTGGCGCAATGCGGATTGGGCAAGAAGAAAAGGTTTGTACTCAGAACTACATTCTTCCGTTGAAAGTATGGATGAATCCATCAGGCGTTTGTCACATCACTTGTCGCATTCAAGTCCCGAAGCCATGGCAGAATTGAAAAAAATATTCTGGCAGGGAACGGAAAACTGGGACGATCTTTTATGCCAACGTGCAGAAATCAGCGGCAGATTGGTATTAAGCAACCACACGAAAGAAGCGATAGAAAAATTCAGAACAAAGGCCTGATTAATATTTCTCAAATAAGAAAGTGATTAAAACATTCAGCGACCAGGATCTGAAACAACTTTACGATTTAATAGCACGAAGGGATAAGGATTTAAAAGCAATCATAAAAGATTATGGCTATCCGCCTGTCTGGATAAGGCCAAATTCTTTTGAAACACTGGTGCTTACTATTTTGGAGCAACAGGTTTCGCTGGCTTCTGCTTATTCTGCCTATAAAAAATTGAAAGAGCGAATCAATATTGCTCCAAAGACGCTACTGCAATTAACCGATGATGACTTGCGTAGTTGCTATCTAAGCAGGCAAAAAATCGTTTACACAAGAGAACTGGCAAATGCCATTGTGAGCAAAAGAATTAGTCTTGAAGAATGTGAAGCATTACCTGATGATGTTGTTCGGAAAGAATTAAAGGCATTAAAAGGAATTGGAGATTGGACAGTTGATATTTATTTGCTGCATGCATTAAGAAGGATAGATGTCTTTCCAATTGGCGATCTTGCCTTGGTCAATTCAATTAAAATGGTGAAACAATTGCCAACTGCAACCAAAGAAGAACTGGTTCAAATGTCTGAAATGTGGAAACCATATCGTTCAATTGCTACGATGTTGTTCTGGCATTATTACATCAAAAAGAAGAACATAAAAATTCTGCATTAAAAGAAAAGGCACTCCTTTGAGTGCCTTAATTATTTGTGTGGTGATTGAATTACAAAGTTCTCTTTACTTCTTCCTCTTCATATGCTTCAATGATATCGCCAACTTTAAGATCGCTGTAGTTCTTAATGGTTAAACCGCATTCCATACCAGATACCACTTCTTTTGCATCATCTTTATACCGTTTCAATGAACCCAATTCTGCACTGGCACCTTCCGCTGTTGGATATACCACGATACCATCGCGGATCAAACGCACTTTGTTGTCGCGTTTCAATCTTCCATCAAGCACCTGGCAACCGGCAACAGTAGCTTTATCAAACTTGAAGACTTCTTTCACTTCTACGTTGGCAACGATCTTTTCCTGGATCTTTGGTTCCAGCATACCTTCCATGGCGCTCTTCACTTCTTCAATAGCGTTGTAGATGATAGAGTAGGTCCTGATCTGGATTCCTGCATTCTCTGCCAGGCGATTGGCCTGCAATGACGGACGAACATTAAAGCCAATCACAATCGCATCCGATGCCTCGGCAAGAACAATATCACTTTCATTGATCTGTCCAACGCCTTTGTGAATCACGTTCACCAGAATTTCTTCGGTAGATAATTTTTGAAGTGAATCACTCAAAGCTTCAACCGAACCATCTACGTCACCCTTAATGATTACATTCAGCTCCTTGAAGTTTCCAAGTGCAAGACGACGGCCAATTTCATCAAGTGTAATGTGCTTCTTCGCACGCATACCCTGCTCACGCAGAATTTGTGCACGACGGTTGGCAACATCTTTTGCCTGCGCTTCATCTTCATAAACCTTGAATGTTTCACCCGCTTGCGGTGCGCCATTCAAACCGAGAATCAATACTGGTGTTGATGGAGGCGCAATATCTACTCTCTTATTTCTTTCGTTCACCATTGCCTTCACACGACCATAGTGTTGTCCGCTCACTACAAGATCACCAATACGCAAGGTTCCATTTTGAACAAGCACAGTCGCAACATAACCACGTCCTTTATCTAAAGTAGCCTCGATAATGGTTCCATTGGCTTCTCTATCAGGATTTGCTTTTAGTTCAAGCAGCTCGGCTTCGAGTAATATTTTTTCAAGCAACAAATCAACATTCAAACCTTGTTTAGCAGAAAGCTCCTGGCTTTGATATTTACCACCCCAGGATTCCACCAGCAAATTCATGTTGGCTAACTGCTCATATATTTTTGCAGGATTAGCACCGTCTTTATCAATCTTGTTGATGGCAAAGATCATCGGAACGTTTGCAGCCTGTGCATGCGAGATAGCCTCTTTTGTTTGAGGCATGATGGCATCATCTGCAGCAATTACAATAACAGCTATATCGGTAACCTTGGCACCGCGGGCACGCATGGCTGTAAAAGCTTCGTGACCCGGCGTATCTAAGAAAGTAATGTCTTTTCCATTAGGAAGATTCACCTGGTAAGCACCGATGTGCTGGGTGATACCACCCGCTTCACCCGCCACCACTGTTGTTTTACGTATGTAGTCGAGCAATGAAGTTTTACCGTGGTCAACGTGACCCATGATAGTTACAATTGGCGAACGTGGCTGGAGGTCTGCTTCATCATCCTCTTCCTCCATCTCCTCCATTTCCAGCTGCTTTTCCATGTCGATGAATTCCACATCGAAACCAAATTCGCTTGCTACCAATTCAATCACCTCAGCATCTAAACGCTGGTTGATAGAAACCATGATACCAAGACCCATACACTTACCAATCACTTCAGCAAAGGAAACGTCCATCAGGTTAGCCAGCTCACTTACAGAGATAAATTCTGTTACCTGCAGTTTGTTGCTTTCAACACCTTCGGAGGCATCTGCATTTTCATGCTTGCGATCACGGCGTTTTGCTTTTACTTTCTTTCCGCCACCGCCAGTAAGCTTGGCTTGTGTTTCCTGTATCTTACGTTGAATTTCTTTCTCGTCAATTTGTTTATCCTCACGCCTGGCAAATGTGGGACGTGGACCTCCTCTATTGGGGCCAAACCTGTTTCCACCCTGTTGTCCGCCTCTTGCGCCGCCACTGCGGCCATCATTTTTCTGAATGGTGATCCTGGGTCCGCCACCGCCGCCTTGCTGCTGGCCGTCTCCAGTTTTTTGGAATCCCTGGGGATGCTGGCCTTGCTGGTGACCACCTTCTCTTTTTTCGATGGGAATACGTTTGCGCTTACGTTTCTCGTCCTGTTTCGGTCTGGTATCGTTTTCAACCGGTAGCTCGATCTTACCCAAAATTTTAGGTCCTTCTATTTTCTCTGCTTTAATATTTTCAACAACTGGTTCTTCTTCACTTGTTTCAACCTCCGGTGTTTTTAATTCTACCGGAGCTGGTGTTGCTTCTGCAACTTCCGGCTGCGTTTCTTCTGCAGCAGGAGCTTCTTCTTCAACCTTTTCCTCTTTCTTTTTCTTTGCAGTTTTCTTCGGACGTGTTGAAGAATCAATTGCAGAGAGGTCTATCTTTTTTACAATTTTCGGTCCTTCAATTTCCGGAGCATCTAACCGCACCACTTCCGGCTCTTCCTGCTTCTGCGGTTCGGGCTGGGGTTGTGGTTCAGGCTGCGGCTCTGGTATAACGGGCGTTTCCTGCACCGGTTCCACAACAGGGGCTGGTATTGGAGCGGGTGCAGCCGCAGGAACTTCCTCTTTCTTTACAACCTTCTTTTCTTCTTTGCGGAAATTTATTTCCTCTTCATCCTTCTTCTTTTTTGTTTCCGCTGCAGCACCTTTTGGCAGATCGATCTGCACCGCCTTTTGCTTAGCAACTTTATCACTCTGAAACTCTGCCTGCAAGGCACGGTACATTGCCTCTGAAAGCTTGGCGGTAGGTTTCAGCTCATCCTTATCAAACCCTTTGCCTACCAAAAAATCAACAAGGGTATCCTTACCTATGTTAAATTCTTTGGCCGCGGCCATCAACCTTGGTGTTGTTAGTGTTTCTGCCATTAAATGTTTTTTGGTGAGTGATGAATGTCCAGTTGTGAGTTGTTGTATTCACTACTTCATTCACCTTTCACAAGTTTTATGCAGCAAAGACTACATTCATTTGCGCTAAGCTGCATTGTTTTTTAAATGAACAATTTTATTTTCTATGGAAAGTGATGAAGCAACAAATAGTCCTTACCTACTATTCACTGCCAGTCACTCACGAAAATTATTCTTTCTCAAATTCTGCCTGCAATACTTTTCTTACTTCGTTGATCGTTTCTTTTTCAAGGTCCGTTCTTCTTTCCAGTTCTTCGGCAGTGAGATCCAATACGCTTCTTGCTGTATCACAGCCCACACGTTTCAATTCATCAATCACCCAACCTTCAATTTCATCGCTGAATTCTTCAAGATCGATATCAAATTCTTCTACTTCACCCTCGTTATCACGATAAACATCGAGCTCATATCCCGTTAACTCGCAAGCTAACTTAATATTCACACCGCGACGGCCAATTGCCAGGGAAACCTGGTCGGGGCGCAGGTAAACATTTGCATGCTTTTCCTCGTTGTCCAACTCCATGGAAGTGATCTTGGCAGGTGTTAAAGAACGTTGTATCAATAACTGGGTATTGTTGGTCCAGTTAATTACGTCGATGTTTTCGTTTTTCAATTCGCGAACGATACCATGAATGCGGCTTCCCTTCATACCAACGCAGGCTCCAACGGGGTCAATACGATCGTCGTACGATTCCACTGCAACTTTTGCTCTTTCGCCGGGTTCACGAACAATTTTCTTGATAACGATCAGTCCATCGAAGATCTCAGGAACTTCTATTTCCAAAAGCTTTGCCAGAAAATCGGGTGAAGTTCTTGAAAGTATAATTACCGGGGTATTATTTTTCATGTCCACCTTCTTTACTACCGCACGAATGTTCTCACCCTTCTTGAAATAGTCCTGTGGTATTTGTTCGCTTTTAGGAAGGATGAGTTCATTGCCTTCTTCATCAAGCAATAAAATCTCTTTTTTCCAAACCTGGTACACTTCAGCGCTGATGATCTCACCAGTTCTATCCTGGTATTTTTTAGCGAGTACATTTTTCTTGAGATCAGAAATACGGCTGGCCAAAGTTTGTTTTGCAGCAAGAATAGCACGACGGCCAAAATCCTCAAGGTTTACTTCTTCATATAATTCTTCGCCCACTTCGTAGTCAGGCGAAATTTTCCTGGCATCACTTACTCCAATTTCTTCCAGGGTATTATAGATGTCATCATCGTCCACGATATTGCGGCGGCGGAAAATTTCGAGGTCACCTTTTTCTGCGTTCACGATCACGTCAAAATTATCATCGCTTCCATATCTTTTGCGAAGCAATGTTTTGAATACATCTTCAACCACACGCATAAGGGTGGGACGGTCAATATTTTCGGCATCTTTAAACTCCTGGAATGCCTCGATAAGATTGATACTTGCCATACGATTTACGATTTACGATTTTAGATTTACGATTTAAATCGTTACCCTAAAACTTCACTTGAATTTTTGTGTTTTTTATTTGGTCGAACAGGACGGACTCCTGTTTTATTTCTTTCTTTTTTCCCTTCCCGGTTTCGGTTTCAATTACAATTCCATCCTCAGTTGCTTGCATTAATTTCCCTTCTTTTTTGCTGCCATCATTCATGGTGATGTCAACAAACCTCCCGGTGTTTTTTTTGTATTGGCGAAACAGTTTCAATGGTTCATCCAATCCCGGCGAAGAAACCTCCAGGGAAAAATCTCCATTGGGGAACAGGCTACTTTCTTCCAATTGTTTATACAGCTTCCTGTTGTAGTCAATAAGGTCGGACAAAATCACACCTTCATCCGCATCGATAAAAACCTTTACGTTGTTCGTTGGTTTAATTCTCACTTCTACCAAAAAATGCGAAGGATGATTTGCCAGTAAACTATTGACCTTTTCTCCTATTATCCTGATTTGATCTTCCGTTTGCATAATCTACTTAAAAGAAGAAGGGAACGTCCTCGTTCCCTTTCATCATTTTCATTTCCGGCAGCAAATTTAAGATAAACGTTAAATACCTTCCAAATCCAAATTCAATGAAACCACCTGTTTACCTTTGATTGATGGAGATTTTAAGGTTTCTTTTCTATGCTTTCCTCCTGTATTTGGGTTTCAGGCTGGTCTTTGATTTTATCATTCCGGTAGTTAAAACAACAAGACGTATAAAGAAAGGCTTCCGTGAAATGCACGAAAGAATGAACCAGCATACGGAGCCGTACAATCAACAGGAGAATGCTGCCAAACAAAATCAAGACAGCAACAAAGGTGGTGTTGGTGAATACATAGACTTTGAAGAAGTAAAAAATTGAGTGATTTCCCTATTTTTGCGCTCCCATTATCAGACCAACAACGGATCCTTAGCTCAGTTGGTTAGAGCGTCTGACTCATAATCAGAGGGCCGGGGGTTCAAGTCCCTCAGGATCCACAGGCAGAACTTAAGTTCTGCTTTTTTATTTAATTACTGATACCAGGTTCCACACGCCAGCAGAAACTAATAACTGCTTCGTAAAGTGATTGGCAAACAAGTGAATGTCTATCCAATCAACAAGCAGTGAAGGACCAAACCCTGTAAGCGCATCAATAAAGAAAAATGCCACCGCTTCAAATTATAGGAGCCGTTTCAAGCGCCTCATTTTTCACTTCCTAAACATTAGGTGAGGCTAAGCATGCAGTGAAAAATTCAGCGCCTTCGGACACCTCGCATAGCACGAAGCAGCGTCTCCAGCCTAAAGACCTTCGAACAAAAGACGCTCCCGGATCGAACTCGCTTGAACTTTTTGTTTCTTTTTCTTTCAAGAGAAAAAGAAGAGAAAAACTCATTGATCTGTTTCTAGGCTCCACTATCTTACAAAAACGCATTCAATTTTTTATCGACTACGCAATCGTATAAGATTAACTTTGCTACTCGTTTAACCTTTCCTTAACCCATGGCAAAATACATTTGCCCCAGTCAACTTTTATTATGAGAAAAATAGTTATCGCAGTTATTGCTATTTGTTTGGTAAGTACAGCATTTGGGCAAAAGGATTCTACCGTTCGAAGAATTTTACCTTCATCAAAAAAGGAAGCACCATCCAACGATCATTTCTTTATACAAATCGGTCATTTGAGCTGGGTAGGTAAACCGGATTCCATCAGCACAAAAGGAATTCCCAGGACTTTGAATATTTATATGCTGCTGAATTTTCCTTTTAAAACCAATCCGCATTGGAGTGTGGCATTAGGTCCGGGCATTGCCAGCGATAATATGTATTTCGATAAAATGACAGTTGGGATAAAGGAGAACACTTCAAGCATACATTTCAACGATGTTGCGGACACCTCTCATTTCAAAAGATACAAGCTGTCGGTAAATTTTCTTGAAGTGCCCATTGAATTGCGCTATCGCTTCAACCCACAGGATGATAAGAAAAGTGTGAAGATAGCACTGGGTGCAAAAGTGGGTACTTTAATCAATGCCCATATTAAAGGAAAGATCTTACAAAATGCAGCCGGTCAAACGCTGAATGATTACACTTTAAAAGAAAGCAGTAAAAAATTCTTCAGCAAACAAAGATTATCGTTTATGGGAAGAGTGGGTGTTGGTTCGTTCAGTTTATTCGCATCCTATTCCGTAACACCGGTGTTTAAGGAAGGATTAGGACCCACGGTACGTCCCATGACCATTGGCTTAACCATTGCCGGACTTTAATTTATTTGCATAATAGTTGTAGTAGCGATGCCACTGTAGCGGCATCGCTATTTAATTTTATAGAAAGATCAAAATGCTGGATAAAAGAAATAAGATCAACAAGGAAGAAAGGGCCGTGCTGGTTGGGGTGGTTCATAAAGAACAAACGGAGCATGCAGTTCATGAATACTTAGACGAACTAGCTTTTTTGGCAGAAACAGCGGGTGCTGTCGCCGTAAAAAAATTCGTTCAGAAATTACCGCATCCCGACAGCAGGACATTCGTTGGAAAGGGCAAGCTGGAAGAGATCAAAAACTATGTAGAGGGAAGAGATATCAATATACTCATCTTCGATGATGAACTCAGTGGTTCACAGATCATGAATATTGAAAAGGAAGTGAATGTGAAAACCATTGACCGCTCCGATCTTATTCTCGACATATTTGCACGCCGTGCAAAAACGGCGCAGGCAAAAGCACAGGTGGAGCTGGCGCAGTATCAATACATTCTTCCCCGGTTGCGTGGTATGTGGAAGCACCTGGAGCGTTTGGGCGGCGGTATCGGAACAAGAGGCCCGGGTGAAACGGAAATAGAAACGGACCGCCGTATTGTTCGTGACAAAGTTTCATTGCTTAAAAAAAGACTGGCTGAAATAGACAAGCAGGCCTACACACAAAGAAAAGACAGGGGTGAATTTATCCGGGTAGCACTGGTGGGCTATACCAATGTTGGCAAGTCGACCATCATGAATTTGCTGAGCAAAAGCGATGTGCTGGCGGAGAACAAGCTCTTTGCAACCTTAGATACTACAACAAGAAAAATTGTTTATGAGAATACGCCGTTTTTACTGAGTGATACCGTTGGATTCATCAGGAAGCTGCCCCACCACCTGGTGGAAAGTTTTAAAAGTACATTAGATGAAGTAAGAGAGGCTGATATTTTGTTGCATGTAGTTGATATTTCTCATCCCAATTATGAGGACCAGCTGGGTGTAGTGAATAAAACCCTGCAGGAGCTCAATGCATATGATAAGCCCGTGATCACGGTGTTCAATAAAATGGACCTGTACATAAAAAACACATTCGACGAATGGCTGGATGATGAGGTGAAGCAGCAAATACTCGATGATCTGCGGGCAAGATGGCAAAACGAAACAGGAGGCAACGCTATTTTTATTTCTGCACTGGAACGCAGTAATATTGATGTGCTGCGAAAAAATATCCTGGACAAGGTACGTGAGTTGTACAGGATACGCTATCCCTATAAGACGGAGTTCTTTTATTGACCAGTGGTTGTGTAAACAGATCGCTGCGTTGACTTCAAAAACGTATAAAAAAGAAGGCGCAACACGTGCGCCTTCTGGTTGAATGAAATTATCCTGTTTATTTCTGGATCATCAGCTTCTGCGTGAATGTTTTGCTTCCGGAGACGATGCGCAACATGTATAAGCCATTGGCACGCCCGGAGAGATCTAACTGGAGTGTTTGTCCGCCGATGGTATGCACGGACTGCCTGCGTTGCACAACTGCACCACTTGCATCGGTAATAACGATGGTAGCGTTATTCAGTTCTACAGGTAGCGTTATACTAAAGCGTCCGGCCGACGGGTTAGGACCCACCCTGTATCCTCCTGACTGCATGCCTGCGCCTGAACTTACAAGCAGGCTCCTGGAAGTGGTCATGGCAGTTGGACAAACCAGGTAATGATTGTCGATCTTACCATCTACATAGTTTTCATTGATGGCTGATGCTGTTTCGAGTACCTGTTGTACTGAATAAGAGGATGGAGAACCGCCCAACACCTTGTTAGCCTCGGCAAGGAAGGCACTCACCGTCCAGCCGCTAAATGGTCCTGAGCCAATCTTCATGTCGCCCAGGTGAATTCCTGCAGCGCCAAAGTCAGGATCCATCGCATCGAAAGTTACACTGAGTGTAAGCGCCACCAAATGACCAGCAAGGGTATTTTTCAGGTTGGTAGGATTTACATAGTTCTGCGTAAGTTGCTTTGCCTGGCCGGCAGAAGGCAGGAAGTTGGTTACGTCCTGTTCCTCATCGAGCCTGATGGTATAAAGCGAGCCAACGGTAAGGCCATTAGGGAAGGCATTATCGAAATGAGCATAGAGATAAGCACCCCGGTTGTTACCGGCGGGTTTAGCACCCCATCCGCCCGGCGTTTGCGTACGTAACTGGCCACAATCACCGGGAGGTGGCGGTGGTGGAGGTGTGGATACGATACATACTTTTTGTTCGTTGAATACATTGGTAGAACCTCCAAGACCTCCTGTGCCGGCTGTGAATCCCCAGTAAACCATGGAGTTTCCTCCAAAGATCGTATTGGCAATATCGCCTGTATAGGAGAAAGTTTGGGTGACACCCGGTGACAGGGTGACTACCACGGTCATGGTTTTTGTAGTGGCATTCCAGGTGAATTTCACATCGTGCCACTGGTTGTCTTCGATATTAGCATTCAATGCCTCCGCCGGTTTTAACTCGTTAGGTGAAACATATCCGTAGGTGGCACTTGTATGGGAATTGCTGCTGTTTTTTTGAAAGCCCACGTGGTCGAGCGGTGTGGGATCGTACATGGGTCCATACTGATTGTACCAGGTATCGAATTCAATGATGAATGAAGGAACGGGATTTTGCCATGGCTCAAGGGCATATCCAATGCCGGCGCCGGCATTTCCTATATAGGTGGTGCCTACCTGCTGAAGCACAAAGGCAATACCATCGGCTCCTTCATCGGTTGCTCCGAAGTACATGCGGGTATTGAATTCGAAGCTTGAAGAAAGATTGATGGGTGTGTTATTCCAAACGGCACCTTTTTGCTCCATCAAAGGAGGCGTTAGGGTAAAACAGGTGGCATTAGGGTCGCCTGAAGACATAGATGTTGCTGCACTGACCGTAGTGTATTGTGCATTTGAATACAGGACGGCAAGCAACATAACCGCGAGGCATGAGTAGATCTTACGCATAAGTACAAATTTTTAGGTAAATAAAACTGGTTCAGGGCTTTGCTGTAGGATAAAACAAGCGGACTTCCAGGGGATAGCGGAACAATTCAGACTTCAGGATGATCAAAGCAAGCGGCGATTCTAAGGATTGTAACTGCGGGAGAAGCTTTCAATAAGGGGGATAAGCAAAGATAGTGGGCCGTATTCACAACATCAAAATTTATACATATATTTTTCGCGCCGGTGAAAGAAAAATCTGGGCCTGTTGGTGCAGGAAGTAAATATTGCTGTACGGCAATGCAGGATCAAATAGGACCGGGAAAGATCAGGCGTGCTGCCGGGTATCAATAGAAATAGCATACAGCAAAGTCCTTACCCAATGTGCCGGAAACCAGGTGCGAATGCTTTACAAAGGCATCAGGCAATTTTCAACAGGGCTGTATTTTCACCGCTTAGCCGGTGCAGGCTATTATTGATAAGGCTTAATAAACCGGCCGGTGGGAATGGCTTGCTGATTACATGGTCGATACCCACCTCTTTGCACATCGATGGTAACCATTCCTTATTCCTTGCCGGCATGGCAATAATGGGCGTATCAACTCTCAATTTTTTTCGTATGTAGGCAGCGGTTTCAAAGCCATCCATCTGTGGCATGAGTATATCTAAGAGGATGAGGTCAAAAGAACTATTTTTCTCCAGCAGCTCAATTGCTTTTATGCCATTAGCTGCCAGCACGGGTTCAGCACCTGCTGCTTCTAAAAAATGCTTAAGTGTTGACCTGTTGATCTCGTTATCATCTACCACTAATATTTTTTTCTGCTTCAGTAAGGAGATGCCGGAACTGGATGATTCATTTCCTGCTTCAGCCATCGCAAGGCCTATAACGAATTTGAATACGCTGCCATTAGCCGGAGCCTCCATGAATTCGCTCTTGCCATTTAATTCCTCCACTAAATTGCGGTTGGCCACAAGCGACCTGAAATAAGAAAACTTTCCCCTGGAGCTAGCAATGGAACCATTTGTTTCGAGGGAAAACTCGAGCAGGATTGTTGTTTGCGATTGTAATAACTGTCGAATGCTGAAGATGACGGAAGTAGCGCAGGAATAATTGAAAGTATTTTTTAGTGCACTGCTTAAAAGAGATTTGACCTTTGCTTTATCGGCGACGACCGCGATGTCAAAAGCAAAATCCATTACAGGCGTAAATTCAATACTTCGATCCCTTGCATAAGTTTTATATTCTGCAAGACATATATTCAGGAAATTTCCAAGCTGAAAGGTTTGCATATTGGCTGTTTTCACGGTTTGAAAGCGTTGGGCTACAAGTTTAGTCTTTAATTTGCACGATTACTAGGTAAAACCACGCCGGAGTTTTGCGATGAAGGGCTCCGGAAAAAATTGCTAAGTCTTTGAAAGGCTTAGTAATAGATTTGGCGCAAATGGAAAAAACCCTATTTTTGCCATCCCAAAAAATCTGTGTTTACAGTGAATTGGAAATTCCTCCTTAGCTCAGTTGGTTAGAGCATCTGACTGTTAATCAGAGGGTCTCAGGTTCAAGTCCTGAAGGGGGAGCCCAATTAGACAGCCTGGCTTTATCGCCGGGCTTTTTTCTTTTAAAAACCGGTGTCCATACTGCATATAAGAGCAAATACTTCGTTTATTTTTTCGGTTTGAAGCGCCTTCTAATAAAAATTTGCTTCGCAATTTTCATTAAAACCATTCATTGTAAAGTTGAACTTCCAATAAAACGTTTTTTTTCTTGTGGTTGCTAAGAATGTAGATTTATGGGATGAAACAGCACTTCTTTTATCCCATTCTTGATATGTGCAATGCGTAAGTTTGTTCCTACATCCGGAAGAAACCGTAATTCATCCGGATGTGTCTGACAGAACGAAACACCCACCACAGCATTTACTTTAGAAATATTATGAAGGTGTTCAAAGGGACTTACAAGTTGAGGATTCCCAACCCAGGCAACATACCTGTCAAGTCGTGAAATCGAGTGCAGCATCTTTGGAACTCTTTTCAAATATATCGTTGTCAGTAAAGAAAGAGGTTCGTACCATATCAAACAGATTGCTTTTCAGATGTTCCCAGATGTAAAGGACATAAAAGTCCTGTGGCTAAATTTTCTAACAGCGCTTTTTCTCTTGGATTTTCCACAACTATATATTTGAAAGTGTATCCAGCCCTTAGTAATTTGCCATTTCCGCTGAGATATTTTTTTGAAAACGAGGAAGCATTGTAAAGATGATTATTTAGCCGTTGGCACAAGCCATCTTGCCCATAGGGAGTTCTACCAACGTGAATGACTTCCTTGTTCGGGTTATATATGATATAAACTCCCTGTTTACAGGTAATATCCAACTTCCCTTTTTTAGGGAACTCGCTAATATTAGTAGTTTGAAGTTCATTAAACAAACGTTCTATTTTTTTTGCTTCTGTCATTTCGTTTAATTGAAAAGATCATCTTCAATAAGTTTCAAATATTTGTTTACATAGAACATATCCGGATCACCTTTTAATGCTCTTCTTCTAATTTCAAATTCTGGTTGTGTTGGATTTGAAGGGTCAAACAGAATAAGACCAATTCCGAAAACCAAAGACAAGCTGTCCAACCTTGCAATATCATCTTTGCTTGAATTATTTGGTATAACGATATATGATTTATGGCTGAATAAGCGGTACGAACAGGTTTGACCGAAAGCGGTTATTAAGCCGTTCGTATCTGTCTTTATCTCGGCAACAATGATCTCCGTAGGGAATTTAATAATGTCGCTGTTCTTGGGTTTTAGAATGCCAATTACATCCGGTGTGCCCCATTTGTCTTTGAAGATAGCCCCGCCTAACGCAATTGCTTTGCTGCATTCTTCCAGTTCATTTACGATCCAATCGGCAAAGGGCTGATAAAAGTCTTCTTCCTTAACCTTGCCTGCTGTTAAAACAGTTATGGGTGTATCAGCAGGAACAGCCGTATGACCTTTTAACTGAAACAATCCTTTGGCTGGCTTTACAACCTGGTCAGGGAGCCGTGTTTCTAAATTCCAAACAGTGCCGTGAATGGTGTTTTTAGGAATATCTGTGTGAGCATTACTTATTGCTTTAACCAGTTCTGAATATCGTAAACCTTCAGGATGCAGCGTAAGCAATGATATGGCTTCTTTGAATATAATTTCTCGTTTAGTCATGACCTTTGATTAAATCAAATCCCTCAGTTTTTTGTTTTCAGAGTTTTTTATTATTTCCCACAGATCGTTAGGAGGGTTAGCATCTATTTGCAATGCGTGGCGAATATTATTATAACCTTGATTGAGTTTTACATTTCTTTCAAATGTATCAATGTGTTTATCAGAAATTCTTTTCCTCGCAATGAAGCCGCATTCAGGATTATTTAAGGACCATGTACTATCCAGCTTTTTGAAAGCTCTTAAATGTTCTTTTAATTTTACTTTATAACTCCATTTTTCCCCATCATTGCCTGTTTCTATTATGAACATAAACGTGTCTGCATTATCTGCAATAGAAATCAATGTTTTGAACTCCAACTTCTTTAACTTATCTAATATAGAAAACACGGAAATAAGCTCCTGCTTATAAATAGGTGTATCGATGTTATCATGAGACAGTGGATTAAGAAGTAAATCTTTATGCTCTTTTAGTTTTTTGAATACGGAAAAGTCACCGCCAAATGAAATGTAATGCGCTTTAAAGTTTTCAATTAACTGGTCGAGTGGTAAAGGCTTACTTCCTTCATCTTCTTTTGTATAAATCGTTAGGTTAATTGGAAGTAAGGTCTTTAATATTCTTTCTGTTTCTTTCCTTAAATAATTTGCACAAGCAGGGTAATCAAATCCTTTTAAATATTTTTTAGCTTGTTGGTAGTAATTATTGTCTTGAGGTATAAAGGGTATAGGAATACCAGTATCAGTTTCATCCTGATATATCTCTTTTACAACCCAATCTTTTATACAATTCTCTAACTCAAGCCGTCTTTTTGTTAAGTTGAAAAAAGTGCGATCATGGGTCATAATAATAATCTGGTACTTTTTGAACTCATTTAAAATCAGCTCCAAAACAATATCTCGGTTGCTCATATCGAGGCTGATTAAAAGATCATCAAGAACCAATATTTTCGGAGCTACCTCAATATATTTTTCATCCAATATCGCAAATCTGAGTGACAACGCAATTGTACTTAATCTTGCTTCATTCAAGAATGTATGTGGACGCCTCAGGTCTCCTTTTAGTTCCTGTAACATTGCATGGATAAAATCTACTTTAAGTATAATCTTTGGAGGTATTGTCTTGTGATCCCTGATTGTTGTGTTAGGGATAAAAGCGTCATACGTTGACTTCTTAAATTCAATCTTCAATTTATAAGGCTGTTTGAACTTTTGTTGTAAGTATTTATTTGCAGCCTCAATTATATTGAATAGGTATTTCTCTAATTCTATGTTGAATTGCGAAACATTTTTTGAAAATATCTTGTATGGGTCATCAGACATTCTTTTGGGTCGAGGGTTAAGCCCATTTTTTATATACTCCCACCACTCTTGTGCATTTGCATTACCCACTGATCCATCGATTTTCTGAAATTCACTCTCAAAGGTTATGAACATTAATAATTCTCTTTCAAATAGGGGAAAAAGGTCAATACTATCCCTAT
>DATMIF010000052.1:0-25741 GCA_035554655.1 Flavisolibacter sp.
GTGGTTTTCTGGCCGACAAATACGGACGAAAAACCATTTATACCTACAACATGCTTCTGTATATGATGGGAATTGCCATTATCATGTTCACTGTAAATTTTCCCATGCTGTTGACTGGTTTCCTCGTTACAGGTATTTCAGTGGGAGTGGGTGTTCCTGCCTCATGGACGTATATTTCTGAAAATTCAGAAGCGGGTAACCGGGGCAAGAATATGGGTATATCACAGTTTGCCTGGGGCGTTGGTCCAATGATCATTTTAATTTTGGGAATGCTTCTTGCTCCCGGCAATGGGGATGCATCAGCTGGTGTTTTATTTGGTTACGTAAAAAAAATCGCAACGTTCATTCTAGGTAACGATGCGAGCGTCGAAGCAATCAATGTATTCAGCAGCCGTATTATTTTTGGTTCTTTGTTAGTCGTAGCGTTCATCGCATGGACATTGCAACGGAAACTCAATGAATCGAAAGACTGGGAAGAGGCAAAAAAATTGCAAACCAAGGAAAAACAACCGGGCGTCTTCGCATCGTTTGGTACTCTTTTTACAAACAAAGTGAATATCCGGACTATGGTTTTTCTGGCAGGTATTTACATAAGCTGGAACATGGTGGCATCTGTAATGGGTTTCTTTCAGCAACATATTTATGAAACTGCAGGCGGTCTTTCTAACGGAGAGGCCAATATGATTTCGGCAGTACAATGGATCGTGATTATTGCAGTAACGTATTTTGGCTTTGCCATGCTGGTTGATAAAGTCAATCAACGATGGCTTTACGTTTTCGGTACAACAATAGGGATAGTGGCCTGGGGCATTCTCATTTTTGTAGGGATAAAAAATCATTTTGCACTATGGACTTTCACCATTCTTTGGGGCATACATGCCGGAATAAGCGTACAGGCATTTTATGCGCTTTGGGCTTCGGAACTTTTTCCTGCCAAATATCGTGCAGCTGCGCAGGGTATTATGTTCTTTGCCGTTAGAAGCGTTGCAGCGATATGGGGATTTGGGTTTGTTCATATTTATGGCGAAAACGGGGAAGGATTTTACACCGCAGCCAATATTATGATCGGATTGCTCCTTGTAGCACTAATCATTGGGACGATTTGGACACCGAAAACCCGTGGAAAATCACTGCAACAAATAACCAGGGAAAGATATGGCGAGGATATTTAAGTTAATTGTACCTAAATAATGCAAAGTAAATAACACGAAGTAGATAACAACGAAGCAATTAACGTGAAGCAATGAATAACTCTTTTTTACCGAATACTTCTTCTACTCCAACATGGATATGGTATCCCGGCGATTTCGAAATTGTACTGGCCAATAAAATGCAAAACCGTCGTACAGAACGGGGTACGTTTTTCCCTGTGTTCTGGAAAATAGATAGCCATTATGTGCTCATGGATTTTCATAAAGTGTTTGATGTGCCTGCACCGGAAACTATTGACATATATGTAGAAGGTGAATACAATGTAAAGCTTGATGGCAAAGCTTTTGAAGGCAGTCCGAAGCAAATAACTGTGCCTGCAGGTAAACACAAGATCAATATCAAAGTCTTTAACCAGGCCGATGTGCCGGCTATTTATGTAAAAGGAAAAACAATTGTATCGGATGCAAGCTGGCTTGTAACATTCGAAGACAAAGAATGGATTGATGAAACAGGAAAAACATCCGACATCTCATCAACCAAATGGCTCAATGCAGGAAGCTGGAATTTTAATTCACCCACGCAGTTGCCTTCACAGTTTACATTGCCTGTAAAAGAACAAACAGCAGTATCGACAGTAAAAGGAGAAAACTCCATGCTTGTTGATTTTGGCAAAGAAACTTTTGGTTTTATTCAATTGCACGGCCTTGCCGGAAGAGGTAAGTTATCGGTGTATTATGGTGAATCAAAAGAAGAAGCATTATCTATAGAGCATTGCGAAGCACTGGATAGGGTGGATGTAAACAACACGGCGGAGAAAGATGAAATCATGAAGCTGTCGAAAGCCTTTCGTTATGTGAACGTGCAATACGATGGCGGCGTAAAACTCGATTCTGTTTCTATGCTATACGAATATGCCGATGTAAAACAACGTGGCAACTTCAATTGCAGCGATGCAGAAATCAACCACATTTACGATGTAGCTAAATACACATTCGAACTCAATACCCGTGAATTTTTCATTGATGGTATCAAAAGAGATCGCTGGATTTGGAGTGGCGATGCGTATCAAAGCTATTTGATGAATTATTATTTGTTCTTCGATTCACCAACTGTTGAAAGAACAATGATGGCCTTGCGTGGTAAAGATCCTGTCACAGGACATATCAACACCATCATGGACTATACGTTTTATTGGTTTCTTGGCATCTTTGATTATTATTTGTACACAGGCGATAAAACTTTCATCAAACAATTTTATCCACGCATGCAAAGCCTGATGGATTATGTTTTAGGAAGAAGAAATCAAAACGGATTGCTGGAAGGTTTGCCCGGTGATTGGATATTCATTGACTGGGCTGCGGGGTTAAGTAAAAAAGGAGAAGTAAGTTTTGAACAAATGCTCTTTGCAAGAAGTTTGGAAACAATGGCTTTATGCTCTGATATTGTAAATGATATTGAAAGTCATCAGCGCTATCAAAAACTTGCCGACGATCTGAAGCAAAAAATATTTTCTATTTACTGGAATCCATCAAAACATGCATTGGTGCATAGTCGTGTGAATGGAGCGCAAACAGAAAATGTTACTCGTTATGCAAACATGTTCGGCATCTTCTTTAACTATTTCAATGAGCAGCAAAAACAGGAAGTAAAAACGCATGTGTTGCTGAATGATAGCATTCAAAAGATCACAACACCTTACATGCAATTTTATGAACTCGAAGCTCTGTGTGCCATGGGAGAGCAGGA
The DNA here is from genome assembly GCA_035554655.1 of Flavisolibacter sp. Taxonomy (GTDB): domain Bacteria; phylum Bacteroidota; class Bacteroidia; order Chitinophagales; family Chitinophagaceae; genus Flavisolibacter. Next base: position 2,899 of record DATMIF010000052.1, read on the forward strand.
TTATGTTTTGAAACAAATGATGGATTATTGGGGTGGAATGCTGAACCTTGGTGCTACAAGTTTTTGGGAAGAGTATGATCCTTCCAAAAAAGGTGCAGAGCATTTTGCGATGTATGGAAGAGAGTTTGGAAAAAGTTTATGTCATGCATGGGGAGCAAGCCCGATTTATTTGTTGGGCAAATATTATTTAGGAGTGAAACCAACATCGGCAGGTTACTCTACTTATTCAATTGAACCAAATCTCGGTGGATTGAAATGGATGGAGGGTGCAGTGCCAACACCTGCGGGCAATATTGAAATGTATGTGAGCACAAAGCAAATGAAAATTAAAGGTGCTGCAGGAATGGGAACACTAACATTTAAAAGCAAATCAAAGCCGGTTTGCGAGGAAGGCATCATAGAAAAGAAAAGTGCCGATGAATACAGTTTGCAAATTGAAAAAGATAAAACCTACACGATAAATTATACGGCTACCAATTGATTGATAGATGGAAAGAGTAACAGGAACATATTTTATTGAAACACCGCTGTCACCAGGAAAAGCGGCAGAAGTTTTGGCAGTCGAACAATCTTCAGGAACATTTGTTGCCGTTCCGGGAGAAACTGCAGAATTAAAAGAACGATTTGCTGCAAGAGTGGAGTCGGTTGAAGAATTAGGAACAGTAAATCAGCCTTCAATTCCCAGCGATAAAAATGCCTCTGCTCAATATCAACAGGCAATTGTGAAAGTATCATGGACGGTTGAAAATTTCGGTCACAATCTTCCGGTTTTGATTTCAACCCTGCAAGGCAATCTTTACGAGCTGCGGCAATTCACAGGATTGAAATTGATGGACATTGATTTTCCTGATAGCTATGTTCAACATTTTCGTGGACCAAAATTTGGAATTGAAGGTTGTAGGAAATTAACAGGCGTTGAAGGGCGTCCCTTAATTGGAACCATCATTAAGCCTAGCATTGGGTTAACTCCACGGCAAACTGCTGAAATGGTTCGCACACTTGGCGAAGCCGGAATCGATTTCATAAAAGATGATGAGCTGCTTTCTTCTTCTGCAAATTCTCTTTTTGAAGAAAGAGTTGAAGTGATAATGAAAATCGTGAATACGCTTGCTGATAAAACCGGCAAGAAGGTCATGTATGCATTCAATCTTAGCGGTGAGATTGATGAAATGTTGCATCGCTATGAAACAATCCTCAACGCAGGTGGTACCTGTGCCATGATTAGTTTGAATAGCGTTGGTCTTTCCGGTGCAAAGAAGATTTGTGATATCGGCGAGTTAGCAATTCATGGTCACCGAAATGGTTGGGGCATGTTAACGAGACATCCTTTGCTTGGAATTGATTTTCCTGCTTATCAAAAATTGTGGCGATTAGCAGGTGTTGATCAAATTCATGTAAACGGGATTCAAAATAAATTTTGGGAAAGTGATGATTCCGTTGTGCGTTCGATTGAAGCTTGTTTGAAACCAATGGCGAATGGATATTCTGTTTTGCCGGTAGTTTCGTCCGGGCAGTGGGGCGGACAAGCTTTTGAAACATGGAGAAGAACAAAGACTATTGATTTGCTTTATATGGCAGGCGGCGGAATTATGGCGCATCCAATGGGAGCTGCTGCAGGCGTTACTGCATTGCAACAGGCATGGAAAGCAGCGGTTGATGGATTACAATTAGAAGATGCTGTTGCAACTTATCCCGAGTTTGCAAAATCAGTTGAAAAATTTGGAAAGAATTGAGCGAACAAAAAAACATATTACTCGCATTTTATGGCGATGACTTAACAGGCAGCACAGATGCATTGGAATTTATTTGTCGTGCCGGTGCTAAAGCAGTTTTGTTTTTGGAACCGCCGATACCTGAACAATTAAGTAAGCATTCTGATTTAAATGCTTATGGCATTGCAGGGTTAACAAGATCATTGTCGCCGCAAGCAATGGAAAAAGAATTGATGCCAGCATTTACATTAATGAAAGAGACAGCCGCGAGGCATGTGCATTATAAAGTGTGTTCAACTTTTGATTCTTCTCCAAAAATTGGAAGCATTGGAAAAGCAATTGACTGCGGCGCAGAAATTTTTCAAGATGAATTCGTGCCTGTGTTAGGAGGTATGCCTGCATTGGGAAGGTATTGCATGTTTGGAAATTTGTTTGCCAAAATGGGAACGGCAGGTAATGGAAATATTTACAGAATCGACCGGCATCCTTCCATGAGCAAGCATCCTGTTACACCTGCAAACGAAAGTGACTTGCGACTTCATTTGGGCAGTCAAACCAAAAAGAAGTTTGGTTTGATTGATATAACGCGGATCGAAAAAAGTATTGAGCACTGGAACGAGCAAATACAGGATGATGACGAAGTTGTTTTGTTGGACGTGATGAGTGAAGACCAGCTTCTAAAAATTGGAGAATGGTTGGATAATCAATATTACGGAAAGACATTGTTCTCTGTTGGTTCATCAGGAATTGAAATGTCATTGGGCAATTATTGGAATAAAACCGGGAAACTCCAGGCAGTAAAATCCTGGCCTGCGATTGAAAGTGTACATCCATTACTAGTTGTATCAGGTAGTTGTTCTCCTGTCACCGCCAAACAAATTGCTTACGCTAAAAATAATGGCTTTGAAGAAGTCGTTCTTGATGCAATCAAACTTTGTGAGGACAATACAATTGTTGAAGGCGTATTAAAAAACCTGGTTCATCTTCTTGAAAAGAAGAAAGATGTAATTGTTCATACGGGAGAGAAGAATGGAGAGAATTTATCCTCTGAAGTGTTGGGAAAGTTGTTGGGAGTTATTGCGAGGGAAGGTGTTGAAAAAGGAAATGTAAAACGTGTTGTCATTGCAGGCGGTGATACGAGCAGTTATGCTGCAAGGGCAATGGGAATAGAAGCTTTAAAAATGATTGCACCATTAGTTCTTGGTGCACCATTGTGCAAAGCCTATTCGACAAATAAAGCTATCGATGGAATTGAAGTGAATTTGAAAGGAGGCCAGGTTGGCGGTGAAGACTATTTTGTGATCTTGAAGAATGGCAGTGTAAGTGCTCAATAGAATTGTTGATGTACAAGAGTGCGACGCAACAGTCGGTCAATAGTAGCAATGAAGTCTGGTCAATAAAAAAATTAAATAAACATGTCTCAAAAAACTTTAGGATTGATTCATACATCGGCGACGCTGGTGCCGGTGTTTCAACAACTGTGCAATCAATACCTGCCAGGTGTGCAGGTTTTTAATATTGTTGATGATAGCCTGATTAAAAATGTAATTAAGTGCGGCGAGTTGAAGCCCGATACGGCGAGACGTGTTGTGAACTATGCTGCGTCGGCGGAACAAGCGGGTGCAGATTTTATTATGTACACCTGTTCGTCGATTGGAGCGGCGGTGGAAACGGCTGCGACATTGAGCAAAGTGCCGGTGTTGCGGGTGGATCAACCGATGGCTGATAAAGCAGTTGCAATTGGAAATAAAATTGGTATTGTAGCAACCTTGCCTACAACGTTAAATCCAACAGCGGATTTGGTGAAGAGAAGAGCAGCAGTTGCAGGAAAAAATGTTGAAGTGATTTCAAAATTATGTGAAGGTGCTTTTGATGCTTTGATGAGTGGCGATGCTGCAAAGCATGACGCTATGGTTGCGGCTACATTGAAAGAATTAACATCGCAGGTTGATGTAATTGTATTGGCCCAGGCCTCAATGGCGAGAGTGGTTGATACGCTTGATGCGGCCGATAAAAAAGTTCCGATACTATCAAGTCCTGCAATTGCTATTGAACATCTTGCAAAAATTTTCCAATAAGATTCATGAGGAAGTTGTCACAATTTTTTGTGTTGATCGCTTGCCTTGCTGCTGCTACGGTAGTTGCGGGTTTGCTCTTGCAAAAAGAAATGGTGTGGCAACCTGCTGCAGTGATTGCTGTCGTGAGTTTTGCTTTGGGAATGGGTAACATCACATCCTTAAAAAGTTTTCGATACACAGCCTGGATTATTGTTGCAGTGGTTGTAGCTATGATCTATCCTTCTGCATTCACACGTTGGGGAAATATAGATCTGCGTAACAAATGGTTGATACTCGTCATTGTTCAAATGGTGATGTTTGGCATGGGTATTCAAATGTCGCTGAAAGATTTTTCAGGCATTGCAACAACAGGTAAAGGAGTAGCAGTTGGATTACTCTGCCATTTTTCCATCATGCCTTTGATGGGTTTGATGCTGACAAAAATTTTTTATTTCGATCCTGAAATTGCAGCCGGAATTATTTTGATCGGATCATGTTCAAGCGGATTGGCTTCGAATGTAATGGTGTACCTGGCGAGAGCAAATCTTGTTTTATCGGTTGTTGTAACAGCATTGTCAACATTGGCTGCTCCATTTTTAACGCCGCTGCTGATGAAGTTACTGGCGGGAACGCTGATAGAAGTGAAGTTCATCAACATGATGATGGAGATTATCAAGATTGTGATTGTTCCAATTGGCGCTGCTTTGTTGCATGATTTTTTGAAAACGGCAACGCCGAAGAACTGGAAAGTGGTAAAAGCTATTTTTTCTTTTTCTGTTTTATGGTTGTTTGCTTTGGCAATTGGCTTATCATCATTCTTCTCGGCAAATGTTTCGTCGAGTGAACTTCAGCAATCTATTGAGATATTTTCCTTCTTCACTGGGGCATTTGTTGTTGGTGTGTTGTATCATTTAATTGCAGTGCGATATCAAAAGATCGATTCCTACATGCCTTATTTGTCGATGTTTGGAATTGTTTACTTCACAACAGTTACCACTGCTGCAGGTCGGGATAATTTAATGCAGGTGGGTTTCATTTTGTTTTTCTGCTCAGTTATTCATAATGCTGCCGGATATTTTTTTGGTTTCTGGCTGAGCCGATTGTTTGGATTGGATAAACCATCTTCAAGAACAATTGCATTTGAAGTTGGATTGCAGAATGGAGGCATGGCATCGGGATTAGCCGGGAGTATGGGCAAATTGGGAACAGTTGGTTTACCGGCCGCGGTATTTAGCCCTTGGATGAATATCAGCGGAAGTATTCTTGCGAATTACTGGAGAAAGAAATCTTTTAAAGAAAATAAGGAAGCAGAAAAAACTTTATAAATAAGCACTGAGCAAAATGTAGCGACGACCTAAAGTCAAAGCGATTAATTGATTGATATAATGGACACGATAAAGAGTTATCATATTTATTCTGCAAAGGCAAAGTTGAACAAGCCTATTGCTGATGCCACACATACGCTGACAAAAATTTCTTTCATTGTTTTAAGAATTCAACTCACTAATGAAATAATTGGTGAGTCGTACATGTTAAGCTTTCAATACAGTCCACGAGCCATTGTAGGTGCAATGAAAGATATTGGTGAAATGGTTGTTGGCGAAAAAGTTTACGGCACCGTAAATGTGTTTGAAAAAATAAATGCAGCTAATGAGTATTTCGGGATGGAAGGTATTAATCGCTGGGCACAAGCTGCATACAATATTGCGATGTGGGATGCTTGGTGTAAAACATTGGGTCAGCCAATTTGGAAGGTGTTAGGAGGAGCGCAAAAGAAAATTCCAATCTATGGAAGTGGTGGTTGGATTTCTTACTCGATTGATGAATTGATCGCAGAAGTAACCGATTATAAAAAGAGAGGTTTCCAGGCGGTGAAGATTAAAGTTGGTAAGACAGATTGGAAGGAAGATTTAGAGCGGTTGAAAAAAGTTCGTGAAGCTGTTGGAAATGATATAGGCATTATGATGGATGCCAACCAGGGAATGAATGTGGCTTCTGCATTGCAACTCGCAAGAGCAGCAAGAGAAATAAATATTCATTGGTTTGAAGAACCGATTGACCACACCGACTTCCAGGGATATCAGATGTTGCGCAACCAGGCCGGCATTTCTTTAGCCATGGGTGAGAGAGAATATTCAACATTGCCTTTGCGTGAATTGTTGCAAAGAAATGCACTGGATATTTGGCAACCCGATATTCTAAGACTTGGCGGCGTTGAAGCGTGGAGAAATAGTGCTGCACTTGCCGGCGGTTATAATATTCCTGTCTTACCTCATTATTATAAGGACTATGACATTCCGTTATTGTGTACTATTCCGAATGGCGCAGGTGCAGAGTCATTTGATTGGATCGATCCATTGATTGATTATCCACTCGAAATTGTAAATGGTTTTGCTCAACCTCATGACCGCGAAGGATGGGGATTTTCTTTTAAAGATGAATTTCTAACAGAGATATGAAAAGGTTTTTACTGATAGGATTTTTGATCGTTTATCAATTTACAAATGCGCAGTTAGTTGACAAAACACCTGCGCCTGTTCCTGTTGTTCCTACTGTTTATAGTACAGAACCTTGGGAAGATCCTTTGGTGAGTGGCATCAACCGCGAACCGTCAAGAGCAACGGCATATTCATTTAGTTCAGTTGCTGATGCATTGAAAGGTGATAGAACAAAATCAAGAATGCTTTCACTCAATGGTCAGTGGGATTTTTTCTTTGCAAGCAAGCCTGATGATGCACCGAAAGATTTTTACAAATCAAGAGTTAGTGGTTGGAATAAAATTGAAGTGCCCAGCAATTGGGAAATGAAAGGATACGACAAACCAATTTATAAAAGTGCGGTGTATCCTTTTCGCCCTGTAAACCCACCGCATGTTCCAAAAGATTATAATGGAGTGGGCTGTTATCAAAGAACGTTTAGTGTTCCCAGCGATTGGAAGAACATGAACATTACTTTACATTTTGGTGGCGTGAGTTCTGCTTATAAAGTTTGGCTGAATGGAAAATTTTTGGGTTATGCAGAAGACAGTTTTCTTCCTTCTGAATTTAACATTACTCCCTATTTGCAGGATGGTGAAAATATTTTGTCTGTTTGGGTCATTCGGTGGAGTGATGGAAGTTTTTTGGAAGACCAGGACCAATGGAGATTAAGTGGAATTCACCGCGAAGTGATGTTGCTTGCAGAACCAAAGCTGCGCATTGCTGATTTTTTCTACCAAACAAAACTGGATAAAGAATATAAGGATGCCACACTAAGTATTCGTCCACGCTTTGACAATTTCACAGGCAAAGATGTTCCAGGATATATTGTTAAAGCACAACTGTACGATAAAAAAGGAAAGACAGTTTTCGAAAAGCCATTGGAAAGAAGTGTTGAAAGCATCATCAATGAGGTTTATCCAAGGCTCGATAATGTAAAATTTGGCTTGCTTGAAACGAAGGTCAACAATCCGGATAAATGGAGTGATGAAGAACCAAATCTTTACACTTTGGTTCTCTCATTGGAAGACAGCACAGGAAATTTGCTAGAAGCAAAAACCTGCAAAGTTGGTTTTCGTTCCATAGAATTTGCAAAAGACAACAGCAAATTATTGATCAATGGAAAGCTTACTTATCTCTATGGAGTCAATCGCCCGGACCATGATCCAATAAAAGGGAAAGCATTATCACGCGAAGATATTTTGCATGATGTGCAAACCATCAAACGTTTTAATTTCAATTGCATTCGTACTTCGCATTACCCGATGGATCCTTACTTGTACGATCTCTGTGATGACTACGGAATTCTTGTAATCGACGAGGCGAATTTAGAAACACATGGATTAGGTGGAAAGTTGAGTAACGATCCGACATGGACAAGTGCTTATTTAGAAAGAAGCAGCAGAATGGTAATGCGGGATAAAAATCATCCGAGCATTATTATCTGGAGTTTAGGAAATGAAGCGGGAAGGGGACCGAATCATGCCGCTATGGCTGCATGGATCCATGATTTTGATATCACACGTCCTGTGCACTATGAACCTGCAATGGGTAATCCGAGGCTCGAAGGTTATATTGATCCTTCGGATCCCCGGTATTTAAAACCAAATGATCATTCGCATCGCTTGCAAAATCCGCAGGACGAACCTTGGATTGATATTGTTAGCAGAATGTACCCGGGCATTTATACGCCGAAATTATTGGCAGAACAAAACAATGGCGATCATCGTCCGATATTTTTTGTCGAGTATTCTCATGCGATGGGTAATTCCAATGGCAACATGAAAGAGTTTTGGGATGAGTTTCGTTCAACGCCCCGTGTAATCGGTGGCGCTATATGGGAATTCAAAGACCAGGGATTGTACAAAAAAGATAGTTCAGGAAGAACTTATGTTGCGTATGGCGGTGATTTTGGAGAAAAATATTTTGACAACTTCACCATTAAAGGAGTTGTTGCTTCGGATGGAAGACCCAAAGCAGCCATGTATGAATGCAAAAGAGTTTTCCAGGGTGCGGAATGTGAATTGATCGATGCGGCAAAAGCATTGGTTAAAATCACCAATCGAAATGCAGTAAAAAACTTACGCGATTATGATGTGAATTTGATTGTGAGAGAAGATGGGATTGTTGTTGTGAATAAAATTCTGCCTCACATTAATCTTGCTGCAGGAAGGGATACAGTAATTAATATTTCTTCCTATTTACCGAAGTTTAAAAATGGTACCGAGTATTTAGCTGATATTCATTTTGCTTTAGCTGAGAATACAACATGGGCACAAAAAGGTTTTGAAGTAGCATCAAATCAATTTGCATTAACAACCTTGGCCACCAGAAAGGAGACAAAAACCACATCAGGTCCAATCAACAAAGGTATAACCGCAAAAGGCTTTGAGTTTTCAGGCAAAGATTTTTCAATCACTTTTGATTTGGCTAATGGTGGACTGGTATCGTACAAATGGCGAGGGAAAGAATTGTTGGAGAAATCGTTCCTGCCAAATTTCAAACGTCCGCTTACTGACAATGATCGTCGCGGCTGGAAACCAAATCGGAAATTGCAGCAATGGTACGAACCTGGTTTAAAACTCAAAGCAATATCCGGATCCGACAGTGTAATTAACGGAGTAAGAAAGTTTGTAACGACATACACATTAATTAACGACAGTGCATCTGTAGAAGTAATTTATTCAATCAATAGTTCGGGCATTATTAAGGTTGAATATTTTTTGCATTGCATGCTGGGATTGCCCAACATCCCGAAAGTAGGTATGCAAGGCGGTGTCAATAGAAGCTTTGAAAATATCACGTGGTATGGAAAAGGGTTAATGGAAAATTACATCGACCGCAACTACGGTTTTGATGCTGCTATCTACTCTCAAAACATTTTCGATTTCATGGAGCCTTATGCAGTGCCCCAGGAAAACGGAAACCGTACGGATGTCAGATGGATGTTCCTTTCGAACAAAAGCAATGAAGGACTATTGATAGTTGCTGACAGTTTACTAAGCATGAGTGCCTGGCCTTACACGGAAGAAAATATTGAACAGGCAAAACACACAATTGATTTGAAAGATGCCGGCTACATAACCCTGAATATTGACCTTGTTCAAATGGGAGTAGGAGGTAATGATAGCTGGAGCGATGTGGCCGCACCTTTAGAGAAATATCAAATTCCTGCCAAAGATTATCACTACAGCTTTTACCTGGTACCCTATGAGAAAGGAAAACAACTGCTGAGCAGTGTAGCAAAAGGTATTAAATATTGAAGGAACTATTTTGATGACTGAAACCAGTAAAGACTTTTTGCTCGTTGGTGATAAGGATTACTGAACGCACAAGAGTGCGATGCAAGAGAAGCTTCATAGTAGCAATACTGATTAGCCTATAAAAATTATCAATTATTGGAAGAAATACTCCAATAAATAGTTTGAAGTACCGCCACCAATCGCCTTTCACAAGAGCAACTCCTTTATAAACCACATACTGATAAAGCCACTCGTTTGCCAGGGCTCCTAGTAAGATAATCCATCTTTTTAACCAAACATGCCATTTTTCAAAAGCCGCTGTGATAGTAATTTTTCACTAACAAATTGAGTAGAGAAAATACTGTTTCATGGCAGCGATTGTTTTAAAAGGAATTACCTGGGGACATAGCAGAGGATATACTCCGCTTGCGGCTTACAGCCAGCGGTTTGCTGAAATTTATCCTGAAGTGGAAGTGATTTGGAAGAAAAGATCGCTGCAGGAATTTGCAGATTTTCCCATTGAAAAATTGACCAAAGAGTTCGATCTTCTTATCATCGATCATCCATGGGTAGGATGTGCGGCTGCTACGGAATGCGTGTTGCCATTGGATGCATATTTGTCTGAAGCGTATTTAAAGAATCAATCTGAAAACTCTGTTGGCGTGTCTCATCAAAGCTATTTTTACGCCGGACATCAATGGGCTTTAGCAATTGATGCGGCAACCCCTGCAGCCAGTTACCGTGCAGACCTTTTCAGAAAAAACCAGGCGGCACTTCCCCAGGATTGGAGCGACTTAATGTATCTGACAAAAAAGAGAAAGGTTGCTGCACCTGCAATCCCTATCGACCTGCTCATGAATTTTTACATGTTCTGCATTGCACACGGTACTGAGCCTTTTCGGAATGATGAAGAAGTGGTTGATGCGAACACCGGCTTGATGGTTCTTGAAACAATGCAGGAGTTTTATTCTCATTTGGATAAAAAAATGTTCTCGTGTAACCCTATTGCTGTTGCGGAGCTAATGACGCGGACCAATGATTATTGGTATTGCCCTTTTGCATATGGTTATTCCAATTATTCAAGGCAGGGATATGCAGAAAATGTTTTGCATTATGCAAACCTGATCAGGTTCAGTGGTCGATACCTGAAAAGCACGATAGGGGGAACCGGCCTTGCTGTATCTGCATTCAGTAATCAAAAAGGGTGGGCTATAAAATTTGCTGAAGAAATTGTATCACAACAATGCCAGTCAACCTTTTATGTACAACATGGAGGTCAACCGGGCCACAAAGCTGCGTGGCTGAGTGAGGATGCGAATCATTTATGCAATGATTTTTTTAAAAATGTGCTTCCTGTAATGGAAAATGGTTATATGCGACCACGTTACAATGGTTACCTGTACTTCCAGGACCATGCAGGGGAGCCTTTACAACAATTTTTATTGAATGGGGGAAATCCGCTGCAGGTATTAAAAAAGATGAATCATTTATATCATCAAAGTTTACAACCGGCTTTGGTGAAAGCTTAGTATGAAAAATTTACCATTAAAGGGACTAACTGTTCTCGAGTTCAGTCAATATCTGTCAGGACCGTCTGCAGGTTTGCGGCTTGCAGATCTGGGTGCAAGAGTGATTAAGATCGAAAGACCAAAGGTGGGCGATGCCTGCCGAAAACTTGCTATCAAGAATTTGTGGCTGGACGAAAGCAGTCTTTTGTTTCACACCATTAATCGCAACAAAGAAAGCTTTACTGCTGATCTGAAAAATGCCGATGACCTGGAGATCGTAAAGAAATTAATAAGGAAGGCAGATGTGGTGACACATAATTTTCGTCCGGGTATTATGGAAAAAGTTGGACTTGATTATGCTTCTGTAAAAAAGCTCAACGAAAAAATTATTTATGCAGAAATCAGCGGCTATGGAAAGAAAGGCCCATGGAAAGCCAAACCTGGACAAGACCTATTGTTGCAATCCATTTCAGGATTAGCATTGACAAGTGGAGATTCGGGCCATGATCCTGTCCCATTTGGAATCGCAATCGCAGATATTATTTGCGGAACTCATTTAGCACAGGGAATTTTGGCGGCGCTGATTCGTCGTCAGAAAAAAGGTGTGGGTGCTTTTATTGAAGTAAGTCTTTTAGAATCCTTACTCGATTTTCAGTTTGAATTACTGACTACTTATTACAGCAGTAAACAAGTTCCGCAAAGAAGCAAACTTAATAATGGACACAGTTTGCTGAGCGCACCGTATGGAATTTATCCAACTGCCGAAGGATTCATTGCCATTGCAATGGTTCCGTTGTCCAAGCTATCAATCGCATTGCAATGTGATGAGCTGTCAAAATTTAGCCAGCATGATGCATTTAGAAAAAGAGATGAAATAAAAGAAACGATCAACGGGCATCTTGCAGCCCAGCCTGCAAAATACTGGACAGGCAAATTGCAGCAATATGGTATCTGGTCAACTGAGGTTTTGGACTGGCTTCAAATGAAAGAAGATCAGGCCTATAAAGTGCTGGAAATGGAACAAACAGTTGGTGCCAATGGGAAGAAGTTTGTAACAACAAGATGCCCTATTCGTATCAACGGCGAAAAAATTGTTTCTGAAAAACCTGCGCCATCTTTAGGTGAGCAAAATGAAAAACTATTAACCGAATTATACGCCAAAGCATGAAGCTGTTAGAAGACATCCTCGTGATTGATTTCAGCCAGTTCCTTTCCGGTCCTTCAGCCGGTTTGAGACTTGCTGATATGGGTGCGAGGGTTATTAAAATTGAAAAACCGGGTATAGGCGATATTTGCCGCGAACTGTATGTGTCTGATGTAAAACTGGAAGGTGAATCCACCATTTTTCATGCCATTAATCGCAACAAAGAAAGTTATGCTGCGGATTTGAAAAATCCAGACGATCTTGAAAAGGTTAAGGCATTGATCAGCGAGGCAGATATCCTCATTCATAATTTTCGCCCGGGAGTGATGGCAAGACTGGGACTCGATTATGAAACGGTGAAGACAATTAATCCTTCAATAATTTATTCTGAAATTAACGGATATGGCGAAAATGGCCCGTGGAAAGATCTGCCAGGCCAGGATCTGTTGTTGCAATCTGTATCTGGTCTCGCATGGCTAAGTAACAATAATGACACAACACCAACACCGATGGGAGTGGCGGTTGTTGATATTTTAGCCGGGGCACATTTAGTGCAGGGGATATTGGCAACTCTATACCAACGTGTCATTGCTGGCGATGGCGCACTTGTGCAGGTAAGCATGTTTGAAAGTATTTTGGATTTTCAATTTGAAGTGCTGACATGTTTTTATAACGATGGAAATGAATTGCCTGTGAGAAGTTCTGTCAATAACGGCCATGCATATATAGCAGCACCTTACGGGATTTATAAAACAAAAAATGGTTACCTGGCATTGGCCATGGGTAATATTATTTTGCTGGGAGAATTGTTGAAGTGCGAGAAACTAAAAGACTATACCAATCCTGAAGACTGGTTTGATAAGCGTGATGAGATAAAAAAAGTGTTAGCGGATCATTTGATTGATTGCAATACGGAAAACTGGTTAAGTATTTTAGAACCTGCTGATATTTGGTGTGCCAAAGTTTTGGATTATGATGAACTCACGAGAGATGAAGGGTATAAAGTTTTGGACATGGAATTGAAAGTAAAGACGAGTAATGGGCTTGAAATTACAACTACACGTTGCCCGATACATGTCGATGGAGAATTGTTGCGGTCGGAAAGAGGCGCACCAATGTTAGGTGAGCACAATAAACAAATTGAAGAAGAGTTCATGGCTCAGATGGTACAGGTTAAAAACTAACAAAACGGATGTTACAACGCATTGTTGATACACATGTTCACGTTTGGAGTTTTGACAAGGCAGAATACCCTTGGCTGGATGGAGATACTTCTGTTCTTAACCGCAGCTATTATATTGAAGAGTTGGAAGACGAGCGAAAGAAAGCAGGTGTTACCGATGGCATTTTGGTGCAGGCAGCAGGCAATTCTGAAGATACTGACTGGATACTCCAGGTTGCGCAAAGGAATGATTGGATCAAAGGTGTTGTCGGCTGGCTGCCTTTATTAGATCCGCAAGGAACTGCAAAAGCATTAGGGGAGAAATATTATAATCAAACTTATTTCAAAGGTGTCAGGCACCAGGTTCATGACGAGCCGGATTCAAATTGGTTGTTACAAAAAGAAAGTCTTGAAAGTCTGCAAATTCTTTCTGACTATCATTTGCCTTATGATTTTGTTGGAATTTTAAATGAACATATTGAAACTGCATTGGCAGTTGCCGAAAAAGTACCTTCTCTCAAAATCGTTTTTGATCACTTGAATCAACCGCCAATTGCTGCTAAAGAAAAATTTGGAAGGTGGGGTGAATTAATGAAAGAAGCGGCAAAGAGTCCAAACTTTTATGCAAAAATTTCAGGACTTGGAACCACATCAAAAAATCCTGAATGGTCAAAAGACGATGTTCAGCCTTATCTTGAATTTGTATTAGAACACTTTGGTGTTGACCGTTGCTTTTGCGGTGGAGATTGGCCTGTATCATTGTTAGCCGGAAGCTATTCCCGTACATGGAGTATTTATCGTGAAGTGCTTGACTTATTATTGAATGAGGAACAGCGGAAAAAAGTTTATTACGAAAACGCTGTTGCTTTTTACCAACTATAAATAGCTCTTTGAATTCTAATTGCCAATTGCCTGATGCCTTGTTGCCTATTTAATCCTTCTTAATTGAACGGTATTTTTTTGGCGACATGCCAATGGCTTTTGTAAACCTTCTTGAAAAATAATAAGGGTCATCAAAACCAAACGCTGACGCAATATCCTTAATGGAACGGTTTGTAAAGTCGAGCATCTGGCTTGCCTTCTGCATTTTCAACTGAATAAAATAGTCAATGGGTGCATAACCCGTTTTTTTGCGGAATAAAGTTGAGAACCGGGAAGGAGAATAGTGAACATAACTGCAAAGGTCCTGCAAGGTGAGTTCTTCATGAACATGTTGTTGCATGTAAAGTATTACATCATCGATCAAATCCCTGTTGTTGTTGCCAACGTCAAAGTGCTTTTCGTTGTAGATGAACAAGGTGAGATAATGGTGAAGGCACATGCTGGAGAATGTAAGGTTGTCAATGCTATAACCTAATTCCAGCGTACTGTAAATGGAAGAAAACAGCGAGATAATGTAGTCGTTACTCTTAATATGCAGCGGATGAAAATGTTGTTGTACTGCAGGCATACTGTTGAAGTAAGGAAGCATTTCGCCACCAAAATGGATCCAGTAAATGCTCCATGGATCTTTTTCATCGCTACCATATGCATGTTCAACATTTTGTGGCAGTATAAAAAATTCGTTGGGACCGACCTTGTAAGTCGTCTTTTCAATTTTGTACCAGCCATACCCGTCAACACAATAGAAAATAAAATTTTCTGGAAGGCCTTTTTTTCGATACGTGTAATGACCGGCAGCATGCGGATAATAACCAAGACTTGCAATGTATAATTGTTGAAGCACTTTGTTATTGAGCACTTTCGATTTTAAAACGGATTTAGGTATCTCGATCCGCTTTCGCCCTACACCATGCCAAATATTTTTGTATGAACCGGCTACATTATTTTCTTTCATTAGCAAGATTTGAATAGTTTATGAAAACTATTGCTAATCGCGAAGGGAAATTATAAAACTTGAATGGATATTTGATGTAGAGTTACGTTTAATTTCGTTAAGAACTTTTTTTGTGTTATAAGAATAGAGAATGAATATAGAGTACAAACCTGTTTTGCCCCAACATTCCTTTCCTATTGTAATTATTGGCGCCGGGGGAATTGTGAACGATGCGCATTTACCTGCTTATAAAAAAGCCGGCTTCAACGTGATCGGTATCACGAACAGAACAAAAGAAAGGGCAGAGGCACTTGCTCAGAAATTTGATATTCCCAATGTTTATGATTCAGTGGCAGATGCTGTGGCCAAAGCACCGCCAGATACAGTTTATGATATTACAGTCATGCCGGCTCAATTTGTTGAAACCTTAGAACAAATGCCAAATGGTAGCGCTGTGCTGATTCAAAAACCAATGGGAGATTACTTCTGGCAGAGCAAAGAAATTTTATCTGTTTGCAGAAGGAAACATCTTGTCGCAGCCATCAATTGCCAACTTCGTTTTGCACCTTTTGTTAGCGCTGCAAGAAATATGATCAAGCAAGGATTGATTGGTGAGTTGTATGATATGGAAGTGAGAGTGACATTAAAAACTCCGTGGGAACTTTTCCCTCATGTGATGATTCATCCGCGGTTGGAGATTCAATACCACAGTATTCACTACATCGATTTGATTCGTTCTTTCCTTGGCGATCCGAGAACAGTGATGGCTAAAACATTGAAGCATCCTGCGAAAAACTTGTCTTCAACCCGGTCCACCATTTTATTTGATTATGGTGATACTACGCATGCCGTGATTAACACAAACCATGATCATGTTTTTGGTCCGCACAACGAAGAAAGCTTTATCAAGTGGGAAGGAACCAAAGGAGCTATCAAAACAAAAATGGGATTGCTGATGGATTATCCAAACGGCGTTCCCGACTTGTTTGAATATTGTTTGCTGGAAGAAGGAAAGAAACCTGAATGGAAAACTTTTCAATTGGAAGGCTCGTGGTTTCCTGATGCTTTCATCGGAACCATGTCAAGCCTGATGCGATTTAAAGAACATTCATCGGCTATTTTACCAACAAGTGTGGAAGACGTAATTAAAACGATGGCGGTAGTGGAAAGCGCATACATTTCCAGTGATAATGGAGGAGTAGTAGTCGCCGAACGTTTTCACGAATAAAAACAACAATTAGAAAATGTATTTCAAGTCAATTTTTTTTGAGGATTATGAGTTAGGATCGAAGCGAACAACACTCGGAAGAACGATTACTGAAACAGATTTTGTTGTTCATGCAGGACATACAGGAGATTTTTTCCCGCACCATATGGATGAAGAATGGTGCAAAACACAGCCATTCAAAAAACGGATTGCACATGGCACCATGATCTTCAGCATCGGTATTGGTTTGACTGCCTCTGAAATCAATCCCGAAGCTTTTTCAAAAGGTTATGACAGGCTGCGTTTTGTAAAACCGGTTCATATAGGTGATACTATTCATTCCGAAGTCACCATCTCAGATAAATCCGATGCAAAGAAACCAGAGTATGGTTCTATAACCGAGCATGTGGAAGTGATCAACCAACATGGTGAATTGGTGCTGGTTTGCGATCACCTGTTATTAGCGAAACGAAAAGAAATTAAATAAATTTTTCAACGAAACGAAAAATCATTCATGGCACAAATACCAGTAGAATCAATAGCCCGGGAAAATGTTGCTACTGACGGTAAGAAAGCTAAATTTTTTCTCGTCCCGTTCATTCTCGCCTGCACCCTTTTTCTTTTATGGGGAATGGTGCACAATTTCAACTCTGTTCTCATTCCTCACTTAAAAAAGGCTTGCCAGTTAAATAACCGTGCATCTACTTTAATTGATACTTCTGTTTATCTCGCTTATTTCCTGATGGCAATTCCGGCCGGAATTATCCTGAAAAAATGGGGCTATAAAAAGGGCATGATCGGGGGTTTAGTGGTAGCAGCATTTGGAGCTTTCTTATTTGTTCCCGCTGCTAACGCCCGAAGCTTTGAACTTTTTCTTTTAGCACTCTTTGTTATTGGTTGTGGTATTGCCACCCTGGAAACTGCAGCCAACCCCTATGTGGCTGTTCTGGGGCCTGCAAAAACAGCCAGTATACGATTGAACTTTGGCGCTGCCATCAACGGACTCGCCGTTGTAATTGCACCTATCGTTGGTTCCACTTTTATTCTCTCCGGAATCAATCACACCGAGGCTGAACTAAATGCCATGCCTGTTGCAGAACGGATTGCTTATTTAAATTCAGAAGCTGCGACAGTTAAAATGCCTTACATCATTCTTGGTTGTGCACTGCTATTGGTTGTTGTTTTTTATTTGTTCTTTCACTTCCCCGAAGTAAAATCAGAAAATAAATCGGCAAAATTCACGCACTTCTTCAGGGCTTTTCGCCATCGTCATTTAACATGGGCAGTTATTGCGCAATTTGCCTATGTAGGTGCACAGGTTTGTGTAACCAGTTTTTTCATTCGGATGGCAGTGCAGGGCGGAGGTTTCGATGAGAAGTCAGCAGGCTTTTTTCTCGGTTCCGTTTATGGCACATTGTTTCTTGTGGGACGGTTTGCCGGCACTTTCATTTTAAGGTTTGTGAAATCGGAAAAGCTATTAACCATTTATGCCATTGTCAGTACGCTGTTATGCGCAGTAGCCATTTTAGGCAAGGGCGAATATGTTGTGTATTGTCTCGGGGCCCTCGGGTTTTTCATGTCCATCATGTTTCCTACTATTTTCTCTCTCGGCTTGGTTGACCTGGGCGAGGACACAAAGATTGCATCGTCTTTGTTGGTGATGTCGATAGTAGGAGGTGCTATTTTTCCATTCATTATGGGAACCATTATAGATTTCAGCGGAGATAAAATACAACCGGGCTACATTGTGCCCCTGTTTTGCTTTCTTGTAATTGTTTATTTCGGAGTGAAGGGATATAAAGTAAGAGTTCATGAAAAGCCGGTGGAATTGAACTAAATAAAATGATGAACCAAACGTCCATTACTACTATTTACCGTCTGTTGCGTCGCACTCTTGTACTTCTTGTAATCCTATTCAGCATTGTGCAACTGCCTGCACAATCCATTCAACAAACCAATTTGCGAAAAGCATTTCAATCACCTCCACCATCAGCAAGTCCATGGGTGTTTTGGTATTGGTACCAGGCGAGTGTTTCTAAAGAGGGCATCACGGCAGATTTGAAAGCAATGAAGGAAGCAGGCATGGGCGGTGCCTACTTAATGCCCATCAAAGGACCAGCCAATCCGCCGCTGATGGATTCAGTTGTTGTGCAATTAACACCACAATGGTGGGCAGTGATCAACCATGCATTCACAGAAGCAAAGCGACTGGATTTAAAATTTGCAATCCACGTAAGCGATGGATTTGCACTTGCTGGCGGACCATGGATCACTCCAGAACTTTCGATGCAGAAAGTAGTGTGGACACAAAAAAATATCTCGGGAGGAAAACCATTCAACGAAGTTTTAGAACAACCTGAAACCATAGAAAACTATTATAAAGACATTGCTGTTTTTGCTTTTCCTTCTATGAAGGGAGCTGGCGTTTCCACAAGAACCGTCATTCCAAAAATCACCTCCAGCAAAAATGATGCTGCTGCTCAACTATTGATTGATCCAAACAATAAAAAGAATTTTTCTTCTGATGAACCATGCTGGATCCAATATGAATTTGATCAGCCGTTCACTTGTCGTTCTATCATCATTCACTCAAAAAACAATTACCAGGCAAATCGTTTGACAGTTGAAACAAGTAATGATGGAAAAACTTTTTCAACATTAGCACAGTTAGAGCCTCCTCGCCATGGATGGCAGGATTGGGACGCCGACTACACACATTCTATTCCATCGACTACTGCAAAATATTTTCGGTTCGTTTATAATAACGAAGGCTCCGAACCTGGTGCCGAAGATCTAGACGCTGCTAAATGGAAGCAATCATTAAAACTATCCGGGCTTGAACTTTCCAGCGAAGCAAGAATTGATCAATACGAAGGAAAGAACGGTGAAGTATGGCGCATCAGCAAATACACAAATGCACAACAAGTGCCCGATAACATTTGTGTGCCATCAAATAAAATCATTGACCTCACTAACAAGCTTGATAAAGATGGAAGACTGAACTGGAATGCGCCCGCAGGTGGATGGACCATCATTCGCATGGGACATACATCGACTGGACATCAAAACGAAACTGCCGGCGGTGGCAAGGGTTTGGAATGTGATAAATTCAATCCTGCTGCTGTTACACTGCAATTCAATAAATGGTTCGGTGAATTTTACAATCATGTTGATGCTTCAACTATAAAACAAGTGCTGCAATTTCTTCACGTGGATAGCTGGGAGTGTGGAAGCCAAAACTGGTCGCTGGTTTTTAGGGAGGAGTTCAGAAAAAGAAGAGGCTATGATCTGTATCCTTACTTACCTGTGATGGCAGGCATTCCCATTGGCTCTGCAGATTTATCCGAAAGAGTGTTGCATGATGTTAGACAGACCATCGCCGAATTGGTGAAGGATAATTTTTATGAAACACTTGCCAAACTTGCACACGCAAAAGGAGTGCAGATCACCGAAGAAAGTGTGGCGCCAACCATGGAAAGCGATGGCATGCTTCATTACAAAACAGCCGACATTCCCATGGGAGAATTTTGGTTGCGCAGTCCTACGCATGATAAACCCAACGACATGCTCGATGCCATTTCTGCTGCGCATATTTATGGAAAGAACATTGTGCAGGCCGAAGGCTTTACCGAATTGCGTATGGCATGGGATGAACATCCGGGCATGTTGAAAACACTGGCCGATAGAAATTTTGCATTGGGAATAAACCGTTTGGTCTATCATGTTTTCATGCACAATCCATGGATGGATAAAAAGCCAGGGATAACATTGGATCCGATCGGTTTGTATTTTCAAAGAGATCAAACATGGTGGAAGCAGGTGAGTGCATGGGTTGACTATGCAAAACGTTGCCAAACACTTTTGCAGTTTGGGAAACCTGTTACCGATATTGCTGTTTTTACAGGTGATGAATTTCCCCGCCGTGCTGTGCTGCCAGATCGTTTGGTTCCTGTGCTGCCCGGCATTTTCGGAAAGGAAATTGTTGAAAGAGAAGCCAAGCGGTTGAAGAATGAAGGACAGCCCTTGCAGCATGTGCCTGCAGGTGTAACATCATCTGCCAACATCACCGATGCTTCTCACTGGATTGATCCTTTGCATGGCTATGCTTATGATTCTTATAATGCAGATGCTTTGTTGAATCTTTCGAAAGTTAAAAACGGAAATATTGAATTGTCAACAGGAGCAAAGTATCGTTTGCTGATTGTTCCCGGTGCTACTAAAATGTCACCGAACAAAGGATTAATGTCTGCTGCAACTGCATGCCGCATCAGACAATTTGCTAAAGAAGGCGGAACGGTTTTGTTGAATGAAGAGATGAAAAGCTCAACAGGATTGTTGAATGCAAAACCAAATGATGTAATCGTTAACAAAGTCAACGAAAGCATTTTTGCTTCAAAAAAGAAACAAAATGATGTAATTAAAATTGGAAAGGGGAGAATTGTAGTTGGTCCTTATACTTCATCATCATTTTCTTCATTAGGCTTGCAACCTGATTTTATTGCAACTAATGAAAAAGGCGAAAGCGCAGAAGGTATTGCATGGACGCATCGTACAGGCAATGGAGTAGATATTTATTTTGTTTCCAATCAAAACAACGATACACGAACCATCAATTTATCGCTTAGAGTTAATGGGCGACTTCCTGAAATATGGAATCCTGTTACAGGAGAAATCTTTTTGTCAAAAACATGGCAGGTAAAAAAAGGAAGAACAGAACTCCCGGTTTTTCTCGGGAGAAATGCTTCTTTGTTTGTAGTGCTTCAGCAGGCAACAAAACTAACAGCAAGCAACAGAGGTAAAAACTGGGATGATATAAAACCGCTTCAAACCATTGATGGTTCGTGGAAGGTAGATTTCAATCCATCTCTTGGCGGGCCAAAGGAAGCTATAACATTCAATAGCCTTACTGATTGGACGCAGCATGCTGACAGTGCCATCCGCTATTATTCCGGAACTGCAGTGTACTCAAAAACCTTTAACCATTACGGGCAAAAAGGCAAAACCGTTTGGTTGAATCTTGGTACTGTTAATAACCTGGCGCAGGTATTTGTAAATGGAAAAAACTGTGGTGTTGCATGGACAGCGCCTTTCCGTGTTGATATTTCAAAAGCAGTGAAACAAGGTGAGAACACAATCCAAATTGAAGTGGTAAATACCTGGAACAATCGTTTGGTTGGCGATAGCCATCTGCCCAAAGAAAAAAGAATTACCTACACGGCCTATCCTTTTAAAATGGAAGACAAGCCATTGTTGCCTGCAGGGTTGTTAGGACCGGTTGTTGTTGAAGTGGAGCAATAGGTAACAAGATTTGGAGAAAGCGGTTGAGATTACGAAAACTAAATACCCCACTTCGTTCAAATGGGTGTTTGGTCTGGATCTTACATTATCCGTCTACAAACCTGACTTGATAGCGATTGCGAACGTAAAGAAAGAAATCATTGTTTTTTGATCTGCCCGATCTGTTCAATCCCATCCTCTGTATACTTAAGTGTTTTAAAACCTGTGTTGTTTTCCAATACCGCCTGGTAAGCAATAGTGCCATATGCTTTTATTTCAGTGCCCTTTAACAGGCTGTAGCCAGCGTATTCTTTTTGTATGGTTTTCCTGAAAGACTCAGGTAAATTCTCCATCGAGCATTCCGTCATACAATAATTCATTCCGCCTTTCGCCGTAAACACGGCACTGGCTTTTCTGCCATTATTTAAAAAGGAGACATAATAATTGTCGCCAATGGAAGCCCACAATGGCTTGCTGGCGTTAGGAAACTGCATAACAAAACTGGCTTTCGTTTTTGCATTGACTGCAACAGGCCTGCTGTTGTTTGTTACGATTTCGCTGGTAGTCTTAGCATAATCAGGTTCAGCGGAAGCAATGGATTGCTGGGCGAAAGCAGTAGTTAACAGTGTGGCATTGAACAGCAGGGATGCTGCCATAATTTTAGCAGGACGTGTCATGTCGTTGGTTTTATGAAGTGAAGAAATTCGTGTTCCCTAAAGCTACTTATCATCTCAGCCTTCAACGATAAGGATCGGTGCAAAGGCTGTCAATTTTGCGTCAACCTTTGGTTGAAATATGTTCTGAAGGTGTAATGCCGTACCGTTCCTTGAAACACTGACTGAAATAAGAGGGGCTGCTAAAACCAACCTGGTAAGCGACGGTAGAAATATCCATGCCTGAGGTAAGGAGGCCCGCAGCTTTTTGCAACCGGTATTGCCTTAACAGGTCATTGGTAGAAATATTGAGTAATGATTTTAATTTCCTGTTTAAGGTACTTCTGCTCATGGCCATTGTTCTACTAAGATAATCAACTCCCAGTTCCGGGTCATCGAGCCTGGCGTCTATTTCCTTGTAAAGCTGAATTAGAAATGGATCTTTAACAACAGGCAACTCTTGTTCTGGATTTGAACTCATTAGTTGTGCCTGGAGCCAGGCTCTTTGCTTTTGCTGGAGTTGCACCAAGTTAGCTGTCCGCAGTTCAAGCTCACTAAGGTTGAAAGGTTTGGTGATATAATCATCAG
>DATMIF010000053.1:0-240675 GCA_035554655.1 Flavisolibacter sp.
GCCAAATCCAGGTCCGGTGACAATACCTGGGTGATACCCTGTGCTTTCAATTCCCTGGTGATGGTATTGGTCATCATGTTCACCAACGAAGCATTAAAGGTGCTCCCCAATGCAATGGCCTGAGGATACACCGTCGAACCACCATGCACACATCCATGAAGCGCCTCAGATGAGCTCAGCATGGGAATCCCCAGCCTTGTTTTTTTAACCATGTATTCCTGCAGCGTGTTAATCGCTTTCGCATATTGAGCTACCGATAAACCCATACCCTCAAATACGCCAAAACTTTTCCCTTTGAGTTTTTGTTCCATCTTCACCGGATCAATCACATCGGAGATCATAATTTCACTCGCCGAAAGATCCTGCATCTGTGCGATCTTTTCCTGAAGGGTCATCCTGCTCAAAAGATCTTTCACACGGCCCTCTACAGACTTGGAAGGATCTTTATAAATAGTCATATTGCCGGTCTTGGCCTGACCTAAAACCATAAATGGAACGAGTGCCAGGGAAAAAAATATGCTTCGCTTCATGATTGATAAACTTTTGCGTCTATGGGGACTAATCCTTTCAAAAATAAATAAACAGGTATCCGGAAAATTATACTTTTCAATGCAATTATAATATTATCCTGCAAAGCCTAATAAGTTATAATACCCCGAAACCGGGCTTATACAGCAAATACGGACACATAAAATGTATGCTTGGCTCGCAATCCATATTGACAGGCCAAAAGAACTCTTCGTTTATTCAAATCCGAGAGAGAAATTCAATATAGCAATCGATTTATAACAGTTGCAGATATTGAAGGGTTGTATTGGAATTAATAAAGAAAAAAACGGACCTAATACACGTTTGCTATATGTTTTTTCTTGCCGATACTAACACGAGCGGGATCACTTTAACTAGAATTACTTCGCCTGTCGTGAAACAAAAACAGTTTTTAAAAAATATCAGAATTTGATTTTCCTGTCTCTTGCAATGACTTGCCAGGAATCTGTGATCATTCCCTTCTCAGCAATAAATACTTTTTCGTATAAGGCAACCGTGGGACAAATATGCCATGGTAAAGCATATAGCAAATCGCCGATTTGCCAGGAATGACCAGGCGGCGCTTCTGCAACAAGGTGCTCTTCGCTCTGGCTGACGATTTTCAGACCGGGAGCATTCAAGAATTGAACGCGATGATGCAGTTCATTTTCAGAAGAGACGGATTTATAGCCGAGATCCATACACACCTTTTGTTCATCAGGAAGAGAAATAATTCTGGTAAGAACAACAGCAGCTGTTAAAAAAGCCTGTTCCGGCAATGTTTCGTGGTATCCTCTATCCCAAAGAACAAAAGTACCGGGACTGCATTCCATATCTGCAGCCTGCGCATAAATGGGAAAGGAAGGTGATCCGCCTCCTACGAGCTTAGGTTTGGCATATCCCGCTTCTGTCAGTTCCTTTCTCATTCCTTCCACTTTTGCCAACAACTCGTTGCAAAAGCCACGGCGTTTCTCCAAATCCCGTTCTCGAATATGTCCATCATAGAAATGTAAACCCACAACTTTAAGCCCTTTTAGTGAAGAACAAAAACGGTACAGCTCAAGCGCTTTTTCCCCCGGTGCAATCCCCGTACGGTTCATTCCAACATTCAGATCAATATAAACTGGAATCTTCAGTCTTTCCTTTTCTGCTGCAGCAGAAATTGCAGCTGCGGCTTTGGGATGATCCACAAGGCAAGACAAAACCGTTTGCGTGTATTGCTGCTGCAAAACAATTAGCCGCTTTAATTTAGGACCTACAGGCTGATAAGCCAGCAATACATCCGGGACTTGGACCAGGCATAACATTTCAGCCTCCGCAATAGTGGCGCATTTGAACTTCGTGATTCCTGCCTCCATCATCATCAATGTGGCTTCTTTCGTTTTATGCGTCTTTACATGGGGGCGAAAACGAAGTTGATCGTGAATGCTATGTTTAACCCGCTCAATATTTTCTTTCATTCTTGCGGGATAAAAGACCAGGGCGGGAGAATCTGTTTCTTCTGCGTTCACAACAGTGTACCATGGTAATTTTTCATTCATAACATCAGCTCCAGGCCCTGCGTAGAAAACGAAGCCAGTTTTTATGGAATATATTCTCGATATCTTCTTTGTTGTATCCTCTTGAGGAAAGGATCGCCTGGTATTTTTGCAGATCGGCGATGGAATCCATATCCCAGGGAGATTGCTCGGTCCCGAATATTCCATCCAGGTCGCTACCGATCGCTATGTGAAGGCTGTTGCCTGCTAACTGGCAGATATGATCCCAGTGATCCACCAGGTTTTCCAGTTTGATATTCAATTGCCATGGATCGGATACCGTATCGATGAACCTGATGTCCATGGCCCAGCAGTCGAGCATACCTCCAATAACGGCATCCCGCTCTATCAATCTTTTTATCTGCGGGTCAGTGAGCTGCCTTTGGGTAGGAACAATTTTTCTTACATTATGATGGCTGGCCCATACCGGTCCTTCGTAAAGATCCATTGCGTCAAGAAAACCATCGTCGGTAAGATGGGTAACATCAAGTATCAGGTTGAGCCGTCCCATCTCTTTCAATAATTCTTTTCCTGCTTCAGTAATACTCCCTTCTCTTTTTGTGCCCGGCGCATACCTACCTGGCCCGAAATGGGAAAGACCTACCGCTCTTAATCCATAATCATAAGCCCTTTGTAGATAGGAAACATCTACCAAAGAATCTGCGCCTTCAAGACTTAAAATATAGCCGATGGGTTTTGCTTCATTGGAGACCGTTTCATTACTCCATAATAACAAGTGGGCGTCAAGTTCTTGCAAATTGGTGATCTGCACCATTTCTCCGATCGCTTCCATCTCTTTATACCAGGCAAGTTGCGCCTGCGTCATAGCCCAAGCCTGCTGGGGCGAATTCCATCCCGGTAAAGAGCTGCCTGGAAGAGTACAGCGTGAAAGTTGCGTCGCTACCACCAGCCCTACCCCGCCCTTTCTTAATTCTGGAAGACAAACTGTATTCTTGCCCCGGTCGGGCCTGTCCTTCATGTGTATTTCCCTTTGCCTAATTTCAGCTAAAGGCCGGGACAGATCTCTGTTCCATTCAATAGCATTCATTGCAAGATCAAGATGGGCATCAAAAATGAAGAGCGGCTCCATTTATTGTAAGAAGCTTTTATCGTCTGCAATGGAGGGCTCAATCGAATTGAACGGGTATTTGCGAATTATCTTCTGTATTTCATAACTGAACTTGCTGAACTGTTGCTCCCAATATTCTGCATCCTCTACTTCATAATCATAAAACCCCTCCTGAGTTTTCATTCCCGTCCTTCCCAGCCTGATGATTTCCTTGAAGAAATCCGGGATGACAGTTTCTCTTGATAATTCAGGATTCAGGTCTTTCATGACTAGCCCGTAGGCGTATACTCCCATTAAATCCATATACCTAAAATTACCGGAAAAAGGCAGATAATAACCAGCATCATTTCGGCAGGCCCTGTCAATATCTTCAACAGAAGCGTAACCATTTTGAACCAGGAAAAATGCTTCACGCACCATGGCCCCAAACATTTTTGCACGAACACTTACATCATTGCATACAAGATAGGGATCTTTGTTCCAGCACGCTTTGGCGAGCCTGAATAAATCACTGGCTACTTCCTTACTCGTTTGTTGATTCGTTATTACTTCCAAAAAAAAGGTAGTATGCGCAGGTTCAACCCAATTGAGTCCTACCACCCTCGCAGGATAATCGCAATCCTTTTGTAAAACGCTGAGAGGTATGCTTTCTGTGTTGATGGCAATTATGGAGTCGGCATGAGTATAGTTTTCTAGTTGTCGTATTGCAGCCTTCTTCTCCAAGACATCTTCACCAGTGATGGCAATGGCAAGCTGGCGGCGGAAATTTGAGTCAAAAATATTCGTTATTTCCAGTTTGCTCCAGGGCACTTTCTTTACTCCCTTTCCTGATAAATCCTTTACATGTTTATTGATCCCGGCTGACACGGACGCAATATCTTTTGTCACCAGAGTGACCGAATGCCCTGCCTGCAACAAGCAAATAGGCACGCTGCGGGATAAATGGCCATCTGCACTAACTAACACGGGAGCATTTTTATATCTGATATCCATAATAACAGCGTGATTTTTCGCTAATGTTAACAATCAATGCAGAGTCAGTTCAACGCTTTGCTGCAATACTCAAAAGTTATTGCATGAGGATGAGATTTTATGCTTTTGCATTAGCGTACATAAAATCAAAATTAACTTTCGAGACGCTGGGGCCATGCCATTTTTATATGGTTTTCTAATATTATTTTTCAAACGAAAAAAATGATTTATTATGTCTTAGTACACAAACTCATTCATTATGATTACTAACCCTGTGTCATACAACGGCATAATTGCAAAATCAGGGGCCTTTCAACTGACATTGATTTTATGGAATTAGTCCATCAAATACCGAATATTCCTTTTCTCCTCCGGGGACATGCGACCGTATTAACGCCAGCTTGGTAGTGCCAGTATGATAGTAGATACCCTGACTTTGAAAATTCCTAATGATATAATTTCCATATTCCTTACACGTCATTCCTGTTCCTTGTAATGGTTCGTTAGAAATCCAGGTTAAATCAATCGTTGCGGGGTAAGATTGTGGGGGGTGTTTATCTCCCGCAAGATTGTAAAGCTTTTTAGGCTGCCATGGTTCTAATCCAAGACTGGTTAGTTCCGGCCAGCTGTCCACTTCGCCTCCTGCTGTTTCAAATGCTGGAAGTCCTGCCCGTCCAGATACTTTATGCTCTGGTTTATCATAGTCTCCAAAGACGCCATCATGAGTGATTACGATGTCTGGCCTGTAAGCTCTGATCGCCGCAACCATACGGCGGACAATATTATCTTCCCCTTCCCAAAGACGCTGGTTATAATGATAGTAATTGGCGCCGTTATTCCCTGTTTCAAATTGGTTCAAATTGGTAGAAGTACCTACACCAGCCATTCTTGCATTCCGGTCCATTTCAAGATTGTAGGTTTCTTCGTATTCACTGCTGTGCAAATTGCTGACCGTACCTACATTGATTATTTTTTTCCCTTTATTGATGGAATAGTAAGCAAGAAATGAGTTTAAATTTATCGCTGCATCATCACCGTGAGCCATAATAACCATAACATCAACTTTCGTAGCCCCTCCGTTCAATTGCTTCCAGGTGAAACCATTATCCAAAGACTCCAGAACTTTTTCTCTTTCTCCAACTGCAATTAATTTTCCGGCCGGACCAAT
Source organism: Flavisolibacter sp. (assembly GCA_035554655.1). Taxonomy (GTDB): domain Bacteria; phylum Bacteroidota; class Bacteroidia; order Chitinophagales; family Chitinophagaceae; genus Flavisolibacter. Next base: position 5,276 of record DATMIF010000053.1, read on the forward strand.
ACATATAGCCCGAAGCCACTCCGCATTACCTGTAGATCTGTATGACCAATTTTGGCCGCCATCCTCTGTTACCATGATCTTGGTTCCTAATTCGCCTGCTACGTATCCGCGCTTTGGCGTTACAAACTGCACGCTTCGTAGGTTCATTAATTCCCTGGCGTTATTTGAAAAATAAGTAGCTGAAGGGGCCCACGTTTGTCCTCCGTCATAAGATATTAGAACGGAACCGTTGTCTCCGACAATACATCCGGTATTACCATTAAAAGTAATATCACGATAGATGCTGCCAAATCCATAAAATTTTTTGTCGGCCGGCGCATTTAGCCGCACCCAGGATTTTCCTCCATCTGTCGTTTTAATAACGGCCTCATTTAATCCCACCGCAAAACCGGTGTTTTCGTCTTTGAAAGCCATTCCATACAACCAATCAAGTGTTCCCGTAGTCGGTAAACTTTTCCAGTGTTTACCGCCATCAGCCGTCTTCAGGAGAAGACCTCGTTCACCACTTGCATATCCAATCTTTTCATTGACAAAATCGAGGGCAAAGAGATGCCTGCCTCTTTCGGCAAATTGACAATCCCATGTTTTTCCACCATCTTTTGTATGGTAGATATATGCATATCCTCCCCGTTGGTCATGACGCATGGATTCATTGGTCTCTCCCATTCTGATTCGTCCTCCTGATGCCCATCCCTCCAGTTTATTAATGAACTTTACCCTGCTTAAATCAGCGTCAGAATTTAATTTGATGTGTTCCCAATTCCGCCCTCCATCTATAGTCCGGATAATTGTTCCCATGGCTCCGACGGCCCATCCATAATTACCTATAAATTGGACATCCATTAGCGGCAATCCTTTTATAAGTGGATGAGGCGCCGACTGATAATAAAAAGCAGCCTCCACCTTACCAAGCATGTTGTCCATCTGTTGAATTTTTGCTTCAGCGTCGTGCAATTGTTCCAATGTTTCCAGGCGAATTGACTTTAACTCCTTTTCAAGTTCTTGTGCGGCACGGTTTTCTTTACTGTATTTTAAAATCAAAGGTTCTATTTGATTTATCTTTCGCTGTATAGTTGAGCGCGCAACAGACAGATCTTTTAATTTTATTCCAGACAATTCTCCCAATTTCGCCGGATTCAAAAAATCACTTGCCGTGCTTTGCCAGGCCTGGAACTCGTAGTCTTTTTGACTGATCAACCGGTTTCTAAAAATGTTAATCCCCCAGGTCTTGCTGTAATCAACCGGTATATCCAGGGATTGCAGGTCTAGATTCACTTCTGCCCCCCACCCCGAAACGGTGTTGTACACATCTACATCTGCCTTTGGCGTCCAATTTTTTATTGGTGCACCAAATGCATCATAATGCGTGCCTCTGATCTTGCCCCGGCTGTTAATGCTCATCAGGTAATAATCCTGATGAATTTTATCTGCATAAACACTTCTTGGTTGAAGTATTATTATAAAAGACTCGTTTTGAAATAATGTCTGATCTACAAACACTCCATTCACACCGGCCATTTGCGCCGCCATTCCTGATGCTGTATTGTTCTCCACATCCTTATCATTCTGAATTTTGCCACCGTTTGCATTTAAATTAAAACAAAGCGTATTTTCAAACATGCCAACCTTTGCATGAGCTTTGTTATCGTTAAGCCGCTGTCCCATCTTATCAGTGTAATTAATATTCAGCACATCCGAACGTTCCCAAATTTCGCCGTCTTCTTTATTATTTATTTTAGGAATTGATGCTAATTGTGAAGTTGTAGCTTGTTTTTTCTCCAGGTTATGAATGTCCTTTTTCACTTCAGAAAGAAATTCGGGCCTTGCCCAATAATAAGACAGAAATGCCGGCTGGCGAACCATGATATGCTGTTCTACGGTAACTCCTATGTTGGATCTGCTGATCTCAGCTTTGCCATTATTAAATGTTCCGTGATGAAATTCCAGGTTCCATTTCCATCCTGGGTCAGACACAACATCCAGGCCTTCATAGGGAATAGTCATCTCAACCTGCCAGGCTGTGACACTTCTTTTCACAGCTATCCTCGCATCTGAATTCCAGGAGGAATAATAATATCCTCCAAGGTAAGGATCAAAATAGGAGTCCCAGACAATACCTTCAGGATTCACGGCAATGGAATAAGAATAATTTCTCCCGTGAACAATACTGTCCGGCAACCAGGGTTTAAGGTCAATCTGCACATAATCATCTTTGGTAATGATGCTGTCCTTATCATGCATCTGATAGCTAACACCATCGGGTTGATCTACTGTCCAAAAAAGATAGATATTGCTTTTATCATACAATACACGTACAGAAGTTTTGTCAACCTTGCCTACAGCATTTAAAAAAGGTGTTATAACTTGGGCATCCTTCCATTCAGGTTCAGCCATCTCAGCATCCGTTATAATATCTCTTACAAAAAAATCTCGGTCAGGATGATATAATTGTTTACCAACTTCAGATTTTACAGAAATAAGCCGGTTACCATTAATAACTCTTTCTCCATTGGCAAGATGCTTCTGGGCCCTACCATACATACTGGTCAATAATATCGGCATCAACACAGCCCAATACTTCGCTATTATTTTCATTATGTTTGACATTTGCTTTTACTTTAAAGATCGGCTCTGTCCATTTTTGGAATAATAAAGTGTATAAGCGTCCATGCAACCAGGAAGGAGGTTCCGCAAACGAGAAAAATAATATTATACCCCGCCACCAGATTACCGGTGCTTTTATAAAAATCAAGGATAAAACCAATGAAAAGCGGAAAGAGTACGCTCCCAATTGCACCGGCCATACCTCCCAATCCTACAACTGAACTTACTGCCTTGTTAGGGAACATATCAGGAACGATCGCAAAAATATTGGCACTCCATGCCTGGTTAGCCGCAACTGAAAGACTAATCAATCCAACAACTGCCCACATGTCACTTACATACCTAGTCGCTATTATTGGAATAACACAAAATGCAGAAATGAGTAAAGCCGCTTTTCTTGCTTTATAAACAGGCCAGCCTTTTTTTATAAGCCAGGACGAAAGGTAGCCGCCACCAATGCTTCCTATCATGGTACCTGCGTAAACGATTACAAGAGGCAGGCTGGGTTTTTTAAAGTCTAGTCTGAAAGAAGTATTGAAATAAGAGGGAAGCCAGAAAAGGAAAAAAAACCAGATCGGATCCGTAAAAAATTTACCAGCTATAAATGCCCAGGTTTGTTTTAACGCCAAAAGTTGACCCCAACCGACTGCCCCTTTATTTTCATCTATTACTTCTTCCTCCTGATGATCTGCCTGAATATATTTTAATTCCGAATCAGTCAAACGTTTCTGCCTGGTAGGAATTGAATAAAAAATACGCCATATTATCAGCCATATTATTCCCAATGAGCCCGTGATAATAAAAGCAGGCCTCCAGCCATAGACGGCCAGTAGCCATGGAACCAAAATAGGTCCTACACAAGCGCCGATATTAGAGCCGGAGTCGAGTATACCAATGGCCGTTGCTCTTTCTTTTTTCGGAAACCACTCTGCCGATGCTTTGACGCCCCCCGGATAATTGCCTGACTCGCCCAGCCCAAGCATGCCTCTCACAATTCCAAAACCGAAGGTAGTTTTGACAACAGCATGAAGCATGGCAGAGATGCTCCACACCGATACCGAAATTGTGTACCCAAGCTTTGTTCCGATTTTGTCAATTATTTTTCCATAAATCAATTGCCCCAATGCGTAGCAGGCGGTAAAAGCCATCACAATCCTGCTGTAATCAGTTTCAGTCCAGCTAAAAACTTTTTCAAGCGCCGGTTTTAGTAACCCGAAAATCTGCCTGTCTATATAATTGATAGTGGTAGCCGCGAACAGAAGGAAGGCAATGAACCATCGATAATTTCCAATTTTTGTTTTCAAAATATTCCTGAGTTAATTGCTTAATAATGTTATGGCCGCACATTTTGTCCGAGTAAACTGGATTGAACCCAATTCAGCAGGCGGATTAAAGTTTTGCCGCGCTATCTTCATCTATAAACAACAGGGCATTATCATGCTTTCTAAGAATCGTTGAAGGATAGGTTTCATTGATCTCACTGTTAATTGTATGATAGATAGCATTTGCCTTAAGTGGTCCTGGTACAATGGCATAAGCGTAATGAACTTTGAATAATGCAGGTATCGTTATTGTTAAAGCATGCGTGGGCACTTCGCTTATTGTATTAAAACAGCCATCATTTACCTGTTGCAAACGGCAAGCTTCATCCAGATCAACCACTTTCACAATTTTCTGATCATTGAAATCCGCCACGTGAGGATCATTAAAGGCCAAATGTGTATTCTCTCCTATTCCCAGACAGACGATATCGGTTGGGTATTTTTGTAGCAGGGCTGAGTACCGTTCACATTCCTCTTCAAGGTTCTCGGCCAATCCGTTCAAATAATGAACTTCACGGCAGGAAACTTTATCAAACAATCTTTCCTTAAGAAAAAATCCAAATCCCTGAGGTGCGTCCAAACCTATTCCGACATATTCATCCATATGGAATGCATTTACGCGGCGCCAATCCACCGGTAATTTACTCAACTCAGCTAAAAATTCATTTTGTGAAGGAGCAGAAGCAAAAATGATATTGACATAATCTTTTGACTTTGACAATTCGATTATCTTATCACTTATAATCTTCGCAGCGGCAGTTCCCATTGCAGCTCTCGTTTCGAAGATCTTAACGCTTAATTTTTCCTTTCTAATTTCTCTCATTTTTATTTTGTTTAATTATTTATTTAATAAATAAAAACTTTATCAACGTAATAATAAATCGCTTCTACCTTCCGAAATTTTAACTGACAAAAGGTTTTGCCGGTTATCATAATTCCAGGCACTGATTTGTTTTCCATTCAAAAGGACTTTCGACGGCCGTTTCGAACAAACAATGTCGAGTTGTACTATGGTTTTTGATTGAATTTCAATAATGGTTTCAGAAACATTAGCTGCTATTGCACAAACCACTGGTGCACTGCTTTTAACTGAGATTCCATCTGTGGAAAATCTGCTCCCCTCGAAATAGGCTTTAAGAAATTTCCCCGATTTATTGAAGGATGCGGTGAACCTGTCTGCATCTGTTACAAAATCTCTGATAGTATCCACACCGGCATTTGGTGTGATACGAAAGAAACCAAGGTCTGTACCAGCCAGACGCTCCACTTTTGCGCCTATCCAACCTGGTGCCTGGATCTGCGTTGTTACAGGACGGGAATCGTAATCACCGGTCAAAGGTTTTGCTTCAGGCAGAATTATCGCGAGGAAGTTGGTTTCAGTTGTTCCCGGTAAACTGTTTAACGTAATGTAACTTTCAGATATCTTATCATTAATACTACTTGATGCAATCTCAGGCGAAATCACATCTAGGGTTAGCCGGGCTTTTTCTTGGTTAACAATTAGACGGTGATCATCATAGTTAAATGCAAGTTGATTACTCTCTTTACGTCCCTTTACTTCAGCGTCTGTTTTTACACCGGCATCTTTCTTGTCCAGCCAGCCGGTATAATTGGGAAGTGTATTCGATACTCCTTTTTGCGGAGCGTGAAACAGCCAGCTAAAAATATGTCCTTCCTGAGATTTGCTCTTCACCTTATCGAAAAGGAATAAGGGGCCGGACTTTGTATAAAGAATCGTTCGCGTGTAGTTTTCAAGTTTCTCTTTATAAACACAAGTGAGGTCAGTCTCGATTGCATCGGCAAGTGCTCCCGAAAATGTAATTTTTGTTCGCGGCCATGTACTGAGCGCAGCAATGCCGGTATTAAAGTCTGCAGGTGTCTGGCTTTCCGGGTCATGGTCTACAAGCATCACATTATGTGCAATGGATTGAACGTTATAGACCATGTACTCAAGATTCCTATAATACCCCCCCGGCCCAATGCCAGGATCTGTCAACAGTTGCTCACCGTTTGTCATGATTTGAAAACTTCCCTGGTCAAAATGAGCATGATTTCCATGCGGCCCAACGTGAGTACTTATGACAGTAGAATTCTCATTCCAACCGGAACGCATGACCATACCTTGTGCACCAAAAAATTTTGAAGTGGGCAGGGTGGTTCTTGAAATGGGATTTATATCATCGCGATACCAGAGGTAACCAATGTATCCGCCGTTGCCTGCTTCCCAATAAGGTTTGATATAATGGTACAGAAATGGATTCCCGGTGCGATGAACAAACCACTCAGAGTGAATTTCGGTAAACGCCTTAAAATTGGAATTGCCATCGCCGAAATCCTGCATTGTCCCCGCTGAATCAGTTGCCTGTAGTGGGTATTTATAAAAGTTCCCTACATTGGTAGTAGTGGAATAATCTACACCAAAATTTCGCTCCAGTACAGCGAGCAATTCGACAATGGCCCTTGTCGCCATATTCATGTAGCCGGTCTTTGGCTCAACATAGCTCCCGTCTTCATAATAGGTGTTGTCTATAAAAGCCTTTGCTTTGGTGAGGATGCCAGAGAGATAAGGTTCCATATCAGGATTTTCCGGGTCGTCGCCATAGATAGCGGTTGCGGCAAGTAGGCATCCCGATACCAGCACGGCAATATGGTTGGAGATATTGGAAGGCATCCGGTTCATCTCAACCATATCCCTGTAAAAAAGCTTAATCCCTTTTTCCATGATCGCATCGCGAACAAGTTTTTTCTCTTTTTCGGTCAGGAGGTCATTAAGCATATCATAACCATAGGCCACAGAGGTCAGCACGAAACCCACCGGATAGTAGCTCCAGAATTTGTGCTCCAGCATGAAATTGTTATTCCATTTTGAAAAAGAACAAAGTTTTAGTAGCGCCTTCTTTGCCTTTTGGCCTGCATCAATATTCTTTGTAAAGGCATATCTGAAACTTCCTTCCTGAATCACATCCTGCAGCGCTTTCATAGGATTAAGCCATTCACCGCCGGAATTAAGACCTGCCGAATATTTCCCATAGGGACCACCTACGAGACTTTCTGCCGTGTAATCCGGTCCCTCTTTAATCGAATCAATATTTACGTGTATGAACCCGTTATTTTCCAGCGCCCGGCTGAGTATTCGCCTGGCAACTGATGATTTTTCATTTGCAATCCGGTTTTGAATTTCTTGTGTTGAGAAGAATAGCCTCGGGTGTGCGTTCAGGCGATTACCGGGCATCAGGAATTTGAATCCCCCACGCACTTCTGTTGTTCCCGTTGCAGTCCTTCCTGTAAGTTTGATCTCCCATTGGCCTCTTGCATCTTTTTCTTTCAGTTTGTATATCGCCTTATTAACCCACTCGTCATTTTGTTTTGTGAATTCTATATTGTCATTTACGATCTTTCCTTTACCATCAACTAAAACTCCGCGCAACTGGCTGAGTGAGATATTGCCTTCGGGAACAACACCCAGAGCGATCGTATCACCATAGAAAAAATGTTGGTTCAAAGCAGAAATGCCGAACATATCGAAATAAGTGGAACCGGGTTCCTTAGCAATGAAATGCCGTTCCCGTTCACCGGTGATTGTAAAATCATCGAGCAGGATCGTATATGTATTCAACCAGTAGGTTGAAGGATAAGTTGCTTTTACCGTGATTACTTGTATGTGCTCATTCGCCAAAAGCGGATGCCCGTTTACTTTGAATGAATCTATGGGAAGATCCAATTCAAGCCAGTGATTTGCCTTGGGCTTACGTATAGTACAGAAATAACGTTTTCCATGAAAAGTCCCGAGTGAAAGCTCCAATGTGGAAGGATCGCGATCGCTTTGAAAGTATATGGCAATGCTGATTCGGCTGTCCTGCCTTGTCCATAAATCAAGCCGCCGGGTAAATCCCTCATAAACTTCAACCACATCGTTAGCCCGCACCAAGCCTGCAAGCGCATACTGACTGTTGTTATGTGTTGGTGACTTCTGGTCAAAAACCAGCCTATAACTACCGATATCCTCTGCGTAGGGATAGGGTTCCCATCCAAACAATTCTCCTGTTTCAAAATTGCTAGCAATGGTGCAGGGAATCCGGTCAGCCGGCTTCTGTGCATTGGAATAACCGGTGATAAGGCACAATTGTGTAATAAGAAGCAAGAGCTGTCTTCCCATAATAAAGTTTTAGTTTCTAGTAGTTACTCTTAAGCGACGACGGCCGTCTTATTTACTCTTCTCTTCCGCGTCTCCTACGTGTATAATCGGCGGATTGTTATATTCAAGGGCTTCCGAATCAACATATTTAACGAAATCCTGTTCGTTGTTGTTCACCTGGCCGAAACTCCAGCCATCAACTACCATGTATTCAAAAGACCGGTTTGGAGTAACAGCCATCCTGAGCACATGATTTCCGTCGTAATTCTTTATCGCAAAATATTCCGGCTTGAATTCATTTTTCACAACAAGTCCAATACCCTGCCAGGGAACGATAAGTGCATCCCCGCCAATATCTTCGTCGGGAATACGGGCTTCGATATTCCTGCCCATCGAAATAACAGTGCCATCGTGATGAACGGATCTGTATTCGTCCATGATCTTACGGATGCCTGCACCAAACATCACATCGGCATTTGAAGGAAGAAATTTTGTAAAGTTCACCTTCACCTTGCACCAGCTTTTATGCGCCACCACAGTATAATATTGTTCCAGTTCATAAAATCCTCGCCCGGAGTTCCAGTTAGTGGTAGTGACTTTGACCATGCTCCTCAAAGGCCCATTGTAAACGACATCAGAGGCAAAGCGGGTGTCATAAAAAGGACCTTTGTCTTTATTGGGCGAATAATAAGCCCGTGAAATATCTTCAGGATCGCTTGGTTTTTCAAAAAGACACATCCCTCCTGCTCCAAAAGATTTTGCAACAGTCATAATATCTGAACCGTATTCGGGGGGAAGAAAATATCCCGAAGTCGCAGTAGAGTATTCATGAAAGAAAGAAAGGCTGGGCCCCCGTTTCCCCTGCAAGTCCAGGTCATGCGGATACCAAAGCTTCCAGCCCATATTTTCAGACTCCATAAATGGCACCAGGTGACGGCCATAAGACGCAATAGCACCGTGAACAAATTGAGGGGATGTGCCCCGCTCATATTTGCCGATATAGATAAAATATTCACGGGTTTCGCGAGGTCTCAGATCGGCAAGAAAGAACATTTCATCCCATATTCCATCTTTATCAACATCATCCATCTGGACCACCAAGTAATGCCCATTAGTCTCCTGCCTTCTAAGGTATCCGCTTTTTTTCCGCAATTCTTCCCGGGTCGGTTCCCCATTTGAAGGAAGGTTCGGATCAACAAGAGCAATCCATCTCTCGGGAATATTTTGCACAGGCAACTGGCTGCGATTAATTACTACCGGGCATTCCTTTAGCGAAGTATTCAACGGATTACTAACTATTATCCTTATACGTTTTTCTGGCTTATAATCTTTCCCTTCGGTGTACCATCCATATTTTGACTGCGCTCCTGCCTGAACTGCAATTAGAAAGAAAAAAACAACTCCCGTCAATATTTTACACATAATTTAAATACTTCTTTATGAATTATATATTTATATATTATAAAATATACTAGATATCCTTAAGCTTGGAACTTACTTTCCGTTAAAGCATTAAATTTGATGAACAGTAGAGCCCTTGCTACTCATAAATTATCCTTGTATAACCAAAGTTAGACTTCAGGTCAGGCCATTTCTTCCACTTTCGTTTACATTAGTAATACTATTTTTCAAAAATTTATTTGCTAACTTAATTTCTTTGGTAACCCTAAATTGCCGTAGTAACTGACCGGTGTGAACCGCCAATGCAGAGTCTCAATTATGTTTCAGCCTTTATATCCGGAGCATACGACGGGCATTTTCTGACCAAATCATATTTTTAGTAGCTTCATCTGCTTCCTCTAAAACTGCGACGCGAATAAATGGTGAGCAATAATCAAGGAAGGGTGTTTCAGTGCCAAAGGCTATTTTATCTTTACCAAATGTATTGATAAGGTAAAGCAAGCTCTCACCGTTTATTCCAGCTACAGGCACGCCGCTGCTTCGAACAGAATCAAACAGAACGTTGGCGTTCTTCAATATGTTTATCGATTCATCCGTCGTTATGGGGGCATGCTCTGTGATCCGTGCATCCAGTATCATATATTGAGCATCCGGAACCTCTTTTACCAGGACGGCTATATCGTTATAGTTCATTTCTTCGTCCACATCTAACCACGAACGCTCCCTTAAATCGGTCATTCGCAAAGGGATGCTGACCGGCATATTATAACTGTGGGCTGCTTTCACAAGATCAATACAGCTTTTGTCCGTTAATTTATATTTATGATACAGTGGGTAGAGTCTGATTCCTTTCATTCCGAATTCATTGTGACATATATCCAAAGATTGCTTCCACCAAGGCAAAAGCGGGTTTAAGGTTGCAAAGGGAATGAACCTGTTTTTGTGACCCTTTTGCGCCTGAATCTCTGCATACAACTCTTCATTGGCAGACTGACAATCCATATAAAATATCCCATTGATATTGGCGACGACTGACTTGTCCACCCCATAATGATTCATTCGCTCAAGTAAGGAATTCAGTGTAGTTCCCCGAAGTTTCCTGTACGGCCAATTGCCGATATAAGAATTTATATCAATCAACATTATTTCCTGCTTTTCTTAGTAAGTTGTTGAAATTGTCAAAGAATATTTTCTTTCGTTCTTCTTCTGTAAGTTTTGCCCACATTATTTTACCAACGCCCGATTCAAAATTGACATCGGTGGCAAATAGAAGACGCTCCACTCCAATATATTTGATAGCCATGTCAATCATAGCCTCATCACAAACACTTCCACTCGTATCTATATAAACATTGGGGGCATCTTCCATTGTTTTACACACATATTCCCAAATTCCGCCTCCCCCAATATGACCATGAATAATCATCGCTTCGGGGTAACGTCTTGAGATATCAACAAAATCTTCCCCGACCGAGGCTGTCGTTGGTTTAGCACGAGGATACCCCTTCCACCAGTTCGCAAAAGTTGATGTGGCGTGCATCATAAGCGGAATTCTAAGCTCAATGCACTTTTCTATAACGGGATAATAAAGAGGATCATTAATCTTAATAGCGTTATATAGTTCACCTAACATTACCATCCCTTCTCCTATACAACGGTTTATTTCTTCAATCGCCTCTTTTTTGAAAGTTGGATTAATATAACACTGCCCCAGAATCCGATTAGGAAATGCTTTCATCGCTTTCAAAACAATGTTGTTATTTTCCCTGATTTCTTGCACCGTTTTCCCGTTTGGAATTGAAACAGCCGCATGACCGATTCCCACCCTGTCACAACTTCTTACAATATCCTCAGCCTTCCGTGCATGTTCATCCACATGATTATGAGCGTCTATTTTGCGATATTTTATAGCCTCACGCAGCATATCCTGGTACCCAAGCCTGTTAAAACCTTCCCCGGCGGATACTTGGCTTTCATCCCGGATTGGAAACTTTCTATCTGTCGTATACGATTTTACAAATGGGGGTATCGCTAATCCAAGTATGGCACCTCCTCCGCGGTTAAGGAACTTTCTCCTACCAATATTGCCAGATCCAAATTCTTCGTTCATCGTAGTATACTTTTAGTTTATGGTAGATATTTTTCTGGTCGCTTGATTGGCTCTCATTAGCCCGGTGACTACCCTAATACAACAGCGTATTTGATACCTTTTTGGGCCTAACCAATTCGATAGTTTAATATGCTCCAAAACTTGTCGTTGAATATTCCGCTCCACGTGACTTTATTTTTCCTACACATCCTTCGAAACGCAAGTATTCCGAGAAAGCTAAGAAAAGCAATAGCTGTCGCCTTATTTAAAAAAAATAAATAACGCTAAACTTATATTCACAATAAGGTAATTAAAATTCACCGAGCTGCATATTAATCAATGCGTCTCGGCTAAAAACAGCGTTCTCAAACAGAGCCAGCTGTCAGTTTTGTTTTAATGATTCCGATCTGATGAACAGCAATCCTGCTTAATATATCTGCACTCAACCAAAGTTAGCGCTCGCATCAGGCCATTTCTTCCACTTTCGTTTACATTAGTAATACTATTTTTCAAAAATTATCCTTTTCGAATTTAGCATCAAAAGAAACTTTTTAAGTGCCAAGTAATAGCTACGAGGTCACAGAAGTGTGAACATGATACATTCTTGTTTCAGGTTCGGTTATGAGTGCGCAAAATTTTCGGAAGAATTAAAATGGAGCAGTGAGCAAATATCTCTTTCATTGCACATCAACATTTCATGTATATCACCCGTTAACACCAGGATGAAGCCAAGACTTGTAACTGTCATATAAATAACAGCAACCGTTTCTGCGTCCCCGTTAAGCTGTAATACAACATGGCTAAAAAAATAAAAAGCAAGGCCCAGGGATAAATAAATAATTATTGAATTTCTCCGAGCCCTTTCATCCTTTCTTCCCATGGGTCCAAGTATGGAAATGATAAGCAATCCAAGTGCGATAAGCTTGGAATGCAAAATGGATTTAAATAATCCTGCCCGAACAAAATTTTGAAGAAATCTGTCGCTGATTTCCGTAGTGAGATTCCATTGTTTAAAAGCAGCATAGCAATAGAAATAAAAATGAATCAGCAAAACAATAATGGCAGCAAGCCTTGTAAAGTCTAGTATCTCTTTTAACCCCTTTTCATTTTCCCCTGTACTGTTCATATTTCAAGAATTAATTTTTATAATCGAGGTTTCCTTCGTTTCTTTTTCTTCCTAATAAAGTCGAACGGGATTCGCAGATCATTTTTCTCCCTGTTCATAAGCAGGTCCCATAAATTTTCATTGACGGATTTCGCTTCCTGTTTTTGATTGCCATCCTGCTTTATTTCTTTTTCGGGATGGGAACCTCTGCCTTTCTTCTCCAGGAGATTCGTTGCCATATTTTTCTCCCCCTGAATGCTCTTTGCAATTCTTTCCTTAATGCCTGCAGCGCTATAGGGTTTACCAAGATCACTTCCGTTAAAAACCGTTTTGCTGTGGTGGTCGATGAAGGTGATCCCATAAATGAAACCTTGTCCGTTCTCTCGAACAACAGCGGTTATCTTTTCTTTTTTCATTCCTGAAACAAAATCATTCATACTGCCTGGCTGTTTTGATAAGGTCCAGTCAATGGCGGTTTTCAATCTCGATTTGAAAGGCAGCCGCAAAGATTCATTTGCGATAAATTTTTCTTCTAAATATTTGAGAGTTGGTTTAAAATAAATAGAACTTGCTTTAAACGGTACGCCAATCTTATTTCCTTTCTCACCAAGAAGCCGGTAATGGAGTCCATGATTTTTAAAAGTCCTGCTTTCTTCGCTGCCCCTGTCTGCCGTTACGTTGTACAGTTTTAATACAGCGTTCAGTTCTGCAAGCGACGTAAACTTGTATTGATTAATGACAAGGCTCAGGACATTTGTCATGCTTCTTTTTGTTTCTTCAAAACCATATTTCAGCCGTTGCATATTCACAGCTTCAGGCGTTTCTTTCTGCTGTTCCTTTCTCCCTGCTGCTTTCATCAATCCATATTCGACCTCAATTTCTTTTCTTGCCTGCTGCGACTGATTTCTCCCGATATTGTAAGTGTCAAAACGTTTTCCATTTTCGCAGATATTGGTCGTCACAATATGCAAATGAGGATGGGCTGCATCAAAGTGCCGGTAAACCAAAAAGGGCTGCTCTCCAAAGCCAATTTTGTACATATAACTTTCCGCTATTTGAATCAATTTCTCATTTGAAAGACGCTCCGAGGGATGAAAATTTAGAGAAATGTGCAGTGTATTTGTTTTCGAGGCATTCTGTTCCATCAGCTTTTCAAACCGGTCCAGCTTCTGGTAAAAATTCAGTTCGTTTGCCTGGTGCAAAAAATTGCCTGCAAAAAGGCATTCCGCCTTCCCTTTCTGAACCTTTTGCTCATTGTAATTTAAGGCCCTGCTGATTGAAAGTGGTGTGGTTATTTTTGAGACCATTGCTCATGAATTTGAATCATCTTCATCCTGATTTCCTCCACCTTTTTCAGGAAAGATTGTTTAATCATTTCGTTCTGTATCAGCCAGATTTTTATCTCGGGAATTCTATCCAATGTGTGCAACCTATGAACGGCCTGGTTAAAATTATTTCCAATGGCATTCAGCTCATTTTTCAGCCGAATCATCTCTGACAAAATATCATCAGCAGATCCGTTGCGGTATTTTACGATTACAGGCTTTTGAAGAAGAAGATTGCGGGCATAATCGCTGGCGCCCGTGCATGCAGAAGTTTTACTGAATGCTTTTATTTTTCTTAATTCATCTTCTGTTACACGAAGTTTAAACCATTTCTTTCTCACTGTTTTTGACGCTTTCATCACTAAATCTTTTCACTGTCAAATCAATTTTAAATCATCTCAAAAATCCCGAAGCGAGTTCCGAGTGAAGGACAAACGCCAAATGTGTGGCCACATTTGAACATCTTGCCGGTCAGCGTTCCAGGCTGCCTATACCTTTCTGGATCGAAGTGTTTATTTTCTTAGCTCGTACTATCAAATGTAAGTTGACCGAGAGGCCTTAACAATACCTGTTCAAATTCTAAACAGGTTAGACATTGGGATGCAAAGTAGATTTGATGAATTAATTTCTTCATCTAAAAATTGTGATGTATGAACAGTAGCGCAAATGAAATGCTAATCAATCGTACAAGGGTTTTTGAAACGATTTTAAGCAGTCCGGGGATGCAGGAGAACTGCAAAATTGTCCTGAACCCTACGAGGCAAACGATTGTGGTTTTAGCAAGACTGATCGAAAATGGGTTTGAGAAAAAAGATGAAAATGAAAGAGATGAGATCCTTTCTTTTCTTCCTGAACCATCTTTAACTGAGTTAAAAAACATTTCAGAAGAGCTACTCAGGAAAAGTGGATTGGTAGAATTTTATGAGCATATGAAACAGCTTTGATCTTTGTTTGAAATTTAAAAACCCATGTAATTAAAACGGCTGAATAGCCGTTTTTAATTTTTAAAGAAGATGAGTTTTTTTGAGCCATGGGGGTAAGGATAAAATTTTTTGAAGTGAATAAAAAAGGGCCTAGAGCAGCCCTTCATCAGCGAATGAAAAAAAGGATTCAGATGTGAGGATAACGTGGTCGAGCACTTTGATATCAAGGAAGGTTCCGGCTCCTTTAATTTTCTGTGTCAGCTCTTCATCTGCCCTGGATGGTTTTAGTGATCCGGAAGGATGGTTATGACAAAGAATGAGACTGACCGCATTGATCCGTAACGCAGCCATAAAAATCAGTTTGGGGTCTGCTACAGTCCCGGTAACACCACCCGAAGAAACATTGTAAATGCAGATCACTTTATTTGACCTGTTTAAAAACAGTACTTTGAACTGTTCCACCAGTTCCAACTTTCCATCTTCCCACAATATTCTAAGAATATTTGCAGCATCTGTTGAAGATTGAACGACCGGTCTTTCGGATGCCTTTACTTTGGATTTGTATACCAGTTCTACTTCTGCAACTTTTACCAATAGGTCTTTGTTAATGATCTGTTCCATAACCATCTTTTAAGTGTTAAAAATTAATTATGGAGCCCACACCGTTCTTCGCATGCATTTGCGCAAGGAGGACGCGGAATAAATAGTCTGATTCGTAATGGAAGCATTTTAAGTTTATGCCGAACTCCTTGCAAGCATATTGCGGGCGAAGGATGAGATTTGTGAAATGATGAAATGATTATTATATACCGTTTTCGCTATAATTTGGCAGGACCATTTACTAAAGCGCAGGCGATATAAAACAGGGATAAGGACACAGGTTGCGCACTTTTTCTGTGTTGAATGCTGGTTCAGGGAAAAATCGAACCAGTTCTGAAGCCAGGTCTTTCCCTGCATAAATATCCAATGCCCTGTACTCCACAACCGCTTCCATTGGCTATGCTACTGCCCACCGAAAGGCCACAGTCTTTTTTTGCTGTTCTTGACAGGCGTCGAAAATTGAAGCTGTTTTTTTGTTTTCTCCCAACGCTTCTTCTGTCTGTACACTCTGCCTCCATGCGATATTTGCGTCTATGTTTCTCTCATCAGTCAGTTCTTCAAACAAGAGCATATTTTCATATGATGCTTCCACCCATGCATCGATTTCATCATGCTCGGCTTCGGTCAGTGTTTTGCGCAAATAACCAAGAACGAGATAGGCAATGCGATAGGCTTTTTCACCACTATAAGGAAGAGGGTTTTCTTTCATAGTATTAAGTTAGAACTTCCCGTTATAAGTAAGTACTTTACTTACTCAAACAATCCAGTCTCGATGTTTGCAGACCACATGAGGACCGGTTTTTTTGTTGTTGCCGAAAGATTTTGAAAACGGCTTTGTGTAGTATCTAACCGCATGGAAATTGTAAAAATTCAGGAGAGTCTTCAGATTGAAGATGTCAAAATCAAAAAAGCTGCACACGTATTCAGGGCCATCAACCACCCGCTACGCCAGCAAATGTTGCGATTGCTCCATCAAAATAAGCAAATGACCGTTAGTTCACTATACGGCAAACTTCAACTAGAGCAATCTGTCGCTTCACAACACCTGGCAATTCTTCGAAAGGCAGGACTGGTTTCAACAAAAAGAGAAGCCAAATTATATTTTTTACGCTGTCAATATTAACCGGCTGGAACAACTTCATTCCATTGCCACAAAATTAATAACCAGTTAAATTATACCAGCCGCTTTAGACACAAGCAGACCTTGCAATGATCAGGCAATAGGACCAAATAAAATGCTAAAGAAAATAAGTGACCACTCATTTCAGTGATCTTCACGCTCTTCAGCATGAATTTCTTCCAATGCTGTACGTAAGGCCTGTATTCGTCTCCAAATAAGAGTAAGTATGTCAAATCCGGCATTGTCTTGCAACGCTTCGCAATAAGCGTCTTCCAATTCCTGGCATTCCAGTTCTAATTCCATTGGGTGCATTTCATGAACATCCCTTATCAGCAATTCAGTTAACATAGCGGTGTTTACAAGTTTAGAAAGATGTTGGTTTTAGCAGGGATATCGAAGAATAAATAGGGTAATGGATGTAAAGTACCGGCCAATTTACATGGATCGATTTGATTTTCTATTACCCTCCAAAGTTCGCCTCAGAAATTAAGTAATAACCATCATTTTATTAAATGGTTTCCATTGATCTATGATTTCCCGCTACGGTTTTACAATTCAGGAATACAAAATACCTGATCCATTAAAACCGTCAGGATTTAATCATCCAAAGGTTTTCAGTTGCTCGTAACACTGCCTGTTCACCCTGCAATAAGTGCGCATACACTTGCCGAATAAAGTGGTGGTCGCTAACATTAAGCATCTTGTGCACTGGCGCTCAATATTAACTGCCATATTGCTGGTATTATCTTCAACAGGCCGGGAAAATTCTAAAAAGATCACCAACTTGTAGTCTTTTCTTTACAAACCGGATTATGTAAATAGCATAAGGAAGTCAAAGTTTCGGCTAAATTTGAACTCGTGTGGATGTAGAACATCCCGCTACGGGAGTGGTGTCTACTACTTCCTATTTTCTACTTGATTTGTATATCCAGGTGGTCTATAATTCATTTGCATGAATTTCTTTTAGAACACACGGCATCACAAACAAAGCCCATTGAATCGCTTTACCCTTCTACTATTTGTAATGACGTAAATTTTGTCTTTTCTTTGATCTTAAATCCAATTGCTATGACCAGACCAAAATTTCTTTTTTGGACACTGATTAATTACCCTGTTTCTGCAATCACCAGCACCCTCAATCTTAAAGATCATGATGTCCAAAACTAAACTCATTGTTGTATCTGTTTCTTCCTTGTGTCTTCTCTTTTTAGCCCTGATATGGGTCAGTTATTTCCGTCAAAGATCTTTCGACAGGAAAGACGCCATTCGATATACTATTGAAAAAAACTCCAACCTTGCGGTGGCATTGGAGCAGTACACTATCAGCACCCTGCGTAATGCTGATGCGGTATTACAGTTGGTCAAAATAGAATATGCCCGCGAAGGGAATAGGTTGAACCTCCAAAAGCTTCTGGCTAAAACTATGTTGAACCCCGGTGTTGTTGAAGGAGTTTCTGTCATCAACCGTCAAGGAAAGCCGGTGGTGACAAATACTGAGGTCCCTAACCTTTCATTGACCGATTTTTCCAGCAACCCGAGTTTTATTTTTCATTCCAAAAACAATACAGACTCCCTTTTGATCAGTGAACCGGCGCCGTCAGCATCAACAGGCAGGCCGGTAATTATGGTAAGCCGCAGGTTGAATGATTCAAAAGGAAACTTTGACGGAGTGGTGGTGCTTTACCTCCCGCCTTCCGCATTTACTTCTTTTTATGCGCAGGCAAGGCTCCTGCCTAACGATATCATTTCTCTCATTGCACCCAATGGCATTACGTATGCAAGGAGAACAGGCCACAATGAAAGTTCCGGGGAAAATATCCATAAGAGTCCTTTATTGATTCATGTAGCCAATCATGCCGATAGTTTTTACCTGGCGCCCGACGCCATAAGGCATATTCCAACCTGGTTTAGCTATCGCAAGCTTGCAAAATATCCTATCATCGCCACCGTTGGCAGCTCTGAGCAGGATATTCTTTACCGTGCAAAAACACAATCAAGGCTACTTCTGCCTCGCACCATAGTTTCGGTCCTCGTTATTCTATTCTCCATTATTATTGCCCTGTTCCTGCTGCATCGCCGTCGGTCGGCAAACCTGTTGCTAAAAGAAAAAGAGCGGTACGAACGACTTTTAACCGAACAAATGATCGCTGTACAGGAACGGGAACGGGAATGGATCGGCAGGGAACTGCATGATAATGTAAGCCAGGTGCTTACCACCGTAAAGCTTTACCTCGAAATGGCTTCCAAAGAACAGGACAATCCTTTGATACCACGGAGTATGCAATTGATCAATAGCTCTGTTAGCGAAATCAGGCACCTTTCTCATCAGCTTTCAGCGCCTACCCTTGGCACCCGTTCACTAATAGATTCCATTAATGCACTGATCGAAATCGTTGGATTTTCAACCAGCCTTATATTTGAATTTGATCATTCAGCCTGCCATGTTCCCCTGGTCATGAGCCAGAAGCTCGCTATTTACCGTATTTTACAGGAGCAGTTAAATAATATCGTAAAACATGCAGAAGCCACTAAAGTGCAGATCTTACTCTCAGAAACAGGTGGTACGGTTGTGCTGAAGGTAAGGGACAATGGGAAAGGATTTGTCACAATGGCGCAAACAAGCGGAATGGGATTAAACAATATGGTTAGCCGGGCGAAAGTCTTTGAAGGCAGTGTTCATATACAATCGGCACCGGGAAAAGGCTGTTTGGTAACCGTTACCATGCCGGTGATTGCAGCAGCACAGGAGCAGCCGGTATAAATATTTGCGGTATGCTTTCCGGGGTTTGTTAGCGGGTTGTCCTGATCATGGTAAAGACCTTCGTCGCAATAAAAATCAATCACGGCCGACCTAACAAAAGAAAGCCGTGCAGCCCACTGGCCGTAATCGCTCACCATTGTACAGGCCCTCACTTACATCCTGTTCCTGAAACTCTCGATCACGCCGTGTAGATGCTGCTGAATTCCCATCGCCCACCCTGGTGCCGGCGGCACAATACTCCATCTAATATGTTCCTGCTTCATTTCCAAGCTGGTCACCATTTTCTCTTGAATTCCATTATCTTTTAAGAAAGGATAAGCCTAACAGTATAATTCCGATTACCTTTTTTTAATTGGCTTGCATCAATAACGTCATCGACCTTTAACGTATTTTCCGGAAGAGCAATGCTGCCAGGCTCACAGTAACAAAGACGTAATCTCCATTGCTTATCCTTTTTATTTCGTCTTTCTGTTTTTACTTATAATGTTTCATAAACGAAACAATTTTTGTATATTTGTTTCATATATGAAATGTTATGAAGGAAGCTGTTGGTATACTACCCAGGGGCATGAAGCTGCTTGCCAGCATGGGTGAGCGGATTAAGCTGGCCCGTTTGCGCCGCAAACTAAGTACGGAGCAGGTATCGGAAAGAGCAGGCATAGGCAGGAAAAGATTGTGGATGATCGAACGTGGAGATCCCAGCGTAGCCTTAGGGGCTTACTTCCAGGTATTGCTGGTACTGGGACTGGAAAAGGATTTTTTAAAACTGGCAGGTGATGACGAATTCGGACGCAAGCTACAGGATGCAGGCCTGGTAACTAAAGAGAGAGCACCAAAACGAATGAACAAGAATGGCGGAAAATAGAACGATACATGTTTATGCAGATTGGGCGGGCATGAAAGCTCCTGTGCAGATGGGTGTTTTGACTGCAGCCTCTGTCCGGGGAAAGGAGATCTTTTCGTTTGAATACGATAAGGATTGGTTACAGTCGGGACCCACTACGGTGCTGGATCCGCAGCTTCAATTATATGGCGGCGCACAGTATAACCAGGATGAACAACCGAACTTTGGCGTTTTCCTGGATTCCTCTCCCGACCGCTGGGGAAGGGTATTAATGAAACGAAGAGAGGCCATTATGGCAAGAAAGGAAGGCAGGAAACCACGCAACCTGTTTGAATCGGATTTTTTAATGGGCGTATATGACCCGCTGCGTATGGGCGGACTGCGGTTTAAAACGGAAGAAGCAGGTGCATTTAAAAGTGATGATCACCAGCTATCGACACCTCCATGGACTTCGTTGCGTGAACTGGAACATGCGAGTTTACAACTGGAAAAGGAAGAAGACAATGAAGCCGTATTGAAATGGCTGAACCTCCTGATCGCTCCCGGATCTTCGCTTGGCGGGGCCAGGCCGAAAGCAGGTGTTAAAGATGCAAAAGGACATTTGTGGATCGCCAAATTTCCGAGCGGGAATGATGAAAGGGATATTGGCGCCTGGGAAATGGTTGCTTTTCAAATTGCAAAGGCTGCAGGTGCAGATGTACATGAATCTATGGCCAAAAAATTTTCGGGTAAGCATCACTGTTTTTTAAATAAGCGCTTTGACCGTAATAAAAAAGGCGAACGTATTCATTTTGCATCTGCCATGACTTTATTGGGATATAATGACGGCGCGGATTTTCATGCCGGCGTAAGCTACCTGGAACTTGCAGAATTTATTATACGCCAGGGCGCTCTTGTAAAGCAAGACCTGGAGGAATTATGGAGACGCATTGTGCTGAATATTTGCATCCGCAATACAGATGACCACCTGCGCAACCATGGTTTTTTGCTGGATGAAAGCGGGTGGAGGCTCTCCCCTGTTTATGATGTTAATCCTTTTCCGGAAGGAACAGGACTTACACTTAACATTACCGAAGATGATAACAGCCTTGATACTGAGGTTGCGCTTTCCGTAGCTGAATATTTCCGGTTGAAACCAAAGGAAGCGCAAGCGATTTTATTGAAGGTGAAGAAGGCAGTAAGCAAATGGAGAAAGTTTGCGACTGACCTGGGGATTGCCAGGAAGGAACAGGAAATGATGGAAGCAGCGTTTACCGATTAGCTGCTGGTTGGGCAGATTGGTTTTATGAGACTTTGCTGCGGTATTTTGCTAAGGGGTTTTACTCAATTTGTTTAAAAAACAACCCTTTCTATCTCTTATAAGAAACCGGACGATTATTTTCGGTTTGCGTACTAAGTCCAATCCTTGAAAATCCAATATCTATGAATGCTTTGGTGAAAAGCCAGGGCCGTTCTTTTGGTTTCATCATTTCTCTTGTGTGCCTGCATATAGGGGCGGCTGCACAGTTGAAAGCCAATTTTACGGCAACACCGCAGAGCGGATGCGCTCCTTTGGTTGTTTATTTCTCCGACCAATCCACGGGCAGTGTCACATCATGGCGCTGGGATTTGGGAAACGGCGTCATCTCCACCCTAAAAAATCCTTCGGCCACTTATTTTAATGCGGGTACTTACGCGGTAAAACTGACCATAAAAAATGTATCGGGTTCAGATTCGATTATAAAGCAGCAATACATCACCGTTTATGCCAATCCCGTAATTAATTTTTCAGCACCCGATACTGCAGGCTGCTTTCCAAAAACAATCGGGTTTACTGACAAGAGCAGCGCAGGAAGCGGCAGCATCAGTAAATGGGAATGGGATTTTGGTGACGGTACGATTTCACCGGAACAAAACCCTTCGCATACCTATACAGCTGCCGGCAATTATAATGTTTCATTGAAAATCACCAACAGCTTTGGCTGTACAAAAACAGTTACCAAAACACAGTATGTAAAAATCAGCGAAGGGGTTAAAGCTTCGTTCAATTTGAATTCCCAGGAAATTTGCACGGCACCTGTAACGGTTCAATTCAACAATGCAACAACGGGTACTGCTGCCGGTTATGTTTGGGACTTTGGCGATGGCAATGGTTCTTCTGCAAACCAGCCTTCCCATATGTATCATAGCAACGGAAGCTACACTGTAACCCTGGTTGCCATTAGTGCGGAAGGTTGCAGGGATACGCTGAAAAAAACAAATTTGCTGAACCTCGGAACCAACCGTTCTGATTTTTCAATGCCTGCTTTGATATGTGAAGGACAGCCGGTAAGCTTTAGCAATACTTCGTCACCTCTTCCCTCTTCTTCAAAATGGAGTTTTGGGGACGGTACCTATTCTGACAGCATTGATCCGTCAAAAACATTTACAGCAGCGGGCGACTATACCGTAAAACTGGTCAATGATTTTGGAAACTGTAAAGATTCGGCCTCCAAACCTATTGTTGTTACGGCAAAACCAAGAGCAGATTTCGGTGCAGGCATTCAAGTCTTTTGCCAGTCGCCTGCTAATGTGCAATTTCAATCGCAGGCAGTAAATGCCGTTTCTTATTTCTGGATCTTCGGTGACGGCACCACAGCGACGGCAGCCAATCCCATTCATACCTACTACTCCTTTGGAAACTTCACCGTAACACTAGTAGTGACTAATGCAGGTGGCTGTACTGACACCATGATCAAAAAAGATTTCATCCGGGTTCAAAAACCACAGATTGAATTAAAAGGCCTCCCCCAGCGGGGATGTGTACCGTTAACCATACGTCCAACTGCAAGCATTGTGTCCAACCAGAGCATACAAACTTATTTATGGAAGTTTGGTGACGGCGCGACAAGTACAGATATTGCACCGGAACATGTTTACACCACGGCAGGTAGCTACGATATAACGCTTGTCATTACTACCGCAACGGGATGCAGGGATTCCGTAACGTTGAATAATGCAGTGAGGGCCGGGAACAAACCCCATGCGCAGTTCACGGCTTCTCCAGGGGAAGTATGTAATGTCAATCCTGCCCAGTTTACCGACATCAGTACCGGCAACGTTGACGAATGGCACTGGAGCTTTGGCGATCATCTTACATCAACCGACCAAAATCCTTCACATGTATTTGACGGACTTGGAAAATTTACGGTGAGTTTAATTGCTTCGAGTAATGGCTGTGCCGATACGGTAACGGTTAAGGATGCCGTTAATGTACTTCCTCCAATTTCTTTATTTTCTCTCCAGCACAGTTGCACTGATAAATACAAAATCGATTTTACTGATAAATCGATTGGCGCTACCAGCGTAGAATGGGATTTTGGAGACGGCAGCAATTCCAACCTACGTAATCCTTCACATACTTATTTGAAGCCGGGTCTTTACAAAGTGGTTTTGAAAACATTCAACTCCACCTGCTGGAATACCAATTACAGTTTTGTAAAGATCGTGGATGAAAAACCAGTGATCGTTATCGACAAGCCGGTTATCTGCAAAGGGTCAGCTGTAAACTTTTCTTCCCCTTCGGTTATTGATTCCAATATTGCCAACTGGCATTGGGATACAGGTGACGGTACTTATTCGGGTACCATGTTTTCACATACCTATTCCCATGCGGGAACTTATTCGGCAGTGCTGAGTATAACCGATATAAACGGGTGTACCAGCCGTGACACAACAGAAGTAAAGGTATTTGGACCCAGGGCTGATTTTAGTATAACAGCGCCGGTTGCCTGCCTTAAAGAGAATGCGATTGGTTTTAGCAATACATCTTCAGGCGATGGCGAACATACTATTATACAATCAACCTGGAATTTTGGTGATGGTCACCTTGACTCAACAAGCGGCTCCTCTCTACAGCATCATTACCTGGACCGCGGCAACTATACCGTTTCGTTGGTTGTGAAAGATAATTATGGATGTAGGGATGAACTGACAAAAAATGCGGCAGTCACCATTGCGCAACCTATCGCTAATTTTTACGCTGCCGATTCGATGTCCTGTCCGGGAAAAAATATTTCCTTCATTAATGCTTCTGACGGCAGCAATGCCCGATATCAATGGAATTTTGGCGACCAAAACACTTCGACTTCTTTTCAGCCCAGCCATTCTTACGACTATGTAGGATTATACACCATCCAGTTGTTAGTAACCGACCAATATGGTTGCAAAGATTCACTAACCAAAAAAGAGTATATCAGTATCTCTTTACCCAAAGCAAAATTTACAGTTTCAGATTCTGCCGGTAATTGCCCCCCGCTGATCGTGAATTTTACCCATCAGTCAACAGGCTATGTTTCACTGCAATGGGATTTTGGTGATGGCAATGTTTCTACCCTACCTAATCCAACGCACTATTATAATGCTGCGGGCATTTTCTATGCCAGGCTTGTTGTAGCAGGTGCAGGCGGTTGCACAGATACTGCTTATCAAAAAATAACGGTGAAGGGACCCAGTGGAAACTTTTCCTATACGCCGCTTTCCGGTTGCAATCCATTAACGGTAAACTTTACGGCGACCACACAAAACGTCACTTCTTTTGTGTGGGATTTCAGTGATGGAAATACTCTTTCCGGCAATGGCACTTCTGCCCTGCACGAGTACACCAATGCAGGAGAATTTATTCCGAAAATCATTTTGACAGATGCGTCGGGCTGCCAGGTTCCCATTGTAGGAACAGACACGATCAGGGTATACCAGGTGACAGCGGGTTTCTCGGTGAACAGCAACCGCATTTGCAGGGAAGGAACCATACAGTTCACGAACAAAACCATCAGCAATGATCTCATCACCAGCTTCCAGTGGGATTTTGGTGATGGCACGGGAAGCAATGAAATCAATCCCCTGCATTTTTACAGGCAGGCGGGTGTTTATACTGTAAGGCTTACTGCCTTTACACAGCATGGCTGCAACAGCAGTATAGTTATGAAAGATTCCATTACCGTATTGCCTGCACCAGATGTTAGCATTGAGGGCATTGATGAAGCCTGCGCAGGAACAGTCATTGGATATAAGGCTCTAGTAATAGCCGGAGAGCCAGTGCAGTTAGGCTGGCAGTGGGACCTGGGAAACGGCAGGCATTCAACTACCGTTAATGTACCAGCGCAGGTTTATACGAGCGCAGGAGATTATACCATTCAGTTGATTGCAACGGCGGCAAATGGATGCAGAGATAGTGCCCTTAAAAAGCTGACGATACATCCACTGCCTTTGACCAATGCAGGAACGGATGAGTGGGTTTGTTATGGTACCGAAGTACAATTACATGCCAGTGGTGCAGACAGCTACAGGTGGGAAACGAATGAAGCCATTAGTTGTACAACATGTGCCAGGCCTACAGTATCTCCTGAACATGCCACAACTTACGTGGTAATTGGAACCAATCAATTTGGCTGCAGCAGTAAGGATTCTGTACTGGTGTCTGTACAACAGCCTTTTGTTTTAAAGGTAGAACCCGGTGATACCGTATGCCAGGGAAAAGAAGTCAGACTTGCCGCAAGTGGTGCTGATATTTATTCGTGGCAGCCAGCCGAAGGTGTTCAACATCCAAACAGCGCTATTACCACGGCAATGCCACAGACGACAACTATGTACCATGTGGTTGGAAAGGACAATCATAATTGTTTTACTGACACCGCCGAAGTATCGATTAAAGTTTGGCCGATTCCTTCTGTAAATGCAGGTGCGGACCAGAGCCTGGTAGTTGGAGGAGCAATTCAGCTCAAAGCTACCAGTTCAGCTGATGTTACGGCATGGCAATGGATTGGCACCGGTGCCATGAGTTGCACTACATGCGCAATGACACTTGTGAAGCCAAAACAAACGACCAATTACAGGGTGATTGTGAAAAATGACGGAGGATGTGCTGCGAGCGATGATGTGACCGTGAATGTAATTTGTAACAATGGTAATTTATTTGTGCCGAATGCTTTTTCTCCAAACGGGGACGGCATAAACGACAGGTTTTATCCAGGGGGAACTGGAATCAATCGTATTAAATCACTTCGTGTGTTTAACCGCTGGGGTGAGATTGTTTTTGAAAAAGCGGATTTCAGTGCCAACGATGCAGCCTATGGCTGGGATGGAAAATACAAAGGAGCCCTGCTGGCACCCGATGTGTATATCTGGTCCTGTGAAGTGATTTGTGAGAACAACGAGGTATTGAGTTTTAAAGGAGACGTAAGCCTGTTGCGATAATAACCTAAACACCAAAATTATTTGTTCAAATCCAATCTTATGAAACGTATCCATACCCGGTTAGCACTGATGTTTTTGATTTCCGTGTTTACCATACAAATTGCAGGAGCACAGGACATTCATTTTTCGCAATTTTTTGAAGCACCGCTCTATCGCAATCCTGCCCTGGCCGGATTAATGAATGCAGATGTGCGGGTGCAAACCATTTACAGATCTCAATGGAACAGTGTAGCGAATGCCTACAAGACCGCTTCCTTGAATGCCGAGTACAAAATACCTGTGGTAAGCGATGACTACCTTACGTTAGGCGCCCAGGTATTTTATGACCGTTCTGGTTCAATAGGAATGCAGACCACGCATGTATTGCCCGCACTGAACTATCACAAGTCGTTGAGCGAAGAAAGAAACTCGTACCTGTCGTTAGGGTTTATGGCGGGAATGGTACAACGCAGCATAGACCGGAGCAAGATAAAAACAACCAGCAGTTATGAAGGCAGTTACGACGGCGAAACCAACCTGCAACCCCGGTATCATTATTTAGATGGAAGCGCAGGCATCAGTTATAATACACAGATCGGGCAAAACGAAATGAACAACGTGGTTGTGGGTGTGGCCTATCATCATTTTAACAAACCTAAAAATTCATTCTTTAACGATTATAACGTAGTGGTGCAACCGAAGTGGGTGTATTCGGCCGATATAAAACTATCGGTTAATGAATCCTCCTTCGTTACGATTTACAATGATCATGTAAGGCAGGGAAGTTATTCGGAAACATTGAGCGGTATGTTGTATGGTTTGAAGATCGGTCCCTATACAGACGACCCGGATCATACTTTACAGGCAGGTGCATTTTTAAGATGGGGTGATGCGCTGATTCCAACGATCCAGATGGATTACAAGCCCTTTACAGTTTCATTGAGCTATGATGTAAATATATCGCGACTGGCAGCAAGCAGCTATGGTCGTGGCGGATTCGAGATCTCGTTACGCTATGCAGGCTTTTTGAACCGCGAAAGCTCGACAGCCGAAGCGCTGAGATGCCCACGGTTTTAGCCAATATGATTTACGATGAAAGAAGGGTTATGCACATTTTGAAAAGAATACTATAAACCTGTTGTAAGTACGAAACCAGAAACCTACATTAGTACCGGTTTTTCATAGGATATTGGATTTTATTCGGGGCTGAATATTTATTCCGGCCCCTTTTTTATTTCGCTGCTAGCTTAGCTATTAGCTGTTAGCTATGGGTATGGTTGGGTGAAGCCGTGTTTAACCAGTAAATGAATGCACAACGTGACTAAAAAAATGGCAATTAAGAAGCCTTACTTAGCTCATTGTACTCCTGCTCCAGATGTTTTACGATGAACCGGTGCAATTGAGGTTGAAGGGCCAATATCCAGGTATCATATGATTGGTCGTCCTTAATCTGCCAATTATCATTCACACAGGTCATTAGTAAGGTATGCAGTTTATTGTTTTTGTCAATGAAGGAAAGGTGGAAGGTTTTTTCGTCGATTTCAGGCAGGCGGTTAATATAAACATTATAGCTGCCGTTTGATGTAATTAGTTTTTCCATGGTATTGGTTTAAGGAGAGGCGAAGCTAGCAGGGATTAGAATCAATTAAAATAGAACACTGTAAAACTTTGAAAGAATAAGTGATTATCGGTAGCAATCGTTTAAGGCAAACAAAAGGGCGAGTAAAACAAGCTCTTGTCATGACAAAAAAAATTGCAGTTAACTCCTGTTCATCCTGTGGTGTTCAATAAGATCGCAAATGATCCATGCTATGAAATTAACTGCAGCTACTTGCATTAATAATGTAAGAGACATATTGATTTGGTTTTAGATGATTATTTTATAAACTGGAATTGGATGGGTTGAATGGCATCGCCTGTTATGGACAGATGATAAACACCTTTGACCAAATCACCCAGACCAATGCTGGCGACCTGGTCGCCTGCTTTTAAGTTAAGATGCCCTTGTTTTACTTTGGTTCCGTTTGAGCTGATAATGTTGTAAGTGGCATCAGCTTTTTGGGTACTCATGATTTCAATAAAGATTCTGTCCTGCACGGGATTGGGCCAATAATGGACACCCTGCGAAATTGCCGTAGTTATTTTTATTTCGGGTGAATAACTGACCTTGTCATTCTTATCTTTTATCCTGAGCCGGTAAATAGCATAAGAAGAGAGCGGTGACTGGATGGTGGCTTCGCCGGCGGTGAAAAAATATTGGGTTGCTACCGGTTCGAAAGTACCGTTGTTACTTCCTTCAAGCACCACTTCCTTTAGATTGCTTACATCTTCCATTTTATAAACAAAATACTGCTGGTTGTTTTTCATACCGCTGTATTTGAAATATTGAAGCTTTACCGGCAAGACCACACCGTAGCAATTAAAAATAAAGAAGTCGAAACTTTTAAGGTTGCACCCGGAAGATGAGCCTACTGTAATACGGTAACGTCCATACGCAAGATTATTAATATCGATAGAAGGGGCAGTGTTATCAGTACCGTACAGGTAGGTATCGGCGTTAGTAAAGGTGCCGGTGCCGTCTGCATCGTAGGCGAGGGTATAGTTCATTGGGAAGAGTGCATTGACATCGGAGGCCGAGACCTGGATGGAGACACTGCCTGCGGTTGACTGGCAATCGGAAGCACTGACGGTATTAAAGCTATAAGTTGCCGAAGAGCTGCTGCCTGTTTTATTAGCAGCATGCGCACTAATGGCAGTTGTCTTTAACCAGCCGCAGTCACCATCGACCTTGCGGGCAAAGCTGTTGTCGACGCCGGTGGATATACCGATGGTTTCGTAACTGACAGTCATTGTTGACAGGTTGAAAGTTTTGCTGGTACACCCGCCACTTATGGAAGATGTGGTGATGGAAACAGATGGACTTACTGGCATGGTCCTGGAAACGGCATCGATGATATTGAGACTCGGATCCATGAGGACGATCTTTTCGTTGGCACTTCCACCATCGGTCATAAAACCGTCGCCGGTTACAGGTATGGTGCTGTTGGTACAGTTGCAGGACGTCCAGTTTAAATCGACATGTATCAGGCTATCGGTATTACCGCAACCCTGTGCCAGTGTGTTTTGTCCCGATAGGACATAGTATTGTCCGGGTTGGAGAATGGTATTGGCAGGAATGGTAACTGCATACGTTCCGTTGGTAAGAATATAGCAGCCGATGTTCATAGGACCAGGTCCGAAGTTCATGAGCTCAATGAATTCGCTGGTGGTGCTGCAACCAGACCAGGGCATGAATTCATTGATGACAACGCGGCCCTGTCCAAATGTGAGTTTAGACGCAGACAGCAGTAAAACAAGGAGAACAATCCTGATTTCTTTGATTTTCATCGGTACGGAATCGTTGCGAAATATAAATACTAAGTAAAATAAATACCAGTTTAAAAGTAAAAATGTAAAACTGCTAAGTGTTTTTCCGAGGTTGGGTTATAGGCAAACCGATAGCGGGGAACTAAAAATATAACCAAAATAAATGCTGATGTTTTATTCATCTGCGCCGCTTTAATAGTCAAAACCGGCTTTTGGCACAATTTGTAGCGAGCGGATTAGGAGAGAAATCAGGTTCACAGATGTAGAGACATTGGATGAATTTACAAGGAAATTGAGATACGGATTCGATCTAAGCAAACAAAACTTTACGTTTCGGCATTTTTTTCAGGCACATCAACTTTTAATTTTGATTCATTCATTTAAAATAGTCCAGGAGCGAATCGTTGATCGTTTAACTCAAGTGAAAGATTCGCTAAGAAATTAATTTCAGCTTAGTCGCACTATACCAGTTAGTGAAAAAGGAGCATAAAGGTTTTATGGAGCGCTATTGCATTTTTTGAACTTCTTTACTATTTTGGACATACGTGTCCTTTTTCCGTGATCAAACTGACCTTAACCTTGCCAATGAAACCTTCTTTTGTACGCCTTTCGATACGCCAGCGATTGCCACTATTAATCTGTGTGCTGCTTCTTATTATCATCTCTATTTATGGTATCATATCTTATGTGGGTGTAAAAAAAGCTTCCTTTAAAGTAGGACACGAGCGTTTACTATCATTGACAGAACAGCTAAGCAGGATGCTGTCTGCAAATACACAAACTTTTATTTCAACCACCCATGCAATAGGCAACAAACCATCAGTTAAGAAATACATTTTATCAAACGGGAAAGATTCTGCTGAACAAGTATCAAAGCTAATTGAGGAACTAAGAAAAGATAGCCTGAATGTGCAGGTTGAATTAAGGAACATGGATAAAATCCCGCTTTTCAAGTCTGCAAAAAAAGGTGTTCATTTTGACAAAAAGCTGGACCCGGTTTTACCTGGTTTTTCAGGAACAAAACCTGATTCAGCAAGGGTCGGAAAATTTATTAAGATAGACAGCTTAATTTATTATTCCACCATAGCTACGATTACTGAGCAAAATGAATTGATTGGATATATTGTAAGATGGAGGCAATTAACAGCAACATCGAAGGCGGTAGACCAACTATCCCAATTGCTGGGTACCGGCGCAAAACTTTATATCGGTAATGCTGATGGTTCGTTGTGGACTGATATGATGAGGAGTGTTCCCGCTCCGCTCATCACGCAATCGGATAAAAAAAATGTTGGTGATTACTCTTCGGATAATGATGTTCCGGTGATCGCATCCATGCACCCTATTGCAAACAGTAAATGGTTGGTTGTAGTTGAACTGTCCAAGAAAAAAATAATGGCGCAGGCAACCCAAACTTTATATTGGTTATTGATAACAGGGGGCCTTTTGTTGATCGCCGGAATTGTCGCTGCTTGGTTAATGAGCCGCAAGATCAGCGAACCATTAAGAAAGCTGACCGTTGCCACTACTGATATTGCTGAAGGCAATTACACGTCACTTACTGAAGTGAACCGGTATGATGAATTAGGTAAACTGGCCAGGGCATTTAATTCAATGGCCTCCCGCGTACATTCATCACAAGAGATTCTTGAGAACGAGGCTCAGAAATACAAGCTCTTGTTTGAAAAAAATCCAATGCCAATGTGGATCATTTCGAAATCAACGCTTGATGTACTCGATGTGAATGATGCAGCGGTTAATCATTATGGGTATTCAAAAAATGAATTCCTGCAGTTGAATGCAAGGGATATGAGGCCAAGGGAAGACATAGAAAAATACCTGGACTCCCTGCGTAAAGAGGTGAAGGGAACAACAAAGTCAGGTATATGGCGTCATAAAAAGAAAGATGGTACAATCATCATAGTAGATGTCGTTGCAGACGATATTATTTACCGGGACAAACCGGCAAGGCTGGTACTTGCAAATGATGTCACCGAAAAATTAAAAGCTGAAGCTGAATTATCAAGACAGTTCTTTTTAAGACAAAAATTGATCACGGAGACAACGATACAGGCACAGGAAAAAGAAAGAGAGGAGATCGGCAAAGAACTTCACGACAATATAAACCAGGTTCTGGCAGCTGCCAAACTGTATCTCGAAGTGGTTCTGGCTGGTAACCCTGACCTGCAAAAAGAAGCAGCGAAGAAAGGTTATGAAAACGTAGTTCTTGCTATTGATGAAATCAGGCAGCTTTCCAAACAGCTTGTTCCTCCTGTACTGGAAGAGGCTTTATCCAACACACTGAAAGAACTGGTCAGTGAAATCCAAATCGCATCTGGCATTTTGATAAATGTTGAAATGGAAGATTTTGATGAAGACCAGGTGAACGGGAATATTAAACTTGTCCTTTACAGGATTGCGCAGGAACAGATCAATAATATTGTAAAACATGCCAGGGCAATAAATATAAAAATAAAGGGAGAAACAAAATTTGGCGAGGCCTCTTTGATAATTGCCGATGATGGGATTGGCTTTGACACAAACAAAAGAGCAAGCGGTATAGGATTGAGAAATATGGCAAGCAGGGTTAAATTTTATAATGGTAGTTTAAATATTGAATCACAGCCAGGCAATGGTTGCACACTTGAAGTATCTATTCCTTTACATGAAGAAGACAATGTTAGTGCTTCTTCTGCATGATCGTTTTTATTCGGATAAGTATTTATTCCAGCAAGCGGCCATGATAGTTCTATGCGGCCAAAACCAATAAACATCACAGATGAAAAAAATCACCGTTCTGATTGCTGATGACCATAAAATGGCGAGGCAGGCATTGTCATTTATTTTGAGAACTTCTGATCACTTCCAGTTGATTGCCGAATGCGAATCGGGAGAGGAAGCGGTTGAGAAAGCCAAAGAATTACAACCGGATGTTGTTATTATGGATATTAATTTACCTGGTTCAGATGGAATTGAAACTACGGGCAAAATTCTTGAGGTTTCGCCGGGTTCAAAAATTCTCGGTATGTCAATGCATACACAGCCATCGTATGCGCAATCCATAATGCGAAAAGGCGCCTTAGGCTATCTCACAAAAAACTCTCCGAAGGACGAAATCCTCAAAGCTGTTTTAGAAGTACATGCCGGGCGAGAATATTTGTGCGAAGAGATAAAAAATAATTTACAGGGTTTATTATAATTGACACACTCAATTTCACCGTAGTCGCTCAAATAAGCAGGGGTGCAGAGGATCGCCATTCAGGTTATCTTTTACATTTTACAATTTGTAAATTGTAAAATGAATGACTATCATTTGTCTCTATGGAACGCAACAAGGGCATGAGGCCACCCTACAAAACTTGAAAGGTAAAAAGTATGGATGCGGCCTATCTTCAAGATGTCAGCAGGTTAAGAGCTGGTCAACAGAAGTTTCCCATAATTCAACCAGGGTTCTATCCGCCTCCACCAAAAGGGTTGAATCAAAAACTATTTTGCATACAGTTTTATTGATGGTGTGATTGGCACCTGATGCGTGTAAATGTTTTGTGAACCCAAGAAAATAAAAATCTATGTTTAGTAATATTTCCTGGCAGGAGTACTGGACTTTGCTTGTTGCAATAACTTTAGTCTATTACATTGTTGTTTATCTTGTTTACTTCAGAAACGGGTCGTCACTTTCTTCTCCAAAACAAGTATTTAATTTAGATACCTCAGCAAATGGAGATAACCAACCTACTCTTTTTGAAGTGGACAATCCAGGTATCAAACAAACGATGAAAGAAAGTGAAGAATATATTATTGAAGCATGCATAGACGAACTCAATGCTTTCTTTGAAAACGGGAAAAAAACGAAGGCCATTAAGCATGAATTGATGTTTGGCCTGTTCACGATCCTTCAAAAATATCCTTCGTTGAGAAGTTCTGATTATAAAGAGTCTCTAACGAACCTTATTGCTACGCAATGCGAAAATATATGCTCCATTCATTTAAGTGCTGAGGAGTTGAAGGGTGTATGGTTTGGTTAATGAGTGCGGGCAACACAAAGCCCCTTTTTCAAAGGGGCTTTTACAATCAATCATTTTATCAGGATAAAAATGTGAAGTATGAAAAAGTGCAGATGGAAAATTACTGCGAGTAGAATGCTTGCCTATGGAAGTTGTTTTGTTACATCATTTTTAATCAGTGTTGCCGTTTTCGCGCAGGATGGAACGGCTGGTATCAATGATGCCAACACTAAGGTCAGAAGTTATTTTTCTGCCGGTACAAACCTGATGTATGCTGTGGGTGCTATTGTTGGACTGATTGGCGCTATTAAGGTTTTTAATAAATGGAACAGCGGAGACCATGATACCGGGAAAGTTGCCGCTGCCTGGTTTGGCTCCTGTGTTTTTTTAGTTGTAGTGGCTACTGTAATCAGATCCTTCTTTGGTGTATAACTCTATTGTTATGAGCACAAGTGTATACACCATCAACAAAGGAATTAATAAGCCCATTGAATTCAAGGGGTTCAAAGCACAATATATCTGGTACTTAGGCGGTGGTCTATTGGTCCTCTTGATCCTGTTCGCTGCGCTTTATATCTGCGGTGTTCATCCCTTCATTTGTCTTGCGATCATACTTATTTGCGGAAGCGGGTTATTCATCTATGTAGGTCGACTCTCCAATAAATACGGTGAATATGGATTAATGAAAAAGATGGCTAAGAAAGGTGTGCCAGGAGTAATCAAGAGTCGTTCAAGAAAAGTTTTTCAAAGAGTTTATTTGACATAATGAAAATGGAAGACATGGAAAGAAGACTGGAAAATATGCTGCCGATTTTAGGTGTGGAGAATGATTTGATCCTTTCCAGGCAAGGCGATTTTACACTTGCTTATGAATGTGAATTACCGGAACTGTTTACACTCTCTGACAGGGACCATGAAGCTTTCCACCAGTCATGGGTAAAAGCGATCAAGGTAATTCCCAAACATTCTGTATTTCATAAACAGGACTGGTTTATTGATTCGAAGCATAAGGGAGATTATTCAAAGGAACTTTCTTTTCTTTCAAGAAGCAGCGAACGCTTTTTTAATGAGCGGCCTTATCTAGATCACAGCTGCTTTATATACTTAACTAAAAAGCCAGGTGGAAGAAAGCCATCCAGTTCCCTTCTTTCAGGTCTTGTCAGGACAAGCGTCGTTCCTGAAAATGTTTTAAAACCTCAGTTCCTGCAAGAGTTTTTAGATAGTGCAGGCCAGTTTAAAAAGATTTTGGAAGACAGTGGCTTTATTCGCTTGAAAAGAATCACCGAAGAAAAAATCATCAGCACTCCCAAAAAAGCCGGTGCCCTTGAACGCTATTGCTACCTGCTAAGTAAAGAAGATGATCTTTTGATCAGCGATCTTGAATTTAACAATGGGATACGAATTGGTGCCAATCATTGCCAGCTTTATACGTTAGCAGAGCCCGAAAATCTTCCTGCACTTTGTGGTAGCCGGATCAACTATGACAGGTATTCAACAGATAAAACAAAATTTTCAGTGGGATTTGCTTCACCACTAGGGCAACTGCTTTCCTGCAATCATATTTTCAACCAGTTCATTTTCATTGATGATGCGCAGAAGACGATTCAAAGACTGGAAAGTAAGAAACTAAGACTGCAATCATTATCCGCTTACTCAAGGGAGAATACAATTGCAAGAGATGCTACCAATGAGTTTTTAAATGAAGCGATCTCACAACAGCGATTACCAGTGAAAGCGCATTTTAATGTACTGGTATGGGCCGATGGAAAAGATAAGCTGAAAGATCTGCGCAATCTCGTTTCTTCTGCGCTTGCCGGGATGGATGCAGTACCTAAAATGGAAACAGATGGCGCTGCTCAAATTCATTGGGCTGCAATGCCAGGCAACGAAGCTGACTTTCCAATGAATGATACGTTTGACACTTTCCTGGAACAAGCCTGTTGTTTTTTAAACCTTGAAACGAACTATCGTTCCTCTCTCTCACCAATTGGCATAAGGTTAGGAGATCGGCTGACCGGACATCCTGTTCATGTTGATATTTCAGATGAGCCAATGCAAAGAGGGATCTGTACCAATCGAAACAAGTTTATACTGGGACCCAGCGGCAGCGGAAAATCTTTCTTCACCAACCACATGGTTCGTTCGTATTATGAGCAGGGAACACACATCGTGTTAGTAGATGTAGGCCATTCTTACAAAGGTCTTTGCGATATGGTGAAAGGCTACTACTTCACTTATGATGAAAAGAATCCCATCCGCTTTAATCCCTTCTACATTGGCGAAGGCGATGTTTTAGATACAGAGAAAAAAGAATCGATTAAAACGCTGTTACTGGCACTTTGGAAAAAAGACAATGAGACTTTTAACCGCAGTGAATATGTTGCATTAAGCAATGCACTTCAATTGTATTACGAGCATCTTGAGAAAAGCCAAAATGAATTTCCCTGCTTCAATTCATTTTATGAGTTTCTGCAAAGGGAGTTTGTAGAAGTATTAAAGAGGGACGAGGTGAAGGAAAAGGACTTTGATGTTTCCAATTTTCTTTATGTGCTAAGGCCGTATTATAAAGGTGGTGAGTTCGATTATCTTTTAAATGCAACGGAGAACCTTGAATTACTTAAAGAACGGTTCATTGTATTCGAACTGGACAACATAAAAGATCACCCGATTCTCTTTCCAGTCGTTACTATCATTATTATGGAAGTATTTATTTCCAAGATGCGCAAACTCAAAGGCATTCGGAAAATGATTTTAATTGAAGAAGCCTGGAAAGCTATTGCAAAAGAAGGAATGGCGGAATACATCAAATACCTATTCAAGACAGTAAGAAAGTTTTTTGGTGAGGCAGTTGTTGTTACACAGGAGGTGGAAGATATTATTTCATCTCCTGTTGTTAAGCAGGCTATCATTAACAATAGTGACTGCAAGATTTTGCTTGATCAATCCAAGTATCAAAACAAATTTGACCAGATCCAGGAATTGCTTGGCCTTACAGAAAAAGAGAAAGCATTGGTGTTGTCGATTAACAAATCCAATGATCCAGCAAAGAAATATAAGGAGGTTTTTATTTCGCTTGGAGGAATGATTAGCAAAGTGTACCGGACTGAGGTGTCACCGGAAGAATACCTGACTTATACCACTGAAGAAAAGGAAAAAATGAAAGTGATGGAGTATGCAAAAACGTACGGCAATATGGAAAAAGGCATCATAACCCTGGTGCACCAAATGAGAACATTATAGGGCCTAACAAATTCTTCACCCTTAAATCAGCTAACTATGAAAAGTAAGCTCTCCATCATTTCGGCAATTGTATTTGCAGCTTGTAACAACCCTGAAAACAATGTTTTGGTCAAGGGTACATATATAACTACCTATCAAAGTGAGTTTAGTAAAGCAATGGATACAGTGGAAATAAGACCATTGAATGAAGCTGCCAATACTTTCAGTTACACAAGACGTACGGGATATCAAAGAATCTCTAATGGAATTGTAGGCCCCTATCAATACGAAACAGAAAATTCGACTTGTGTATTTAATAAAGCTACGGCCCAATTAAATGAACAAAAGCATGGAAGAATTTACACTTTCTCTAGTGATGGCAATAGTTTAGTATCCGGCGGCTCGGTTTATAAACGAATTCAATAAAAAAAATAGAGTGTGGTATGAAAAAAAGATTCGTGTGTTTGATTGTGTTGTGTTGGGTTATTGCACTAGTTAATAAAGTAAAAGCGCAGGACCCTATCACACTTGTCATCAAAGAAGGGATTACAAAAGTGATCAAGGCAGTTGATCTAAAGATTCAAAGACTGCAAACAAAAACAATCTGGCTTCAGAACGCCCAAAAGGTTATCGAAAATACAATGTCGAAAATGAAGCTAGATGAAATTACCGGATGGGTAGAAAAGCAGCGAGTGCTTTATAAAGATTATTTCGAAGAACTGCAGAAGGTAAAGTTGGTCCTGACTTATTACCATAAAATGAAAGAGATCACTGTCCTCCAGTTGGCCATAGCAAAGGAGTACAAGCGAAGTTTTGATGGCATCAGGCAGGACAATCATTTTACTCCAGATGAAGTGAGTTATATAGGAAGCGTGTATTCGGGTATTATAGATGAAAGCCTAAAAAACTTAGATGGTCTTTACCTTGCGATCAATTCTTTCGCTACTCAGATGTCTGACGAAAAGAGAATGGAGATCATTGATGGCGTCGAGAATGCGATTCAAAAGAATTATGACGATCTAAGAAGCTTCTCCACTCAGAACGTTCAACTCTCACTCGCCAGGGCAAAAGATCAAAACGAGATTTCAGTCATTAAAAATTTGTATGGACTTCAATAACTGTGTATGCAAAAAGTGATAATTGTGATGGTGTTTCTTATAAATGCATGCCGTGTAAACGCCCAGACTTTTGAAGAATGGTTCAAACAAAAGGAAACGCAGATCAAATACCTGGTAGAACAGATTGGTGCACTAAAGGCTTATGGAGAGGTAATGAATAAAGGTTATGATATTGCCCACAATGGTTTGACCAATGTTTTCAATAGTAAAGAGGGAGATTACCGGCAGCATAGTAATTATTTTCTTTCGCTATGGAACGTAAGACCAGATATTAAAAGCTACAGCAAGGTTGTTTGCACTTATAATATGAAAGCAAACATTGAAAAACAATACCAGCTCATTGTATCTCCCGCGACTGGATTTTTAAATGACAAGGAAAGAACCTATATCATCTCTGTCTACATGAACCTCATTGGTGGTTGCAATGATTTACTAAGTGAACTGGGCATGGCAATTAATGATGATCAACTGCAATTGAAAGATGATGAACGTATCCAGCGTATTGACAAGATTTATTTTCAAATGCAGGACCGATACCAGTTTTCTCAATTGTTTGGGAATGAAATCAAACTGCTGGTCATTGATCGCCTGAAAGATGGGAAGGAAGTAAACAAACTGTATTCGCTGTATGGCATAAAATAACTTCTAATAAAAATTGTGAGTATGAAAAAGTGTGTTGTGTTTTTACTAGTGATTCTTTTCTATCCTCATTTCTCAAAAGCGCAAACCGAAGAAGCAGAACAATTACTGCTTGATGTCCAAAAGCTCTCTCAATTAAAACAAATGCTTGCAGACCTGAAAAAGGGATACGAGATTATCTACAAGGGCTACTCCACCATTAAAAATATTTCAGAAGGCAACTTCAATCTTCATCAATTATTCCTGGATGGATTACTTCAAGTAAGTCCTGCCGTCAGAAATTATAAGAAGGTTGCGGATATTATTTCGCTGCAATTAAAAATAGTATTAGAATATAAATCTGCATTTAAACAGTTTAAAGAAAACGGAAAGTTTACTCCTGACGAAATTGACTACATGGGAAAAGTCTATTCCAATCTATTTGATCAGAGCGTAAATAATTTAGAAACGCTAACTATGATCGTCACGTCCGGTACACTTCGGATGAGTGATGATGAACGGTTAAAACAAATCGATGCACTATGCGAAGACATGGCCGATAAGCTTACTTTCCTCCGGCACTTCAATAATCAAACTTCTATCCTTGCCCTTCAAAGAACGAAGGATGAAAATCAAATTAAGCTTGCTAAAAAGATCTACGGCCCTAAATAATTAATCAAACGATATGATACGCTATACAAAAACAGTGCTGATCGCACTAACAGGAATTTTATTGCCGATACTTTCTTTTGCCCAGGATGGACTTGCGGATGAAATGAAAGGCTTGCATTCAGTTCTCGACCAGCTTTATGATGAGATGATGCCGCTATGCTCACAACTTATTGGTGTTGGCAGGGGCATTGCAGGATTTGCAGCGACCTGGTACATCGCTTACAGGGTTTGGGGACATATTTCAAGAGCAGAGCCGATTGATTTTTACCCACTGTTCCGTCCTTTCGTTATCGGTTTCGCGGTGATTATTTTTCCAACAGTGATTGCAATGGTCAATGGAGTAATGAAACCAACCGTTACTTCTACCGGAGCAATGGTTGAGAATTCGGATAAGGCAATCGCTACGCTGTTAAAGCAGAAAGAAGAAGCTATTAAAGGGACAGAGTTGTGGCAGATTTATGTGGGTGAAAACGGAGACGGTGACAGGGATCGTTGGTATAAGTATAGTCATCCTAAAGGAGAGAGCGAAGGCTGGTTTGAATCCATTGGCAATGACGTTCGCTTTGCCATGGCCAAAGCAGCCTACAATTTTAAGAACACGATTAAAGAATGGATGAGTGAAGTGCTCCAGGTTTTGTTCCAGGCGGCTTCCTTATGCATTGATACCATAAGAACATTTTACTTAATCATACTGGCTATTCTTGGGCCTCTTGTTTTTGGGATCGCAGTTTTCGACGGCTTCCAGCACACACTTATTGTATGGTTAGCCAGATACATCAACGTATTTCTCTGGCTTCCTGTTGCCAACATCTTTGGAGCGGTGATTGGAAAGATCCAGGAAAAAATGATTGCTTTGGACATTCAGCAAATAGGCCAAACAGGAGATACATTCTTTTCTCCCTCGGATACTGCCTACTTAATCTTCATGATCATTGGAATTATTGGCTACTTCACAGTTCCATCAGTTGCCAACTATATCGTGCATGCCGGAGGAGGGAATACACTTCTTTACAAGGTGACATCTGTTTTTTCTTCGTCAACTTCTTCTGCCATACAGATTGCAGGCAGCAGTGCTACATCAATGATAAAGGATGTTTATGGAGATGCTGCGGGTGCCGTTAGAAACGGTATGTCTTCCCAAGGAAGCAGCTCAGGATATTTCGCAGACAGGATTTCCGGAAAATAATACAAAACACATTATGTTCAGACAACTAAAAAATATTGACACTGCATTTAAGCACGTTAAATCATTCTCATTATTGCTGATCATAGCATGCGTTGCCGTAAGTACCTATGCGTTGTATAGTGCTCACGATATTGTTTCAAAGGCGGAGCAAAAAATATTTGTCCTTGCAAACGGTAAAGCCTTAGAAGCAATCGCTTCAGACAGGAAAAATAATATTCCCGTTGAAGCAAGGGATCATGTGAAAATGTTTCACCAATGGTTCTTTTCACTGGACCCGGACGATAAAGTCATTCAAAGCAATATTATTAAGGCCCTCTACCTGGCGGATGCTTCAGCAAAAAGAGTTTATGAATCTTTAAAAGAAAACAATTACTACACGGGTATAATTTCAGGAAATGTCAGCCAGGAAATTAATGTAGACAGTGTTTCAGTAAACATCGACCAATACCCTTATTACTTCAGGTGCTTTGCAACGCAAAAGATCATTCGTCCAAGTTCCATTACTATAAGGAATTTAATCACAGAAGGGCTTTTAAGAAATGTAGCCAGGTCTGATAACAACCCGCATGGATTCCTAATTGAAAAATGGACAACCATTGAAAACAAAGATTTAAAAACAGAAAAGAGATGATGTAAAATCTTCCTTAAATCAATGTGCGTATGAAACTGTGGCGAAAGAATAAGAAATTAAAAAGAGAAATCCCTTCTTTTCTTACAGCGGCATTGGCCCGGGTTAACGGCCGGTTGATCAGTATTGCAAATTTCCTGCAACAGAAGACGAATAACTACTCACCTAAAAAGAAAAAGCTTTTGCTGCTCCTGTTTGTCATCGCGTTTCTAACGGAAAGCAGTAATATAACAATACAAAGCCTCACGCGAAAAACTAAAACTTCATTTACAGTTACCAGGATCAAACCCATTCTCATTGAATCAGATAAAACTGTTGCCCCGGTTGTTACTAAAACTGAATTCTTAAGAATTCAAAGGTTCAGAAATTATATCGACAGCTTAAGTACAACTACTCAAGGAAAAAAACTCAAGGAGAGCCTTTTACATAGCCGTCCGGAATTAATGGATAGTGTTAACTTCTTAATCAATCTCTATTTGGAACAATTAAAAACTTCAGTGAAATGAAACAAGAAAAATTTAAAGACCCTCGAAAAAGAAAAATGCTCCTGGTCTTACCCTTGCTGGTCATTCCATTTCTTACCATGGCATTTTGGGCAGTGGGAGGAGGTGCAACAGATAAGCCGGCAGTAAAAACGCAATCTGCTGGCTTGAACCTGCAGTTGCCGAATGCGCAATTAAAAGATGACAATGGCGAAAACAAGTTGAGTTACTATGAAGAAGCGGAAAAAGATTCATTGAAATGGAAAGAAGGAATGGAAAATGATCCTTTCTTTTCTTCTTCGTTAAATGATTCATTACCAAAGAATCCATTTCGCTATCATCCTTATCCTCTTCAGACAGGAGACTATAAAGATCCGAATGAGCAAAAAGTCTATACAAAGCTGGAAGAGCTGAATCGTCACCTTCAAAGTACTGGTGGTTATAATAACTCCAATCAAAAACAGAATTCACCATCTTCCTTTGAAAATACTTCGGTTGACGGAGACGATGTAAATCACCTGGAGGACCTGATGAATAGGGCCAGTTCCCGAAATACAAAAGACCCCGCAGTTGATCAGTTAAATAATATGATGGATCGGATACTGGATATCCAGCATCCTGAGAGAGTGAAACAAAGGCTGATCGAAAAATCTTCAACTGAGAAAGAGCAGGTGTTTTCTGTAAGGAGCAATGTGAGTCCGTATTCAATTAGCTTATTGGATACTTCAAAAACGGATGATCAGCAGAATACATTTTATGGAGTGGATGCGAGCGGTCATAATGGTGAACAAAATGCAATCGAAGCAGTCATTCATGAAACGCAAAGCCTGGTCGATGGCGCTATTGTGAAAATTCGCCTGATAAATGATATTACAATTGACGGAACAACTGTTTATAAAGGAAGTTTTGTTTTTGGAAAAGCATCTCTGGAAGGTGAACGTCTGCACATTGACATCAGTTCCATTAGAAAGGATAATTCACTGTTTCCTGTGAAGTTGACCGTCTATGATCTTGACGGCATGGAAGGGATTCACATTCCCGGCGCGATCACAAGAGATGTTGTTAAACAATCTGCTGATAATTCTTTGCAGAATATCGAAATGAACGCCATTGATCCATCTTTCAAGGTGCAGGCAACTACAGCAGGCATCAATGCTGCAAAATCTTTACTGACTAAAAAAGCAAAACTGGTAAAAGTAACGGTGAAGGCGGGTTATAAAATTTTGCTTAAGCAAAAAGACAGCAATTCGTAATCAATCATTCAATCATTAAAAATCAAATTATGAAACAGTTGGTATGTGCCGTATGTGCGATAGGTGTTTTTATCTCATCTTTTGCGCAAACCCGAGGCATTCAAATTGCAACAGACAAAACAATTTCACTTATTTTCCCTTATCCAATCAGGCATGTGGACAGGGGAACAAAGGATGTTTTGATTCAACCTGTCCAGGAAGCTGGTAATATTCTTTTGGTTAAAGCAGCCTCAAAGGATTTTCCTCAAACTAATCTAAGTATTGTGACCGATGACGGTAGTGTGTATTCTGTTGCCGTTGCATATGGTGAGTCATCCACCTGGATCTATCGCTTTCCTGTTCAATTGAAAACATCAATTTCTACTTATGCGAATAGTGTTCTTGATAATCCCAAAACGATGATTGGCATAAAAGATGCTTCCTGGGATATGATTGCCAGTGTTATCGGAATCTATATCAAGGACAATGTGATTTACTATCAATTGGATCTTCAAAACCTAAGCCCTATTGACTACGATATTAATTTTCTTCGATTCTATATCCGCGATAAAAAGAAAGCAAAGAGAACAGCAGTACAGGAA
Organism: Flavisolibacter sp.; assembly: GCA_035554655.1. Lineage (GTDB taxonomy): Bacteria > Bacteroidota > Bacteroidia > Chitinophagales > Chitinophagaceae > Flavisolibacter. The sequence continues at coordinate 48,824 of DATMIF010000053.1, forward strand.
AGTGAAATCACTCCTCTCTATGTTTCGGGAAACACTTCAACTGTAAAAGCGAACACTCATAATTTAATTGTTGTTGCCCTGAACAAGTTTACTATTCCCGATGCAAAATACCTGGCCATCGAGATCGGAGAAAAGAATGGCGGTAGAAACCTCCTCATGAAAGTGAACAATCGAAAAATCGTTAAGGCCATCCCACTACCCGATTTAAAATGAACACGGAGCATGTTATATCTGATGAAGTGTTGAACGATGTAATGGCTGCACTTGCCAGCGGAGATTCGTGGTTTGTTTACAACAGGTTGTCTTACTTCTTAGGCAAAGAAGACGTGCAGTTTTTCAAAACGGAAAATGAAGCAAACGATTGGATGTTTGCGAACAACAGCAAGACTGAAACTTACAGGACCATTCATATAAACTCCGTAACGGACTTGTATAGCGAACTTAAATATGGCGAAAAACTGGAAACAATATTAAATCATTTAAAAACTTTTTTTATGAACGCACAAAATTTGGATTACTTAAAAGAAAATCTTCGCCTTATGGGATTTGGAGATAAACTTCATGCAGACCTTGAAAAAAATATGCAGCAAGGCTTTCCTGAATTCGTTTTAAAAATGCAATCAGAATTCAATGGTAAAAATATGGACACCCCTTTATCATTTAAAAAATCTGATCAAAGCGATATGTATTTCTTCAACCGGTTTGATGCGCATTTGCATCACCGTAATGATGTTTCGAAAGATATACAACAGACCTTCTTTTTGAACAAAGGTCATGGAGTGACATTGAAAGAGGCTTTCAATTTATTGGAAGGCAGGGCTGTTCATAAGGAACTTCCCGGCAAAGAAGGAAAGTTTAATGCATGGATACAATTGGACTTTAAAGAAAAGGAGGAAAACGGCAACTATAAAATGAAACAATTTCATGAAAACTATGGTTACGATCTTGAAGGAAGTTTAAAAGCATTTCCGATTAAGGAACTGCAGAATGAACAGCAAAGCGAACGGCTGTTGATGTCACTTCAGAAAGGAAATGTTCAATCTGTAACTATGGCCGCAGGCGGAAGAGAACAAATGTTTTTTGTTGAAGCGAACCCACAATACAAAACAGTTACCGTTTATGACGCTCACATGAAAATGCTGAACAAAGAACAAAGGGCTGAACTTGTTGAGAAAAGCAGTATCAGTAATGAAAAGCTAAACCATAAAGAAGTGAAACCGGATAAGCCTGAACAGGTCAGAGAGATTAAGGAAGCAACTTCGGAAAAAATACAGAAGCCTGAGATTACTAAACCCGATAAGGGAAAATCAAAGGATGAAAGACTTTCACAAGTGTCCAGCGAAACCCAAACGTCTGGTAAAACAAAAAAAGAAAAAACCAGGGAAGTAAAAAACCTGCTTCCGCAAAAAGAGAAGACCAGCCCCAAAAAAGGATTAAGAGTATAGCATATGGATGCCGCATTAGTTTTAATGGCGTTTTATGAAGCCATTTCCAAAGATGCAAGGATCGGCGCTACCCACATCAGCCTTTATATGGCCTTATTTCATAAATGGGGTTTGGATCGTTTTGAAAACCCCGTTGCATTTACCAGCCAGGAGATCATGCCATTAGCCAAAATTGATAGCAGGGCAACGTATCATAAATGTCTGCGGGATCTCGTGGAGTGTGGTTATATCCGTTACATTCCTTCGTGCAATCCTTTTTTAAAAAGCATCGCCTTCTTAGAAACGTCTATAAATAATTAACCCGAAATGAACGTGAGCAATGCAGGAGTGCAACTTACCAGCGATAGGGTTAATGGTGGGGATAAAAAGGCAAAGTCCATAACCGGGCTTTGCTTCCACTAAAAGAATTTGTGCAAATGAAATTGTGAACTATGGAACATCCTACTTCAGTACCTATTTTGTTTCCTTTTGAACCGGAGCAATTCTGGCAACAAATGCGAACGATTGTTCGTGAAGAAATGGCGAAACAGAAATCAGAAATTGCAGGTGCAGCAACGCAGTATGAAACGCCTGGTTTAACCTATAAGCCTTTATATAAAATAAGAGAAGTCTGCAATTTTTTCCAGGTGACTCGCCCAACCTTATATGATTGGATCAAAGAAGGGAAATTAAAGCCCTATAAAATAAAGTCTCGTGTATATTTTCTGCATAATGATATTCAAAAGCTAATCCAACCAAAGGAAAACAACTATTAATTCTAATGGGTAGTTTAACCGGGTGTTAGTCCAACTGAATGTTTGGAACTACTTTGCTTCATTGCACTTATCGAAATTTGGAAGTATCTTGTTTGATGCATAATCCGTATCTATTGAAGGATACTATTCCGTTCAATAGCCGTATCAACCCTCCTAATCCGGAGGGTTTTTTATAAAAGAAGCGCTCCAATGGAACCGCTCAATTCACATGATTAAAGGAAGATTTAATCATATGTCGTCTACATAGATTATGTTTCCTGCCTGATTAACAAGTGTTGCATTACAAATGCAAAAAATAAAAAGATGGTTTTCAGAAATCTCATGATAAGATTGATAAATTTTTATATCATGTTTATTTTAGCAACCTCATATTTGGGGACATCCGGGTAGGTGTTCTCATAATTGTTGTAACGCCCTTGATCTCAAGGGCGTTTTATTTTTACATTGTAGTAGATTGTGTGGTACATAAAAATTAGGGAAAGAAATTTATCATCTTCATGAATATCAATCACCGGGTCATAACAATAGCCATGCTCAAAGTAACGAGTGTCCTTGTGAACTTGTAAGTGTAAAGACTCTCTTTGTGAAAATATAGTTCAATAACCAGCTATGATAAGTACTGCAATTTCTTATCAAACTTTTTAAAAAGAATTAACTAACATAAGTAAATACTCCTACTCCGATTCACCATGTTAGCAGTGACTCTCAAAATGCAATTACTGATAACCCAAAACATGGTATATCTAAGGTGAACGCCTATTTTCCCTTATTCAACGATAACGATAAAATCTTTGATTGATTCGCTGTTTCTTAGCGGTCCAATAAACCTTTCCCGATGAAAAAAATATCCATCATCATCATTGATGATCATACGCTCATCCGTCAAACATGGAGCTTCATCCTTAATAACCATCCCGGCTTTTCAGTACTGGCAGAATCAGGTAACGCTGAAGAAGGTATTGAACTTTGCAAACAGCTAAAACCAGAGATTGTGATGATGGATATTAATCTTCCCGGCATTAGCGGATTGGAAGCAGTACCGTTAATTAGAAAATATGCTCCGGCTACAAAAGTTATAGGTGTATCGATGCACAGTCAGCCTGCCTATGCAAAAAAGATGATGCAAAGCGGGGCCTCAGGCTACATCACTAAAAGTTCTTCACAACAAGAAATGCTTCAGGCTTTACTGGATATTCATGACGGCAAGAAATACGTTTGTGGGGAAATCAAAAATGCACTTGCAAAAGAAATGATACAAGGAGATGACATTCAAAATGGGATAGACAAACTTTCCCTTAGAGAAATAGAGGTTATCAAAATGGTGCGAGAAGGTTTATCTTCAAAGGAAATAGCGAAGGCCACTTCCATCTCTGTAAAAACCGTAGAAGTGCATCGTTATAACATCCTTCGAAAGCTAAATCTTAGAAATGCAGCTGCGCTGGTTGACTACATTAACAAAAAAGCTTGTGGGTTTATTTAACTAAGCTTATTGCATTTTTTAGAAAGGCTCTAAAAAGTTTTTTTATTATCAGAGGCTTCTTGCATCAATATTTTTTCCGCATCCGTATCGTCATATTGTTTAATCAATTCATCAAGTTGTTTTTTCAATTGCTTCGTAATCTTTTCATAGCCTTTCCTTCCATAAACATTATGCATTTCGCTTTTATCTTTTTTCAGATCATACAGTTCCCAATCATTCACTTTCTGATAAAAGCGAATCAGCTTGTAGCGTTTTGTGCGAACGCCAAACTGTGGTGAAACCGAGTGCTCACCGTTTTCGTAATAGTGATAGTACATGGCCTCTCTTCCTTTTGCTTTTTTGTTTGTTAGCAAAGGAAGAAAGGATTGCCCCTGCATATCATTTGGAATTTTTACGCCTGCAGCATCAAGCACAGTTGGAGCAATATCGAGGTTCATCACGAACTCCTTGTTGACAGTTCCAGGTTTGATCATCCCGGGATAGCGCATTACCATTGGTGTCCGGAAGGACTCTTCGTACATCCATCGTTTATCAAACCATCCGTGTTCACCTAAATAAAATCCCTGATCAGAAAGATAAATAACAATTGTGTTGTCGGTAAGATGATGTTGATCCAGGTAATCCAATGCCCGCCCAATATTTCGATCGAGAGCGGCAGCTGTGTTCAAATAATCTTTCATAAAACGCTGATACTTCCATTCGGTTAATGCTTTGCCGGAAAGGCTGCGTGACCTAAAATCCTGGTAAATAGGTTTGTAGTAAGAATCAAATTTTGCTCTTTGAGCTCCGTTCATTCTGATGATGCTACCTTCTTTGTTTTCAGCCGCATCACTTCCGAACATTTTTAAATCATAACCAAGGATCATAGTTTTAGCTATGGTCATATCCTGCACGGCGGCTGCATTTCTTCCCGAATAGTTGTCGTAAAAGTTTTCAGGCAATGGAAATGTGATGTTGTCAAATCTACCCATATCCGTTGTATCAGGAATCCATGTACGGTGTGTCGCTTTATGCCCGATTACCAAACAAAAAGGTTCTGTAGTGTCTCTCTTGTTCAACCAATCTTCAGCAAGATCTTCAATGATGTTGGTAGCATATCCTGCAATTCTTTTTTTACTACTGTCCATCATAATGAAATCAGGATTGTAGTATTGTCCCTGCCCGGGAAGTACCTGCCAATAAGTAAACCCTTGTGGCTTTGTTTCTAAATGCCATTTACCAATCCATGCTGTTTGATAACCATTTTTTGTCAGCTCTTTGATAAATGTATTTTGAGAACCTTCAAAGCTTGAATGTTCATTATCCTTAAAACCATTTTTATTGGAATACTTCCCGGTCAAAATCACAGCACGACTGGGACCACAAAGTGAATTGGTATTATATGCACGTTGAAATATTGCTCCTTCTTTTGCAATGCGGTCAATGGCAGGTGTTTGAACAAGTTTATTTCCATACGCACTGATCGCCTGGTAGGCATGATCATCAGAAACAATGATGAGAATATTTGGACGCTTTTGTGCGTAGGAAATAACCGCTGTGACAAGAAAGAACACTACAAAAATCCATCTAAGTCTTTTCATTATTTCATTTTTAAAGCGTTATCATTTCATCTAATACAAGCTCTCATTGATCTTTCTCTGACCAGTAAAATGTTTTTTGAGAAACCACGTAACCGGTTGGCCGGACAACAGCAATAATTCCTTTCCCATCCAAAGATTATCTACTTCCGCCTATGTTTTTACTGACAAAAAAATAAAATCTTTTTCATCCAACATATGCTTTGTTCCACCAGAGATGCTGAATTAGAAAATCCTGCATCTATGTCAAATATTTTTATAACCCGAGTTGTCGAATCAAATTCTCATACTCGGGATTGTTTGCATTCAATCGCTTCAACACTATTGCCACCTGTTTCGCTTTTTCAATTTGATTGCTTTGCACATACAACCAACACAAAGCATAATTTAAATCGGCATCGCTGGGCGATAGCTGCACAGCCTTTTGCAATTGAATAACCGCTTCACTCAATTTTCCTTTTTGTTGTAGCAATAACCCATAATTGAAATACACTCGCGGGTTTTGTGAGTGCAGCGCAATGGCTTTGATCAAACTCTCTTCTGCTTTTGCTTTATCATTCATTTCATTGTATAACAGAGCAAGATTGAAGTAAATGCGGTCATTCCTTGGCGAAACTTTCAAAGCCTCCCGCAAGACTTTCAAGGCTTCATCATTCTTTCCACTTAAATTGTAAACAACGGATAAATTTAAACGCGCTTCATTCATAGCAGTATCTTTCTTGAGTGCCCGTACATAGTAGCGTTCGGCATTGAGATAATCGTTTTGCTTTAAAAAATAATCTCCGGCCATTAAATTGCCTGAAGCAAAATCGGTTTGATACAAAACATAATTCCGCAATTCGTTTTTTGCAGAAACAAAACTGTTTTGATAATTGGAAGGAATTTGTGTTGCAGGTAAAGTGACTACCAAATCTGCAGCAGCAATCCTTACAGCCCTCGCTTTATCATTTAATAAAGGCAGCACGTCATTCAACCATGTATCCGAAGGAAAATTGGAAAGACTTCTTAAAGCTCTATAACGAACCTGTGCATCATTATTCACTAAGCCTTTCTTTAAAATCTGCAGGCTATTTTGTGTTGTAATGTTTTTCAAATAATACAATGCAGTTGCTTTAATAATTGCCGGTGTTGCCGTATCATTCATCATGCGAAGAACATGACCTTCCGTTAATGCATCCTCTTTACTTGCAGGAATTAAATCTTCCGAAAAATGATACATGCGTTTGGGTCCGTACCATTTCTTCACTGCATCAGCAGCCCATGATGCGGATTTATCTGCGTGACATTTGTTGCAGGCATTTGGTGTTCCGTATAATACAGAAAGATCAGGACGAGGCACACGCAAAGCATGATCATGGCGAAGGTCATTACCCATATAAACCGTACCGGGCATGTGACAACTCTTACACAAACTTGCTTCTGTATTGGCTGCATGAAATGTGTGAGAGATATCATCATACTTTTTTGCATGACATTGGAGACAAAGTTGATTATCCGCAAACAAAACTTTTCCTGAATGCGGATTGTGACAGTTGGAACATTTCACACCACGGCTATACATTTTGCTTTGAAGAAAAGAAGCATAGTTGTAATCTTCGTCACGCATTTGCCCATCAGCATAATAAAAGTCAGTGGAAGGAATTTCAGGAATGAAATTATCTAACAGTTCGTTGCTATGCACATAATTATTTGAGATCTCTCCCGCTCTCATGTGGCAGGGTGCACAGGTGTTTATCTGCGTTGTTTGATCCGATTTTTTAGTCAACGATAAATAAGAATTGGCTATTTTTTCTCCGTTTTTGTAGTCTGAACTGTTGATGTAATCAATATGTTTTTCGCCTGGACCGTGACAGCTTTCGCAACTTACTGTAAGCACATCATAGGTCGTGTTATATGAATCAGAAGCAAAATCATAATTCTTTTGCAAATTGGTGCTGTGGCAACGTGAACACATGGTGTTCCAGTTTTGTGCATTGCCTGTCCAGTGCAGCCAGTCGTGCGAAGGAATTTTTTGTCCTGCATTCTGATGAAACCATTTTTTGGCCTTGCTGTCCCAGCTTTGGCGTGTAACCTGCATTCTTCCATTCGGAAAAACAATTAAATATTGCTGCAAGGGATAATAACCAAATGTGTACTTGATCTCGTAATCATGATTGTTCCCGTCTTCGCCCTGCGTGTTGATAAAATAGTCCCCATCTTTTTTGAAGAAATGACTGGTAACGCCATCAGCAGTGTAGGATCGATTGTTGAAATCACCAAGCACAGTGGAATCATTTGCAAACTGCATCGCTTTAAAATGATCGGAAGAAAGCCAGTTATTGTATTCAGCCTTATGACAGGACTGACATGCTTTATCACCCACATAATTGTTTTCAGAATCAGGATGATTTTCCGTCTTGCTTTTAGGAGTGCTGCGCTGAACCAGGAAAGTGCCGGCAGCAACAAAAAGCAACATGAATAATACGATGATATTTTGCCTTCTCAATTTCACAGAACGGCTGAAAGTTTCACAATGTCAATGAAAGAAGTTTTGTTAAAAGCTTTCAATTTACAGGAAAATTGATTGGCAACTCATTACTGTCGTTTGTTTTTGATCTCTTGAAGTAAAGATTTCAACTCTTTTTACTTTTTCTGCCAGATTATTTTTCTATTCAAGTCGCTCTTCAAATCATAAAGCCATCTGAGAAAATGAAGCTGCTTATCTCTATCTAAGAATTTAATACTAAGTTATGGAATCCACATTGCAAAAACGTGAGACTTAATAAACGGAGCTTTCGGATTTTTCCTGACTGCCATGCTCTAGCGATTGTGCAACAATCAGGCTTTTTTTTGATAAAGTCCATTCTGGAATCATCACAAAGCCATTCTTTAAAAAGCAAGAGAAAAAACGAAAGTGTTTGGCCTGCCGGGTTTCAAATGGTCCGGAAATAAACTATCTGGTAAAATAGAGGCCCGGCGTAGATACATCAGGCCGTTCTGCTTGTATAGAGAAGATAGTTAAACATGTTGAGCTGAGGTAGAAAAGATGGTCTTTAAAAGAATACAAGAAAACACGAATTCAAAGAATTAAAGACATCCTTTCAAATTGTTTGGCGCTTAATGACTCAATAGTTATTTTGCCACTACCCACTACACTTAGTAATCACTTTCCTTGTGAAGGTAGCGTCGTCTTATTTGTTTTCCGCAGATAGTTCCGGCGATAGGAACTCACACGGCAAACAACCAATTACAGACTGAATACGAGAAAAATATGAAGGAGCACGACAATTTTCAATTGCAAAGAATGGAAGGCAATACCATTCTTAAAACAGTAGTGAATTTTAACATAGAATCAAAATGAGGCTGTCGATCGATAGCCTCATTTCAGTTTAATTATTTGAGTCATGGAGAAAGCTGGCATGTATGAGCACTCAAAACTCTCATGCTAAAATGCCTGTTTGAGATTGTTGTCAAACGCTTGCATATTGTTCCTTTCCTGCCAGATCTTTTGAATAATTTTTGCAGCTTCTTCCGGAGAGATTTTAATGTAACGATAAAAATCCTTTTCTTTTTTGTGTCCACTGATTTGCATGATGATCTTAACCGGTGTACCTGCTAAAAATTCATTCGTGCAGAAAGAGCGTCGTGCCGTGTGTGAAGTGATCCAGTCGCATTTTGCTTTTGTAACTTTTATCTGTGCGCTACCTTTCTTGTGTATGAACGTAATTAGATTACTAATGCCTGCAAGCTTTCCAATGATCTTGATATTCCGGTTAAAATCCGGGTTGCTTGAAATTACCTGGTTCTCTTTAAATAATTGTTCGAGCATTTCCTGTGCTTCTTTTCGTAGTGGAATGACGACCCAATGATCAGATTTTTTTTGCTTCTTATAAAGCAAACCTTCTCTTAAATCATGAGGTTCTATCAGGGAGAAGTCAGAAAATCTAAGCCCTGTAAGACAGGCAACAACGAAGCGATTTCGATCTGCAACTAAGTCAGGATACAAGTTAAGGTCTATCCTGTAGATCGCTGCGATCTCGTCAAACGTTAAATAAATCGCATCGGATTCTTCGTCGGGAACTTTGTAATCGGTTAAATCAATGGGATCGATAATTTTTCTACGGACACGATCCTTTAAAAATATTTTCAGTTGTTTGATTGTTTTTCCAATGGTGTTCACCTTAAGGCCAACTATTTCGGTTTTGAATCGAGGTTGAACATAATCGAAAGTGAGAAAGCTTACAAAGCGATCATAAAAATCGAAGTCAAAAGATTCAAAGCTGATGCGCTTCCCTGAAAATTCTTCATAGGCTTTTAAGTGCGCCTTAATATTGTTGAACACATTGATTGTAGCCTTGCTCACTTTCCCTGTTTTGATTTTGATATAATCATCCAACTGAAAATAGATATCAAGATTGATCTTTTCAGTTTCCCCGGCCAACAGCTTTATTTTCTCTTCGTTCTTCTCCAACTGGTCAACATCTAAATTGAGATCAAATGCTTCCTTCACGAACTTTCCTTTGTTCTGGATATTTTTTCGCATGGCCAGGTCAACAACATCTTCTGCATATCGCAACTTTTGTTTTAGTTCTTTGAGCAAAATATCAACGGTACCATATTCCTTTGGTAAATCACTCGTAATTATTTGCCTTTTTTTACTCCAGTATTTTGCAGGAATTGCAATACCGGTATTGAGAGTTGTTCGCTTTTCGGAGCTGTAGCAATATTGAATGAAAACGATGCTGGTGCCGTCTTTGCGCATATCTTTTTTCTCACAAATAAGACTTAATGGCAGTAACACAAGACCTCCTTTTTTTACTCGATCTTTTACTCGATTTTTTACTCGATCAAATTGGAGTCAACCTATGTAAAGCTAAAATGAAGAAAATGGAAGCAAAGTTGCTAAAAGCTGAAAATCAGCTTGTTAATTGTAAAGTTGAGTAAAATAAAAAAAGGATCACAATTAAGTAATCCTCTTTTAGCGGACCGGACGGGACTCGAACCCGCGACCTCCGCCGTGACAGGGCGGCATTCTAACCAACTGAACTACCGATCCTTTTTCGGTTGGGGCAGCAAAAATAGGAGAGAAATTTATTCAACCCAAAACAAACTCGATTCTTTCCTAAATACTTTGCAAAAAATTATTTGGCTTATTTACTCCGGCTTAATGAAGTGAAAAATATTCAAGCATAACTAAATCCGATTTCACAGCATCTTTCCTTACAAATAACTCAGCCACCATTTCTCCCTGTGAGAGCTCTTATAACCATCATACCATTTACATAAAAAGTACAGCACCGCTATCAATGCAGCCCAAACAGCGTAAGTAACTCCCAAAGAAAAACCATAGCCTTTTAGCTTCGGCTCCAATGATATCCATGTGCTGAAGTTAACCATGTCAGTCCACGCACGACTCGATGCTACTGCTGCAATTAGTGAAGCAATATGAATGAGATATAAATGCACGAGGTAATAAAACATTGGCACACGGCCAATGGTCTTTATTCTTTTTGCTATACCATTATTGAAGTTCTCTGTGAATGCAAGAAAAACAAGACCAGGCCCGATTGTCATCAGCAGGTATAATAACGAAGGCGGGTATTTATTCACATTTAAAAATGAAAAGAAACTATACAAGGCTGAACGCTGCTCTGTCCATTTCAAAGGATCGCCATAGAGATTACTGTAACGCAGCGCTGCAAAGAAAACGATAGATGCCCCGCCTGCCACCAATAAAAACTTTTTTCTTTTTTGAGCATCATATTCTTTGCTGAATACACTTCCCAGGCAATACCCAAGTGCCATCACTCCTATCCATGGAACGAGCGGGTACGCTGCCAGCACATTGAAAGCGCCAATTTTAAATAAATTGAACTCGTGCAAAACCGACCATCCGAAAGAAGCTGCCAAAGGGCTGCTCACATGTACCCCATCCATTACGTTGTGTCCAAACACCAGCGCAAGTCCAATAGAAATAGTAAGCCATTTTGGCAAATGAATAAAACCTGCAAGAAAGATCATGCTCCAGCCGAGTGCCCATATCACACCCAGCAGTTGAGTAGTAAATGTGGGATTGAAGAACCATGCAAAACAAACAACGGTAAGCTCGAGAAATATGAGCCATAGCCCACGTGTAACCAAAAAACGTGTAAGGTATAATTTGCCTTTACGTTGACCAACCAATGCCGCTGAAGTTCCGCTTAAGAACATAAACAGCGGTGCACAATAATGGGTAATCCATCTTGTAAAAAACAAAATGGGCGTGGTGGTTTGAAGATTCATTGGATCATCTGTAAATGCACCTGCGTGAAAATAATCCCTTACATGATCAATGGCCATGATGATCATAATAAGACCGCGAAGCAGATCAATGGATTCAATGCGGTAACTGGTGGAAGGTATTACACTACCCTTAATGAAAATGGGTGTGCCGGTAGAAGTTTGTTGCATACGTTGGTTTTGAAGTTTCACAAAAGCTTCAAAGGGTAGCTATTTAAAGTTAGGACTTATTTGAAGGATGAATAAGCCAACTTGAACTTCTATCAACCCCGCCATTTCTCAGTTCATCACTTACAACCGTATATTATTTGTGCATTGAGTAAATAATTATTAGACAGCACAAGAAATGCCGGTTTACCATCAAGGTTGATTTTGGTGGGAAGCCTATGTAGATTATAAGAGTCGGCAACGAATGGATTATTTACACTGTAATCCCTATCAAGGAACATCCATATTTTATTAGTGCGGTGAGGATTAAGATTTTCATCATACTGCTTTCCCGTAAGGTTTCCGTTTTCGTTGTATGAATAATGATTTACAGTTACACCGCTGCTCCCCTGCCATTTGGTTGAATCCATAATGATCCTTCCCTTTTTATCATAAGCAAACACAGTTAATCCTGCTCCATAGTATTGTGCAATGTTGCCGTTTTGAATACTGACAAAGGAGTAGACAGAATCAGCAATAATGTTTGCATTACTCCCAGCATTATCATAAAAGTATTTGTGCCAGTATTCGGCTCCATCACCGCCATACCATCCAATAAAATCGGTAAGCCGGTGCTTTTTATCATACCTGAATTCATAATTAGGTGCTCCAGTGGTTACACGAGAACGGGTACCTGAAACAGGATCGTCCCAGGAATTGTAAGTGAAAGTGATGGTATCTGTGTCGGGGAAGCGATAATAAATAATTCGCTCAATTGGACAGCCTTTTAATTCTGCTGTCGGATTATTTTCAAGGAGCTTTTCGTCACCTTTTTTGCAGCCTGCCAAACCAATTAAAACAAGGCATAAAAATGTTGGGGTAAAAAAACTTGTCATGGTTAAGGTTTGTATTGAAGATAAACAGAAAACCTAAAACTTATATGAATACTTCATTACATGAGCCGGGTACATCTCAAACTGCATTTTGCTCCCATTCCCACCAAGCAGTTTAACTTGCAGCTATTTATCTTATTGGACCAGCTGTTATCTACTATTGAAACGAAACACCTGAAATGGAAAAAGTATCCCTAAAAGAAAGATTTTCGGCACTGGGCAATCTTCCATCGTTTTTCAAACTGGTTTGGAAAACAAGTCCTTCGCTCACGTTTGCTACTGCATTCATTCGTTTGGTTCGATCGGCTATACCCGTTAGCATTCTGTATATAGGTAAATTGATCATTGACCAGGTTGTACTCTTAAGCCGTGAACCCAATCATACACATACCTTCCTGTGGCAATTGGTGGCTGCTGAGTTCTTACTAGCTATTTTTTCAGATGCACTCGGAAGAGCTTCTACATTAAATGACAGTTTACTTGGCGACCTGTTTGCCAATTACACTTCCATTAAAATAATGGAACATGCTGCAACACTCGACTTGGAACAATTTGAAGATTCTAACTTTTACGATAAGCTTGAAAGAGCAAGACAACAAACCATTGGCAGAACCATTTTGCTTTCCCAGGTATTAAGCCAGTTGCAGGATGTAATTACCATGGGATTTTTGGCTGCAGGTTTGATCGTGTTTAACCCATGGCTTATAGTGCTCTTATTCATTGCCGTATTGCCGGCCTTTATAGGGGAAGCTTATTTCAATGACAAAACATATTCGCTTGGCCGGAGACAAACACCCGAGCGCAGGGAGCTCGATTATGTTCGTTACATCGGCGCCAGCGATGAAACAGCAAAAGAAGTTAAGCTATTCAACCTTTCCGGTTTTTTAATTGACCGCTTCAAACAACTGTCGCAAAAATTTTACCACGACAACAGGAAACTTGCTATCAGGAGATCGCTTTGGGGAACTGCTTTTTCACTCATTGGCACATTGGGTTATTATGGTGCGTATGTTTTTATCATTTATAAGACCATACAGGGAAAAATCTCTCTTGGCGATCTTACTTTTCTTGCGGGTTCGTTTCGCCAGTTAAGAGCTTTGCTTGATGGAATCTTATCCCGTTTTACTTCTGTTTCGCAGGGAGCTATTTACCTGAAAGATTTTTTCGATTTCTTCGAGATACAACCCACCATCAAGCCTTCATCAAAAGCGTTGCCTTTTCCTAATCCAATCAATGAAGGCTTTGTTTTTGAAAATGTAAGTTTTAAATACATCAACTCCGATAACTGGGCCAACCGAAATTTAAATTTTACACTGCCCGCAGGTGAAAAGTTGGCATTGGTGGGAGAAAACGGTGCCGGCAAAACAACGCTGGTAAAATTGCTTGCAAGGTTATACGATCCTACAGAAGGAAGAATTTTATTGGATGGGCATGACTTGCGTGAATACAATTTAGCGGAGCTGAGAAAAAATGTTGGCGTCATCTTCCAGGATTACATACGCTATCAAATGACCGTTTCCCAAAACATTGCAGTGGGCAATATCGATGAAAAAGAAAACAGGGAATTGATTGAACAATCAGCAAAGAAAAGTTTAGCAGATCGTCTGGTACAAAAGCTTTCGGGCAAATACGACCAGGCACTGGGCAAGCGTTTTAACCAGGGTGTAGAACTCTCAGGCGGCGAATGGCAAAAGATTGCTTTAGCAAGAGCCTATATGAAAGATGCACAACTGTTGATATTGGACGAACCAACATCTGCACTGGATGCAAGAGCCGAGTACGAGGTGTTCCAGCGTTTTGCTGAACTCACCAAAGGCAAAACCGCCGTTTTGATTTCGCACCGGTTTTCAACAGTACGCATGGCAGACAGGATCTTAGTTCTGGACAGAGGTGAAGTAATGGAAATAGGAAGCCATGAAGAACTACTCAATAAACAAGGCAGGTATGCGGAGTTGTTTAACCTGCAGGCCATGGGATATCAATAAATGAAAGATTTCCTGCTGTCCCTGTGGTTACTGTTGTTTCCAGCCATTTGTTGCTGACAGCGGAGACACTACATGTTAGTTGTTTGAATAGCTACAACTTTATTACCTTAAGTCAAACTTTACCAGCTAAACGAAAATTCATTTGGGGCGAACGATAAATTATTTCCCTCAAAGAACTTCAACTGTTGAATAATCGAACTTTTATTGATAGTCTACGTTGCATCAGCACCTGAAATTAAAAGCAGTGAAGTGAACATGACATACCATTAAAAAGCCAATCATTTAATAATGACAGGCTTCATTAACTAATTCAAAGACTGGTTACATACAACATGCCCGCTTAGTGGGACCTGTTACAGTTTTCTTACAGTCCTTTTATCCGGACAGTTCTTATTACACTCAGTCTTTGCTTTTTTGTACTTCTTTCCTTTGTCGCCTGGTCCGGCAAATGCTACTGAAGAAACAAGCGTCAGGGCGAAAAGGCCTACTAATATTTTTTTCATTTTATCTTAATTAAGTTCTTAAAAAATTTACCGGTGAAAGTTCAGCAAGTTTCGGGAGGTTGCCAGAAGTCGGAAATTATTGCGGACAAGCGATTGTCGTTGCTTACATTGAATTTTTGTTTTACTCTTGCCGGTATCAGTAAGAAGGATAAAGGCTTTTCTGAAAAATAAAAATTCCACATTGAACAAGCCATAAATGGATTACACCCTTTAGCCCCGCAATCTTCTGATTTCTTTCCCGTTTTTTTGATTTATGACAAATATTCTTTGAGCAACACTTCGTTTCAGTCATAGCCTGCCGGCTACTAAAAACAGGTTCAAGCGTTAATAATCCCACAATAAAAATCAGTATGTATGCAGCAATCCTCAACTTGTAGTAGATATAAAAACAAGTTTCGGTTCCAGGTAATGCACTTCGCAGGGGAATTTCCCGCAAAAGCTACTAAGGTTCGCTAACGCATTCAATATTGTTTCTATTACTAGTCCTTATCCTTTTTCTTATCATTTCCATTAAACACGTCCTTTACTTCTTCACCAACTTTGTTCGCTCCTTTTTTAATTTCCTTTCCTGCTTTCTTAGCAGCATCCTTTGTTTCATCCCATCCTTTGTCGATGGCATGCCCTGCTTTGTCAAAAAAATTGCCCGATTTATTTACCACCTCATCATCATCCAATACTACAGTTTTGTTTTCTTTTTCGATATGCCCGTTACTGTGAACAACAGCTCCGTTGTCTAATCTTACATCTCCATGCGTTTCTTGCCATTCATTATTTCTCCATACATAAACATTTCCGTTCCTATAACTCACATCACCTTCAGCAGGTTTATAGGCTGTTTCAGCAGCATTTGAAGTAGTGTCATATTGTACTGTAGTGCTTGATGTATTGTTGCTACTATTACATGCACACACAAACATGGCGGCTCCGGCTACCAGGGAAAAAGCTTTCATCACTTTCGTTTTAATTAAGAATGATTTGTATTGTCCTCTGTTTTAGCTAAAAAGTTCGTGCCATATCAAGAGCATTTTTACACTGACAGGTTCTTCTCCGTCTAACAATTTCAGTTATGTTGTTGGAATGATTGTTGAGCTTCCGGCACAATGAGGTCATTCATCTTTTTATTCTTCATTTTGCTTGTAACTAGGTCGCGTCACAATAATAATCGTAACAATAAGTACCAAAAACAAATAGTGAAGCAACACAACCTAATGAAAACAATTAACAATCTGATCAAAAGCCTTCACGGCTTTAGTGATACCTTCCCGATCGTTTACTATTTTCAAAAAAGAACTGCAGGTAAAGTTTTTGTTCGGTTCTGGTTAAGTGAAGCGTTGACCTTTGAGGAATCACACCGCCAAGATACCTGTCGTTGTGATAAATATGATGTTCAAAACCAAGGCTCACTTTCCGGAAAATTTTAACCGCGATCGTCGGTTTTAATATGCCTACCAAACTGTTGCCGGGGATGCCATCGTAAGTATGTATCCAGTAGTAAAAACCGGTAAAGCCGATATTGAGCCAGCTGTTTAAGTTCAGTGTTTCTTCTATTTTTCCCTCAAGCCCTCCACCGAAATTATAAAAGCGGTACTCCGATGTATCGGGGCCATATCGTGTATTATTCCCTGCTAATGGAACAACAGCCAGATGAATGTTTGAATAAATATTGGAATGCCTTCCTGTTTGCATTTTCGAAATCAATCCTCCTCCAAAACCAAGTGTGCCCACCTCAAAAATATTGTTATGCCAGTAATCGTAATGCTGGAAAAAACCTGTAAGCAAGCGGCCTTCTCTAATTGTTCTTCCTGCCAGCAGGCCGTAACCGTTAATCGTGCTGATCAAATATTTATTGTACCCATAACCCAGCTCAATTCTACCGCGAAAAACATCATATGGCTTGCGTTGAATGGATTCAAATGGATCACCATAATCAATTTGCATGTGCAGTATAGCGTTAGTACCACCCGTGCCAAATTCATTATTGTTACCAACCTTGTTATTGATTTTATGAATACCCATGTTTAATGTAATATTCATTGGTTCCTTCTGGTAAACCTCAGCCGGTGTTACACGAAACATTTTTCCTTGTGTAAGCCTGTTCAATGCTCTTGGCGGATCCACAATAGCAGCAATTAATTCCCTAAAAACTCTTTGTCCTCCCCTCGTTCTGTCATCAAGAATATTAGAGCTTACGCGGTACATGATCTCACCAAGAAATACACCGCTTACCGGTGTGTTAATGATATCGTTAATGGAAGGCCTTGTGTTCTCTCCAAAATATTCCCACAACAAGCTTCCGCCCACCGCAAAAGGGAAGGACTGCGAAAAATTGTAACCATTGGCCCTTGCAATATTGAAGTAATAGCTGCCAGAATATGGGTGGCCGATAAAATTGATACCGAAACGGTCATTGTCCCACTCCCAGCCCTTTTTAATATTGTACTTCCATGTCTCCTCACTGATTTTTGCCCAGTCGTATTTGAAAATATAACGGTCTGCAGCCCAGTTAACCACATCGGTAAGTACAACTCTTGCTGCGGGGATTATCCACGGATATTTTGGATTATACTTCGGGTCATCATTTAGAAGGTCGCCATACTTATTGGTTAAAGGTGTTGAGTAAGCGCTATCTGCAACTTGTGCCGGAGGAATATTCACTATGCTTATGAGTGAATCCGTAATTCTTACCGAATCGTTTTCAACAATGCCGGTGTGCAGGCTGTCATTAAAGTGACTGGAAGTGATTGTTGAATCGATTCCCTCATGTACGATTTGTGTGGTGTCAGTTACCCTTGTGCTATGTGTTTTGGTACTGTTTGAAGGAACCACCTTAGCGGTGTCCAAAATAAGAAGCGTATCGCTTGTTTTTGAATCAGTTGATCTTCTGGTACTATCACCGACCTGTGCTATTACATTAAACCGGGCACCAAAAAATAAAATACCCAAAATGATCACTAGTCGCATTTCCACTTATTTGACACAGTTATGCAGTAAATGTGCCAGTGAAGGAACTCATCTTGTAATGCTTTATAGTAGTGTTGAAATATAAAGAAAGGAGATCGGTTGATGTAAAGCCAGATTCATTGCCAATGCAACAGATGATTGCCTTCGCCCAGGAGCCTTTTGATTTTGGTAATGCTAGTATTTCAACAATTACTGCGCCTGTAATCATATCGGGCGACAATGATGGACTGTATAAAATTGAACTGGTAAAAACATATAAATTATTGGGCGGTGGTGTTACTGCTGACATGAGACCAATGCTAAAATCGCAACTGGCTATTGTACTATCACAATCACACGTCACCTGATGATGCAAACAGCAACGATATTAAACTACTTGAATAGCTTCTTGAACTAATACCCATAAGGAAAGCCAGTTAAAGCAGTTGAAGATGATAGAGTACGATCTTTATTATTAGTGTATGGATGGGCGTTTAAAAGCAAAGGTCAACGGATGAACAAATGATTTGAGCATTACCACGAAAAAATTATCTAGCACACGACGCTAATATAAACTGTTCTGTAAAGAAGGACACGGAAAGGAGTCCATTACTGCAACTTCGCAAATGTAATGTTCTATCTTTTCAATATGTAAGAGTTTACAGGATTGATCAGTGAAGGAAATTTGTCAACGGTGATATTACTTTGGTCAAGATCAAAACCTTTTTCTTCCTTACACTTTTTCTTTTATTTGTAATGCTTTAGACTTGTAATACGACAGTTCAATTGAAAGAAATCATTAACTACCTGTTATGGGGACTATTCAACTTGTTTAAAAAATTTGCAAAGATTCATCATCTTTTAATCAATCCGAAACCTTTACTACCTTAGATTGATACGCTATTGGTCTTATACATATTGTCGCCCATAAACCATGAAACATGAACAATGCAATAGTATTTTTGATATCTACCTTTTGCTTATTCGCACCCGCTGCCACCTTCGCCCAACAATCAGATGAGACGATAATCAGAAACCTCGAAGAAAAAGAAAGAGAAGCAATACTAAAAAGCGATACAGTACAATTGTCCAATTTGATGTCGAAGCAAATCGTTGTTCAAAATCCTGAAAATGCCATCGTTGGATTTCGACAGATCATCGACCGCGTCAAGAACGGGAAAATCAACTATTCCACTTTTGAGAGAAGAGTTGACAACATTGCTTTCATCAATGGCATTGCAGTGGTAATGGGTTTGGAGACACTGATTCCTCAGGGCATTACAAAAGATGCAGGAAAAACTGTAAAGAGGCGGTTCACCAACGTGTGGACAAAAGAAAAAGAGGGTTGGAAACTTACTGCCAGGCAGGCAACTATTATCTCAGTTAACTGATCAGCCTATTAATTTATAATTAGATAAAAACAGGCATTCCTTAGAACAAACAACATCGAGTCACTCTTTCTGGTTTCTTTGGTTGTATAACAATGCTGAGAACGACATCAGGCATTGATCGAGCATAAACCCCATTATATTCCACAATGGGAACAATTATGTAACGATAGATTTTATTAATTAGGATCCAGCGGTATTTTAATTTACAGCTGATAAATTAAAAGTTTAGCTGAGAAGAAGAACTGATTTGATAAGTAAAAAGAGAAGTTCTACTCTCTGGAGTTCGTAGTTCTCCCTATACTAATTATTCTTCAGTAATTAAATTTGAGTGCAGGTTAAGAAGCCGGCCTTTCGCCTGGAAAGTTTAACCACAAATTCACTACTATGAAAAAGTTACTCATTTTTACGCTAACTGTTTTTATCAGCGCATCACTCTTTGCCCAAAAACAAAAGCAAAAAGATAATCCAGGGAAAGAAAAGAAGGAAGCAAGAGATGTTGTGTTAGGCACGGAAAAGAAACAACCTAACAATAAGTCAGACAGGAATGTTGACGTTATTTGGGATGGCACAAAACATGCCGATGGCGAAGGCGCTAAATATTCAAAAAACCAACCCGCTAAAGTAAGAGCTGCCTTTGCAAAAGATTATCCTAATGCAACCAGTGTCAGTTGGAGCAAATACCGCGGCGACTGGACTGCCTCGTTCAATAATGGGATTCTGCGGCCAGTTGCAGTTTACCATGCTAACGGACAGCGTAAAGACACAAGAACTGTTATTCAAAAAACACAGTTGCCTAAAATAATTATTGATGATATTTTTAAAAGGCGTCGCAATGCACAATTAGGTGATGTAGTTAAAATTGAAGTACCGCAACCCGTGAAAGACATATTCAGGATCAAAACCACCGAAGGCAACGCGGCTCATTTTATATTTTATGATGCCGACGGAAAAGAAGTTAATTACGATTACTAGTTAGTTTATTTAGAGCGTTAATTCATTCAATGTCCTGTAGATAGGGCCACCCATCTTCCCATTTCATTTGCCTGATGATCAATTTTGATCTTCCCTTATCCTGTGCATCATAACCATGGTAGATGATATAATCCTTGCCACCGAATGTACAAGCTGCATTGTGCCCTGCTCCATACCAATCCTTATCGCCTTGCACAATGATAGTACCTCCGCCCTTGCGCAATTCTTTTCCTTCCTTATCAAAATAAGGTCCTTCAACATTTTTTGAGCGACCAACTACCACTTTGTAAGTGCTCTTCTCTCCCCTGCAACAATAATCAATGGAAACAAATAAATAGTAGTAAGCGTCTCTTTTAAAAACAAATGGCCCTTCAATAGCATTGCCTCCTGCATCTTTCGGATTATCCCCCACTGCAGGCGGGTTCTCATCAGAAGAATTCGTTTTCCTGCTGGCAATGGTGGGAATGTTGGAAAGCGGTTCCGCAGGTTGTAAAAGATCTTTTGTTAACCGCACCATTTTAATGCCGTCCCAAAAAGAACCGAACACTAAAAAAGCATTTCCCTTTTCATCAGTAATCAAATTAGGATCGATTGCATTCCAGTTTGTTTTGCCTGGATAAGATTGCAATACACGTCCATGATCTATCCATTTAAAATCAGCAGAGGATGAATCAAGTGTTTTATTGGTAGCAACCCCAATAGCAGAAGTATTTTTTCCGAAAGCAGAAACAGAATAATATAAATAGTATTGACTGTTATGATAGCTGATATCTGGCGCCCAGATATGTCCCCTGAAATTAGGAATAGTATCAACAGCCCATTGTGGTGCTTTTAAAAATACCGGCGCTTCTTTTCTCCAGTTCTTTAAATCCTTCGACGACCAGACCGAAATACCAAAGCCTGTGCAAAACAGATAGTAGGTATCTTTTTCTTTGATCATTACAGGATCGTGAACGGATGTTTGGCGTGTCGGTAATACTGTACCAACTGGCATCATGTTTTGTGCATGAAGTGAAAGACATGCAATGATGAATGAGATCGAAATAATAATTCGCATATCTAGCCTTTATCGTTAAGCTGCTTCTTCATAGATGTACGCTCAGGAACGAGTTTGATACGAAGAACAGAAAATGAATATGGTGCCGAGGTAACAGGGAATGTTTTATTCTTTACAGTAAATAAAGATTCTTTGGGTAACACCGGTTGCTGGTTAAAACTGTTTACCGATTTTAAATCATTCGATTGAAGCACGGTTAACGTACCAACACCTGTTAATGATTTTATTCCCTGTAAAGAAATGGTATTGTTTTTTTGTTGAGATGAGACATTCACCAGTTTGATCACCAATTCATTTGTTTTATCATCAACTACGGCAGATGCATATAAACTATCCTGCCCTGCAATAACATCGTTATTCAGTGTGATGGGAACAACCTTTGAACCTTTGTTAAGTGAATACAATTTTTGAACATAATAATCAGGTGTGCCATAGCTCTGAAGATTATTTACCCAGATCAAGTCGGGCGTCCATTGCCATCCGTCTGCATGCGCAAATAATGGTGCATAGGACGCCATAGTTACAACATCTGCATTACGCTCCAGGCCAGTCATGAATGCAGCTTCTGATAGTGCAGTGATCCAGTTGTTTTGATTGTTAACGCTAACTGTTTTATCGCTTTGTGCTGCGTATTCACCCGCAAAAACTTTTGATCCGTTACGTGGATAGTTATCATATCGCTTCGCATTTTCTAAAAACCATTCAGGACGACGATAATAATGTTCATCGATAATATCAGCGTTATTTTTCCTGAGGGTTGTATTTAACAGTTCAAAGCGATCACCATTAGGATCGGTGCCGGCACTATTCACCAGTTTTATTTCAGGATATTTTTCCTTGATGGCTTTTGTAAAAATGGCAAGCCGTTCCAGGTATTGCGGTCCCCAATTTTCATTACCAATACCCATCATCTTTAAACGAAAAGATTCCGGGTGACCCATATCTGCACGAACTTTTCCCCATTTGGTTGTTACATCACCATTGGCAAATTCAATTAAGTCTAACGCATCTTGTACGTAGGGACCTAATTCATCAATTGGAACTAATTCAGCAGAATTAAACTGGCAGGCCATACCGCAATTCAAAATAGGTAAAGGCTCTGCACCAATATCTTCTGCCAACTGAAAATATTCAAAGAAGCCTAAGCCAAATGATTGGAAATAATCCGGCGTTGGACGATGCGCAAATTCAAAATTCCAACGGTTGATAATGAGTTGACGGTTTTCAACAGGACCAATTGTTTTTTTCCATTGATAACGTTGAGAAAGATCAAAACCCTCAACAATGCAACCACCGGGAAAACGAATAAAGCCGGGTTTCATATCGGCAAGCATTTGTACCATGTCGGCACGCAAACCACCCGGACGATTCTTCCATGTATCAGAAGGAAATAAAGAAATAAAATCAAGATCGATCACGCCATCACCTTCAAACCACAAACGCATTGTCGCTTTTGGTTCTGTTGCGGTTGATGTAAAGCTTACGGACTGCTTATGCCAGTTGTTGTCATTTTCAGGAAGAGTAAGAACAGCATCACCGATACTTTGGCCATTTGCATCCAGTAATTCAACATGCAATTTTACTCCCGCTTTTTGTCGATGATACATCACCGAAAAATCATAACGCAAGCCCTTTTTGATTCCCATCCCGCGAAAGCCTTCATTCACCATGTTTAATTCGTCTTTCGATGCATTGCGAGTGGTTACCCTTATGTAGCGTGGATTGTTACTGTTCTCTTCTTTACGGTTCAATACCAAAACATCGCCTTCCTGCTTTTGCTTTACTGTCCAGCCCATCAGGGGTTTGGTAAATTCAAACGAACGGTTCTTTACCAGTTCTGCATACAAACCACCGTCGGCTCCAAGGTTAATATCCTCGAAAAATACACCCCACATGGTTGGCTGAACCTCTGCCTTCACTTCATTCACCTTAACCACAATTGGTTTAGTTTGCGCTTCCGCGTTGATACAAAAAGCAAAAGCGACGAGGGCACTAAAAATTGATAACTTCTTCATGTATTGATTAAAAACTTTAAACTTAAAAGATAATAAGCTCCAGTTGCAAGGCAATTTGTTTTTTGAAAAGTGTTCAAAATTATTCAATCATTCATCCCGCTGCATCTGATTATCGTCATTTCTTCTTTCCCCAGATTGCCGTTCCATCATTATTTAACCCGGAAAAAATGATCGTTGATTTTTTATTTTCCCAATCTCTTCCCTTTTGCACAAACACTTTATCCGTAAAACCACTACTCCAGTTCATTTGAAGCCATGGAGCATTGTAGGTCCACTTACTATTGGCATCACTGTTCAATGTTCCGTTTGCATCAATGCTTAATGAAATGGCTGTTTGCAAATCAGGCGATGTTTGTTCATTAGCATAACCGGGAACGACTTTGTATCCCAAAATAATTTGCTCCCAATTTCCAATGATGCTGTCCTGCGGCACTGTGCTGTTATCTTCCCATGCGTAACGTTCAGGAGAAACAACAGGCCACCCATCCTGTGTCCAGAAAATTTTGCGCACATGCAGATCCATGAAATAACTATTCACAGTTGGTCTTGCCTGTGACGCAAGAAAATAGTTGGAGCCTCCATCCGTAAACACCGTGCAATGCGAAATACCCTGCCATCCACCATGCCCCATGAATTGATATGGGGCAGTGATCATTGGCCCGTGGTCAACATTGGTGTTGGCATTAATTCCTTTATAATCATAAAAAGGTCCTGTTGGATTATCGGCCCTGCAAACACGTGTGTTGTATTTTGTTTGCAGCCAATCGTAAGCAATAAACAAGTAGTACTTGTTTAAGGTTGGATTGTAAATAATTTCTGCACCTTCGATATTACCATTGTATTTACCACTTGTAAAACCACGGTTGGCAATTCTTGTTCCTTTATCACCTGATGTTTGCGCCAAACCTGTTGTAGCATCTAATTTCAAAACATAAATTCCATCCCATGCCGAACCATAGTACATGTATTGTTCACCCGATGTTGTTGTTACAACCGTGGGATCAATAGCGTTTGTTTGCGTGTTATTATCGTTTAATGAAACAACAACAATATCTTTTTCCGTCCATGGTCCTTCAGGACTGGTTGCTGTAGCTAAACCGATCACACTTAATCTTGGCGTTGAACATGAAAGCGAATAATACAAACGATATTCATTACCAACTTTTAAAACATAGGGTGCCCACAAACTATTGAATGGTGTTCCGCCTTTGGATTGAATGAATTGAGAACCCTTTGATGGCAAGCTATTGAACACCCAACCTACATACTGCCATTCCACCAAATCTTTCGATTTGCGAATTTGTATTCCGGCTCTTACATCAATACCATAGCCTGCGTCTGTGCTGTAACAGTAATAATAATCGCCAAACTTTTTTATTGATGGATCATGCACATTGTAAGATCCCCATTTCATATAACTGGCAAATGGTGCTACATCTTCGTAGGTATCCTTGATAGAGTTGATATCAAACGTAGCCGGAGGTACAACGACAGTAGTATCAGTTCCGCCACCGTTATTTTTCGCCGATTCTTTTTTGCATGAAAATAATAAACTGCATATGAAAAGCAACGGCAGGATTAAACACCAATTATATCTCCACTTTGTTATTCTCATAAATCATTATCACCGTTAAGTCCTCACAAAGAACCATGAGCCGGCCATTGTTATAACCGGCCATGGTTTACTTGCTTATGAGTGACTGCTTAGCTAATTAATAGGTTGCGTTTTGTTTTACTTCTGTATTATTATCAATTTCCTTTTGAGGGATGGGCAACAATTCCCTTCCCGGCAGATAGCTGTTAAATTCAGCGTCTCTGGATTTTAACCAGGCTAGCTTTGTTGCGTCGTTCAGCCATCCCCACCTGCGAATATCATCAAACCTATGACCTTCCAAACAAAACTCCAGTAACCTTTCATGCCCTATCTGGTCACGCATTTGGGATTGTGAGAAAGCAGAGAAGACTGCAATCTTATCAGGAAGATTTGCTCTTGTACGAACTTTCTGAATGTATTTTGCGCATTCAGCAACATTGCCCAATTCATTCTGGCATTCGGCATACATCAATAGCACATCTGCATATCGCATGATGCGTTCATTGATACCGGATTTCCAATCGTATTCATCTGTTTTTGTTCCATAGCCGTTCTCGTACTTTTTGCAGAAGATATCAGCTAAGTAAGCAGGACTCGATGCATATGTTGCCTGGAACGTTGTTTTGTACATTGGTGTATTTGGCAAATGTGTATCAACAGTGTCATTGTAAAAAATAGTTGCCAAACACCTTGGATCTATCTTTCCATCAACGGTTTTTTCCTGGCGGAATTCGTTCAACACAGAAAATGTTGGTTGTACATCTCTCCATCCAAAATTTGGCGGGGCAAAAGTAATTGCACGTGCAGAATAGAATCCCCATGTAGAAGAAGGGATTCCCTGCCATTGCAAATCAGTACCGCCTGCACTTAATGAAAACTGTATTTCGAAAATGGATTCTTTATTGTTTTCAACTGCGTCAGTGAAATTGTCTTTATAGTTGGGCATCAAATCATAAATTCCTAAATCAATCACGGATTTAAATTGGGCTGAAGCTTCAGTGTATTTTTTGTTGAACAGATATGCTTTGCCGAGAAAAGCCATTGCTGCACCTTTAGTTGCTCTTCCTTTGTCATTTGCATCAGGTCCGCCGGTTGTGGAATAATCGGCTGGCAATAAATCAACAGCAGATTTAAGATCACTGATCACTCGGTTCCATCCTTCTGTATTTGTAGATTGTTTTGCAACTTCAGCACTCTTTGTTGGTAAAGGAACACTGCCAAACATGTCAACTAAATGAAAGTAATAAAGTCCACGCATGAAATATGCCTGTCCTAATATCCTGTTCTTTAAATTTTGATCCATTGAAATATTTGGTACGTTTTCCAAAACCTGGTTGCACCTGAATATTCCCTGGTAGTATTCATCAAAAGTCCAACCATATCCCGCTTCATCTGCAGTACCTAGCTGGAATTTGCCAACGTTTGAAATGGCTGTCCATGGGCTCTGGCTTCTTACATCATCTCCCTGAATGTTTAAAAGAATCGGGGTAAAACGCATGTAGCCGCCATCTTCCAAAAACATTTGATAGCATGCATTCACACCTTTTATTGCATCATTTGATGTTTGCCAATAAGTGGCAGAGGTTTGTGCATTCGGATTGGTTTGATCTAATTGTCTTTTACAACCGGTCGTAAATATAATACCGATTGCGAGTAGATATTTGAGGTTAGATATTTTCATACATCAAGAATTAATTGGTGAATAATCAGAGTCCTGCCTGGATGCCAAGCATGAATGTTCTTGCGTTAGGAAATGATCCATAATCAAAGCCCCGGCTGAACAAACCATTGCTAATGAAATCAGGATCATATCCTTTGTACTTGCTGATGGTAATTACATTCTGCCCTCCTGCATATACACGCAGTTTGGTGAAGATTTTTTTGCCGAACGTAGCAACCGGGATGTTGTAACCGATTTGAAAGTTTTGAAGTTTTATGTATGAACCATCTTCTACAAATAGATCGGAGAACCTGTTATTACCATTAGGATCACCAATGATTGGTCTTGGAACTTTTGTATTAGTATTGGTTGGTGCCCAGTAATTCAATTCATCTGTGTGCTGGTTTCCATATTGTCCTGTCATTAAAGCCTGGTACACGCCATTAAATACTTTATTGCCTGCACTTCCCTGCCAGAACATAGAGAAATCAAAATTTTTATAATCAGCATTGAAATTTAAACCGTAGTAATATTTAGGGATGGTGTTGCCTAAGTAAGTTCTATCCTTTGCATCGGTGAGTGTGTAAGAATGATCATTTTCGTTCTTACCATTTTGCGCTTTGAACTTAACATCACCAGGACCGGTTGATGCCGACTGGAATGCATGACCTGCTATTTCTGCTGCAGTTTGAAATAAGCCTTCAGTTTGATAACCATACAATTCTCCAACAGAACGTCCTACTTCAGTTTTACTTCCTGCTCCGTAGATTGGATTATTGGTACCACCTAATTTCAACACTTTATTTTTCAGTGTTGAAAAATTACCGCTGATGTCATAATTAAATGACTTGCCTGTTTTTTTGTAACCAAGTGTAAGTTCAACTCCGTTATTTTTTACAGAAGCGGCATTAGTTGTGATGGTGCTTGGAATAGAGCCTACGGAATAAGGAACCGGAATAGAAACAATGATATCCTCAGAAACTTTATCAAAGTATTCAGCGGTCAATGTAAATCTTTCATTGAACATGCCCAGGTCCAGAGCCAGGTTTTTAGTGGTAGTACTTTCCCAATGCAAATCAGGATCAACAACAGCTATAGTTGTTCCGCCTGGCGCTAATACATTATTGAAGTCATAGTTGGCAGCACTGTTTATATAAGATTGCCAATCGTAATAGCCGAGATTTTTTTGATTACCCAATGTTCCATAACCTGCACGAAGTTTTAGCGAACTGATATTTTTCGGCAGGGAAATAAATTTTTCGTTGTGGATATTCCATGCTGCAGCAAAACCAGCAAAATCGCCATAGCGTGTGGAAGGGCTGAATTTTGAAGAACCGTCTCTTCTGAAATTAGCTGTAAATAAATAGCGACTATCAAAATTATAATTCAATCTTCCTAATAAACCTGTTGTAACATAAGTGCCTTTCCATTCGGAAAGATTGTTGGCGCTTGCACTGGCATTGCTGAAAGTTTGATAACGCAGATCTGTTGCTGCACGTGATGTTCCAGCAACCCAGCTATTGCTTCCTTTTTCAAAAGTGTAACCTGCTAACAAATCAACTTTATGGGCTTTCTTTGAAAATGAATAGCTCAATGTATTTTCAACAAGCTTCGTGTTGGGTTGACCGAATCTTTCATAATAGAAATACTCGTTGTTGATATAGTAGTAGCCCATATCAAAACGAGGTTCATAGTGATAGTCTTTATAGTCTGTTCTGTCAAAGCTTGCATTGATCTTATACCTGAGGTTCTTGATCAATTCATATTCGGCCCAACCATTTAAAAGGACTCTGTTTCTTTCTCCCCAATCGTTTACCAGTTTGTTAATACCAACTACGTTTGCTGAAATGGCTCGATGAATAGTCTGATCCGTTCCACCATAACCACCTAATCTTGCCGTGTCATATACCGCCATTGTTGGAATTGCAGTTAACATAGAGGTAACTGTTCCGCCAAATACAGCATGGCCATTGGTAGCGGCATAATTTCCTTTTTTAGAATAAGTGTAAGCTACTTTCACACCATAGCTGAACTTTCCTTTCTTACCCTGCAGATTACTGTTTAAAGTGTAACGATTATAAGCTTGCGGACCCACCTGATAACCCGATTGGTTAAAATAACCCAGTGAAACATTGTAATTGAAAAGATCAGTGCCACCTGAAATCCCAACATTGTGATCCTGAATACTTCCTGTCTTTAATGCTTCGTCTTGCCAATCGGTATTTGTTTTAGAAACAAAATTTGGATTCGTAGGATCATTGGCAGGTGCTAACGCCAGCCCTGCGTTAACAGTAGCTGCATTAATCACTTTTTGATATTGCTCCCTGTTCAAAACAGAAATCTTTTTTGGAACTGTTTGAAAACCGTAATAACTATTTACTCTAACTGTTGGAGCCCCTCTGCCTTTTTTAGTTGTGATGATAACAACACCTGTTGCCGCACGTGAGCCATAAATAGCAGCGGCAGAAGCATCTTTCAATACCTGGATAGATTCGATATCACCGGTTGAAAAATCAAAGGGAGCTTCAGTTGGTACACCATCAATAACAAACAAAGGACTGTTATCACCAAAATTGCTGATACCCCTGATCTTGATTTGAACAAAACCACCTGGTTCACCGGAACCGTGGACACTAACACCAGCTACCTGTCCCTGTAAGATTTTCGCAACATCATAACTGGCAGTCTTCTTGGCATTTTCAACATTCACAACCGAAACAGATCCTGTCAAATCTTTTTTCCTTACCGTACCATAACCCACCACTACAACTTCATCAAGGCTGTTAGCTGCATTTTCAACCATTCGTACCGCGAAAGCTTTATCACCTTTTACTGTGATCTCCTGTGGTTGATATCCAACACTGCTAATAACAAGTGTGGCGTTATCAGTTGCGTCAATAGTAAATCCTCCCCTGCTATCGGTAGTGGTACCATTGGAACTACCTTTTACAATTACGGAGGCGGCGACTAAAGGTTCTCCTTTGTCGTTGGTAACTGTTCCTCTAACAGTTTTGTTGCCTCCCTGGGCAAAAACATCTGAACTTAAAATGAGAAGGAATGCAAAGCACAAAAAGGGTGTGCTTTTTTGCAGCAGTCGTTTGCAAAGCAGTCGCATAGCTAGTATTTTAAAATAAATGTGTAAATGACAGGATGAAAGTCAGACAAAGCTTTGAGATGGTTTCTTCATATCGTCTCAATGTTTCAGCAAAAAATCTCAAAACCGGCTTTTTCGGGAAGAAGTTCTATTTTTAGTGAACTTACTAACCACCACGACCTTTATTTTTTTAAATACGTTTAAGACTTGCTGAATAGAAAACACCTGTTTGTACTGCTTTTAATGTTTGTTGTACTTCATGCATACAGCCAGCCTTATAATTTCAGGCATTACCAGGTTGAAAACGGGCTTTCCAATAATGCAGTAATATGTAGTGTGCAGGATACAAAAGGATTTTTATGGTTTGGCACAAAGGATGGATTGAACAGGTATGATGGCTATTCATTTAAAGTATTTCGTTCAGAAGATAAAAAAGAAAGCCTTGGAAATAATTTCATTCACAGCCTTTATGAAGATGGCAACGGAAAGTTATGGGTTGGAACAGAAAAAGGTTTATATGCTTACGATCCGTTGCTTGAACAATTTCATTTACTGAAAGGAACAGAAAATAGGCTCATAGGGGAAATAACCTCTGATAAAAATCAAAATCTCTGGTTCATTTCAAACTTTAATTTATCAAAGTACAATCCGTCTTCAAAAAAAATCCGGGTTTATAGTATCGACAGGTATTTTAGTGCAACATCAGTTAAGTCAGCACCAGATGGGGCCATTTGGGCTTCCTCAACCACCGGCTTCTTAAATAAATACAATCCAAAAGCAGATGCATTCACGAGGTATAATGTGTTTGAACGATCAAAGCCATCGGTAACAAAATGGATAGAAAAGATTGTATGCACTGATGATAGGAAAATTTTAATTGGCACATCTAATGAAGGAGCAAAAATCTTTGACATTGCAACTGGCAGCTATAAAAACATCATCACACATAATTCCGACAGGACAGAACTGTTTGTCCGCAATTTTATTCAAACGTCCGCGAATGAGTACTGGATTGGTACAGAGTCTGGCATTTACATTTACAATACGATCACAAACAAAATCGTCAACCATAAAAAATCTTTTTCCGATTCTTACTCGATTTCAGACAATGCCGTTTACACATTTACAAAAGACAAGGAAGGCGGCATTTGGTTAGGCACTTACTTCGGAGGTATCAATTATTATCCAAAACAATACACTTCATTTACGAAACTTACACACAACATAAATGAAAATTCATTGAGCGGAAATGTTGTGCGTGAAGTGAAACAGGATAGCTATGGTCATCTTTGGATTGGCACTGAGGACGCAGGTCTGAATGAACTCGATTTAAAAACCGGCCACATTAAACAATACAAACCTACGGGAGAAGAGGGAAGTATATGCTACTCAAATATTCACGGTCTGTTAGTAAACAAGAATGAATTATGGATCGGTACATTCGAACATGGGCTAGATGTGATGAACATCAAAACCGGTAAAGTAGTTCGGCATTACTCTACTGCAACGTCACAATCCTTACAAAGCAATTTTGTATATTGTATTTATCAATCGCCTGGTGGCGAAATTATGATCGGGACCACAAGAGGAGCTTATCAGTTTAATGCTGTTAAAAATGATTTCATCGCTCTGCCAGGCCTTCCGTTATTTAACTGGTACACTTCTCTTTTAAAAGATGATCATAATGTTATCTGGAGTACAACCTTTGGGAACGGCATTAATTTTTATGATATAAAAACTGGTAAGAGTGGAAACTTCAGGTATAATGCACAAAACAAAAACAGCGTTGCAAGTGACCGTGTAAACTGCGTGTTCGAAGACAGCAATAAAGACCTTTGGTTTGCTACTGAAGGAGGGCTTTGTAAATTCAACCGGTCTAATTCTTCCTTCATCCGTTACACAACAAACGACGGATTGCCGAGCAATTTTACTATCAGTATTTTGGAAGATGATGCCCATCGTCTTTGGATCAGTACCACGAAAGGATTGGTTTGCTTTAACAAGTCAACAAAACAAATGACTGTTTATACTGCAGCGAATGGATTGCTTACCGACCAATTCAATTTCAGTTCCGGCTTTAAGGATGCGCAAGGCAAAATGTATTTCGGTAGTGCCAAAGGATTGATCAGCTTTCACCCATCTTCATTTGAAAAAGATACTTTTATTCCGCCTGTTTACATAACCGGTTTTCAAATCAACAATAAGGACATTACTATCGATGAAAAGAATTCGCCGTTAAAAAAATCCGTTAGCTGTATTGATAAAATTACATTACGTAACAACCAGGCTACATTTAGCATTGACTTTGCTGCCTTAAGCTTTACTGCGCCAGCAACGTTGTCTTACGCATACAAAATGGAAGGCTTGGATAATGATTGGACAACTTTAAAAGCTAACCGTAAAGTTTATTTTACTGATCTTACATCAGGCACTTATATTTTTAAAGTAAGAGCATCAAACAGCAGCGGGTTGTGGAATGGAAAGGAGGCACAAATAACTATTATTATTCTTCCGCCGTGGTGGCGCAGTTGGTGGGCTTACAGTATTTATGCAATAATCCTAGCTTTTACTATTTTATATTTCATTCGTGATTATCATCATCGCATGGAAGAAAAGAACAGGAGGAAAATTGAGTTGATGGAGATAGCAAAAGAAAAGGAGTTGTATGAAGCTAAGATGGAGTTCTTTACAAATGTCGCACATGAAATAAGAACACCGCTCACTTTAATAAAAGGTCCTTTAGAAAAAATCATTCGCATTGCGGGAACGCAACCTGACATCAGCAGGAGTTTGAATATCATGAACAAAAACACCACCCGCCTCATTGACCTCGCAAACCAGTTACTTGATTTCAGAGCAACCGAAACTAAGGGCTTTAGTTTAAGTTTCAGTAAAGTCAATATTTCAGAGCTCTTAGAAGAAACATTTAATAATTTTAAACCGCTAGCGGAACAAAAGAATCTGAATTATCAACTTTATCTTCCTGAAACCACAGTGGTAGCTTTTGTTGATTTGGATGCGGTGAATAAGATTTTTTACAACCTTTTCAGCAATGCATTAAAGTATGCAAAGGAACAAGCTTGTATTTCATTAGTTCCTTTTCAGGTAGGTAATCAAAGTTTTTCTATTGAATTTAAGAATGATGGATTCGCCATTCCATATGAAAACCGGGATAAAATTTTCGAACCGTTTTTCCGTCTGAAAGAAACAGAAAAACAAATTGGTACCGGAATTGGATTAGCACTATCCCGTTCTCTTACAGAACTACATAAAGGCAGTTTAGAACTAAAAGAATCAGGCGATCAATTCAACCATTTCGTTTTAACGCTGCCAATACAACAAGACGGTTTAGTTGTACTGCATGAAGAAACAACCTATTCAAACACATCGGCACTATGAAGCCCGTAATTTTAGTTGTCGATGACAACGAGGAAATTCTTGAATTTTTAGCTGATGAACTAAGCGAAAAATATGAAGTGTTGACCGCAGGAAACGGGCGTTATGCTCTGGAGGTAATAAAAGACCAACCGGTTCAATTGATTGTAAGCGATGTGATGATGGACGAAATAGATGGCTTTGAATTGTGTCGCATTCTGAAACAGGACTTTGAATACAATCACATCCCTCTTGTTCTTCTTACTGCAAAAAATACATTGCAGTCCAAAATTGAAGGATTAGAGATTGGTGCAGACGCATACATAGAAAAGCCATTCGCAATAGAGTACCTGCATGTTCAAATTGCCAATCTCTTAGCTAATCGTAATAAGCTTAAAGAATATTTTGCCCAATCGCCGTTAGTGCATATTAAAAGCATAGCTTACTCCAAATCGGATGAGATATTCCTGGAAAAATTGAATGAGGTAATTCTTAATAATCTTGATGATACGGAACTGGATGTAGAAAAGCTTGCAAAATTTCTTAACATCAGCCGCCCTACACTTTTCAGGAAGATAAAATCCATCACAGATCTCACACCCAATGAGCTGATTAATCTTACCCGTTTAAAAAAGGCCGCAGAACTTTTAGCTGAGGGTGACTACAGAATGTATGAAGTTTCAGACATGGTGGGCTATCATTCGCAAACAAATTTTGGAAGAAATTTTTTTAAACAATTTGGAATGACGCCAACCGAGTATCAAAAGACAAAACAAGCAGAGAAAAATCATTAAATTAATAACCGTAAATTTTACGGTTATTATGTACCTTCACTTTCATGAAAAGCTTTAAACAACTTGAGGTTTGGTTTGTAACAGGCAGCCAACATTTATATGGAGAAGAAACATTGAAAAAAGTTTCAGAACACTCCCAACAGATTGCTTCTTTTTTAGACAAAGCAGAACAAATTCCTGTTTCTGTCATTTTCAAACCCACAGTAAAATCTCCAGAAGAAATTTTTGCCGTTTGCCAGGAAGCAAATGCATCAAAAACTTGTATTGGTATCATTACATGGATGCACACCTTCTCACCTGCAAAAATGTGGATCAATGGTTTGAAGATTTTACAGAAACCGATTTTGCATTTACATACTCAATTCAACCGCGATATTCCATGGGATAGCATTGACATGGATTTCATGAACCTGAACCAATCGGCACACGGCGATAGGGAGTTTGGTTTTATGATGAGCCGCATGCGCATGAATCGAAAAGTTGTTGTTGGGTTTTGGCAGAATGAAAAAGTGTTGAAGCAAATTGATACATGGGCAAGAGCAGCAGCAGCATGGGATGATTGGCAAGGCGCCAAATTTGTCCGTTTTGGTGACAACATGCGTTATGTTGCTGTTACCGACGGTGATAAAGTTGAAGCTGAATTAAAGTTTGGGTACTCGGTTAACTTTCATGGCATCGGTGACCTGGTGAAAGTAATGAATGAAGTTAGTGATAAAGCTATTGATACATTAGTGAAAGAATACGAGGAGCAATACAAACTGGCAGATGCATTAAAGAACGGACAACGGAGTTCTCTTCGCGAAGCAGCAAAGATTGAGATCGGTCTTCGTACATTTTTAGAGCAAGGAAATTTTAAAGGCTTTACAGATACGTTTGAAGATCTTCATGGCATGGCGCAATTGCCGGGCATTGCTGCGCAGCGCCTGATGAAAGATGGTTATGGTTTTGGCGGTGAAGGTGATTGGAAAACTGCAGCTCTTGTCCGTGCCATGAAAGTAATGGCTACCGGTTTAGAGGGTGGTAATTCCTTTATGGAAGATTATACTTATCATTTTGAACCGGGCAATGAAATGGTACTTGGTGCACACATGCTTGAAATTTGCGAAAGCATTGCCGATGGTAAAGCCTCGTGCGAAATTCATCCTTTAGGTATTGGAGGAAAAGCTGATCCAGTTCGTTTGGTATTTAATGTTGCAGGCGGCCCTGCGTTGAACGCTTCATTAATTGACATGGGCAATCGCTTCCGCCTATTGGTAAATGAAGTTGAAGCCGTTAAACCAAAACACGATCTGCCTAAACTTCCCGTTGCCAGAGTGCTTTGGAAACCATTGCCTGATATGCAAACTGCCTGCACAGCATGGATATTAGCAGGCGGCGCACATCATACTGGTTATAGCCAGAACTTGACGGCTGAACATCTTTCTGATTTTGCAGATATAGCAGGCATCGAGTTTTTGCTAATAGGAAAAGACACTACTATCCCTCAATTTAAAAATGAATTAAGATGGAACGAATTGGCTTACGGTAATTGCAAATAGCTTATTACCTTAGCAGCTCGATGAACTATAACCAACTTGTAATGAAGGTTGTTGAATAAACAACCTTCTTTCATTTATGACCAAAACAAATAAACGCTCAGTTCTTTTGTCGTCACAAGATTTTATATTTACAAGGATTCTACACTCATTCCGTTTTGACACAGTGCTTCTTTGATTGAATGAGTACAACACTAAAACTTTCTGTGTCTCATGAAACAGTACTTAGGGCAGAAACGCATTCTTGTAGCAGTCGATTGCATCATATTCGGATTCGACGGGCAAGATTTGAAGCTTTTATTGATTAAACGTGGATTCGAACCGGAAAAAAACAAATGGAGTTTGATGGGTGGTTTTCTTCGCGATACTGAAACACTTGATGAAGCAGCCAACCGCGTATTAAAAGAGTTAACAGGACTTGAAAATGTTTACCTCGAACAGTTACACGCATTCAGCGATGTAACAAGAGATCCTGAAGAAAGAACCATCTCCATTGCATACTTTGCACTGATAGATATTCATCAATACGAGACGCAACTAAGTGAAGATTATCATGCGGAATGGTTTCCGCTCTCTCAAAAACCGAGATTGATTTTTGATCACGAGGACATGGTTAGAATGGCGCAAAAACAGTTACGTTACAAAGCTGCGCTTCACCCATTATTGTTTGAATTATTGCCACAAAAATTTACCATTCCGCATCTGCAAAATATGTATGAAGAAGTGTACGAGACCAATTTTGACAGCCGCAACTTTACACGAAAATTGTTGTCAACAGGTTTGTTGGTAAGGCAGAATGGAAAGGACAAATCGGGATCTAAGAAAGGCGCATTTTATTATAAGCTTGACAAGAGAAAATATAAAGTGAAACAGGAAGCATTTTTGAATCTTGTTCCCAAGCCAGACAAATTTCTTTAAAATAGTTTTTATGGAACAGCGCCCTGCAAATTCTGAACCTATCGTTAAAGAAGTAATGCTAGATGCCACTCCAGAAAAAGTATGGAAGGCCATTACTGACAAAGATGAAATGAAGAAATGGTATTTCGACTTAAAGGAGTTTAAAGCAGTTCCGGGCTTCGAATTTGAGTTTGAAGGAGGGCCTGATGATAGGATATACATTCATCAATGCAGGGTTATTGAAGTTATTCCTTTAAAAAAATTATCGTACACATGGAGCTACCAGGGCTACCAGGGAACAACACTTGTAGGCTTCGAATTGTTTGAAGAAGGCCAAAGAACAAGACTGCAACTTACACACGAAGGGTTGGAAAGTTTTGAAGTGAATAATAATCCGGATCTTGATAAGAAAAACTTTGATGCGGGATGGTCGCATATCATTGGAACTTCCATCAAAGAGTACATAGACAAGAACATTGCTTAGCCAGGTTTTGTAAAACAAAAAGGCCTTCCCAAAAGAAAGGCCTGTTATAACCGTCTACTGAATTATTTTATTTCGTCAATCCATTTCTGAACAAAATCCCTTGCAGGTTCTACTACTCCCCTGCCTGCACGAAAGGCCATTTTCCATCGGCCATCTTTGCGCTCATAATCTGGATTCACAAAAACTTTTTTGCCATTCTTCTCAGTTAGTTCTGCCGAAAAATCAATACCGTTGGTGGTATTTAAGAATTCCTGCAAACGCTTTTTCACAAATTGTAATTGATCTTTCGGATATTTTGCATTCCAATCTGCAATAGAGCGATCGTGACTTTCCTTAAAGTTCCTTTCAAACTGCGGATAATTTTTTGTGTAGTTAACGTAGTACTTGTTGTTTGGATCTTCAGCATCTTTTAAAGCCTTCTTCGCATCTTCCAGCGCCTTCTCAAAAATCTGTTTAACTGAAGGATCGGCTTTTTTTAAATTCTCTTCAGTTTGTGCAACTGATTTTTTGTATACAGCAATATTATCGGCACGCATTTGCTCCGGTGTTTGAAGTGTTTCTTCAACAGGCTTGTAGCGTTCCCTCATTTCGCTGTATTCTTTTACAAAGGCTGCGCTGCTCACGTACTTCTTAATGTAAGCTAAGAGGTCAAGTGTTACCGCTTTACGGTTTCCTAATGCTATATTCTTTGCATTCTTTGTCCCATAGCTGTCAATGTATCCACCTAAAATGCTGTTTGAAATTTTCTGATCGGCATTTTGTTGTGTTATTCCCAGTTGCTTCAAAAAATCATCTCCAAACTTTTGAACGGAAAATGAACAAATGAGAAAGAATAAGGATAGAATGAATGCAGGTCCAAAAAATAAAAACAATCCATTTATTCTTCTCTTTGAAATTGTTGCTTGCATAATATTGATTTGTATGATTGAGGTGTTTTGATTGAGTGCTTCGTATAGTTTGCTTATGAGAACAAAGCTACCCGTCACCTCTTCAGTCAAAAAAGGGCTTATGCATGAATTGCTAAAACAACTACATGAAGTGTTTACCTAGCCAACTTAAGACATAAGAAACTATTTCTTGCTTTTATTCAGCCAGAAACCAATATTGAATTGGCCCATGAACGTTGGTGTGGAAATTGTTTTGGTTGTAAGCTGTCCGTTCCAATTATAGCTTGTTCCTTTTGAAAGAAGGTAGCCAAGACCCAGGTTAAGATCCAGGCTGAAATGCTGCGCATAATTTCTTTGAAAACCCCAGCCAACACCAAATCTCGAAATAGCCCTGCGTTTTGATTCGTCAATATAATCAGTTGTCAATCGCATTTTAGACAAAATAAATTCACTCATAACAGTCACATAATTCATACTGTTCATCTCAGTTCTCTTTTCCATTTCAAATCTTTTCCTTCCATTGTAATAATAGCGATATTGAATATCCGCCGCAGGATCAAAATAAAAAGCTGACTCAGTGCCCAAAGCATCGGAGTAAGAGAAATAACCAGACATACTCATGAAGCCTTGCATGTAAAGCGTTTGAAATTTACCTATCCTAGCTTCATAGCTCAAGCCAGGGTTAATAATTGTCACTTTAGTTACGTTGGTAACATCTGTTTCATCTTGTTGAGAAAAAGCTGCAACTGTTGCCAACAGCAATAAACCTGAGCAGATTAGTTTGTGGTTCATAAGAACATTTTTACCAAAACAATATAAGTGAGAGCAGTTAGAAAAAAAATGATTTGTCTCCTCATTCTACTGATGAAACAGGAATCTGTTTGTCCTCCTTTACATTTTTTTTCGTCAATTGTTTCTTTTGGTATAAAAGAATTGCTATTGTCAGAATAATTAGAATACCACCAGCTACAACAATTAGCGGGAAGATCGTTTCTCTACGGAACCTACTTTGCGAAGTATTCTCCCACTCTTTATACTTCACATCACTATCTCGTGGGGATTTGTAAATAAGTTTTAGACCCCAATCTGAACTGCCGGGCATGGGGGGGAGTTTAATGATGCCGGTCTTTCCGGAAACCAGAATGCCATCGCCAGCATTTATCCAACTGCCATCACGTGGATTAAACCACTGCGCATCATAAACGCTATTTAATCTTGCGCCTCGAAGTTGAGCTTGCGGACATCCATTTTCGAAATAAACCAGGAAAATATTTTTGTCATCAGTTCTTGCACAGTAAACCCAACCTTCAAAACTTTGCAGTTCATAATTTCTATTTGGTATGACAAGATCGGCCATTGGCACAAGGTTCTGGTATCGCTTGCCAATTGAGAAAGCAAATGTTCTTAGGTAGTGCATTTCGGCTGCCGACTTCCATTGAAAAGCATCCCACATTTTTGTCGGTGCTTTTGATTCAATATCGCCACCCCAAATTCCTTCTGCCCCATACACATGCCCTGCCAACCCTCCAGATAAAAAACTTCCGTAACTATTTGAGCGGATAAACATGTTATCTTTTTCCGTACCGCCTTTTGCACCGCGGGAATAGTTAACCGCCCCTTTTCCTCTCGGGTCGCTGAAGCCTGCGTAATAACCCTCACCATTCAATGCTGGCGTTGGATTTTTTAAATTGAAGATTTCCGTAAGATACCAGTAAGCAAAATGTTCCCTGCCTCCGCCGATTTGATTTAAAGTAATCCATGAACTGTCGCCCCAATTTTCTAAAGTGGAAGGATTGGCATTGGCAGATTGCAAATTTCCAAAAGGTAAAGTGCCGAATTCATTTTCTCTCTTTTTGAGTGCAGCACTATATTCATCAGGACTAATAGTGAGATCAATGATATCAAGATGAACTGGACTTAATATCGTATTGTATGCCTGGTATCGGGAATAAATGTATTGAACATAGCGAATGTAAGAACCCGGCCAGTCATAATACTTACTCCACAAAACACTTGCATCCCTTCTGAAAGCTTCAATGAAAGGAACAAAACCGTTGGCATTTAAATAGGCGATCTTTTTATCAAGAACTTTGAAATATTCCGGGTTGATACGATCCATGTCAGGAAAATAATTTTCGTAACCAGGTACTTTACCCGGAAAGAAAAATGGCATGCCCCCATCATTGTTCATATTTTTTGCGCTGCCTGAATTAAAATCCATCCATGCAGTTCGTATCACCGTAGTGGAATCAGGCATCATAAAAAGCCAGGGCTTGTCATCGGTTTTCCAGTTAGGAAAAGCAGCAATCATATTGACCCAATTGAATCCCTGCGATTTACGTAAGCGAACATAATCTTTGAACCCTGCACCAGGCCCAATAGGTCTTTGCCTGTCATCATCGTACCATTTAAAACGATTAGATGCAAGCGAATACCAAGTATCGCCAATTGCGAAATAAGGAGTGCTGTCAGCGTAAATCAACGCATGATGATTTGCAGAAGGTTGAATAAAGCCACGACGCAACAGATTTTCATTTTTCTCCTGTTCTGTCCATTCAATTGCAGTAAACATTCCGGATTTATTATTCAATCCGGAATCATTTGCATTGGAAGCAGATTTCCATTTCCATACTCCGGCCTTTGTAGCTACTATTCTGACGCGAAAAATTTTACCGCCATCCCAAAACCCATAAACTTTTTTATTGAATCCGGGACCGGATAGCTCCACCCAAATTTTTATATCCGTATAAGGGTTTTGGTAAGAGTTATTTGCAGTAAAACTGAGCTCCTGCATTTCCCATACATGAACAGGAGTTTCGGCCTTAGCTTTTACAAAGAAGAAAAAAAGGAGGCAGAAGGCAAGCAGATATCTTAGAGGTTTCATTGAACTTCTATATTACAACAAGCAGGCAAAAAATCAAATGACTGGTATCAAAATTCTGCTCTTTCCTTCTATGCAAACACCCGCTGCTGACCGTACCTGTTCCTATACGCTAACGGCGATAATCCAGTAAGTTTTTTGAACGTTGTTCTAAAGGCTTTGATGTCATTATAACCTGCTTTGTACATGGCCTCATTTACATTTTCACGACTACGCTCCAATGTTTGCTTGGCAGCTTCAATGCGTACACGTTGCAGGTATTCAACAATTGAGTTGTAAGTAACCTTTCTGAAACGTCTTTCCAGGTTCCTTCTGCTCAAGCCAAACTTTATCGCCAGGTCATCAACCGAAATTTTTCCGTCATAATGCTTTTCAATGTAGTCCTGCACTTGCTTGATCACCTCGTCCTCGTGAAGTTTTTGCGGATTGAAGATCATGAATGCAGACTGGCTGTTTCGCTCAATCTCAATTTCAAAAAGTTTTGAACAAACAATTGCCATATCTCTCCCCGCATACTTTTCAATGAGGTACAATACCAGATTAAGCCATGAATAAGCACCGCCACTTGTATAAATGCCATGTTCGTCGGTAATGATTTTATCGGGCATTAACTCAACATCTGGAAACATCTCTCTGAAATTGTCAGCTTCCACCCAGTGCGTTGCCACTTTCCTACCGTTTAACAGACCTGTGCTTGCAAGTAAAAATGCACCAATGCAATAAGTAGCAATACCGGCTCCCTGTTTGTGTTGCTGAATTAACCATGGAACAAATTCGCTGTTGTTTTCAATCACTTTCTTTTTATCGCCAAAAACTGCAGGTATGATGATGAGATCCGTATGCTCAACTTCATGTATAAGCACATCAGGACGAATGCTGAACAATCCATTTATCATGAAATTTTCCTTACGGATACCAACTAATTGAATTTTGAACATTGGTGGTTTGCCCGCCCTTGCCAACACACCATTCACTTCTGAAAGAATTTGGTGCGATCCCTGGACATTTACCAAACTGCAATCGCCTTCAGGAATTAAAATTGAAATGTGTTTCATTTGGTTTGTATTTTGATTCGTTAGGTTTTACTGTATGTTGAGGAAATAATTTGACTATTATTTTTCTTTATTCATCAATCTGCATTGCTACTATGAATCTTCTGTTGCGTCGCACTCTTAAACGTTCTCTAATTCGCTTCTACATACCGCAATAGTCATTAGTTTATCGGCGCTTGCAAACCTTGAAGAAGTGAACTGCGTACTTTGCGATCGCCGCGGCTTAATATGCTTCACACGGAAAATGCTTGAACTCAGTAATGACGCTTCCACTTTGTTCAACAGAATTACTGAACCTTGCAGTGAGTGACACAACTGGGGCTGATAACAGCCATGTCGCCCGTTACATAATCAACAATTTATTTTAAAGAACTGGTAGCATCTCAAAAGTCCCCAGCCAAATTCATTTTTACTCAAATTCAAAGCTAAGCCAATCTGCTGTCGTAATCAACCCCTGAAATTGCCGTATTGTCACCCCTATTCTTTGACACCTTCTTTCAAAATTTGTGTTGTCAATTCCTGGAAACGAAAACACACCAAATGAGAAAGATAAAACTACAAATGCAGCTTAGTATCGACGGCTTTGTTTGCGGTCCCAACGGTGAGATGGACTGGATGATTTGGGAATGGGACAATGTATTGAAAAATTACGCAGGCGAGCTCACGAGATCCGCCGACACCTTTTTAATGGGTCGAAATACGGGCGAAGGAATGGCGGTGTATTGGCCAACCGTTGCCAGCAACCCGGAAAGCAAAGAAGAAGACAAATGGATGGCCGACAAGCTAAACAATTTGCCAAAAGTGGTTTTTTCCAAAACAGTTACAAGCATCAACTGGACCAATGCAAGAGTGTCGAATGACATTGTTGAAGAAGTAAGGGAATTAAAGAAAGAGCCAGGCAAAGACATAATGCTGTATGGTGGAGCAAAACTCGTATCATCATTCATTCGAGAAAATTTGATTGACGAATACCACCTCTTCATCAATCCCGCTATAATTGGAAAGGGCAAAACCATTTTTTCTGATCTAAAGGAAAAGATGAATTTGAAGCTGGTGAAAGCAACGCCAAGTGCCACAGGCATTGTCATATTGCATTATACACCGCAAATAGAAAACGAAATCAACGCTTCATTAAAAAACCCTGCATATGAAACTATCGGTTAACGCAAATGCGCTGAAAGAGCAGCTAACTTCTGAATTTGAAGAAACAACGAAAGAACTGTTTGAAGCACTTTCACTATTCTCAGATGAAGACTTCAATAAAATTCCTTTTGAAGGAAGTTGGACAGCAGGACAGGTTGCGGAACATCTGTTCAAATCCGAATCCAACATACCACGAGTACTAAGCGCAAGTTCAAAAGAAACAGAAGGAGATCCCTTTGAAAAAACAGGCATTATTCGTACGGTTTTTCTGGATTATACCATCAAATTACAATCGCCGGAATTCATTCTTCCTTCTGCAAACAAAAAACAAACTGCAACGTTTATTGAAGGTTTCGAAGAAACAAGAAAGGAATTAAAAACGATGATCGGAACTTTGGATTTAAATAAAACCTTTACTAGTTTTTCATTTCCGCAAATTGGAAATTTGACTGGGTGGGAATTGATCTGCTTCGTTGTCTGTCACTCCAAACGACATATTCGCCAAATGAAAATGATTGCAGAAAAAATAAGAGCAGTTAAAGTATAAACTGTTATGAGCATGGTTGAAATATTTAAAACAAATGTTGAAACTACAAGCGATGCCAATAACATCGTCCGGGTACTACTTCAGCATTTCCCGGGTAGCAGGATCAACTTTGATTTGCAGGATTGTGATAAAATTTTAAGAGTGGAAGGAAAAGATTTTTGTACTGACACCATTATTATGTTCATGAAAGAAAATGGATTTCATTGCTGTGTACTTGACTAGCTAATTCAAATGATAAAAATGAACAATCACTCCAATCGCAAAATAGTAACAACCAGGACCTTTAATGCGCCAAGAGAAACTGTTTTCTCTGCATGGACAAATCCCGAACTGTTAAAACGCTGGTGGGGACCAA
Organism: Flavisolibacter sp.; assembly: GCA_035554655.1. GTDB lineage: Bacteria > Bacteroidota > Bacteroidia > Chitinophagales > Chitinophagaceae > Flavisolibacter. Next base: position 92,540 of record DATMIF010000053.1, read on the forward strand.
AAGGATTTACCAATACCTTTCATGAATTTGATTTAAGACCAGGCGGCAAATGGAAATTTATTATGCACGGACCTGATGGTGGCAACTATGAAAATGAATCTTTGTTTGTTGAAATTAGTGAGCCTGTAAAAGTTATTTTGGACCATATTTCTCATCCGCACTTTCGGCTAACTGCGACCTTTGAAGAAGCAGGCAGCGGAAAGACCAAATTGATTTTTGAACAGCTTTTTGAAACAGCAGAATTGTATAATAAAGTAAAAGGATTTGCTGTTGATGGTAACGAGGAGAACATGGACAGGCTTGAAACAGTTTTGACCACAAAATCTTTATCGGAACTGAATTAAAAAACCAATAAAACAATTCTTATGGCAAGCGTATCTATCTATCTCAATTTTATGGGCACTGCAGAACAGGCGTTTAATTTTTACAAATCAGTTTTTCGTACGGAATTCGAGGGACCACTTATGCGTATGAGTGACATTCCCGCACACCCAGGCATGCCCGCTCTTAAAGAAGAAGAAAAAAATAAGGTAATGCATGTAACCTTGCCGATTTTAGGAGGAACCAAAATAATGGCAACTGATACGCTGGAATCTTTAGGACATAAATTGATTGAAGGTAACAACGTTACCATTAACCTTGAACCAGATTCGAAAGAAGAAACAGACCGCCTGTTTAATACATTATCAGAAGGCGGATCAGAGATTGCTCCGATGCGTGATGAATTTTGGGGTTATTGGGGCTGCTGCAAGGACAAATACGGCATTCGCTGGATGTTTAATTACGATAAGAACAAACAGAATTAAGTATGGAAAAGAAAGCCCCTCCAAAAAATGTAGATGATTATTTAAAATCATTTACCGGACAACAAAGAGAAACTTTGGAAAAGATCAGAAGCACCATTAAAGATGCTGCGCCAAAAGCCGAAGAGGTAATTAGCTATGGAATGCCTGCGTATAAACAAAATGGAATGGTGGCCTACTTTGCTGGTTTTAAAAATCATTGCAGTTATTTTCCAGGCAGCTATGCTGTGATGAAACAATTTGAAGAAGAATTAAAACCGTACAGTGTTTCAAAAGGCACAATCCAGTTTCCTGTTGACAAACCACTTTCATCTTCTTTAATCAAAAAATTAGTGATCGCAAAAATTAAAGAGAACGAAACAAAGCAAACCGCCAAAGTAGCTAAAAAGGCATCACAAAAAAAGAGAACAGCCAAAGCCATTAAATAAATTGTAAAACCAGCGAACATGTCAACGAAAATTTTTGTAAACCTTCCTGTTAAGGATCTAGAAAAATCGAAAGATTTTTTTTCAAAGCTTGGATATTCTTTCAATCAGCAATTCACTGATGAAAAGGCGGCATCCCTCGTTATCAGCGAACACATTTATGCTATGCTTATAACCGAGCCATTCTTCAAAACATTTATTCCAAACAAAGAAATTGCGGATACTGCAAAAACCAAAGAAGTGTTGATAGCATTATCAACAGAAAGCAAGCAAGCGGTTGACGACTTAGCTAATAAAGCAATTGCCGCAGGTGGCAGGCAATTCAGGGAACCAGAAGATCATGGTTTCATGTACGCAAGAAGTTTTGAAGACCTGGACGGCCATGTTTGGGAAGTAATTTGGATGGATCCCGGTTTCGTCCAAAATTAAAATCACAATGGTATTGTTATTATAGAGAGCCTTTATGGCTCTTTTTGTTTTGCAGACCTGCAATCCTCACTTCTTTTTAAAAACGCAGGAAGTATATTTGCTCATGCTAAAAATTGGCGTATTTGGAACCGGGCACTTGGGAAAATTTCATTTGAACAATTGGAAAGAGATTCCCGGCGTTGAACTGGTCGGCTTCTACGATCCTGGTGATACAATTGCAAACGAAGTTTCTGAAAAATATAATCTGCGTCGCTTTACAAACGAAGATAAATTGCTTGATGCCTGTGACGCTGTCGATATTGTTACACCAACGCAGTATCATTTTTCTATTTGTGAAAAAGCCATCAAGAAATCGAAGCATGTTTTTGTTGAGAAGCCCATGGTGAGCACAATGGAAGAAGCAAAAACATTGGTGAAGCTGGTGCAGGAATCGAAAATAAAATTCCAGGTAGGACATGTGGAAAGATTCAATCCTGCGTTTCTTGCAGCAAAAACTTTGGATCTGAACCCTATGTTCATTGAAGTGCATAGGCTGGCACAATTCAATCCACGAGGAACAGAAGTGAGTGTAATACTGGATTTAATGATCCATGACATTGACGTGGTTTTAAGTTTGGTAAAGAGTGATGTTAAAACAATTTCTGCCAGTGGTGTAGCTGTAATGACTGATACGCCTGATATTGCAAACGTTCGTATTGAATTTAATAATGGTTGCGTGGCGAATCTGACTTCAAGCAGGATCAGCATGAAGAAGATGAGAAAGGTGCGGCTATTTCAAAAAGATGCTTATATCGGCATTGATTTTCTTGAAAAGAAAACTGAGGTCATTAAATTAAGACAACCGTCGGACAAGGATGTTTTTGCATTTGATATTGAAACACCACATGGCGTAAAAACCATTGCTATTGCTAATCCCGCGGTTCCTGAAGTAAATGCAATCAAAAGAGAGTTGGAGGAATTCGTTGCAGCCATCAACAATAACACGCAAACTATCGTAAACGAAATTGATGGCTTCAGAGCAATGGAGGTAGCGCACCAAATACTTCAAAAGATCAATTACAACCTGGTTGCTTCTGCAAAATAAATGGCTTTAAAGAAATACATCCATCCATACTGGTACACGGTTGCTGACTACATTACTGCCGCAGTGGCCTGGATGATTTTTTATTTTCTGCGAAAACTTCTGTTGGATCAACCTTTACAAACCGATGAAAAATTGTGGCTTGGCGTTTTTTTTATTCCACTGGGTTGGTTGCTTATTTATTCTCTTGTTGGCAGTTACAATTCTATTTATAAAAAATCAAGACTAACAGAGTTTACAACAACTTTTGTCTGCGCCATACTCGGTTGCGTCATTTTGTTTTTTCTTTTTCTGCTGGATGATGTCAAGAATGATTACAATTATTATTACGCCGGCTTTGGAATTTTATTCGGTCTTCATTTTGTTTTAACCTGGATTGGCCGGCTGATCATTCTTACAATTGCGAAAACACAACTCTTAACAAAAACGATTCGTTTTAGAGCCGCCATAGTCGGCAATTACGAAAACGCTTCCAAAATCTACAAGGACGCAGAAAAGAAACTGGAGGTCGAAGGTTTTTACGCTTTGGGATACATCGGTGAAAATGGAAACGGGAAAAACGGTCATAAAATACTTTCAAAACTGGGCAGCATTGATCAATTAGAAGATGTAATTGACGAGAATAAAATTGAGCTCATTGTTCTTGCCATCGATAAATCCGATCAAACATTGATCGAAAAAATAATCAACCGGCTTTCGGAGAAAGATGTAGCAGTAAAAATTCAACCAAGTATCATGGACATTCTTGCCGGCTCTGTAAAAACAAGCAATGTTCTTGGTGCTCCTTTAATCGATTTGCATACCGGCTTGATTCCAGAGTGGCAACAAAACATCAAAAGAGTGTTGGATATTGTTGCTGCATTTTTATCGATGGTTATTCTTTCACCATTACTTGCGTTTGTTGCTCTAAGAGTGAGAACCTCTTCAAAGGGACCGGTTTTTTTTACACAGGAAAGGATCGGTTATAAAGGGAAACCATTCTCCATGTATAAATTCCGGTCTATGTATGTTGACGCTGAAAAAAGTGGCCCTTCACTTTCATCTGATAACGACCCAAGAATTACTCCTTGGGGAAGAGTTATGCGTAAATGGAGATTGGACGAATTACCCCAACTATGGAATATTTTAAAAGGAGAAATGAGCCTGGTAGGTCCTCGTCCCGAACGTAAGTTCTACATCGATCAAATTGTTGAACGCTTTCCTTATTACAAATATTTACTAAAAGTTAAACCAGGCCTAACCAGTTGGGGCATGGTTCAATTTGGTTATGCTGAAAACGTGGAAGAGATGATTGAGCGTAGTAAGTTTGACCTGGTGTACATCGAAAATATTTCTCTTTTACTCGATTTTAAGATTATGCTTCACACATTACGGATTACCTTTCTGGGCAAAGGAAAGTAACTCCTGCTTCGTCTACAATTAAAAGATCCTTAATGAAAAAAATATTAACAGCGATAGCTTGTTTCGCAACGCTCAGTGCTTTTTCGCAAAACACTTACTGGCAACAACAGGTAAACTATAAGATCAATGTTTCATTGAACGATCAAAACAATTCATTGAAAGGTTGGGAAGAATTGCAATACACTAACAACTCCCCTGACCAGTTAAACTTTATTTGGTTTCATTTGTGGGAGAATGCTTATAAAAACGATAGCACTGCTTTCGCCAAACAATTATTGCGTGATAAAAAAGGACAGGATCGCCTGGCAAAATTTACAGACAGAGGCTTTATCGACAGCATGGATTTTACAGTTGATGGTGTAAAGGCAACACTTGAATACGATTCTCAGAATATAGATGTTGCTAAATTGATTCTGCCAAAACCTTTACAACCCGGTAGCACCATTAAAATTCAAACTCCTTTTTACGTTGACATACCTCAATATATATCACGTTCCGGGCACGATGGACAATCCTACATGATTTGCCAGTGGTATCCAAAGCCCGCAGTGTATGATCGTAAAGGCTGGCACCAGTTCCCCTATTTGGATATGGGAGAATTTTACAGCGAGTATGGCAATTTTGATGTAAGCATAACACTACCATCTAAATACATTGTTGGAGCAACTGGCGTTTTGCAAAATGCAGATGAATTGAAACAATACAAAACAATCGGCAGTAAAAACGTTGAAACAAATTCAAGAAAGAATGCCATCAAATATGTCTCTCCTTCCGCTGCCGTGAAAACATTAAACTATAAAGGAGAAAACATTCTTGACTTTGCATGGTTTGCTGATAAAGATTTTGTGGTAAGATATGATACCATGCAATTAGTATCAGGAAAAACGATTGATGTATTTACCTACGCTCATCCTGATGGAAACAAAAATTGGGTGAACAGTACCGATTACGTAAAAAGCGGCGCAAGAGCTTATTCATCTTACTTTGGCGAATATCCTTATCCCGTTGTGCAGGCAGTAGAAGGGCCAAAGAATGAAATGAGTGGCGGCATGGAATACCCAATGATCACTTTAATTACAAGTCCTGATGCATCAGAACCGATGCTGGATGCAGTGATTACACACGAAGTTGGCCATAACTGGCTGATGGGAATTTTAGCCACCAATGAAAGAGAACACGGCTGGATGGATGAAGGCATCAACACTTATTTTCAGTTCAGGTACGAAGCTGAGAAATATCGTTTCAATAGTGTATTCGGCGACCAGATACCGAAAGAAGTAAAACAAAAATCGGCTCCCGAATTTCAATCACTTGTTTACAATGCTTTGACCAGAATCCCAATGGAAGGCGCCATCGATACACCTTCGGAAGATTTTGCCAACGAAGATCAATATGGGATTGTGGTGTATGTAAAAACAGCTGTCTGGATGTATTATCTCGAGCAAGCATTAGGCCAGGAAAACCTCGACAGGATCATGCAGGATTATTACAATCAATGGAAATTCAAACACCCTTATCCTGAAGATCTGCAAGCTATTTTTCAAAAGGACTCAGGCAAAGACTTAACTCCTTATTTTGATCTGCTGAAAAAGAAGGGCAATCTTTAGTTTTGCAAGATAATTATACAACCGAGTGTGTTGCGATATTTATCTTTTGTTGTGTCACTGCAAGGTTCAGTAATTCTATTGAACATAGTGGAAGTGTCACTACAGAGTTTCAAGTATTTTCCATGTGAAGATTATTCAACCGCGGCGATCGGACCGTCCACAGCGATTCGCTTCTTCGACGCTTGTAAGTGCCGATAAACTAATAACTATTGCGATATGCAGAGAAGAATTAACGAACGTATAAGAGTGCGACGCAAGAGAAACCTTATAGTAGTAATACAGCCCGGCTCAAAAATTTATAGCCAGGAGATATCCTCTTCCCAGCTTTAGTCATAGAGGTAACTCTTAAGTATTTCTCCCGAACACACGTTATATTAGTGGTGTGAAAAAACCAATCCCATTGCAAAAACTCACACTTCTGCTTGTAGCTTGCTTTGTGCAGCTTGTAAGTTTCTCGCAATACTGGCAACAAAAAGTAGATTATACTATTGATGTTGCATTGAATGATAAAGAAAAAACGCTGGATGCGTTTGAAAAAATTGTTTACACCAATAACTCACCCGATACGCTGCGATTCATTTGGTTTCACCTTTGGCCTAATGCATACAAAAATGATAAAACCGCATTCAGCGACCAGGCATTAGAATTAGGGAATACTGACTTCTATTTTTCAGATAAAGAGCAAAAAGGATACATCAACCGTTTGGATTTTAAAGTAGATGGAGTAACAGCAAAAACAGAAGATCATCCTCAGCACATTGATATTCTTAAACTGGTTTTGCCAAAACTGCTTTCACCCGGCCAGCAAATTGTGATTACAACTCCTTTTCATGAAAAACTACCTTTCAATTTTTCAAGGGGTGGTTACGATGGTGAATCCTTTCAAATAACGCAATGGTATCCTAAGCCTGCAGTGTACGACAAAGATGGATGGCATCCTATGCCTTATTTAGACCAGGGAGAGTTTTATAGCGAGTTCGGAAGTTTTGATGTAAGAATTACAGTTCCTAAAAATTATGTGGTTGCTGCTACTGGTGAGTTACAAAATGCAGACGAAAAGGAATGGATCAGGGAAAGAAAAAATTTCAAATGGCAACCTGAAAAACAAAAACTGAAATCAAAGAGCGGAATAATAAAAACTGTAACGAGAAAATTCCCTGCCTCTTCTAACGAAACGAAAACGTTACAGTACAAACAGGATAACGTGCACGACTTTGCATGGTTTGCGGACAAACGATTTATTGTTAATACTGACAGCTGTCAGTTACCATCAGGAAGAGTGATCAATGTTTATTCATTTTACACCCCGCAAGAAACACTATGGAAGAACAGTGTTCAATATTCTAAAGATGCGCTTCGGTTTTACTCAAATGAAATTGGAGAATATCCCTACAGTATTGCTTCTGTAGTTCAAGGGCCGCAAAGCTTTGGTGGCGGGATGGAGTATCCAACAATTACAGTGATCTCTCCTATAGCTTCTGCAAAAGAACTCGACGAAGTGATTGCTCATGAATTGGGACACAATTGGTTTTATGGCATGTTAGCAACCAATGAAAGAGACCATCCATGGATGGACGAAGGCATCAATACTTTTTATGAGTACAAATATGTGCAGTCCAAATACGGAAGAACAAAAGAGAACGAGCTATTGTTTCAAACCATTGTTTCAAGAAAAAAAGATCAACCTATTGAAACGCCGGCAGCGGGCTTTAGTGAAGTGAACTATGCAGCAGTGGCGTATCACAAAACTGCCAAATGGATGCAGTTATTGGAAAGTGACCTCGGAACTGCTGAATTTAGAAAACTAATGCATCGCTATTTTGATCAATGGAAATTTAAACATCCACAGCCTGAAGATTTCAAAGCAGTTTTTCAATCGACGCTGGGCGAAAAAGCAGAAAGCGTATTCTCATTGTTAAATGAAAAGGGAATTCTTCCGAATAATAAATTCACCGGATTCAAATTTGTCAGTCCATTAATAAAAGGCTCGATCAAAAGTTATTTACAAAATCCCACAAAAAACCTTTTACTGATCTCTCCTATTGCCGGCGTTAATGGTTACGATAAGTTTATGATTGGAGGAGTAATCAGCAATTATAAATTACCTCCGAATAATTTCCAGTTTTTCGCAGCTCCAATGTATGGTACAGGCTCAAAAAAATTTACGGGCATCGGAAAATTAAATTACACCATTCCATCTTATGGATCTATTCGGAAAACGGATATCTTCCTGAATGCTTCAAGATTTACCATGAACGAATTCGTCGACTCGTTTGGTAAAAAGCATTTGGCGCAATTCAACAAAACTGTTTCGGGCATTCGGTTTACTTTTAGGGAAAAGGATCCGAGGTCTTCAATCAGAAGGTATATTCAGTGGAAAACATTTTTTATTAACGAAGAGAATTTTAGATACGGTACGGACACCATCATAACAGGAATTGATACGTTGCGTAAACAGGCTATCTCGTTGTACAAAACAGATTATACAGTAAATCAACTTCAATTTGTTTATCAGAACACAAGAGCATTGTACCCGTTCAAATACGAGCTGAATATTGAGCAGATAAATGAGCTGATCAGGCCAACATTAACCGTCAATTACTTTTTCAACTATCCAAAAAGCGAAGGTTTGCATGTTAGATTTTTTGCAGGAAAAATATTTTATGCAAACGGAAGAGCTGAAAGCAAGAGTTTTAAGTACGACCGCTATGCACTTAACATGACCGGCCCAAATGGATATGAAGACTATACTTACAGTAATTTCCTTTTGGGAAGAAATAAATTTGATGGAGTTGCATCGCAGCAAATTATGATGAGAGACGGAGGATTTAAATTTCGAACCAATTTATTGAACCCGGAAGTTGGTAAAACAGATAATTGGCTTTTAGCGCTTAATTTAAGTTCTTCTGTATCGGATAAGATAAACCCATTGTCTGTATTGCCTATTAAAATACCATTGAAAGTTTACGCAGATATTGGCACCTATGCAGAAGCATGGGATAAGAATTCGACAGAAGACCATTTTTTGTTTGATGCGGGATTTCAACTTTCTGTTTTAAGTGATTTCCTCAACATCTATGTTCCTGTCATTCATAACAAGATCTATAAAACCTATTACAAGTCGTACTTGTCAGAACACCGCTTTTGGAAGTCAATTTCCTTCACTTTGAATTTTTACAACAAACCGATCGCCGACGTCAATAATTTACTTGAGTTTTAAAATGCAGGAGGCCAATTTATATTTCAAAAGAAGAGAAGAAATTGACATTGATAAATGGGATCAATGTATCAGGCTGTCGTCAAACGGTTTGATTTATGCCTATTCATTTTACTTAGATCGTATGGCCGACAATTGGGATGTCTTAGTATGGAACGACTATGAAGCTGTAATGCCTCTGCCCTGGCGAAAAAAATTTGGAATTCACTACTTATACCAGCCGGCTTTTACTGCTCAACTGGGAGTGTTTGGAAATAACATCACCGCACATACTATTGAAAGTTTTTTTTCAGCGATTCCATCACAATTCAAACTCTGGGAATTTTCACTCAACCACGGCAATGTTTTCTATTTGGAAGGTTACAATTTGTTTGACCGGGTCAACTATGTTTTATCGTTAGATCAGCCTTACGAAACACTTTATAGGAACTTCAGGGAAAATACCAGGCGAAATATTAAAAAGTCGGTTCAGTATGGATGTTATATAAAAACAGATATTGACATACACGAAATTATCAATTTAGCAAGGCAGCAACCCAATGCTGCTCTGCAGAAGGACCTTACAAAATTTACGCTTCTTTATACACTATTAAAAGAAAGATCAGCAGCAAAATCCTATGCAGTTTTCTCAAATAAAGATGAACTGCTGGCTTCCTGTGTTTTTACATTTTCACATAACAGGGCTTACTACATCTTAGTTGCCAATCATCCAAATGGCAGAACTTTAGGAGCATCACATGCTTTGATAGATGCATTCATAAAAGATCATGCGGGTCAAAATCTCCTGCTTGACTTTGAAGGAAGCGATATCCGTAACCTTGCATTTTTTTATAGCAGTTTTGGCGCAAGAGAAGAAAAATATCCTGCTATTAGATTGAACAATCTTCCGTGGTACATTAAATGGATGAAAGATTAGGATTCCGAATTTTCCAACTCTGTTAACAAGGCTTCCGCAATTAAAAGATCGGATGGATGCGTGATCTTAATGTTGTTTTCCTCTCCTTCTATCAACGAAATTTTTAGGCCGAAAGATTCTACTACTGTTGCTTCATCAGTAAACTGTTCTTTGTAATCAATCTTAAAAGCGGGTAATAATATTTTGCTGTGAAAAGTTTGCGGCGTTTGAACCATTACTACTTTGTTCCTGTCCAACACCTCGTTGTCATTGTTCTCTTCATTTAGCAAACGAATACTATCTTTTGGACGAACTACCGGAACTGCCGTTCCCATGATGGATGCATGTTCATAACATTCCCGAATAAGGTCCACACTTACAAGACAACGGACAGCATCATGGACAAAAATGATCGATTCATCCTGTACTAATTCTAACCCGTTTTGAACAGAATGAAATCTTGTTTCGCCGCCAAATGTTACCTGTATGCGATTGTAATCAAAATATGCGTCAATAACTTCTTTGCCTATGTCCGAATAGTCTTCAGGTAAGACCAAAACGATCTGCAGATCATCATAAGCTTCCAAAAAAACTTTTAGTGTATAATACAAAACGGGTTTATCATGAAGTAGTAAAAATTGCTTGGGCATCGCACTTCCCATTCTTCTTCCTGTTCCTCCTGCTACTATGATGGCGTATTTCTTCATTGATGTTGATTAATGTCTGAACCCTCAACAAATCAAGGGTCAACTTTCATAGATTTTTGTAAGTAACAAGTCCACCAGCACAAAAACCATAGTGACAAACGGTATCTAAAACCAACAGATTTTTTGCTACTTTACTATTGACAAATTTGCATCTTTTTTGCACATGATAAACGAAAACTTACAGAGGCGACTGGTTTCTGATCCTTATCAACCTGCTACCTGTGTATGGAGTTTGGGTTGAAGGATGGAATGCAAAAGAAGTTTTTGTAGTTTATTGCCTCGAGACAATTATCATCGGTTTTTTTACTCTGACAAAACTGGGAATTGCGACTGCCATTCGTAAAAAAGACAGGTGGAAAAATAATGGATCAAAAGCCATGCAGTCCGGTTTGCTTTTCATCCTGTATTTCCTTGTTCACTATAGTTTGTACAGTTCAAACTTCTATATTCTTCGGTGTTACGTCTGTTCATGGTGGTTTTTGGCCGTCTAATATTCTTGAATTCGTCTTGAACACCAATAAGTATTTAGGTTCGGAAGGCTGGCTTCTGCTATTTGCTTTTGTGTTTGGTTATGGCTATGAAAACCTTATGCATTTTATTATGAACAATGATTAACGGAAAAATCCTTTGCACGCATTATGTTGGAACCCTACATGCGCATTTTTGTTCAACCGTTCACTGTAATTCTTGGAACGTTCATTTTAATATTCAATGCAGGCAAAATTTTCATTTTAATATTTGCTGTGGTTAAGATATTCTTTACAGTTATTGTCAATTATGAAGACACATTGAATAAACTAGGCAGAAATAGATCGATTTATCAGGAAAGCAACAATTCACACTCCTGAACCAATTTGTGCCTGTCAATTGCGACTGTACCTACTTCTTCACAAACCAGGCCGCCAGCAATATTTGCCACTTCAGCCATTAAGTGAACATTTTTTGTAGCAGTGTACACTAATGAAGCAACTGCAATTACCGTATCGCCTGCCCCAGACACATCCGCGATGTTTCTTAAATGCGATGGAATAATTGCAGACGTTGTATCCTGCTGGTAAAACACACCTTTTTCTGAAAGTGTGATAAAAGAGATTTTATTATGAAGTAAATGGTTTAACTCGCTATGAATATCCTGCAGAAGCTTGAAGTTAATGTCTGTAAACAAAAGATTCAAGGCTTCTTTCACCTCTTTCAGATTAGGCTTGAAAATATCAACACCTTTATACTCTAAAAAATTCTTGCGTTTTGGGTCTACGGCTGTAACAATTCCTGCTTTTTTACAGATAGAAATTACTACCTGTATCATTGCTTCGGTAAGAACACCTTTGTTGTAATCCTCCAGCACTACAACGTCAGGCTTTTCCTTTTCTACAAACTGCTCAAACAGTTCAATTAGCTTTTCTTCATCCTCCCTGCAAAGATCGTTAGTGATCTCGGCATCAAGTCTCATCATATGCTGGCTACGGCTGATGACTCTAGTCTTATTTGTTGTAATTCTTTCCTTACTGCGAAGGCAATAGTTGCAATTGATGTTTTGTGATGTGAATAATGAAGTCAGTTTATCTGCATCATCGTCATTACCGGTGACTGAAAGCACAAAGGCCTTTGCGCCCAGCGATTGAATATTCAAAGCTACATTGCCTGCTCCGCCAATCCTGTGATCTTTATTGTTTAGAGAAACAATTGGAACAGGAGCTTCTGGAGAAATACGATTCACATCACCCCACATGTAAGTATCCAACATCACATCACCAATTACGCCAACCTTAATTGAAGAAAACTTTTTAAACAGCTCCTGAAAATTTTCCATTTCTTATACTTCCTGTTTTTTTCGTGCCAAAGCAACGAAATAAATCGGAATTCCAATAAGAACAATGATCAATCCCGGCCAGGTGTATTGTGGTTTATAGATGATGAGGAGCAAACAAAAACTTATTCCCATCAAAATATAGATAGCCGGTAGAGTAGGATAACCAAAAGCTTTGTATGGTCTTTCCGCATGCGGCCTTTTCATGCGAAGTATAAAAATTCCCAGTATGGTAAGAACATAAAAAATTACTACCACGAAAGAAATCATATCCAAAAGATCGCCATAACGCCCACTTAAACAAAGGATAGAAGCAACAATCATTTGTGCCCATAAAGCCCATTGAGGTACTGCATTTTTATTCAATGTACCTGCCTGCTTAAAAAACAAACCGTCTTGTGCCATTGTATAATACACACGGGCGCCAGCCAATATCAATCCGTTGTTACAACCAAATGTGGAGATCATGATCATCACTGCAATTATGTAGGTCCCTGATGAACCAAAAATAGCACGACTGGCTTCCACCGCTACACGGTCTTTAGGAGCGGATGCAATATCGTGCAACGGTAATACAGCTGTGTACATAACATTTGCTAACACATAAACAATAGTAACCGTTAACGTACCGAAGAACAAACTAAGACCAATATTCTTCTGCGGATTTTTAATTTCGCCTGCTATAAAAGTCACATTGTTCCATGCATCACTACTGAACACACTTCCTACCATTGAAGCGGCAATGGCACCCATGATAGCACCAATGCTGGCGTAAGGTATAATCGTCCATTCGAAACCGGAAGTTCCTGCAGTGCCTTTCCCAATTTGCCACACGTTGCTCCAGTTAGCATGCCATACATCGGACTTCAATGCAAACAAACCAAACACGATCAATCCAAAAAGACTTAACAGTTTTGCTGATGTAAATAGTGTTTGAATAATTTTTCCTTCCTTGATACCTCTTGTGTTGTTCCAGGTAAGGAACACAATTAAGAAAATGGAAACGATTTGCGCCGCAGATATTTTCAACCAGCCCAGATTCATCAAAATATTGTCCTCGCTCAATGCGGGAATAATGTAAGCAGTAAACTTACTGAACGCAACTCCTACTGCGGCGATGGTTCCAGTCTGTATTACTGCAAAAAGACTCCACCCATACAGAAAAGAAACAAAGGGATTGTAAGCTTCTTTCAAATAAACATATTGCCCACCTGCTTTTGGAAACATGCCGCTTAATTCACCATAGCTTATAGCAGCAACAAGAGTCATAAAACCAGTCAGTAGCCATACTGCTATCAACCAACCTGCACTTCCAACATTCCTTGTAATATCTGCACTTACAATAAAAATCCCCGACCCAATCATCGATCCTGCAACAATCATTGTTGCATCTAATAATCCCAGTGATCTTTTGAACGATTTGTCTTCAAGTAAAGCTTCCTCGGGTGTAAATAGGTGGTCGTGCATGAACAATCATTTTTTTGAAGATAAACATTTCATTCAAAAAAACGAATGTGCTGACAGTGCATAAAAAATCCCACTTAATAGCGGGATCAATTTATAATTTATAAAACAGCTATTTTTTCTTCGCAAAAATTTGATTTAATCCTTTCACCACATCACCGGTAATATTGAAAGCAGAATCGCGGTAAAAAATAAAACCAGGCTCGTTGGCAATGATGTAGGAGAACTTTTTATTCTGGTTGTATTCTTTTAAAAAATTCCTGATTTTATCGTTGAACTCCACTTTCTTTCTCACTACATAATCGTTCAGGCTCTGATCTAATTTATCAGCCTCACCTCTCAAATTTTGCTCAAGATTGCGCATGTCCTGTGCCGCCTGCTCCGACTCTACCTGTGACATATTTCTTTTATTATAAAAATCCAACCTGCTCTGGTATTGCTGGCTAAGCGCCAATTTCTTCTTGCCAATTTCTTCATTCTTGCGGTTCAATTCATCCTGCATGTCTTTATAGAACTTTTGATTTTCTATAGAATCCCATTCAAAATAGGCAATCCTTGTTGGGGTTTTAGAAGTATCAATCCACGTACTTGACTTAATAACCGAAGAATTTTTCTTCTCGGTAAGGAACAAATAAAAAAGCACTCCGACAGCAATCAGCAGAATACCATTGATGATGTACAGTGCATTTTTCATTCCTTGAATTTTTGTGCAAAATAACGTTTCATCCTTGGCTAAAACAGTTAAAGACAGTCACTTTAGGAAACAGTTAACTTAGAAAATTTAGGCAATGATAGAAAATATTTTTATGAGCCCATCAATATTATTACTGTGATCTCCTATTGCGTCGCACTCTTTTGCGTTCCGTAATTCTATTCGGCATTCTGCACCTGTCGTCATCAATTATCAAAAACAAAAAGGAGTAAGATTTACTCTTACTCCTTTTATCTTTTCCAAGTTATATGATCAATTACGACATCGTCACTTACTTACTCTTCTTCATCAAACGTCATCGCTTCCCTTGCAGTCTGCAACAATTCGTATTCTTCTTTCGAGCCTACAATCATATTTTCAAACTCACGCAAACCAGTACCTGCAGGTATTAAATGACCAGTGATCACGTTCTCTTTCAATCCAAGCATTTCATCTGTTTTACCTTGAATGGCTGCAGACGACAACACTTTTGTTGTTTCCTGGAATGAGGCAGCAGATATCCAGCTTTGTACGCCAAGAGATGCTTTAGTGATACCCAACAATGTTGGAGCAGATGTTGCGGGCTTCGCATCACGGAATTCAATTAACTTCTTATCGTTACGACGAAGGATTGAATTCTCTTCGCGCAACTCACGTACACTCACAATTTGTCCTGCTCTCATCTTTGGAGAATCTCCCGGATCGGTTACCACTTTTTTATCGAAGATGAAATCATTTTCATCTAAGAATTCGAATTTATCAGTCAAATCTTCTTCAAGGAACTTCGTATCTCCCGGATCAACAATGGCAACCTTACGCATCATTTGGCGAACGATAACCTCAATATGTTTGTCATTGATTCTTACACCTTGCAAGCGATATACTTCCTGAATCTCATTCACAACATATTGCTGTACTGCAAATGGACCTTGAATTGAAAGGATATCCTGCGGAGAAATTTGACCATCAGATAATGGAGAACCAGCTTTTACAAAGTCACCATCCTGCGCAAGAATTTGTCTTGTCAATGGCACTAAGTATTTCTTGGTTACACCATCTTTTGCTTCAATAATGATCTCGCGGTTACCACGTTTGATTGCCCCCATTGAAACCACACCGTCAATTTCAGAAACGATAGCTGGATTAGATGGATTTCTTGCTTCAAACAATTCGGTCACACGTGGAAGACCACCGGTGATATCTCTTAACTTACCAAGTACACGTGGAATTTTCACGAGCACTGTACCTGCTTTCACCTCTTCACCATCTTCTGGAATAATGTGAGAACCTGTAGGTAAGTTGTATGACTTGTGTTCTTTTCCTTGAACAACAATTGAAGGAATCTTTGTTTTGTCTTTTGTTTCAATCACTACTTTCTCACGGTGACCTGTTTGCTCATCCGCTTCTTCACGGAACGTAATACCTTCCAAAACATTCTCAAACTTCACCGTACCATTCACTTCAGCAACAATTACGTTGTTGAATGGATCCCACGTACAAAGCACATCACCTTTAGCAACTTTCTGCCCATCTTTCACAGCCAGCGTTGCACCGTAAGGAATATTGTTAGTAATTAAAAGACGATCATTCTTCGAATCCATGATACGCACTTCTCCTGTACGACCAATTACAACCTGTACTTTATCGCCTTCGTTATTTTCAGTTGTTACTGTACGCAAACCATCAAAGTGTGCAACACCATCGAACTTCGCAGTTAATGTAGATTCTACCGCAGCTGAACCGGCAACACCACCCACGTGGAATGTACGAAGTGTTAACTGGGTACCGGGTTCACCGATAGATTGTGCAGCAATGATACCAACCGCATCACCGCGTTGAGCTAAGTAACCTGTCGCCAGATTTTTACCATAACATTTTACACAAGTACCGCGTTTGCTTTCGCAAGTAAGTACAGAGCGGATTTCAACAGTTTCGATCCCTGCATCCTCAATCTTCTTTGCAAGAACATCGGTGATCGCTTCACCTGCACCAACAATCAATTCATCATTTAGGGGATCATATACGTCATGCAATGAAGTTCTGCCAGCGATACGATCGCTCAATGGTTCAATAATATCTTCATTATCTTTTAATGCAGATGTTGCAATACCACGCAAGGTTCCACAATCTTCTTCTGTAATTACAACATCCTGAGAAACGTCCACAAGACGACGGGTTAAGTAACCGGCATCCGCTGTTTTCAAGGCCGTATCGGCCAAACCTTTACGAGCACCGTGCGTAGAGATGAAGTAATCCAATACGTTCAATCCACCTTTGAAGTTGGAAAGAATTGGATTCTCAATGATCTCTGAACCAGTACTACCAGATTTTCTTGGCTTCGCCATCAAACCTCTCATACCAGCCAACTGCTTGATCTGTTGTTTAGATCCACGGGCACCACTATCTAGCATCATGAAAACAGAGTTGAAACCTTGCTTATCATTCGCTAATTCCCGAATCAACGTTTCAGTAATTCTTGTATCTACACGAGACCAAATGTCAACGATCGCATTATAACGTTCGTTGTTTGTGATCAATCCCATGTTATAGTTTTCCCACACTTCTTCAACTTCCACTTTTGCATTGTCCAAAAGTTCTTGTTTGATATCAGGAATGATCAGGTCATTGATAGAGAATGAAAGTCCACCCTGGAAGGCGGTGCGGAAACCAAGTTGTTTGATATCATCCAAAAACTTTGCAGTCTTTGGAACGTTAGTGATGGAAATGATATCACCGATAATCTCCCGAAGATTTTTCTTCGTCAACAATGCATTAACGAAACCAACTTGTTTTGGAACGTGTTGATTGAAGATCACACGGCCAACAGTGGTATCAATTAATTTTCTTGAAATGGTTCCATCGTCTTCACGAACATTTGTTTTCACTTTGATCCACGCATGCAGATCAATGCGTTTTTCATTGTAAGCAATGATCACTTCTTCCTCGCTATAGAAAGCTTTTCCTTCACCCAAAACTTTTTGAGCTTCGGTAGATTTTCTTCCTTTAGAAATATAGTACAGACCAAGTACCATGTCCTGCGAAGGGAGTGTGATTGGCGTACCATTCTGAGGATTCAAAATGTTGTGAGATGCCAACATCAGTAACTGTGCTTCAAGGATGGCAGCGTTGCTCAATGGAACGTGAACAGCCATCTGGTCACCATCAAAGTCGGCGTTGAACGCTGTAGTTACCAATGGGTGCAATTGAATGGCCTTACCTTCCACCAACTTAGGTTGGAAAGCCTGGATAGATAAACGGTGCAGTGTTGGGGCACGGTTTAACATTACCGGGTGACCTTTCAAAATATTTTCAAGGATATCCCAAACAACAGCTTCCTTTTTGTCAACTAGTTTTCTAGCTGACTTCACTGTTTTTACGATACCTCTTTCAATTAATTTTCTAATGATAAATGGCTTGAACAATTCTGCAGCCATATCTTTCGGTAAACCGCATTCGTACAATTTTAATTCAGGACCAACAACGATCACCGAACGGCCAGAGTAGTCAACACGTTTACCTAAAAGGTTTTGACGGAAGCGGCCTTGCTTTCCTTTCAATACATCAGAAAGTGACTTCAAAGCACGTCCACCTTCTGCTTTAACTGCATTTGATTTACGTGAGTTATCAAACAAGCTGTCAACAGCTTCCTGCAACATACGTTTTTCATTACGTAAGATTACCTCAGGAGCTTTGATCTCCAACAAACGTTTCAAACGATTGTTACGAATGATCACACGACGATACAAATCGTTCAAATCAGATGATGCAAAACGACCACCATCCAATGGAACTAATGGACGCAATTCCGGAGGAATAACAGGAATGTATTGCATCACCATCCATTCAGGACGATTGCTTATTCTTGTTTGCGCATCACGGAACGACTCAACAACAGACAAACGCTTTAAGGCATCTGCTTTACGTTGCTGAGAAGTTTCAGTAGCTGCAGCGTTTCTTAAATCAAACGATAATTGATCCAGGTCGATTCTTGCCAAAAGATCATGTACTGCTTCAGCACCCATCTTAGCAATGAATTTGTTTGGATCTTCATCAGGTAAATATTGATTGTCTTTTGGAAGCGTATCCAGAATATCGAGATACTCTTCTTCAGTCAAAAGATCACCGTAGTTCTGACCTTTATCTGCACGAATACCTGATTGAATTACCACAAACCTTTCATAGTAAACAATGGTCTCTAATTTCTTAGAGCTCATTCCCAACAGGTAACCAATTTTGTTAGGCAATGATTTGAAATACCAAATGTGTACAACCGGTACAACTAATTTGATATGTCCCATTCTTTCGCGGCGAACTTTTTTCTCTGTTACTTCCACGCCACAACGGTCGCACACGATACCTTTATAACGAATGCGTTTGTACTTGCCGCAAGCACATTCGTAATCTTTTACAGGACCAAAAATTCTTTCGCAAAACAAACCGTCTCTTTCAGGTTTGTAAGTACGATAGTTAATGGTTTCAGGCTTCAACACTTCACCAAAGCTCTTTTCCAAAATGCTGTCTGGAGAAGCCAATCCGATCGTAATCTTTGAAAACGTTGGTCTCGGACGATTGTCTCTTTTATTAAAAGCCATTTTTTATGATTTCGATTTTTTAATTCAAATTTCTTTTCTGTGAGAAGTAAAAAAGTGAGACGTGAGTGCATCAAACTTTCACGTCTGAAGCCTCACGTTTCACGAAATTTATTCTTCAAACTTCAGGTCTAAACCTAAGCCTCTCAACTCATGAACCAACACGTTGAAGGATTCAGGAATTCCGGCACGAGGAATGTTCTCACCTTTAACGATAGACTCATAAGTCTTTGCACGACCAATGATGTCATCGGATTTAATTGTGAGCAATTCCTGCAGGATGTTGGATGCACCGTATGCTTCCAATGCCCAAACTTCCATCTCACCAAAACGCTGACCACCAAATTGCGCTTTACCACCGAGAGGCTGCTGAGTAATCAAGCTGTAAGGCCCGATACTTCTTGCGTGCATCTTATCATCAACCATGTGGTGCAGTTTGATAATATAGATAACACCAACAGTAGCTTTTTGGTGGAATCGTTCACCAGTTTCACCATCATAGAGATAAGTGTGGCCGAAGGACGGCAAACCTGCATCTTCAATGTGTTTAGCAATATCTTCAACGGCAGCACCGTCAAAAATTGGTGTTGCGAACTTCACTCCTAATTTTTCACCTGCCCAACCTAAAACCGTTTCATAAATCTGTCCCAGGTTCATACGGGAAGGCACACCAAGAGGATTCAACACAATATCAACAGGGGTTCCGTCTTCAAGGAAAGGCATGTCTTCTGCACGAACAATTTTAGCAACAATACCTTTGTTTCCGTGACGACCGGCCATCTTATCACCCACTTTCAGTTTACGCTTAACAGCTAAGTAAACTTTAGCAAGCTTTAAAACACCTGCTGGTAATTCATCACCAATAGAGATGTTGAATTTCTCCCTCTTGTATCTTCCTAATTCTTCGTTGAACTTAATGCTGTAGTTGTGTAACAAAATGTTGATTTGTTCATCAACGTGAGCATCGCCTGTCCAACCAAGAGGGTTCACGTTCAGGTAATCGATGTTTGCTAAATTCTTCGGAGTGAATTTGGCGCCTTTACCAATCAACACTTCACCAAAATTGTTGCTAACACCTGCAGAAGCTCTTTCTTTCAAAAGCATTTGCAATTTGTCAAGCAATACCTCATTCAGATCGGTAACGTTCTTTTCGTGAGTCTTATCCAATTTTTCAATGGCTGCTTTCTCACGAACTTTTGCGTTCTTATCTTTCTTAGCTCTTTGGAAAAGTTTTTTGTTAATCACCACACCTTCAACTCCGTTTGGAGCTTTCAATGAAGCGTCCTTTGCATCACCAGCTTTGTCACCGAAGATGGCACGCAATAATTTTTCTTCTGGTGTTGGATCAGATTCACCTTTTGGAGTGATCTTACCAATTAAAATATCACCTTCTTTAATTTGAGCGCCGATGCGAATGATACCGTTTTCATCCAAATCTTTTGTTGCTTCTTCAGAAACGTTTGGAATATCTGGTGTCAATTCTTCTTCACCCAATTTTGTATCACGAACTTCCAGTTCATATTCAGAAATGTGAACCGAAGTAAACATGTCTTCTTTTACAACTCTTTCGCTGATAACGATAGCGTCCTCAAAGTTGTATCCTTTCCAGGGCATGAAGGCAACTTTCAAATTCTTACCCAATGCTAATTCACCATCTTTGGTTGCATAACCTTCGGTTAAGAAATCACCTTCTTTCACCACCTGTCCTTTCTTTACAGCAGGTTTCAGGTTGATAGAAGTTTCCTGGTTGGTCTTGATGAATTTTGTTAAGCGATAAATCTTTAGATCATCTTCAAAAGAAACCAAACGCTGTGCTTCATTGCGGTTGTAACGAACATGAATTTCATTAGCATCAACAAATTCAACCACACCGTTACCTTCCGAGTGAATTTGAATTCTTGCATCACGAGCAGCCTTTCCTTCGAGACCAGTTCCTACAACAGGTACATCAGGACGCAATAGCGGAACTGCCTGGCGTTGCATGTTCGATCCCATCAATGCACGGTTGGCGTCATCATGTTCAAGGAATGGAATCAATGATGCTGACAAACCAACAATCTGGTTTGGAGCCACGTCCATGTATTCCACTTCATTTTTATCAAGAATTGGGAAGTCACCGGTTTCACGACTCACAATTTTATCTTCAGCAAAATTTCCTTTATCATCTAGAGGTGTATTTGCCTGGGCAATTTTTGCATTGTCTTCTTCTTCCGCACTCAGGAAAGTCAGTTGCTTCATATCCACTTTACCATTATGCACTTTACGATAAGGCGTTTCAATGAAGCCCATCTCGTTAATTGCAGCGTGAACGCAAAGTGTAGAAATCAAACCGATGTTTGGACCTTCTGGAGTTTCAATTGTACACAAACGACCATAGTGAGAATAGTGTACGTCACGAACCTCGAAACCTGCTCTTTCACGGCTTAAACCACCGGGTCCGAGAGCTGAGATACGACGTTTGTGAGTGATCTCAGAAAGAGGATTTGTTTGATCGAGGAACTGGGATAACTGAGACGTACCGAAGAAAGAGTTGATCACTGAAGAAAGTGTTCTTGCATTGATCAAATCAACCGGGGTGAACACCTCATTGTCACGAACGTTCATTCTTTCACGGATCGTTCTTGCCATACGTGCCAGACCAACACCGAATTGAGCATATAACTGCTCACCCACTGTACGAACACGGCGGTTTGACAAGTGATCAATATCATCAATCTCAGCTTTACCATTGGTCAAGCGGACAAGATATTTGATGATTAAAATAATGTCTTCCTTAGTCAGCGTCTTTTGATCCAAAGGTGAACTCAAACCAAGTTTGCGGTTGATCTTATAACGACCAACTTCACCAAGATCATAACGTTTGTCAGAGAAGAATAATTTATCGATGATACCACGAGCTGTTTCATTATCCGGGGCATCAGCACCACGCAATTGGCGGTAGATCACCTGAACAGCTTCCAACTCAGAGTTAGAGGTATCTTTATTTAAAGTATTATAGATGATTGCATAATCACCACCGACATCTTCTTTCTGAACGAAAACAGATTTGATATCCATTTCAGAAATGGTATCAATTGCTTCTTCATCCAAAATAGAATCACGTTCCAAAATCACTTCGTTACGTTCGATGGAAACCACCTCACCGGTATCTTCATCAACGAAGTCTTCAACCCAGCTACGAAGAACACGTGCGGCTAAGCGGCGGCCAACATATTTCTGTAAAGATTTTTTATCACCTTTTACTTCGTCAGCCATTCCGAAAAGTTCGAGAATGTCCTTATCAGTTTCGTAACCAATAGAACGAAGCAAAGTAGTTACAGGGAATTTCTTCTTACGATCAATGTACGCATACATCACATTGTTGATGTCAGTAGCAAACTCCATCCATGCACCTTTGAACGGAATTACCCTTGCAGAGTAAATCTTTGTTCCGTTCGGGTGAATTGACTGACCGAAGAATACACCGGGAGAACGGTGCAACTGAGAAACCACTACACGTTCAGCTCCGTTGATCACGAAAGTACCACGGGGAGTCATGTAAGGAATGTTCCCAAGAAACACGTCCTGAACGATTGTCTGGAAGTCGATGTGCTCTTCATCATTACAGCTTAAGCGAAGCTTTGCTTTTAAAGGCACAGCATAGGTTAAGCCACGCTCCATACACTCTTCAATGGTGTAACGTGGAGGATCAATGAAGTAATCTAGAAATTCCAGGACGAAAATGTTGCGGGTATCGGTGATAGGAAAATTTTCCTTAAACACACGGAACAAACCTTCAACGTTTCGTTTGTCAGGGGTTGTTTCTAACTGGAAGAATTCTCTGAACGATTGAATTTGTACAGCCAGAAGATCGGGTGTTTCAGCAATGTTTCCAATCTTACCGAAGTTAACCCTGTGATTCAATTGTGTAGGCATATGATTAAAAACCGGTTTTTTTGTATTGACGGCAAAACCGTTACAGGCCTTTATTTCAATGGAAATAAGTGCTATTGTAACAGAACTATTTAAGCATGAATTGCGACGTCAAAATGTTTTTGGCCAAAACTAAAGGACTGCAAAAGTAAGGATTTAAGCTACACGAGCAAGGGATTTTGCTAACAAAGATTAAGCCGAAAAAGTTTTGGGAATGTTTTAATAGATTGTAACTTTTTGTCATGCAAATCAAAAAAGCCATCAGGAGCTACCTAACATATGGCAGTCGCGATCGACTTGGAGTCGTCGCCGTTATTTCATTGATCGGAATCATTTACTCATTTCCATATTTATTTGCGAAGAAAAATGAGCCTTTTCCAGCAAAGCAAACTTCTGTTTTAGTAAAGGCAATGGATACTCTGGTTGCAAAACAGCAATCGAATTATTATGCAAAAAAGTTTGATGAGAATGACAACGATTATCAATACCAACCGAGCCAAACAAAAAGTTTTGCTAAAGGAGAATTATTTCAGTTTGATCCGAATACCTTATCGGTTGAAGGATGGCAGAAATTAGGCTTGAGTGAAAAAACAAGCAAAACCATCGATAAATATCGCAGCAAGGGAGGAAAGTTTTATAAGCCTGAAGACATCAAGAAAATTTGGGGAATGCCTGGGGGCTTTTATGAACGAGTGAAAGATTACATTGCAATTGCTGCTGATCAGAATAAATATCGGCAAAACAATTTTGAGAAGCCAACTTACACAAAACCGGAGAAGAAAGTTCTAGTTGTAAATATTAATGACGCAGATACTTCTGCATTTATTGCTTTGCCCGGAATTGGGAGCAAACTGGCATCAAGGATTGTAAACTTCAGAGATAAGTTGGGTGGATTTTATTCTATTGAACAGGTTGGAGAAACTTATGGCTTGCCTGATTCTACTTTTCAGAAGATAAAAGCTTCATTACAATTAAGTGGCTCCGTAAAGAAATTGAATGTAAACACTGCAACAAAAGATGAATTTAAAACACATCCCTACATCAAATGGAATTTAGCCAATGCAATCGTCGAATACAGGAACCGACATGGAGCATTTAAAAGTTTGGATGAGTTGAAAAATATTGCTTTGATTAATGAGGCGATGTTTCAGAAGATTTTGCATTATTTGAGTTTGTGAGAAAGAAAATGACACTTACGGAATGACGATAAGGATCCCAAACGATAAACGCAATGCGACGCAACAGACATTCAATAGCAGCAGTGCAGATTGATTTGTCAAAAACAAAAAAGCCCTCCGTTTGGAAGGCTTAAATGTATTTTTTTTCAGAATCAAATTAAACGATCTCTACGTCAGCACCAGCTTCTTTCAGCTTAGCAGCTAATTCATCAGCAGTTGCTTTGTCAACACCTTCTTTCAAAGGTTTTGGAGCGCCGTCTACTAAATCTTTAGCTTCTTTCAAACCAAGACCAGTTAAGTCTTTAACGATCTTAACCACGTTCAATTTAGATGCACCAGCGGCTTTCAAAATTACATTGAATGAAGTTTTTTCTTCAGCAACCGGAGCAGCGCCACCAGCCGCAGGACCTGCCACAACTGTAGCAGCAGCCGGTTCGATACCATATTCTGATTTTAAGAAATCAGCTAATTCCTGTACTTCTTTTACAGTAAGGCCTACTAATTGTTCAGCCAGGTTTTTTACGTCAGCCATTTGTTTAAATTTTTGCCCCCTTCATTACAGATCCTTCGCTTTGCTCAGGACAAGCTCCGGGGGAGCGAATTAAAAAAATTTGTTTATGCCTTTTACCATCCGGCCAGGTATGATTTGATTGCCAACCGGCAACTAAATTATGCTTCTGCAGCAGGAGTTTCTGCTCCGCCGGCTTTTTGTTCGTGGTGGTGCAACAAAGCAGCCAATACTCTTTTTGCAGGTGATTGCAACAAGCCAATCACTTCACCAATTAATTCGTTCTTCGTCTTGATCTGTGTTAACGCTTTCAGGTTGTTATCACCACTGTAAATATCACCATTGATGAAAGCTGCTTTCAGTTCGGGCTTCTCTCCTTTACTTTCTGTGCGGAAGGAAGAAATGATCAAAGCCGGCTCTTTTGGATTTTCAGAGAACATCAAAGCAGTTACATTGTTCAATGATTCAATCATGCCCGAATAACCTTCTTTGTTCAAAGATTCCAAAGCTTTTTTAATCAAAGTGTTCTTGGCCACTTTCATTTCAACATTCTTGCTGAAACAAGCACGGCGCAATTTAGTGACCTGGTCAACGGTCAGCGATTCTGTATTGGTAACATAGAAGTTGTTGTATTGAGAGAATTTCTCTTTCAACGCTTCTATTACTTCATTTTTTTGTTCTTTAGTCATTGTTTAATTTTTTCTTTATCGCTTTTTAGTAACCCATCCCGTTCGGATCTGATGTCACTATGGACAATAATTAATGAACAAATCCTTTTGTGTCTATAGAAATACCAGGGCTCATTGAAGATGCCATGGTTAAACCTTTCAGGTAAGTACCTTTTGCTGTTGAGGGCTTTGCCTTGATGATCGCATTGATCAACTCCTGAGAGTTAGCAGCAATTTTATCAGGAGAGAAAGACACACGTCCGATTGATGCGTGGATGATACCAGCTTTGTCAACCTTAAACGCAATCTTACCACCTTTGACCTCATTAACTGCAGCAGCTACATCATTGGTAACTGTACCTGTTTTCGGGTTAGGCATCAGGTTACGAGGACCTAAAATTTTACCCAAACGACCGATCTTAGGCATTACGGCAGGAGTGGCAACAATAACGTCAACATCAGTCCAGCCACCTTCGATCTTTTGTACAAATTCATCTAATCCAACAAAGTCAGCACCGGCGCCTTTTGCTTCAGCTTCTTTGTCAGGGCCGCAAAGCACCAATACTTTTTTTGTTTTACCAGTACCGTGAGGTAAAGTAACCGTACCACGGATAGCCTGGTCAGCTTTTTTAGGATCTACGCCTAAACGGATATGTAAGTCAACAGACGCATCGAACTTAGTAGTGTTCACTTCTTTTACCAATGCCGAAGCATCTTTTAAAGAGTAAGCCTTGTTCGCATCAACCTTTGCGTTTACTGCTTTTCTTTTTTTAGGAATGAATGCCATTGTTAATTCGTTTTAATAGTTCAATTAATTTTTATCCCACGGGGCTTTACCTTCTACATTCAGACCCATGCTGCGAGCTGTACCGGCTACCATGCTCATGGCGCTTTCCAAAGTGAAGGCATTAAGGTCGGGCATTTTGTCTTTTGCGATCTCTTCGATCTGTGCCCAGGTTACCTTGCCAACTTTTTGGCGGTTTGGCTCTTTTGAACCACTTTGAATTTTAGCGGCATCCTTTAGCTGAACTGCTGCTGGAGGAGTTTTAATGATAAAGTCGAACGACTTATCAGAATAAACAGTGATTAATACAGGGAGTACTTTCCCCATTTTGTCTTGAGTCCTTGCGTTAAACTGTTTGCAGAATTCCATGATATTGATACCCTTGGAACCCAACGCCGGACCAATTGGAGGTGCAGGGTTAGCCTGGCCGCCCTTGCACTGAAGCTTAACGAAGCCAGTGATTTCTTTTGCCATTTTCTTCGATTTATTGGTTCAAGCGACTTTTCATCTCAGCGACTACTTAGTCTCCCAAATTCCTCATTTTCTTCTCCATTTAAGGACGGAGAAACTCTAAAGAACTAATTGGGGTCGCAAAGATAGGGTGAGCAGCTTAGAATTTCGAATTTCGGGTTTGGAATTTTTGTTAAGTGGTTGTTGAGGTTTTGAAGGATGGAAATAAGGGAAAACAGCAATGGAACAGGAATTGGTTTTTGAAAACGATAATTATTATGAGCCAGAGGTTCGTGTATCTATGAAGCTTCCCTTGCGCCGCACAGCGTGTACGTCCGGTAATTCTATTCAGAAATGTTCGACAGTTATCATTGATTGCAAACAGTTTTGCTTTCCGAGGTTTGGCGATAAGAATTACAGAATCTTGAACGAAGCGTCGCAACCGCTGTTCAATAGTAGCAGTGAACGATGGCCACAAAAATCCGAAGATATTTGTTCAAACCAAACTGGTATTATTATCCTTAATTATGACCCGACTTCCTTGCCAGGTGATGATGTATAGAATTGGAAAGCAAAGTTTCGAAATCCGTAACCCATTCAGGAAGTTGTTTTGTGTCTGTTATGTGCCACTCCCCTTGCTGCTCCCTCATTGAAAAATCAAAACAACTATTGGGCTCGTCGCATACTACAACATGATATCCTGTGGCAGATGTCTTTCCAACACGGTCGAACTGAAACTCCACAACGCCTACCCTCGTGTCGTAAAATAAATCAGTAAAATGCATGACTAAAATTTGAGCCTACAAAATTATTAAGGACAGAAAGTCACTGCTATGACTACAATCAGCCAAGCATTTGACAAGACTAAGTTTTCATCTACTGCATTTTTTGTAGCAAAATATCACTGTTTTTTACTCCACTTTTTAAAATTCAAATAATCGAGGTAATAAATAATTTTAAATGAGAGGTTATTGTTTTGGGGGGAAGCAATAGTATTATCCAGATTTTTTAAATAAGTGTATTTGATATTATCATCACCAATAACGCTTTCGTCTTTCCACACAATATTTATGAAACTGCCGGGTGCAAACTGCCAGGTGTAAACAGCATCGATATTAAAGATGTTGAGGTTTTTATGTTCAATAGAACGATTCAAATGTTTTGTTGAAGTAAGCGTTCCGTCATCATTCAAATCGTAAAGCTGCTTCACATTCACCTTACTCCAATAATGTCTTGTTCTGAACGTAATGCCCGAACGATTATTGAAATTGTATTTAACTGAGAATACATTTTCTATTGTTTTGAGATCGCGACGGGAAAACAAAATATCTTCTAAAATCTTGTTGCCACCTGCATCCATAACATCATTACCATTTAAGTCTTTCTTAAAATAGTAATCATAAAATCCCGCATCATTCTTTGCCGGGTTATATACAATGCCGTATTTGATGGAAAGTTTATCATTAAACCTGTAACTCTGTTGGACGCTCACCTGGTGATTAGGGCTATTAAACAAATTTCGCAGCCCAACAAAGTAGTCAAAACTCAAAACATATTTTTTTGCATTGTTGGTTTCAAACCATGCCTCAAATTGATTCCTTCTTGGCGTTTTAAAAACATATCCTGTCCAGCGGGGTTCATAAAAATCAAAGCCGTAAGGAACATAACCAACAAATGCACCAATGAACCAAAGATTCTTCAATTGCATATTGGCATTTACATTGGTAGTAAATACCTGAAACCTGGTATCAACTTTCTGATTGGGCAATTTTGAAAATAACAGGCTGTGATGAGCATTGTAATTAACTTGTATCCTGTTGTACCAATCAGTAGGTTTCAGCCACTTATATGCCGTCCATAAATAATGCTCGATATAGTTATTATTGGTTGCATATCCCATGTCGTTTTGGGCGTATTTGCTATCAACCAACTCTTCACCCAATTGAAAATTCCATCTTCCACCAGTTTTTCCATAACTCACGTTGTGCGAATACCCATTGATATTTTTTGCAGAAGGATATATCAATTGACTTAGTGCAAATTTGCCATACCAGTTGTACGTATTTTTTTTGTTGTTCAAATTGATAATTCCTGCGCTTACATTGGCATCATAATCACTTCCGCTTCTTGTAACATTTGTATTGATGGCAGAAATTGAAGAATTATTTTTTAAGGTCTGATCTAAAACAACAATATTGTAGTTCGTTAATGGATTGGTTTCAATTTCTCTTTTGTTTCCATTATTGTCTTCTACTTCAGCATACATTGGTTTTGTCAATGCATTAAAAAAGCCAATTCCTAATCCACTCTTTGTTCTACCTGAAATTTTTGTTGCATTGATCAACTTAGATTCTATGGGATTCTTAACAACTTCTTCATTGGAATTAATTTGATTTCCGACGTCACCATAATGCAATGGTTGTCCGCCTACTCTTCTTGAATAAAATAAATTTCCTTTATTAAATAACTCTGTTCCCTCGGTAAAAAATGGACGGTTTTCATTGTACTTTACTTCAAACGGAGTTAAGTTCAAAACCTTATTATCACTTTGCACCTGGCCGAAATCAGGGATCAAGGTCATATCCAAAGTGAACGCTTCGTTGATGCCATACTTTACATCCATCCCACCATTTACAGACGACTTCCAATCTTTTACACCACTTGTTTTGTAAGGGTAATGATTTAGATAAGTAGATAAATAAGGAGAAAAAGATAATCGAACTGGTGCTTGCACTTTTTCAATGCCTGTCAACTCTCCTTCCTGGTTAATAAAACCATTCACTTTAGGATCTGTTGGATTCCACATGTACTGCTGACCGGTTTTTTGACGTCGACGCGTAATATTCAGACCCCATGTTTGATTCTCACGATTGGAAAAACGTAACGCTGAATAAGGAATACGCATTTCAAATGTCCATCCATCTTCATGAATTTTTGATTCACTGTCCCACACTGCATTCCATGAATCATCTTCATCACCGCTGTTCGAATATTTTGCATCGTATTGCTCACCGTAAGGTGTAACATAAAAGCCTACACCATTGATCTTATCGTTGTAGGTATCGAAGATGACCCCTATAAAATCATTGATACCAACTTTATCGCGACCAATTAACTCTCTTGAAATACTATCGTTTGTTTTTTCGTGAACGTAACCTGCTACATATACTGAAGTATTATCGTACAAAAAATAAATGATGGTTTTGCTTGCTACTCCTTCCGGTTTTCCAAAATCGGGTCTCCACTCCACAAAATCAGTAGCGATGGCTGCATCTTTCCAGGCATCATCATCTAGATTACCATCGATTTTAATAGAGGCTGTTGTCCGTTTAGCAAGAATTTGTTTGGGAGTCCTTTGAGCGGATAGTTGGATATTTAATACGCATGTCAAAATAAGACAAGCAATAAATGAACGCATCTGGTTTTGTTTTCTCATCACGAAATTATACGTACGAAGTGCGACAATTGTTACCACTCATCAAAACAAATTACACGAAGTGTTAAAAATCTATTGCGACCGGATTAAATAGCCGCGATGTGGAGTTTGCGTACTGTCAGTTGACCGCATGTATTTTACAATATTCTCACTGTTGTAGTCGACGAACTGCTTTAAGATTTTGAAATGTGCATTTCTTGAACTGAGTTTCGGATAGTCTATGTCGTCAACATAAAAAATTCTGTCTTTGTCTTTTCCGGAAATCCACTCATCAATATGGATTTGCTGCACAGGTTGATGGGTGTAAAATTCAAAACCATTTCTCCTGTTCTGAAAAACACCAAGTCGATCATTCGGATAAAATTCATTTACAAAAGCAGCGGCTTGGTTCTCTCCTTTTAAGGAAGACATCTTCGGATACAACGTAAAATTTAAGTAGAAATTAATGTACAAAACTGCAAGGCAAGAGATGATTAGCCATTTTAGATTTATTGAATTTGCTTTTTGCCAAACTATAATTGCGCTTAATATCAAACCCACACTTCCGAAGACAAACGCCCATTGATATTGTGGCTTCAATAAAAAATTTATGATCATGATGCCAATAATAAAAACAGCACTGTAAAAAGCTTGAGTTATAGAATAGAAGGTTTTTTCTCCTTTGGCCAATGCTGAACCGATAAACGATGCGACTAAAATTGAAAAGAATGGAAACAAAATATTGGTGTAGAAATTCAATTGAAATTTTGAAAGTGAAAAGAACAACAGCATTGGGACAATTGCCGATACTGTTACATACTCCTCAATTTTCTTTTTTTTGACAATTGCGATAATTCTTTTTGCAAAAACAAAGTAGAATAACAAACACCAGGGCGCATAAGCCCAAAACAAAGTGTGCACATAATAAAACAGGTCCCCTTTAGGTCTTGTGATGGGTCCATTATTTACAAAGCGGCTGAACTGGCTATCCCACAAAAACCATTTTACTCCTGATACGCCAGTTTCACTTCCAAAAACAATTTTCTCCGGGTGCTTATCGAATTGAACATACACAGCGTACACTTCCGGCAAAATGAAAATCGCGGTGAATACTACAGCCAGTAACCATCTCCATCTGAATAATTGTCTGAATTGATTTGCGAAGATGGCCTGTCCTACAATTGAGGTTCCGATCGGAACCAATGCAAAGACTCCTTTCGTCATTACACCGCAACCGGCGAGCAATGCGCCCAAGATCAAATCCAAAAAAGAAAACCTTTGAAGCAAATTATAAAAATGATAAACTGCACCTACAATCAATGTTAACAAATAAGGCTCCGCACGAACGTCAGTGCTTGACATCAACAAATGTTGTGCAGCTAACAAAACCAAAACTGCTATTTGAGCAACATCAACATTGTATAATTTCTTGGCAAGCCGATAAGTATAAAAAGCTCCGATCAAAATAAAAAGCAAAGCTGGCAGCCGATAAGCCCACTCACTTACTCCAAAAATTTTAAAGCTGAACGCGGCCATCCAAAATGGAAAGTGTGGTTTGTCCAGCCAGTCAATTCCGTAAACATAGAGGTCAACAAAATCATTTCGCTGAACCATTGTTTTTGAAATAGCAGCATATAGTGCAGGATCGTTAGAGAAAAATGGAACAGCTATCCCTGAAAAGTTTACGAAAACTTCCAGCAAAAGAAGAGCGAGAAAAACTTTTTTGGGCATTTGCATGGATGCGCAAAATTAGTCGGTCGTCATTTACTTTTTCAAATAATCGTCATAAACAAATTGCTGTATGCCTTTGCCTGCATTAATATCATTTTCATCAATGTTCCCTTGCTGTTCCTTTAACCGGTTTCCTTTAACATCGTAAATAATGTATTTGCCAGGCTGCACAAGTCCGAAGCTGATACTATTTGAAAAAAATGCAAACGGCTTTGCAGTGGAATCTGTTATATCCCTGCTAAAGGGAAATGAAGAACTGTTCCAACCCAATTGCTTCGTTAGTGTTGCTGATAAATCGATCTGGGAAGCCAGTTTGTCTACCACCAGCCCTTTGTTACTTTCAACGGCACCACCCAACCACACCATAGGAATCTTAAAGTCGTCAATAACCTTTCCTGTTCTTGGAAACCTGATTCCGTGATCTGCAGTAATTATAACGATTGTATTCTTCCACCATGGCTGTTTTTTGCATTCTTCAATGAATGTACCTATCACTCCATCTGTATAATGAACTGAATTCAGAAACTTGCTCGTTTCATCATCGCCCTGAATAACAACCGGCCCAGGAACTTTGTAAGGAACATGGCTCGACAGCGTTAACCAACAATTAAAGAAAGGTTGATTCCAGTTTTTTAAATCATTTTGCATATACCTGGCAACAGCACCATCCAGAGCTCCCCATTCAGTAGGTTCATCTTTTGAACTGAACAAATCTTTACCTGTTATGCGATCAAATTCGCCATGAAGCAAATAAGATTTGTAATTATCATAATTAGGATCACCACCGTAAAAAAAGTTGTTGTTATAACCATGCTGTTTGAACAGGTTACTCATTAAAGTAAGCTTCGCAGACTTTTGTGGAAAGCGAATGATGGAGGTATTTGGTAAAGCAGGGTATCCACTGAAAATAGCCGACATCCCTTTATGAGTTCTGTCACCGCTTGCATAAATATTACTGAAGAAAATTCCTTCATTTTTTAAACGATTGATGTTTGGTGTAACTTCTTTCCCGCCAATTGAAGCGTCAACAACTTTCTTTGTAAAGCTTTCCCAAATAATTAAAATAACATTCGGCTTACCCAACGAAGTGTCTATCAATTGCACATGAGTATTTAATACATGATATAAGCTGTCGACAATTTGATTACTCCTTTGTGCTGATAAATACTGATACGGGTTTTTAATGCCTCTTTCTTTATCCATCACATCCTGGAAGAAATTCCACGGAGCATTCAAAGCACTGACGTTTGCAAAATTGCTTGAGGAGAAATAAACCCAGCTTGGATTCATTGGTTGCATTTGTATTCCGCCCCTTATTGGAATAATAAGCAAAGCAGTAAAACAAGTGACAACTAAGGCAGAAACAAGTTTATGTTCTTTTTTAGCTTGCAATAGAAAAATCGTTCTGTCTATTATTTTGTTGAAGGCAATTATCAGTCCTGCAAAAACCACAACAAATGCGAGTAAAATCCAAAATATTGGCAGATGACCTGTTGAAGCAATTACTTCTTTCGGGGACCACAGGTATTGCAGCACTGTTGAATCCAAACGATATCCCCACTCGTTATAAATCTCAAGATCCGAAAGCACAATAACCAATAGAAAAAACAATACAATACCGGAATAGATTTTATAGATCAACGATCTTCGAAAGACTGGAATAAAGACTGAAAGCAAAACAAACAGACATGGGAGCAGAATAAGATAACAAGCCATTGAGAGATCCATCCTAAACCCATAAGCGAAGGTGAATAGAGTGGTTTTGAAAGAAAGCTGGCTTGTTTGAGAATGATGATACAGAAGAAAAATTATTCTTGCCAGTTCGAAAAAACCAATCCACGCAAATAACTGAAGCAGTATAAATTTTAGTCTCCTCAACATAGCGTATAAAAAAAGCCACCCGGTACGGATGGCTGCTGGTCATGTGTTATATACTCAGCTAATTTTTTCAACTTGCATGTAGTTCAATTCAACCGGTGTTGACCGACCAAAAATTTTCACGGTCACTTTCAGTTTCTTCTTCTCGTCATTTACTTCTTCAATTACACCATTGAAATCATTAAACGGACCTTCTATAATCTTGATAGTTTCGCCAACAATGAATGGCTCACTCATGCTTGCGCCACCCGCTTCAGCCATTTCATCCATTTTACCTAACATCTTGTTCACTTCAGCTTTGCGCAATGCAATCGGATTTTCTTTTCCTAAGAAGTGGATAACATTGGTGGTATTTTTAATAATATCTCTCAAATCATCGCTCAACTTTCCTTCGGCGACTTCAATCATTACATAGCCAGGATAATAGTTGCGTTCACGCATTACCTTTTTGCCATTCTGAACTTTATACACTTTTTCTACTGGCAAAAAAACCTGCTTTACTACGTTACCCCATCCGCCGCGTGAAATTTCCTTATCAAGATATTCTTTCACCTTGCGTTCCTTACCACTCACCACACGCAGCACATACCATTTGGTTTCCTGCTGCTGCGGTTCCTGTGTATCTGTTGTTACTGCCTCTTCTGCCATTATTTAAACATTTTATAAATGAAGTTCAAGCCACCTGCAGCTACAAAATCCATAACCCATACCACGGCAGTAATTACCAAAGTTGCAGCTAATACAATCATTGTTGACTGCTGTAACTGCGTCCATGTCGGCCAGGTCACCTTCTCCAGCAACTCTTTATAAGACTCACTGAAATAATTTGATACTTTATTCATTTTTAAAAATTAGCTAATTAGCTAATCAGAGAATTAGCTAATTGGTTAGCACGGGCAGAGAGATTCGAACTCCCATCAACGGTTTTGGAGACCGCTATTCTGCCGTTGAACTATGCCCGTATGAAAGCTAAAAGCTATCCCAAAAGGAACAGCTTTTAGCAATATTCGCAAATATAGTTATCATTTGCAAAGCCTTTCGACGAAAAGCTAAAAGCTTACTGCCGATGGCTTATTTTAAGATTTCAGTAACCTGACCGGCACCGACTGTACGACCGCCTTCGCGGATAGCAAATTTCAAACCTTTCTCCATAGCGATCGGCTGAATGAGTTTTACAGTAAGTGTAGTGTTATCACCAGGCATTACCATTTCTGTTCCTGCTGGTAATTCAACTTCACCGGTTACGTCTGTAGTTCTGAAATAGAACTGAGGACGATATTTTTGGAAGAATGGAGTGTGACGTCCACCTTCTTCTTTGCTCAATACATAAACTTCGCCTTTGAAATCAGTGTGAGGGGTGATAGACCCTGGCTTCACGATAACCATACCGCGACGAACCTGGGTTTTTTCAATACCGCGTAACAACAAACCTGCGTTGTCACCTGCTTCACCTTCATCAAGGAGTTTGCGGAACATTTCAACACCAGTTACAGTAGAAGTCAATGGTTTTTCAATCAAACCAACGATTTCAACTCCCTCACCAACTTTGATACGTCCTCTTTCAATACGACCAGTAGCAACTGTACCGCGACCAGTAATTGAGAATACATCCTCAACAGACATTAGGAATGGCTGATCAACCGGGCGAGGAGGTAATGGAATATAGCTGTCAACAGCATCCATTAATTCTTCAACGCCTTTCACCCATTTGTCTTCACCAGCCAATGCACCGGTTGCAGACCCTTTGATGATTGGTGTGTTATCGCCATCAAATCCGTAGAAAGTCAATAATTCACGGATCTCCATTTCAACTAATTCAAGTAATTCAGGATCATCAACAAGGTCAACCTTGTTCATGAACACTACCATACGAGGTACACCTACCTGGCGAGCCAAAAGAATGTGCTCTTTGGTTTGAGGCATTGGACCATCGGTGGCAGCCACAACTAAGATAGCACCGTCCATCTGCGCAGCACCAGTGATCATGTTCTTCACATAGTCAGCGTGACCAGGACAGTCAACGTGAGCATAGTGACGGTTTGCTGTTTGATATTCAACGTGTGCAGTGTTGATGGTGATACCACGTTCTTTTTCTTCAGGAGCGGCATCAATCTCATCATATTTTTTTGCTTCCGCCATACCTTTTTTAGCAAGAATTGAGGTAATAGCGGCTGTCAAAGTTGTTTTACCGTGGTCGATATGGCCAATGGTACCAACGTTAACGTGGGGTTTGTCCCTCTTGAAACTTTCTTTTGCCATTTTATCGGTTTTTAGTTGTGGGGTTTGTTTTTATTTTTTCAATTGCCTTCTCATCTGCCTAAGCAAGTAAGAAGCATATTTTTTTGCCAGCAAAGAAGCTTGGTTGGGGCCTCAGTTGCGTCGCACTCTTGTACATTTTGATCTCTATTCAGCACGAAGGTCGTTCAAAATAGAGAGCCAATCTAAAAGAACTTGAGCCGTTATGGGGAATTGAACCCCAGACCTCTTCCTTACCAAGGAAGTGCTCTACCACTGAGCTACAACGGCGTAGTTCAGTTGGCAGTTATCAGTTAACAATTAGCAGTAGCAGCTTAACAACTGCAAACTGCAACCGCAGACTGCAAACTGAAAAGAGCGGAAGACCGGGCTCGAACCGGCCACCTATAGCTTGGAAGGCTATCGCTCTACCAAATGAGCTACTTCCGCAAAGTCAATGTGCAAATGTGACTATGTGACAATATGCCAATGGCATCACACACAATCTTACACCATGTAAAGAACTCTTCGAACTAACAATTGACACATCGCCATATTGACTCAATGCCAAATTGTTCCGTGGGCAGGAGTGGATTCGAACCACTGAAGTCGTAAGACAGCGGATTTACAGTCCGCCCCATTTGGCCGCTCTGGAACCCGCCCATTTTAAAGAACTGAGCCACTTGTCGGAATCGAACCAACGACCTACTGATTACAAATCAGTTGCTCTACCAGCTGAGCTAAAGTGGCAAGTGATAGCCTAAATTGATAATTAGCCACTTAGCTAACTACACATTCGCTAACGACAATAAAGAACTACCCGTTTTTTTGGGAAGGCAAAAGTAAAGGAAAACAACAATTGAAAAAAATGTGAAGAAAAATTTCTCATCAAGAATTTTTGGTTTTGAATGCTTTGGAAAAATATTAACATAGAACGGGGACAAAATTGCCTGCTCAGAAGGATTTAAATCAGAATCTGCCGAGACAGACAATCAGCATATAAATTTGGAGTATGTTAGCGGACTTAAAGGGTAGCCCGTGCTCCAATTGAATAGAGGAAAGGCAACACTTACCAATGTGTTACTTGAAGCAAATAAAAAGACCCTCTTGTCGAAGAAGGTCTTGAAATTATTTAAGTGATTACGCTATGCTGCTAATTTTTCTTTTTTTCTTTTGATTTGGTTTACCATTGATTCGAGAGCTTCATCAAAGGAAGCTTCGAAAGATTTACTCGTTGCTTTTACAAAGAACTCAGATCTGGGTACTCTTACCCTGATCTCTGCGATCTTGTCTTTAATGTTGTGAACTACGTTATCCAATTTTAAAAATACATCCACATTTATGATGCGATCGTGAAATTGGGTGAGCTTTTCAAGTTTTTGGTTTACGTAGTTAATCAATTTCTGATCTGCATCAAAATGCACTGTTCTAATGTTAACGTTCATAATAAGTCGCATTTAGAAATGAAACAATAAATAAAGAGCTAAGGATATCACTATGAAGTTACTCAACATTCCTGCCTTTCTCCAAATAAAAAAGCAACAATTTTTTCATGCCAAAGTGCAATGTCTTATGCTTTGGGATGAGCTTTTTTGTAAATGTTTTTCAGCTTTTCAATGGTGTTGTGTGTGTATACCTGTGTTGCGGCCAGACTGCTATGTCCAAGTAACTCTTTTACAGCATTTAAATCAGCACCGTTGTTTGTGAGGTGTGTTGCAAAAGTATGACGGAGCACATGCGGACTGCGCTTTTCGATAGTGGTGACCAGGCTGAGGTATTTTTTTACCGAAGAGTAAACACTCCGTGGTGATAGGCACTTTCCTTTTTCTGTTATCAGGAGCAGGTCAGCCCTTTCAACTACCAATTCGTCTCGTTCTTTCTGGTAGCTTTTTATTTCGTTCAATATTTCTGGGCTGATGGGAACAATTCTTTCCTTGTTCCCTTTACCCAAAATCTTTAAACTGTGATTGGATGCATTTACCTGGCTGTCTTTCAAATTAATTACCTCACTCAAACGCATGCCGGTATTATAAAATAATAGCATTAGCAACCTTTCAGTTTTTCCTTGCCAGGTATCAGGAAACTCAACGTGCTCAAATAAAGTTTTGATATCCTTGTCTGCAACAAAATTGGGGAGGCGTTTTTCATTTTTCGGAGAAACGATCTTTGCCATTGGCGTTTGTTTAATAACACCGGCTTTAAGCTGAAACTTAAAAAAGGATTTCAAAGAAGAAATTTTCCGATTGATACTCTTGGATGTCAATCCCTGATCTTTCAATGAAGCCAGCCAACTCCTTATATAGATATGAGACAATTGGCTTAATTGAATTTCTCCGTATTGGGTTATAACGTAATCAAAGAAAGAAACCAAATCAGTTTCGTACGAAATAATCGTGTGTTTGGAATATCGCTTTTCAAACTTGAGATAATCAAGAAAAGGCTGAATGATTGGGTGGGTAGTAGTCATAAAAACAATAGCTGCAAAGTAGTAAAAACCTTGCAGCTATAAAATATGGTTGAAGAGGCAGAAGCTTACGCTTCGATCTTTCCGCTTGCTATCTTTTGCTTGTAAACAGCCTTTAACACCTGGTTTCTGCGTCTAACAGAAGGTTTAGTGAAGGACTGTCTTTCACGCAACTGCAACAAGATTTTGGCCTTTTCGAATTTCTTTTTGTACTTCTTAAGGGCCTTGTCTATGTTTTCGCAGTCTTTTGAATCGATAATTAGCATGCTTTATACCTCCTTAAAATTTTTTAGGAAGGCAAAGATAAGCGTCTAACCGGCTTAATTCCAAAACAAAATGCAAAAACACCGAATTTTGGTGCATGTTTACAGGAATTATTGAAAGCCTTGGAGTTATTAAAGAGATTGCTACTTCAGGAACAAATAAGACTTTTTGGATTGAATCGCCTCTTTCCTCTTCATTTAAAATTGATCAAAGCGTCGCTCATAATGGCGTTTGCTTAACTGTTGAAAACGTCCAGGAAAACCTGCACAGGGTTACGGCAGTGGAGGAAACACTAAATAAAACTGACCTCAATCAATGGAAACCCGGAACACATGTTAATATTGAGAGAAGCCTTTTGCCTACTAACCGGCTCGACGGACATTTTGTTCAAGGTCACGTAGATACTACTGGCGTTTGTAAAAAAATCAAAGACAAGGAAGGCAGCCATGAATTTGAGTTTGAGTTTCCTAAAAAATTTGCAGAACTGGTTATTGAAAAAGGTTCAATATGCGTCAACGGAATCAGCCTTACGGCTTTTGATGTGAAGAAACACAGTCTTAAGGTGGCTATCATTCCATTCACATTTGAACATACCAATCTTCAATTTGTAAAAGAAGACAATTTGGTAAACCTTGAATTTGATATGATTGGGAAATACATAATGCGCAAATTATCTTTGGAAAAATAGCTTCCAAAATCTTGAAAACTGCTGCCCACTTAAATCGTTCTCATTATCCTGCATTAGATGGATTAAGAGGGCTTGCCAGTTTGCTTGTGGTTATTTATCACCTTTTCGGCTTCATTAATCATTATTTCTTTTTTGGCTGGCTCGGACTTGACATTTTCTTCGTGTTATCTGGTTTTTTAATCACCAATATTTTGATCAACAGTATTGGCACAAAACATTACCTACAGAATTTCTATGTTAGAAGAATCTTACGTGTTTCCCCCCTATACTACGCCAGCCTCATTTTCTTTTTGCTCATCCTGCCACATCTGAAAACCGTACTGCGGTTGGAGTACTATATAGATAACCAAGCCTGGCTTTGGGTCTACCTTCAAAACTGGCTTTATATTTTTTGGCCTCCCCATGAAAGTGCACTCAATCATTTGTGGTCGCTTGCCGTAGAAGAGCAGTTTTATCTATTATGGCCTTTCGTCATATTAGCACTGCGGAAGCCAAAATACATCCTGATCTTTATTTCGCTAGTATTATTATTAACCATTGCACTTCGTTACTGGGCATGGATTAATCACATCGAAAACTTTGCTTATTACAACCTTTATACTTTTTCAAGGATTGATGGGATTTGTATTGGATGTATG
Organism: Flavisolibacter sp.; assembly: GCA_035554655.1. Taxonomy (GTDB): domain Bacteria; phylum Bacteroidota; class Bacteroidia; order Chitinophagales; family Chitinophagaceae; genus Flavisolibacter. The sequence continues at coordinate 132,469 of DATMIF010000053.1, forward strand.
GTGGCGCTTTTACAGCAAATCAACTCCAAATTCTTAACGAAAAATACCGCGATCATTGTTAGCATTTTTGCCGGCTTAAATTTTCTATTTTATTTCTTCAACAAGGGTTACCAATTCACTTTTCCCTACCTGGCTATTATAGGCTATACCACGTTTGCAATGCTCTTCGGATTGCTCGTACATGACATCGTTAATCGCAGAACAAAGTTTTTCACGACGATTTTTGAAAATAGAATTTTGAGATTTTGTGGTACTGTATCATACGGCTGTTACATCATTCATTGGCCACTTTATCTTGGTATAGGTCCTGTGTTGAGGCTATGGTCTTCGCAGCATTTGACCTGGCTTTCCCAGGAATTCTTCGCATCGACTGTTTCGCTTATCCTCTCATACATGGCGGGGTATTTAAGTTATCGTTTCTTCGAAATGAGATTTCTCCGACTAAAGAATCGTTTCTCTTAAATAACCAAACGCTATTTGATTGTATTTTAGCGCCATGCAGCAAGTTGTAATTCTTTGTCCGGTTTATAATGACGAAGATTGTTTAAATGTTTTTGCCGCTCAATTGGCCGACCAGGTAAAGCATATAGCTGATTTTAATTTTTCTTTTTTAATCGTTAATGACGGTTCTTCTAAAAGTTTTGATCTGATATCAAGCCTTCCAGGCAACATTGTTCATTTGCGCAGAAACCTGGGTCACCAAAAAGCTATAGCTATTGGACTTTCCTATGCTCAACAAAACCTGTCATTTGATAAAATTATTGTCATGGATGCTGATGGGGAAGACAAACCAGGCGATGTGAATTTACTTTTAAAGGAATACGACCAAACCAGTTCAATAATAGTTGCACAACGAATGTCGAGACAAAACGGGAAAAAATTCAAGGGATTTTATGCGATTTATAAATTTCTTTTCAGGCTTTTGACCGGCCGGCGAATTGCGTTTGGTAATTTCATGGTACTGAATAAAGAAAATGCATCAAGACTTGTTTATACCAATGAAATCTGGAATCATCTCGCCGGGGCCATTATAAAATCGAGGATTCCCTACAAAGCTGTTCCAACACACAGAGGCAAGCGATACATTGGCGAATCAAAAATGAACTTCACTTCATTACTCTTACATGGCTTGGGGGCTATTGGTGTGTTTATCGACATTATTGCCATTCGCTTACTGATTTTTTCGTTTGTGATGATTATACTTTCTGTTGCAGCAATGCTTTTGATTATTAGCATTCGCTCTTTTACAAGCGCTGCTATCCCCGGATGGGCTACAACTGCATTTTCGTCTATGTTTATTATTTTACTCCAAAGCTGCATGCTTTCACTTTTTACCATTTTCCTTTACCTGTCTTCACAAGCCCAACGTCAATTTATCCCTGCCAACCATTACAAAGATTTTATTGCTTCAGTTGAAGAACTATGAACAACCAGTACAATTATCCAGGACAAGAGTTGGCTGCTTTTGAAAAAGCAGTGAACTGGAAAAGATATTTCTGTTCTTTTATAAAGCCGTTTATTGGAAAAAATGTTTTAGAAGTAGGCGGTGGCACCGGCGCAAATACGTCTCTGTTAAATAGAAATCCAGACATAAAATGGACGCTACTGGAACCTGATGAAAAGATGAGTAAAATTCTTCAGAAAAAAATAGAGACTGAATCTCAATTTTCAAATTGCACGGTTCTTACTGAGACGATTTTTCAATTGCCATCAAAAGGACAATTCGACACCATTATTTACGTCGACGTCCTCGAACACATCCAAGACGATAAAGCAGAAATGAAGAGGGCTTTTGATCTCTTATGTGCAGGAGGTCATTTAATAATTCTTTCTCCTGCACATAATTTCTTATTCAGTTCTTTCGATAAAGAGATTGGTCATTTTCGCCGCTATACTGCAAACGCCCTAAAACAAGTGATACCTGAAGAATTAGAGTTAATTGAACTGCAGTACCTGGATTCAATAGGATTGTTTGCATTACTTGCTTATAAACTTTTTTGGAATAGACCATATCCATCTAAAAAGCAGATAGGCATTTGGGATCAATACATCATTCCCATTTCAAAACGCACCGATAGGATATTTTTGAATGCTTTCGGCAAAAGTATATTGGGCGTTTGGCGGAAATGAGAGGGCGATATAGTACTGTAAGACGGCCGCCGTGAAGAGAGAAACAATTTTGTTATTTTGTTCTACGGCCCAGTTAATTGTTTTCATATACGGAAAGGACATGTTTCTCTCAGCTAAGAATAAAAAACCTTTTTTACTGTAATTCATTGTATGAAACTTTTAAAAGAAACTCTGAATGAAAACTCTTTATCCGCTAAATATTTTAAAGATTTATCTTTTCTTTTTGCCGTTACATTAATTGCCTATTGGCCGCTAAGTACTAATTACCTGAGCTTAAAAAATGACGCTTTGGCTCAGTTCCTTGCTTTTCGTTATCATTTGAGCGAGGCTGTACAGCATGGTTACCTGCCATTCTGGAGCCCGTATCTGTACACCGGCTTTCCTATTCATGCCGACATCCAGGGTGAAGTGTGGAACCCTTTTGTTCTACTCCTTTCACTGATCAGCAAATACGATATGACGATACTACAATGGGAAGTATTGATCTATTTATACCTGTCTGCAGTAGGCATGTATCGCCTGATAAAATACCTGGGTTTATCAAGGGCTAGCGCAATTTGCTGCGGAGTTGCTTTCATGAGCTGTGGCTATATGACCGACAGCGTTTCGATAATCCCCTGGATAGCAAGTGCAGCTTTCATTCCATTTGTGATCATGTATTTTTTACGATCACTACATTCTTTGCTTTTGTCCGATGCAGTAAAGTTTTCCCTCGCTGTGTCAATGTTGTTTCTATGCGGCTATCCAAGCTTCTTCATTTATCTTAATTATATCATAGGCGCCAGCCTTACTTTGTGGATCATATATCAAATAAAGAATGGTAATAAAAGATCTGTGTTGAAAGCTCTTCTTCATTTAAGTTTTGCCTATCTGTTTTTTTTGTTGCTATGTAGTCCTGCCATTGTTTCCTACTACGAGTTTCTTCCTTATTATCCCAGGGGCTCCGGCCTGGATTATCATGCGCCTGGAGAAAATTCCTTTTTGCCTTATTCGCTCATCACTTATTTTTTGCCAAATGTTGCAAGCAAAGCTAATTTCCTCAATACAGATTTAAGTATGCGCAATACTTACATCGGCATATTTCTTTTCTTTTTCTTTCTAAGCAGTTTAAAAAATTTGGACCGTTTCAAGATCGCCATTTTAATCTTTACGATATTTTCTTTTCTTTTCAGTCTGGGAGATTTAACACCAGTACAAAAAATCAGTTACGATGTTTTGCCGATGATCAAAATGTTTAGGCATCCTGGCACGATCAGGCTTTTTACAAGTATCGGAATGATATTACTTGCAGGTTACGCAATCGATGCATTTTTTAGACGTGAAAAAACAAAAGAAATACAATGGATGATTTACATCGGCTTGTTGTTATTAACTCTTGCCGGTATTTATTTTATAACAACAGAACCATGGCAAACACACATGTCAGGATTTAGCCTTAATCCCGCAGCACTGAAAGAATTTTTATACAATATCTCTTTTCAAAAATTTGCGCTAGTTATTTGCATATTACAGTTCATTTTCTTTCTCTGCTTTCTACTACTTCTACAGAGAAAAAACAATTCTCAAAAAGCCATTATCACTTTATTTCTTTTGAATTCGATACTGTTTGCCTGGGTTGCTTTGCCTTTTACTGTCCTTTCACAATACAGAACCAACGAGGTCGATAATTACATTCGGTCATTCCCGGGCAAATATCTTAAGCCCGATCTGGCTGCTCCAATTGAATCCGATGTTTATAGTGATTCAACTTTCATTTCACCTCACGGCTATCATAATTTTTACAATAAAAAAATCACTATCCAGGATCATATTATCACGCCAACCTTAAATACAGATTATGGTCGTTTTCTGCGAAGTAAAGCATTAAGAATGCAGCTAAAAGATCATCCTTTCGCTTACGTATCAAATGACAGTGTAACAATACAACCGGCCACAATCAGCATTTTAAAATTCACGCCTAATGCTTTCAAATTCCAGGTAAACACATACGCAGCAGGTAAATTTCAGTTATTTCAACAGTTCAATCCCAATTGGAACGCAAGAGTGAACAATAAATCAACGCAGATTTCAAAATCGAATATTGCTTTCATGAGTGTGCCTATCCCACCAGGAACTTCAATCATAGAATGGAAATATTCACCAAAAAAAGTGTTTGCAGCAATGATATTGTCAGCCTTAAGTTTGCTGACAATAGTTTTCTATTTTGTATTCGAAAGAAAGCGACAAAAAATTTATGCGTAAGTCCATACAAAACTGGCTGTTTGCGTTGGTACTCACAATGCCAATGATTCTATTTTACGTTGCGTTTTATTTAAATCATTCCTTCACACTCATCTCAACCGGATTTGTTGCATACGACAATGTTTCCTATGTAGCTAATGCAAAACAATATTTGGACGCCGATAAGTTTTCCTTGTTTTATTCTAATCCTTTGAACGATTCAGGAAACTATCCTCCCATCTATTTTCAACCACAAACCTGGCTTATGGCTTTTTTGTTATGGCTGGGTTTTGCTCCGGGATTTACTATTGTTTTTCTTAATTGGATCGGCACTTTACTAAGTTTTAGAATGGCTATTAGCATTTATGACCACCTTTATACAAACAGTAATCATAGAAAATTATTTATCAGCTTTTTTTGTTGGGGAGGAGGTTTACTTGCTTTAGCTGGTGTACCCATTGCGCTAAGCAAATCGATGGGGAATCTTGATTTCTTTGATCGTATATTTTTTATTGACCCGGCTTCTGGATGGTGGGGACTGAATTTTGGAAGAGGGCATTTTAGCTCCACGGAAGGATATTACCATTTTCTTTTTCTTGCAGGGATATATTGCATTCTAAAAAGAAAGTGGAACTTATGTCTTATCGCAAGCCTGCTTCTATCTCTTTCACACCCATTTACAGGTATCGAATACCTGGCAATCATCCTCACATGGACTTTAGTTGAAAAAGGCCTGTTCAAAAACAAAGACGTTCCATGGAAGTTTTTAATTGGCATTAGCCTCTTACTTGCTTTTCATATTCTTTATTACCTGCTTTATCTAAACCAATTCCCTGAGCATCGGTCGGTAAGTGAGCAGTATTCTTTGAATTGGAGGCTGCGTTTCTTCAGTATGATACCCGCTTATTGCTTGGTTGGTGCACTTGCTATTGCAAGCATGATCAAGCTAAGAAACTCTTTTTTTACAAATGCCACTACTAGATTATTTTTCACGTGGTTCGTCGTCGCGTTTCTTTTAGTCAATCACGAACTATTTATGAAGCCAATGCAGCCCTTACATTTTACAAGAGGTTACGTATGGGCAAGTTTGTTTCTGCTTGGTTTACCTGCGCTTCATAGTTTATTTCAAATTGCAAGGTTGAAAAGATATTCTTTTGTCCTTGTACTTTTTTCGTCACTGTTGCTTTCAGATAACGTCTTATGGATAACAAATAATCTAAGGATACGTCAAACTTCGCCATCGATCATTTGCATTACTTCCGAACAAAAAGATTTATTACATCTCATCGACAAAAACTCAAACAACAAAACTTTGATTATTGGAAACGATGTCGCGTTGGTCTACATGAGTACCGTATACTCAAAGGCTTACCCTTGGGTCTCGCATCCTTTCACAACACCTTTTGCATCCAAAAAAGAAAAAGCTTATTCTGACTTCATAGAGAAAGGGGTAATCGATACCTCTTGGAAAAACCGTGAAGTAATTTTTGTTTTTCATAAAAACGATGCGGCCGAAATTCGCTGTTCGCAATCACTAACGTTTCCTGTTACAACTCTGGCTGATACAAAAACATACATTCTGAAAAAAGCAATTATTGCCGAGTAAACTCATTTGCATTAATTTTCGTTAACAAACTAAGCTTATGAACCCAAGAAGTTTGTTCAATATTATTTTGAAGGTGATGGGAATTTACTTTATAAAAGAAGCACTCCTTCTTTTACCGCAGATATTAACCTGTTTCAGATTTCTAAATCAAGGCTGGCGCACCGAAGCCTGGTTTATGCTTTTTTCAGTCATCATTACTTTGGCTATCTACTCCCTGGTGATATTTTATTTTGTACTGGACACGGATACAGTCATTGACAAACTTGACCTAACAAAAGGGATTGAAGAAGAAAATTTATCCCTCACAGTTCATCGTTCAACTGTGTTAAGCATTGTTATTATTTTGATTGGTATAGTAACAGTGATAACAGCACTTCCATATTTTTTGCAAAGCCTGTCCACGTATTTCGCCGAAAAACGTTTCAACTACGGATCATCGCCAAGTCCGGAACGATTTATTTTATATGCAGCGGAACTAGTACTTGCGATCCTTATGATCATTTATCAAAAGGTCATTGTAAACTTTATTGAACTGAAAAGGCGTAGTTAATTATAAAACACTTACCTGGTTTTTAATCAAATCATTAAACTCATCTCTCTTTCGAATCAGGAAAGCTTCTCCATCTTTTACCAGAACTTCAGCAGGCTTATAACGAGAATTATAATTAGAAGACATTTCGAAGCCGTATGCACCCGCATTATATAGAACCAGATAATCTCCTTCTCGAACTTCGTGAAGTAAGCGATCACTTGCAAGGTTATCTGTTTCGCAGATATAGCCGGTCACATTATAGACTTTTTCCTCACCCTCAGGATTTGAAACATTAACGATGTGATGGTAGGCATCGTACATCATTGGACGAATCAAATGGTTCAAACCACTATTTACACCGGCAAAAATTTGAGCACCATTATCTTTAATCACATTAACTCGGGTAATGAGGTAACCGCATTCACTTACCAAATATTTTCCGGGCTCAAACCATAATTGAAATTTCTTACTATTAAATACATGTGAGTCAAGGAACTTTTTTAGCTTGCCTGCAATCCATGCTATATCAGTTTCCTCATCACCAGGTTCATAAGGTACCTTAAACCCGCCCCCAAGATCAATCACTTCCAAATCGGTGAAATATTTTACAATTTCACTCAGCACTTTAATGCCATGTACAAACACGTCAGCATCCTTTATATCGCTGCCTGTATGAATATGCAGTGTTTTTATCCTGATATTATTTTCAGAGACAATTTTTTTCAAAAGGTCCAATTGCTCAATCGGAATTCCGAACTTGCTTTTTTCATGACCAGTTGAAATTTTCAAATTTCCGCCCGCAAGAATGTTCGGCCTTAACCGAACACCGACAGGATAGGTGTTACCGTACTTCTTTCCAAACCTTTCAAGATTGGATAAGCTGTCAATATTAATATGCACTCCGTAGCTAACTGCTTCTTGAATCTCTTCAAAAGAAATCCCATTCGAAGTGTAGAGAATTTTTTCAGAAGAAACTCCTGCATGCAACGCCAACTTTACTTCGTTAATGCTACTGCAATCAATACCACAACCGAGAGAACTGATGTACTTAAGAATATTGATGTTGGTTAACGCCTTACATGCAAAAAAGAATTTTGCATCAATCACTGAGAAACCGGAAATCAGTTTTTCGTATTGTTCTTTAATTTTTTCGGCATGGTAGACATACAGCGGGGAACCAAAACGTTCGGCGAGATCAACTAACTGTCTATTCGATAAACTCTGTGGCATTTGTCTGAACTTGATTTGGGGAGATTATTGGATTATGAAGATCATTTTTCATCTTCTTCATTATCTTTCTCATCATCGGAACCTTCATCTAAAGAATTATCGGTTTCTTCCTCAGAAGCATCGCTTTCATTAGATTCTTCTTCTTCAATTTGTTCTTCAGCTTCCTCCGTCTCTTCCACGTCATCTCCTTCAACGAAAGTTTCATCAGCGATATATTCTTCCTTTGCTTCCTCAGAAGGCAAATCCTCAGTTGTAGATTCTTGTTCGGGGGTTTCAGCTGCAGAATTTTCTTCCGCTTTTATTTCGAAGCTATGTCCATTCACATGCTCCTCCTCTCCTTCTGCTTCTTCTGTATTCGTATCAACCAACTCTCCTTCTTCTGAAACCAGCAAACTCTCACTTTGCTCAAAATCGGTATGATGAACTTTTGTAGGTTCAACAATTTGATCCGCTAAAACTTCCTTGATTTTTGGAAGATCATCAGCCGTATTAATTCCAAAATAATCCATAAAGTTTTTGGATGTAGCATATACCAAAGGATGACCTGGTAATTTTTCATTGCGGCCACTAATAATGATCAATTCCTTTTCAAGTAATTTTTGAACTGCATAATCACTGCTCACTCCACGAATCGCTTCAATCTCACCTTTTGTTACCGGTTGTTTATAAGCGATAATGGCAAGTGTTTCCAGCGCCGCTGCGGAAAGACGTTTCAAAAACTTCTCTCCATTTAATTGCGCAACAGTTTTGTGATAGTCTTTCTTGGTAAGAAATTGCCAGCCACCACCGCTCTGGCGAACTTCAAAAGGATAGAATTCGGAGTTGTATTTTTCAATAATGCCTTCGAGGGAAGCTTCCACCTGGTCAACAACGATCTTATCTTCCATAAAACCAAAAGCCTGGTTAATAAGATCTGTAATCTCCAGTGAAGTCAAAGGCTTATCACTTGCAAAGATGAGTGCTTCAATATGTGGTATGAGATTCGAAATTTCCATTGGTTGATTTGCAGATTTGCAAATATGCAAATATGCAAATGTCATCCGCACATCTGCACATCTGCACATCAATTCTATCCCTGGAGTGCTGCTGCGCCACTCACAATCTCGGTTAACTCGGTTGTAATAGCAGCTTGTCTTGCACGGTTGTAAGATATCTTCAGCGTACGTAATAATTCATTGGCATTTTCTGTTGCCTTATCCATCGCCGTCATGCGGGCACCGTGTTCAGATGCATGAGCATCCAATACAGCCTTGAACAATTGCGTGTTCAAAATCTTGGGCATCAGTTCAGCAATCAGTTCTTCTTTATTAGGATCGAAAATAAAATCAGCTTTTACGCCACCAACTGCATTTGTTTTTTGAATAGGTAAAAATTGCTCAATAACAAAACGCTGTGTAGCGGCATTCTTAAATTCACTGTACACAACTTCAACCTTATCAAATTGCCTTTCCTGGAATGCTTTAATTGCGGCTTGTGATGCTTCCTGTACGGCTTCAAAACTTAAATGAAGGAAAATGTCTTTGAAAGTATCCGTAACGGCAAAATTGTTTTTCTGAAAATGTTCGAAACCTTTTTTGCCAATACTCCAGATAGTAACATTACCCTTGGCTTGTTGCGCACTGTATTTTTCGCGAATAATTTGCTTGGCCAACTTGATCACATTGGAGTTGTAAGCACCTGCCAATCCACGGTCAGAGGTAATTACAATCAAAAGTACTTTTTCAACAGAGCGTTCAACAGCTAACGCATTGCCACCTTCTACCTGGGTATTGCTGACAATATTGCTTAGCATTTCCTGCAGTTTTTTGGCATACGGACGCATTTGAACAATAGCATCCTGTGCACGGCGCAATTTAGCAGCACTCACCATTTTCATTGCCTTGGTAATTTGCTGCGTACTTTGAACGGACTTAATTCGGTTACGTACTTCTTTTAATTGACCAGCCATTCGATTTTACGATTTACGATTTTTGATTTACGATTTGTTCCTGCAAACTCAATTCTTTGTCCTCCTGAGCTTGTCGAAGGATGGCACCTGCTGCATTGCTACTTTCACCTTCGTTGTGTCACTCACTTGTACGTTCAGAACACTTTTCGGCAACTGGGCAGACATCCGCAAATTCGGCCGCAAAAGTACGGGAACGAGGGCTAAATTCCATATTTAAGGCTTTGCCAATTTTCAACTTAATTTGAGCCCATGAAAATCAAGCAGGCAAAGGAAAAAGATGATTTTTTGAAGTGCTGGGAAGTTGTTCACGAACTGCGCCCCCATCTTGAGCAGGAGCAATATTTGACTCTCATTCTTTATATGATTGACGAAGGCTACAAAATGATCTACATTGAAGAAAGTGGCAAGGCTGTCTCATTTTGCGGCTACCGTGTGACTACTATGCTTCACCGGGGCCGAAGCATTTACATTGATGACCTCTGTACTTTACCCGAAACCCGCGGAAAAGGCCATGCAAAAGCCTTCTTGAATTTTGTTCTAAAAGAAGCCAAAAGAGAAGAATTACAAAGTATCCATCTTGATTCCGGTCATCACCGATATGACGCACACAGGTTATACCTGAATTTTGGATTTAAGATCACCTCACATCATTTTGCGATAGAGCTCAATAGTGCATTAGAATTACCGGACATTGAAGTGAGTGAAACAATGGAAGCCGAATAGATTTATTATCGTTTGTCAACTAAATCAAATTCCTTTCTTAGGCCATATGTGATTGAAATCATTCCACCTGCCTTTGTTGTTTGCTTTAATGGTACTTCCTTTTCCAGGTACAGGTCAAGATTGATTGGACCGGCTTTGATTGTTCTTAGGATCGATTCATCGATTTCAATTTTTCCGTCGATTACCGGAACAAGGTCATTAAATCCGGAGCTTGCAAAAGCTGTATCGAGCAGTAACAACCTCACTGACTTTTCAGTTACTGGAAAATTCTTCAATTGGATCGTAAACGGTTCACGTTTAATTTTCGCCGGCAGATCCCCGGCACTAAATGGCGAAAAATCGAATTCATTTTTATATTCTTTACCGTCAGCATTGATGAAAACGACACTATGTTTTCCTGCAAATGAATCGACTGGCTTTTGCACTTCATAATAAAAACCTGAAAGCCTCGCACTGTCCGATTGCAATTGTTGTCCATCCAATTCCACTTTTCCCGGCTCAATATCAATTGCCTTCCCTTCCGCATCATAGTTTTTGTATTGAAAAACACAGGTGACATTTTCACTGCCTTCTTCCGCTGTTATAGTATAATCGAAATAAATCCAGTCAGCATCAATTCCGTTTTTTATCGGCTTATCCTTGTTTTTACAACCCGTCACCATGGCCACAAATCCAACCAAAACCACAATCGTCCTACAAAAATTCATCAACAAATATTTGGCCCAAAGTAAAGTAAAGAAGTTCAAAACCTTTGGCTTTGTTAACCTTAAAACATGCCTAAAAACAGCACTACAAATTGATTTATCTTTGACGCCCTGTCAAATTGGCTTCTAAATATTTATAGCACCCTTTTTGACTAATCAAGAAATTCAACCAAAACCTAACCTGTATCTGAGTTAGGTTTTGACTCAAATAAAGAACTAGAAAGTATGGCGAGTTTTCTCTCAAAATTTTTTGGTGGCAGCAAGTCTGACAAAGACGTAAAAGCTATCCAACCCGTCGTTAAACAAATTAACCAGTTTTACGAACAATACAATTCGCTCAGTAACGATGAGCTTAGAAACAAAACAGTGGAGTTCCGTGCCCGCATCAAAGAGCATTTGAAAGAAATTGATGATGCCATTGAGCAAACAAACAAAAAAGCGGATGAACTGTCTTTTGATGACCTCGTTGGAAAAGATACCATCTATCAACAGGTCGATATTCTTAAAAAAGATCGTGATAAAGCGATCGAGGTTATTTTAAAAGAAATACTGCCAGAAGCTTTTGCCGTTGTAAAGGAAACTGCCAGACGTTTCAAAGAAAATACTGAGCTTGTTTCTACCGCAACTCAGCTTGACAGGGACTTTAGTGTAACAAAAGATTACATCCGCATTGAAGGTGATAAATCCATTTTCAACAATTCATGGTCGGCAGCAGGCGGACAGGTAACCTGGAATATGGTGCATTACGATGTTCAGTTGATCGGTGGTTATGTTTTGCACTCCGGTAAGATTTCGGAGATGGCAACCGGTGAAGGTAAAACACTGGTATCAACCCTTCCTGCTTACTTAAATGCTTTGGCTGGCGAAGGTGTTCATATTGTAACTGTGAACGATTACCTGGCCCGTCGTGATAGTGAATGGAACGGTCCCATTTTCGAATGGTTAGGCCTGCGTGTTGACTGCATCGATAAACATCAACCTAACAGCGAAGAAAGACGCAATGCCTATGGTGCTGATATTACTTATGGAACAAATAACGAGTTTGGCTTCGATTATCTCCGCGATAACATGGTTCACTCACCCGAAGAAATGGTGCAACGCAAACACCATTATGCCATGGTGGATGAGGTTGACTCAGTATTGATCGATGATGCAAGAACGCCATTGATCATTTCTGGTCCTGTACCAAAAGGTGATGACCAGCAATATCACGTCCTTGTGCCTCGTGTTAAACAATTGGTGGAAGCACAGGAACGAAGTGTTCGCCAGTTTTTGAATGAAGCAAAGAAAAAATTTGCTGAAGGTGATGATGACCCCAAAGGTGGCAGTTTGCATTTGTTCAGAGCATGGCGTGGTTTACCGAAGTATGGACCATTAATTAAGTTTTTAAGTGAGCCTGGTAACAAAGTGAAACTGCAAAAAGCAGAAAATTATTATTTGCAGGACCAGGAACGCAACATGCATATTGTTGATGAAGAATTGTTATTCCGCATCGATGAAAAAAACAAATCAGTTGATCTTACCGACAAGGGTATTGCAATGATCACAAGAGCGGGAGAGGATCCTGATTTCTTTATTCTCCCTGACATCGGCGTAAAGCTTGAAGAAATTGAACAAAGCGAAAAACCTGCGGAAGAAAAATTGCAGGAGAAAGAGGCCATCTTAAATGATTATGCTGCTAAAGCAGATCGCATTCACTCGGTTCAACAATTGCTTAAAGCGTATGCTTTGTTTGATAAAGATGTTGAGTATGTAGTAATGGATGGTGCTGTAAAAATTGTTGATGAGCAAACAGGTCGTATTCTTGATGGTCGTCGTTATAGCGATGGTTTACACCAGGCAATTGAGGCGAAGGAAAATGTAAAGATCGAAGCAGCCACGCAGACATATGCAACAGTTACATTACAGAACTTCTTCCGTATGTATCACAAACTCGCCGGTATGACCGGTACTGCGGAAACAGAAGCTGCTGAGTTGTGGAGCATTTATAAACTTGATGTTGTTACCATCCCAACTAACATTCCTATAATCAGGAAAGACCAACAGGACCTCGTTTATAAAACAAGAAAAGAAAAATTCAGATCGGTTATTGACGAAATAGAAGCCTTGCGCAATGCAGGCCGCCCTGTACTTGTTGGTACTACTTCTGTTGAAGTGAGTGAATTGCTAAGCCGCATGTTGCAGGCAAAGAAAATTCCTCACAATGTTTTGAACGCAAAGCAACACTCCAGGGAAGCACAGGTTGTAGCAGAAGCAGGTTTATCCGGCGCTGTTACCATTGCAACAAACATGGCCGGTCGTGGTACCGATATCAAACTTGGACCTGGTGTAAAAGAAGCCGGTGGTCTTGCCATTATCGGTACAGAACGTCACGAATCACGCCGTGTGGATAGACAGCTACGTGGCCGTGCAGGTCGCCAGGGAGATCCTGGTACTTCTCAATTCTATGTTTCTCTTGAAGATGACCTGATGCGTATGTTCGGCAGCGAACGTATTGCTGGACTGATGGACAAGTTTGGATACAAAGAAGGTGAAGTGATCCAGCATAGCATGATCACTAAATCCATCGAAAGAGCACAAAGAAAAGTTGAAGAAAACAACTTCGGTATTCGTAAACGTTTGCTGGAATATGATGACGTGATGAATATGCAGCGTAATGCTGTTTATGATCGCCGCAACCACGCATTGTTTGGTGAACGTTTGGCTCTTGATATCGATAATGCATTCTCCGTTAGTTCAGAAGAATTGGTAAGCACTTATCGTGAGCAGGAAGATTATGAAGGTTTCAGAATGGCATGTATTGTAACATTTGGTCTGGATACAAAAATTGATGAAGAAAGTTTCAAGGCTGGCAACATCAATTCATTAGCTGATGAACTGTACAACGAAGCCATCGCTAATTATCAACAGCATAAAGACCAGGTAAGCAAACAAGCGGTTCCTGTTTTCAAAAATATTCGTCTCACACAAGGATCACACATCGAAAATGTTGTGGTGCCTTTTAGCGATGGAAGAAAAGGAATCAATGTGTTGGTGAATTTGGATAAAACTGTTCAAACCAACGGACAGGAATTATCCAATGCTATGGAAAGAAATATCACATTGGCCATTATTGATGATGCATGGAAAGAACATTTGCGTGCCATGGATGATCTTAAACAAAGTGTTCAAACTGCTTACCTCGAACAAAAAGATCCATTGGTGATTTACAAAATGGAAGCTTACAATTTGTTTAAAAGAATGAGTAGTGAAGTCAATCGTGATATCGTTTCCTTCTTATGCCATGCACAGTTGCCAGTACAGGAAGAGCAAGCTCCAAATTTGCGTGAAGGTCGTCAGCAAAAAACCGACATGAGCAAGATGAGGGCGAATAAAGAAGCTGTTGATACTGCAGGACAGGAATATGGTGCTAATGAAAAAGATTATTACGATCCTTCAGGTGATGTTGCAGTAAAACAAGAACCGGTGAAAGTAGCGCCGAAGATTGGCCGCAATGATCCATGCCCTTGCGGAAGTGGAAAAAAGTACAAGCATTGTCACGGAAAAGAAGCATAATTTATTTTTCGACAATATTTAAGCCGTTCCCTTAGAACGGCTTTTTTGTTAAGTGTGATTAGAAAGTCTCGGTCAAAGCAGCATTAGTAAATTTCAAAAGGCACAAAATTATTTCGTAACTGCTTTCTTAATTTTAGCCAACAATCCCTTGCATGCAAAACCTTATCATCGAATATGTATTTCTTATCCTGATCATTCTTGCACTGGTCATGATAGCAAACAGATTTAAAGTTGCCTATCCCATTGTATTGGTGATAGGTGGTTTGATATTAAGCTTCACATCGCAGTTTTCAAACATCACTATTAATCCGGAAATGGTATTCTTTATTTTTCTTCCGCCACTCCTTTATGAAGCCGCATGGCAGGTATCGTGGAAAGAGTTCTGGAAATGGCGAAGAGTGATTATGAGCTTTGCCTTCCCGATTGTTATTCTTACCTCATGCGTAATTGCATTTACTTCCCATGCAATTATTCCCGGTTTTACATTGGCATTAGGTTTCCTGTTAGGTGGAATCATTTCTCCGCCGGATGCTGTTTCTGCAACCACTATTATGCGGCAGGTAAAGGTTCCAAAATCTCTTCTTAGTATAATTGAAGGTGAAAGTTTGCTGAACGACGCTTCCTCACTGATTGTATTTCGCTTTGCATTAGCCGCCATTATTACCGGGCAATTTCATCTTCAGCAAGCTGCTACCAGTTTTGTTTTGGTAATCGTTATGGGAACTTTAATTGGTGTTGGTGTCGCTTTTATTTTTTACGCTATTCACCGTTGGTTACCAACAACCACCAGTATTGAGATTGTTTTGACACTTGTTACGCCTTATTGCATGTATTATGCTGCGGAGCATTTTCATTTTTCAGGCGTTTTAGCAGTAGTTAGTGGTGGACTTCTATTATCTACAAAACGGCAAAGCATACTTAACTATCAAAGCCGAATACAAAATGTGAACGTTTGGACCAACATCGCTTTTGTTTTAAACGGGCTTGTATTTTTTCTCATTGGCCTTCAACTACCGTCTATTACACAACAACTTGGTGACGATATTAGTACCGGGAAAGCAATAGCCTATGGCATTGCTATTTCTTTGATATTGATTGTTACCCGTTTCCTTTGTACTTATGGCGCTGTTTTCTTCACACGCTTTATGAGCCGCTTTATTACAGTGGCGGATGCAAACCCCGGTTTCAAAGCACCCACTGTTTTGGGCTGGGCCGGGATGCGTGGAGTGGTATCTCTTGCCGCAGCTCTCTCCATACCACTGCTTATCCAGGGTGGACAGCCATTTCCATACCGCAACCTTATCCTGTTTATCACATTTATAGTTATCCTGGTCACGCTAGTCATTCAAGGATTAACACTGCCGTGGTTAATCCGAAAAATAAATCTTGACGACAGGTTTACCTTGATACCCGAGCTTAAACAGGAGATGATCATTCAAAAGAAAATTGCGCAATACACACTTCAATACCTAGATGAGAAATACAGCGACGTACATTTACATAACCAGCATTTACAAAATCTTCAGCTTAAACTAAGAGCAGATGTTGATTTTTTTAACAGGGAGATGCAGGAGGGCAGCGCAAAGGATGATTCCCTGAAGAATTATCAAAACATTTATCTCGAACTTTTAGAGAACCAGCGGGCAATACTTCATCAAATGAATCATCGTGCCGAATTCGACGAAGAATTGATCAGGAAGTACCTGGCACTGGTAGACATCGAGGAATTTAAGATCCGCGAAAAGCAATTGCAGGAGGACGAATCAAACCCATAAATGTGCTAGACCTGCTTGTTTTCATTTCCCAAATCCGAAGACCGTTCACTGGTCGGCTCCTGGTCGCCATTTTGGAAATCATTCGTTCCATCTTTGAGACGGTTATCAGGTTGTTCATTCCTTGTTTCTTCTTTGCTGCCCCTACTCTCTTCCCTTGGATTTTGATTTTTATGCTCTTCCCAATTTTGGTTGTTTCTATCGTTGTTCATAAAAATGTTTTACGGTTATTTAAATCAGGTTAAAAAATTTATGCCAGCAGTCTTGAAAGCAGATTCATGCTTTAATGATTCTTCTAGGTAAATCTACGCTTGTTAGTGAAAAAGTTTGGGCTTATCATCGCAGAAGATTTAAACAATTTCAGTACCCATAAAAAACCAACGAAACATGCTAAAAAGAAGAACCGCTGTGTTTATCGTTCCAAGCCAAATTGTTGGGCACGATTTAATATTCAGGCATTACACGAACAAAGTTGTCGTTGGAAAATACGTCTGTGCAAAAATGCCTGGAGTAACAGAACAAGTAAAAGATCAAAAGGTTAGATGGAATCCAGGTAAATAAAATAGTTTCATTCAACAGGTCTGTTTAATATCGAAGTTTGACCGGAAAGAAACTTCCATCCCTCTTTTCTTTTTACCATAACTCCTGACTCAATAAAGGCTGTTTGTGAGGTATCGCCTGACGCAGTAACGGCCGTGGAGATTGTTCTTACAGCGAACTGTGCGTAATTAGTTGTCAGGGGAACAATCAGTAGACTATCGTAGCGGTTGTCAATCGATTTTAATACTGCAGCATTTTCTTTTATTGCTCTGGCTATCGAATCATAGCCGGCATAATTTAAATAACCTGGCGCCACCCAAAAAAATTGTGCAGAGCTATCAAGATATTTCAGTTCAGCAAGCAATCCTTGTTTTCTTATATCATTGTAGTAGTTGTCAAAAGTTGTTTTGATCTCATTGCGAACATCGTCATTTTTCCCCGAAGAATGATCTGGTTGGTTGCAGGACAAGGTGAAGAAACAAATCGCCAGGGTGTATAAATTCCGCATACGATAATTTTTGTGTTTCGCAGGTAAAGTTCCTATTTCTTTTTAATGAGGAAAATTCAATGTTGCACCGTTAAAAAACGAGAAGGCAATTGTAATTACCTGCAACAATTGCATTGACGATATGCGCTGTTGCATCATCTAGCCGCTCAGTTAAGCCATTGCGTGAAATATCTTGCTGCTCTTGTCAGCAGTAGGAATGACAATCCCTCTTTTCTTCATTTCTTCTTTCAATTTTTCAGGGAGATCAGTTCTGCACTGACAGTGTTGCAAATGTTGCAAATGCCATTCAATACGTTGATCAATGGTAGCATTATCCGGCATTGGATGCAGCTTATGCCAGCCGGCATTTATTTTGGAGTTCTCTTTCATACAGCTTTCATTTGGCGCACCCACAAGTTATACCTGAACAAATTCACCAATACTGATGTTTGTCAATTAAAAGAATAACGTGTATCAGTATTACATATTCTAACTGCATTGTTCTTGCGATAAAATCTGTTTTCTTAAGCAGCAATGCGGGAACAAAATTCAACAAGGCGTATTTCTCACTTGCCAACCAATAGTTTTGAAGGCATTAACAGGAATTATTGCCTTCACAACTACCTTTGCCTCCATTATAAAATTGAAAGGAAACTAAAGTGGAAATTGAAACAGCAGTTCAGGAGAAACCTTTACATCACCCGGTTAAGCAGAGTTTAGTACGCACCCGTGTAGCAGTAGCCTTATTTTATTTTGGACAAGGTGTGTCCTTTGCCTCATGGGCAAGCCGCATTCCAGATATCAAACATAACCTTGGCCTTTCTGATGCAGGCCTTGGCAGCATATTATTATGCCTTCCATTAGGACAATTGTGCACCATGCCTGTTTCTGCAACATTGGTTACAAAATATGGAAGTAAGAAAGTACTTACCATTGCCGCTCCTTTATATGTTGTTGCACTTACCATTTTGGGATTGGCTGCAGCGCCATGGCAATTAGCCCTGGCCTTGTTTTTATTTGGTGTGATTGGCAATATGGCCAATATAGCAGTGAATACACAAGGTGTAGAAACAGAGAAACTATATAACAAGCCAATCAATACTTCATTTCACGGCGCATGGAGTATTGCCGGGTTTACAGGTGCATTAATTGGTTTGCTTATGATCAATTTGCATGTAAAACCTTACCTGCATTTTATGGTTGTTGCTTTTTTAAGCTGGACGAATGTATTTATCAATTATCAACACCTTGTTCAAGGCAAGCCTGAACACAATGAGGCCAGGCGGAAATTTTTTGTTAAACCCGAAGGGGCCTTGCTACAGCTAGGCATTATTGCTTTTTGCAGCATGGCTACTGAAGGTTGTATGTTCGACTGGAGTGGTGTTTACTTCAGAGAGATCGTGCTGGCGCCGCATTCGCTGGTGGTGTTAGGTTATGCTTCTTTCATGGTAATGATGGCGACAGGTCGTTTTCTTGGCGATTATGTGATTTCAAGAATAGGACGCAAACGAACTATGCAAATTAGCGGCATACTTGTTTCCCTGGGGATGGCGCTTTCGGTTTGCTTTCCATATATTATTACAGCTACTATCGGGTTTATGATGGTGGGATTAGGTGTTGCCACAAACATTCCTTCTGTTTACAGTGTGGCAGGAAGAAATGAAAAAATTCCAGCAGGAATTGCATTGGCAATGGTTTCAAGCGTAAGCTATTTCGGCTTTTTGATGGGGCCTCCATTGATTGGGTATATTTCTGCTTTATCAAGCCTGCGTTATTCATATGCAGTGATAGGTTGTTTTGGTTTGCTGATTTCTTACTTGGTAACAAGAAACAAAGCTGTACACTAGATTCCTCAGTAATTAAGCACATATTGTAATGCAATGGTTGTTGCATATGTTGGTTATATCTTTTCTAATAACGGTAAATTCCTTGTTAACGATCAGTAATCGCCTGCAGCTGAAAGTAAATTAGTAGTCAACTAAAAAATTTAATCATGAAACGTTTGCTCATTGCCACTCTTGCAATCTTATGCATCAGTACCGCAGGTTTTTCTCAAACCACAAAAACAAAAACAGTCACAACCACGCAGTCAAAACCCGTAGTAAAAAAAGAAGTTGCTCAAACACAAATGAAAAAAGCAACGGTTGTAGACAAGACTCCAAAGACTACAATGTCTACCACGACCAATATAACTACCAAAAGCAAAATGAAAAAAGATGGGACGCCGGACAAAAGATTCAAAGAAAACAAAACAGCGGCTATAACAACAGCGCCGAAGAAAAAAGATGGTACGCCCGATATGCGATATAAAGCAAATAAAAAGAAAGGATAATTTTCAAAATAAAACCGCACCTCTGGGATGCGGTTTTATTTTGTCGTATCTGAAAGAGAACTTAATTCAGAATAAAAGTAATTCCGCTGATCACTTGCCTGTACTTGTTGCCTTTTAATGCTCCACGCATATCAGTTCTGTCGCCAAGCGAATACCATTGATATTGCACTGAACCAACGGATTTTAATTTGCCTGCATTAATCTTATCGTCAAAAGCTGAGTAGTATGTAACGGGAAGTGAACCAACAGTCTTTAGCTTACCACGATAAGATTCATTTTCGTAGGAACGATAGAAGTCAATTGATAATGCGCCGGCAGTCTTTATTTTTCCCTGCAGCATTTTGTCTTCATATTCTTCAAAGTAATCAAGGTATTGGTTACCTATTGTACGAAGTTTCCCAGCCTTAGTCTTTACCTGGTATGCATCGTAGTAAGTGAAGAAGCATGTTCCAATACTTTTTATCTTACCTCTGAAAATTGAATCATCTTTCGGACCAAAATATTCTATTCTTCCCATAAATGGCTGAAGCTTCCTGTCATAAAAATCATAATGATCTGCCAAAGCTTCTGTCCCCCATTCCAAAATTTTTCCATCTGCCGAAACCCTAATCAAAACACCCTGATCCGTAACAAAACCAAAATAAGCAAGGCTCGATCCGCCGCTATTGAATGTAACCTGCCCCAGTTGTTGGCTTTGGGCGTTAACAAATAAAAGAAGAATCAGAATTGTAAGTGTGCTTCGCATTGTAGTGTTGAAGATATACAAATTCATCTCTGATTAAAAGAAGTAAGGGTTTGATTTAGCAGGAATTTAAAACCATCCTGATTTTTTGAAATAATAATAAAGCAGGCCGCAAGCAACTATTGTCAATAGAATTACGATATAAAAACCATACTCCCATTCGGATTCCGGTATGACCCGGAAATTCATTCCATAAAAACCTGCCACCATTGTTGGCAATGCAATAATAGCGGCCCATCCTGCAAATTTTTTTGATACATCGTTCTGCGAAATGGAGATCAGCGAAAAATTGGCTTCCAGAGCTGTACTTAATAACTCCCTCGTGTTCTCAATAACTTCATTGATGCGAACCACGTGGTCATATACATCGCGGAAATATGGCTTTGTATCTTCTGAAATGAATTTGTACTCAAAACGCATTAGCCGGTTGCAAACATCAACTAGGGGAGAAACAGCACGTCGCACCTCCAGCAAATCCCTTTTTAATTGGTATATCTGCTCCGTAGTTTCACGGCTGGGTTTTTCTTTAAAAATTTTATCTTCTATATTTTCCAGTTCCATCTCCAACTCATTCACGATAGGAAAATATTGATCCACTATAAAATCCATTAGAGCATATAATGCAAACCCCTGTCCTTTTTTCAAAAGATGAGGAGAACTTTCGCAAGCTGTTCGAACGCTTGAATATGATATTGAGGATTGATGACGAACAGTAACAATAAAACTATCTCCAAGAAAAAAATGCGTTTCTCCAAACTCAAGACGATGATCGGTATTCATTTCCACTGTTCGAACAACAATAAAAATTGAGTTGCCATAGATTTCGATCTTCGGCCGTTGATGTGCTTTCCTCGCATCTTCTATCGCCAGTTTATGAAGACCAAATTCTTTTCTCACTTTCTCCAACACTTCCTCGCACGGCTCATATAAGGCAACCCAGACAAACTGATCAGGTTCTCCCAAATATTCATGAACGTTGTCTAAATCTATATTGGCAAGGCGGCAACCGTCACAATAAACGATTGAATTAAGTATTTGCTTTGAAGTGGGCACTTCAGTTAGAGGAGGTTGCATAGCATAAAAGTTACTGTAAAGTTATCAAACATAGATTGCTGTTTAATATGCAATAAGGCTTTCGGCGAAACAGCAATATTATTTACCTTTCTTAAAGGACGTGATGAACACGGACTGCTATAGTAAAAACTCCATCATGCAAACTCCTTTAGTTGCTTTAATGATTTATGGTGAACCAGGATCATCAAGAAATGCTTTAACGGAGGAAAAATATAAAAAGCTTGCGGAGAAATTTATCGAAAGAGAATATAACCTACATTCTGTTTGCTATCACGATTCAGTTTCCGATGCCCTGTCAAATGAGCTTACAAAATTTGATGCTATACTTGTGTGGGTAAATCCAATTGAACAACAGGGCGACAGAAAAAGATTGGATGGCCTATTAAAAGATTTGTCTGACCGAGGTGTTTTTGTTTCTGCCCACCCCGATACGATTTTGAAAATAGGCACGAAGGAAATTCTGTATAAAGTGAGAAATGAAGAATTTGGAATGGATACAAGACTGTACCCCTCACCAGAAGATTTCAAAGAAAATTTTTTAACCTCCATAAGAAGCGGGGTAAGAATACTAAAACAATACCGTGGCAACGGAGGCAAAGGCGTTTTTAAAGTTGATGCCAGCGAGATCAATCAGAACAAAATTATTATTACACATGCAACGCAGGGTGATGAGAACATAATAATGAGCCTTGATGATTTTTATCGGTTAGTCGAATCTTATTTCAATCCAGGAAGTATGTTAATCGAACAGGAATGGAATCCAAATATTATTAACGGAATGGTGCGCTGCTATTTAACCGGTAAAAAGGTAAGAGGCTTCGGCTACCAGGAAGTAAATGCTTTATATCCAAAAATGAATTCCATTTTCAGAAAACCCAGTCAACGGTTTTATTTTAGTGAAGGTTGCGGTTTGTTCCAGGACCTCAAAAATATTATGGAAGCAAGCTGGATTTCGAGACTACAAAAAATTGCTGAAGTTGAAGATGAACAATTGCCCGTCATTTGGGACGCAGATTTTTTCATCAACGAAATCAACACTAAAAATACGGGCAGTAAATATTCTTTATGCGAGATTAATGCTAGCAGTGTATCACCTTTCCCGGAAAGTGCGATCCCGCACATCATCGACGAAGTCAAAAAGAGAATCATGTCCTCTAAAAACCTGAAAGCATCTGAATAACTGGTGTAATTACTTAGTAAAAAAGAATCGAACAAGAGCATTTACTCATATTGTATCTGCACCAAAAGAGTGTTACTTTACGACCCATAAAACACCAATATTTCTATGAAAAAAATATTGAAATACACAGGCATCGTCATTCTCTCATTACTACTTCTTGCTTTTTTAATGCCTATTTTATTTAAAGGGAAAA
The DNA here is from genome assembly GCA_035554655.1 of Flavisolibacter sp. GTDB lineage: Bacteria > Bacteroidota > Bacteroidia > Chitinophagales > Chitinophagaceae > Flavisolibacter. Next base: position 155,437 of record DATMIF010000053.1, read on the forward strand.
TTGTAAAGCTTGTAAAAGCGGAGATCAACAAAAATGTTGAAGCGAAAGTTAATTTTAAAGATGTCAGCATTTCATTATTCCGTCACTTTCCAAAACTTTCTATAGGGCTGGAAGATATTTCTGTCGCAGGCGTTCAAGAATTTGGAAAAGACACTTTGCTTAGCGCAAAAAGAATTGATGCATCGGTAAATTTATGGAGTGCCATTACCGGCAGTGAAATGAAAATTTATGGAGTCTACTTACAATCCCCACGCATTCATGCGTTAGTCAATAAAGGTGGTAAGGCAAATTGGGATGTTGCTAAAGAAGATACAACTGGTTCAACTACCGGAGGAAGCTCTTCATTCAAAATAAAACTAGAAAAGTATTCCATCAGCAACGGCTATGTTTTTTATAAAGATGAAACGAGCAATATGCAGGCAGAAATATCAGGCCTGGATCACGAAGGCAGTGGCGATATCACGTCTGAGGTATTTACACTTGCAACAAAAACAAAAGCATTATCCGCAAATTTTAATTATGACGGCATACCTTATTTGATTAATGCAGAAACCGGGATAGATGCAGATGTTGTTATTAATAATGGAAAAAGCAATTATTCTTTTAAAAATGCCGACATCTCAGTTAACAATTTAAAATTAACTGCCGATGGTTTTTTTCAAATAGACGACGACAGTACTTACTCGATGGACATTAAGTTCAATGCTTTGTCGAATGAGTTCAAAAACTTTTTATCACTGGTTCCTGCAGTCTATAAAACAGATTTTGACAAAATAAAAACGAGTGGAACTGCAGCTTTCAAAGGATTTGTAAAAGGTTTTTACAGCCCAACGCAACTTCCCGCATATGCAGTTGACCTAGATATCAAAGACGGTTTCTTTCAATATCCTGACTTGCCGCAGCCCGTTAAGAATATCAATATTACCATGAAGGCGAACAATCCTGATGGAATAATGGATCACACAACAGTTGATATCAGTAAAGGGCATTTGGAAATGGGATCTGAACCTATTGACTTCCGTTTACTGTTCAAAAATCCGGAAACAACAAAATATATTGACGCTGTTGTGAAAGGTAATTTGAATCTCTCGAATGTTAATCGCTTTGTAAAATTGGAAGAAGGTACAAAACTATCCGGATCGCTATCTGCAGATGCATTTGCAAAAGGAAGTTTGACTGCAATTGAAAGTCAAAAAGGAAATTTTAATGCAGGTGGATTTCTTTCCGTCAACAATTTATATTACGCATCCAAATTATCTCCTCAACCTATTCAGAAGGGAAATTTCAAAATAGAACTATTTAATAGCAACGGGGTTGCTGACGCAACAACTATAAATGTTACACAAGGACACATTGAGTTAGGTAGTGATCCTTTTGATTTCAATTTAAAATTGAGCCAGCCTGTTACAGCAGTTAATTTTAGCGGTGCAGCTAAAGGGAAATTTACATTGGATAATGTTCATCAATTTACTCAATTAGAACCCGGCACAAGTCTAAAAGGATTGATGGATGCAGATATAAGTTTCATTGGAAGCAAAGCAGATATCGATAAAAAGAATTACAATAAGATCAACACAACGGGAACTGTAAACCTTAGCAAGGTCAGTTATGTTTCAAAAGAATATCCCGCAGGTGTACATATTGAAACTGCACAATTGAAATTTAATCCGCAGAATGTAGCGCTGAACAATTTCGCAGGTGATTTTCAAAAAACGCATATCACTGCTAATGGTGTTTTAGATAATTTAATTGGATATGCATTACACAATGAGGAACTGAAAGGAAACATCAATGTAACTGCAGACAAAATCTTGCTGAACGAATGGATGGGAACAACTGATACCACAACTTCCACTACAACATCTTCTGCCCCATTCGCTGTTCCGGCTAATATCAACATGACGGTGAATGCAAAGGCAGATGCAGTTCAATACGACAAAGTAACTTATAACAACGTAAGAGGCGCATTGATTGTGAAAGATGAAACAGTGCGTTTGCAAAATGTACAAACCGAAGCCCTAGATGGATCTATCGCATTTGATGGATCCTACAGCACAAAACAAAATAAAAACAAACCCGACATCAGCTTAAGCTACAACGTTAAAGACGTTGACATTCAAAAAGCATTTTATGCTTACAACACAGTACAGAAGCTGATGCCAATGGGAAAATTCCTTGCCGGCAAATTGAGTTCGCAGTTCAACATGGTTGGGAAGCTTGATGAAAAAATGTTTCCTGATCTTTCAAGTCTTACAGGAAATGGAAATTTATTTTTAATACAGGGTATCCTTAGCAAATTTCAGCCATTGGAAAAATTAGCTTCTACACTCGATGTTAGCGAATTGAAGGACATCAGCGTGAAAGATGTAAAAAGCCATTTTGAGTTTGCCAATGGCAAAATGCTGGTGAAGCCGTTTAATTTGAAAGTGAAGGACATTGAAATGCAGGTTGGCGGCATGCACGGATTTGATCAAAGCATTGATTATATCATCGGAATGAAAGTACCACGGAAGTATTTAGGCAACACCGGGAATACATTAGTGAATAACCTTTCGGCACAGGCAAATAGCAAGGGCATTCCGGTTACGCTTTCCGAAATGATAGATTTAAATGTAAAGATGAATGGAAGCATCAGTAATCCTGTAATAAAAACCGATTTAAAACAAACTGCAGGCGATGTTAGCAAGGAAATGAAACAACAGGCTATGGCATTTGTTCAGCAAAAAGCAGAAGAAACGAAGCAAACATTAAAGGATACTGCAACAGCTATCAAGAATCAGGTGGTGACAGACATGAAGAAGGAATTAGTGAAACAACTTACAGGAACAAAAGACTCAACCGACAAGTCTTCTATACAGGATACAAAACAAAAAACTGTAGAAACATTAAAGAACACTTTGGGCGGTTTTTTGAAAAAGAAAAAGCCCGCCGACAGTACCAAGCAAAACTGAGTTGCCCAACAGAAGCAAGAATTGCAGATAAGGAAAGTTGTTGCACATTTGCACAAAGTTTTAAGTAAAACAACAGACGTTTATGGCAATGTGGCAACAGCGCAAAAATTTAAACTTCTTAAGAAAAACTTTCTTTTACACTATCGTTATTGTACTGGCGATAAAATCAAATGCCCAGGTGAATGAGCTGAATGGATCAAGTGTGCTCGACTACCTGCACCGGATGGCACAGAAAGGGTTAATAACATGGAAGGATTACCAGTTGCCTGTTGACAGGAAAGACATTGCATCAGCCATTGATTCACTTTTGCTCGTTCAAAGCCAGTTAACTAAAACTGAAGCAAAAGAATTAGAATTTTACAAACAGGAATACTCGTTTGACGGTTTTGACGGTTCAATAAACGAAAAAACCTTTTTTAAAAAAGATAACTATAGCAGGTTTAGAATCGCAAAGTATGAAAAAGGTGAAGCAAAAATTTTTGCAGATCCATTAATTGGATTTCAAATTTTAAAAGCGGGGGATAAAAGCTCACGTCAATATTTTTCAGGAATAAGATTGGCTGGGTATTTTGGTAAAAGATGGGGATTCAATTTTGCATTCAGAGATAACACTGAAAAGGGAGATACATTAACACATCTTAGTTCGTTCGCCCCTGTCGAAGGCGTGGTACCTACAATTGAAACTAATAGATCTATCAACTACAGCAGTTTCAATTATAACATTGGTTATCGCTGGAAGAGTGGTTCTTTGTCCGCAGGACAGGAAAATCTTTCATGGGGATACGGACTGGGAGGAAATATTGCTTTATCAGGAAGAGCCCCTTCATTTCCTTTTATCAAATTTGATTTTGAACCGTGGAGTTGGTTGCACTTCAACTATTTTCATGGATGGCTTCAATCCAATATTATAGATTCAGCAAGAACCTATAACACTGGTAGTGGGATTTACAATAGTTCAAGAGAATTCTATCTCCCAAAATTTATTGCGCACCATTCTATAACTGTAACACCAATAAAAGGGCTTGACGTTGCCCTTGGCGAATCAATTGTTTACAGCGATAAACTTAGTTTCGCCTATCTCATCCCGATTAATTTTTTTAAGATTTACGATCAAACCAATAGTAGGTACAATATCAACGCCGGTGATAATTCACAATTTTTCGGGTTGATCAGTTCAAGAAACCACATAAAGAATACACATATCTACGCCCAAATATTTATCGATGAAATCAGAGCCTCAAAAGTTTTCAATAAAAGGGAAAGAAGAAATCAATTGGGATATTCTTTCGGAATAAACAGGACCGATCTTTTTTTAAATTACCTCACAGCAGGCATTGAATATTCAAGAATCAATCCATTCGTTTATAACAACCTGTTACCCGCCCAAACTTATGAAAGTAACTCTTACACCTTGGGAGATTGGATGGGAAGCAATGCTGACAGGATTTACCTATTCACTCAGTATGTGCCATTACCTAAATTGAAAATTAAATTGTGGTATCAAAAAATCAGGAAGGGAGAAAAAGGAACACTGGAGCAACAGTATTATGCAGTACCTCAACCGCAATTTCTGTTCAAAAAATTATTCGATTATCATGAAGCGGGTTTTCTTGCCAGGTATGAAATCATTAGTCGGCTTATGTTGACACTTGAATTAAATTCAATAGATACAAAATATTTGAGCAATGTTTCTAACCGGCAGAATGCTTTAAAACTTGGGTTTAGCTATGGTTTATAACCGGTGATGGAATCTTATAGTTCTTCCATTGGTGTTAAGTTTTCAATTAGATAGTTCTCGATGCTTTCCCATCAATAAAAAGAAAGATTTTTTCGATTTAAACCATTTGATTCCTGTAAATTGCCTCCATCTTCTTTTGATAAACCAGGCCTATCCTCCCTGAAACTTCCAAATCAGCAACTAAATACTTTCGATATGCTAATTCCAAGAATTCTTACTTGCTTTTCGATTGCCCTATTGACCTGCTCCACCTCAAACAGCCAGGGCATACTTAAAAAAATTAAAGACAAAGCACAGCAAGCTGCGGACAAAGTGGTTGACAAAAAGATAGACAATGCAGTTGGCGTTGACAACAACAATTCGAATCCTAATTCAAACAGTCCAGACATGTCAAATGTTGGAAGAAGCGGTAAGCCTTCCAATAAAACTGGAGAAGGTTTAATATCAACACCGCCTAACGTAAACGAAAATCTCACTTCAGCAGAAACATCTTTTAAAGCAGGTAAATACAGCGATGCCAGGTACGCGGTGCGACAGGCTATGCTAGGAGTGCAAATGGAAATTGGTAAAAATATACTTGCAGGGCTACCTGAAACTATTTCAGGTTTGAAAAAAGATGCTACAACTGACCAGGTAACCAGCGCAGGTTGGGGAATGGGATGGTCCGGATTAACGATCCAACGGGATTATAAGGACGGTGATAAACAACTGAGTTTTACCATTGCCAATAATGCAGTATGGATGCAGGCAGTGAACATGTATTTTAATAATGGCGGATACATGCAAACATCAGGCGGTGACCAAAAATGGAAACAAATAAAAGTTCAGGATGAAAAATCGATTATCGAGTTTGATGCTAGTTCAGGTTATAAGTTAAGCGTACCAGTTGGGCAAACTACTTTGCTGGTTTACGAAGGGATCAATTTTACAAATGAACAGGATTTTATGACTGCCATAAACCAGATCAACATTGCATCAATTAAAAAACAACTTGGCGAAAAATAATTCATCCAACACAAACTTATCACCATGAAAAAAATAGTTTTCGCATTCATATTCTTTATAGCATGCTTCCAGATCAACGCACAGGATTTTGCAAAACGATTAACGGAAGCTAAGGCCGCCTACTCATCAGGCAAACTTGATGACTCACGTTTTGCAATGGAACAAATGTTGCAGGAGCTCGACGTCATCACAGGAAAAGAAGTACTGAAAATTCTACCAGCAAAAATGGGAGATAAATCAGCGAACGCAAAAGCAGATAATGTAACAGGTTCTTCTGGCTTTTTTGGAGTGATCATCCATCGTGAATATGGAACTGTTGATTCCAGTAACATCGATCTTGAAATTATCAGCAACTCACCTTTGATCAGTTCTATCAACGCAATACTTTCTGTTCCTTTTATGGGAGCGTCGGGGGACAACAAGATCATCAAAATAAACGGTTACAAAGCCCTGGTAGAAAAAGTTGCAGGACCAAATGAGAGAACTGACTATGAAATTCAACTGCCTTTGAACAGTGCTCTTATCACCTTTAAAGCGCCGGGCTATTCACAAGATGACGTTATAAAAATGGCTAACACTTTGCCAGTAGAGGATATTGCTAAAATGCTTCAATAGGATTCAAAATAAAAGCCCCTTTTCAGGGGCTTTTTTATTCAACTTTATTTTACAATTATTACTGGCCTTAGTTTAAATCCATCCTGTTCTTCTGTAACTGATGCGCCTGCATCAAAATCTAAAACAACGGTTTCAAGTGTGGCATTCAACTTTTTGTTCACTTTAATTTTCAAGCCTGAAGTAGAACCACTTGGAATTGTTAGCGGATAAGTTTGTCCGTCTACTTTAATGCTGTTGTTATTGCCAAGCACCAAACGGATCTCCTTAACAGTGTTGGTTGGAAAAGTACCTTGCGCAATTAAAGTATCCAGTCCGTTTTGCAAACCAAGCAGGTTATAAATAGTGTCTTTCGTTTGCAAAGAAACCCAGCCTGTTGAATCGTCACTAAAATTTACATTTACTGCTTTCAGGTCGATGTTAACTTCCTGCCAGTTACCTGGAGCATCAGTAAGTTTAACGTGCAATGTTGATGTGCGGGATTCTTTGTTACAGGCAACTAATACAATTGAAAAAATAACTGCGAATGCAAATACAAATTTGAACATTTTCATAGATAGCGGTTTTAATGACGAAACTATTCAAAACTGTGCCATAAATCTCTTGTCTCGAAAAACTTCATAAATAATTGAGGAGTTGTACGCAGTTTGTTTTCGTGTTTGTTATAATAAACAGATGAGAATATCTCTATTGCCATGTGAAACCAAGAGTAAAAATGTTTGACATCAATTTCATTAACTTCATTCCTCAAGTCATCATATCATGAAAACAAGTTTCCTGTTTATTGTCATTATCATGTTAGGATTTTTTCCTTCGGCTCACGCACAAAAGCAATTTAAAGCTTTGATCGTTACCAACACAAACGGCTGGCATCATGAATCAATCCATTATGGAGTGGTAGCACTTAAGGAATTAGCAACACGAAATTTCTTTGATGCAGAAGTGTTTCAGGATCCAGAAAGTTTCAATGATTCTTTTTTGAAACAATTCCAGGTCATCATTTTTCTAAATACAACCGGTGATATTTTCAATGCCGAACAACAAAAAGTGATGGAACGTTTCATCCAGTCGGGAAAGGGGTTTGTTGGCGTCCACAGCGCATCTGATACAGAGTATGACTGGGATTGGTACAACAAACTTGTTGGAAGAATGTTTTACATCCACCCTGTTATTCAAACTGCCAAACTGCAAATTCTTGATAATTCATTCCCGGGTATGCAGGGATTTGGTCAGGGTAACTTGTGGACCGATGAATGGTATCAATTCGGCGAAGAAAAAGTAAAAGACCTGCATTACATATTAGGCGTAGATGAAACCACCTATAACCCAAAAGCAGATTGGGGTGCCAAGAAAGGAGAAGGCATGGGTAAATCTCATCCTTTAGCCTGGTATCACAATTATGATGGTGGCAGATCTTTTTATACAGCACTTGGCCATTTACCAACCAACTTTAGCAACGAAGCATTTTTGAATCATTTATATGCAGGAATTTTGTGGGCAGCTACAGGTAAAAAATAATTATTTTCAGTCAACCCACAAATACAAAAAAGCTATCTGCGGACCTGCAGATAGCTTTTTTTGAAGGATCGATTCCGCTATTTCACACTAAACTTATAAAAGTGATTAAATTTTCCGTGTGTAGCAATATATCCCGAATTGGTTTTATTATCCATCACCACTGACCACAGTGTTTTGTTTTCCACCATTGCTAAAATGTTCATGCAATCTTTATAGTCCTCAACAGGCTTGCTTTGCAATCTCTTGCAGATGGCTTTATATCTCACACATGTCAATTGGCTAGTGTCCACTCCTATTACATCATCGTTGGTCACAACAAGATTATCATTCTTTTTGACGAGATACTGCATTTTCCCGTCTTTATCGTATTCAATAATTGCAGAGTTACCGGATTTATCAGCAATCAAAAGATGGTTTGTAGTGATCAATCCATCATGATCGAAAAAATAATACCTGCTGGCAAGCGCCAATGCTTCATCAACAGTTTTACAACTATCCAGCATCAACCTGTTTAAATAAGTGATGAAAACACCTTTCCGGTTTTTCGTATCCGTTATTTTATGAGGATAAGAACCGGCAATGGAAACCGATAGACCATGCTCATTAATTCCGTCAGCAGGATAGAATGCAAAAAACGGAAGGAAAGATTTTTGCATATCATTCAATTCAGTTAGTTCAAAAGCCGGGGGGAAATAGCTTATATCTGTCATACGGGTAACGGCAATTGACCTGTATTTTCCGGGAGCATTATAAGATGCAATGAGAATACCGCTTTGTGGATTGTCAAGATTCTGGCAGTGGTAAGTAACTCCTGATTTATTTGTTGTAAAAAAAATGCTGCACATTCTTTTTTTTGCCTTCTTCCTTGGTGTGACTACAGAATCTTTATTTACCTCAGACATCAAATAATTATTAAGCCATTCCATTTTTTCATCGTAAGATCCTACCTGTGTCATGAGGTACAGTTCTTTCTGTTTTTTAAAACTCTTTACTGTTTTTACTGAGTCTGAAATAGTGGAATTATCGGTGGCAAACGCAATCGTTTCTGTTCGTGTTTTTGGCGCACACGATACAATAACCGTCGCGACGATCAAAAAGAGGAACGACATGAGCCTTGAAGCTTTGCAATTAGCTTTCATTTGAAGTGGTTTAACGTTAAAACTACTTCAATGAGTGTCCTCAATACAATGACCGCCGTCAGTGAAAACTGTGTTCTGAATTAGTCAAGAAAGCCCTACATAGGCATTTCTTCGTTAAGAATCACTCAAATGCAATTTGCAGCCCACAAAAAATATTGTAAATTCTACCACGTCTTCTTAACCCTAAAATGCACTGCCATGATAGCAAAACAAATCCTGTTTATGAGCATAATCAATCAATGGCCGCTACCTGCCCAGCACAAAAAAACCAAACAATTAAACCAAACAGCGTTATGAAACTTTTGCTCGCTTTTATTTTAATGCTTGCAATGTGCAGCATTCATGCCCAATCAAACAATGCGCCTGTAATTCCGCAAGCCGATGGCTTCATCGCAATTTCAAATGCCAAAATTCCTCCGGATAAAAACAGGGTTTACCGTGCTATTTATGACGCGACAAAAGCATCAAAGGATTCTTCGCAAATTATTCCGGCGCTGAATATGGCAGGTTCTGAACTTAATGCACTTGCGGTTTCAAAAATTCCATTAAGCCATGCAAAATTTGTTATCGTTTTTCATGGAGCAGCATTAAACGGAATTTTAGATGACGAGCATTACAAAGCAAAATTTGGGATAACAAATCCCAACCTGGAAGTATTATCCGAATTGAAAAAAGCAGGTGTTCAACTATTCGTTTGCGGACAAAATCTTATCGGTGAAAATATCGACCCAAAAAATATCTCAACAGATGTTTCGGTTGCAAGCGATGCACTGATCGTTTTAATGGCTTTTCAGAATGATGGCTATGCTTTAATGAGTTTTTAGTTTTATTGACAGTACTGCTTTATCAGGTCATTTACACCTTTATTTCTTGCCTTCTTCGCTCTTCTTAAAATGAAGGTTTCAATAAGTGCAAGAAAACCTGTAAACCTTGAATCAGCATATTCCATCAACATTGCAAGGTGATCGATCTTTTTGGGAATGCCTTTATGTCTTGTCCTACCATCATCTGCAAGTCCATATCCAATATATAAACTTTCGAGAAAACGGTTTTCTGCCGGGATTATTTATACCTGGAACCTGATGTTTGTACCTCCATGGTTAATTATAGAAACTCTTCTCATTTTCTTTTAACGAAAATAAAAGCGTCAATAAAGGACAAACAACAGTCGCGGAACGAACTGCCGTTTTTATTGCTTGAAATGAAATCTTGCTTCTTTTACCTGAAGCTCGAGTAAATAATATCAGTGATTTTATTTGTAAGATCGCCATGAGAGTTAGGTGTATGCTGCGTCATAATTAAGCAAACCAACTTTGCTTTCCGATCGGCCCAGTATGTAGTGCCGTAATATCCCCCCCACGAAAAAGTTCCTTTATTTCTGGGACCGAGGTTTCCACTCTTTTCGGTAACGATGTCGAAGCCCAGTCCAAAATCATTTGTGCCATTGTAATGGAAATCCAATTGATTACTTGTCATCATTTCAACAGTGCGGGTCGAGAGAATTCTTTTACCATTGTAGACTCCTCCATTCAGTAACATCTGCATAAAAACAGCGTAATCAAAAGCAGTTGATGAAAGTCCTGCACCACCACTGAAGTAATGCTTGTTCATGGTTGGATAATCGGGATCGATATTGCGAAAAGTATGACTCCATGGAATGATTTTCCCTGATTCTTCTGTATAAACCGTTGCTAAACGATTAGCTTTAGAAACAGGCACGTTAAAATAAGTATCATTCATTCCCAACGGCTCAAAAATATGTTCACGGAGGAATGCATCAAGTGTTTGCCCGCTTATCACTTCAATTAAGCAACCAAGCAAATCTGTATTTAATCCATATTGAAATTTCTCGCCCGGTTGGAATGCCAGTGGCAATTTGCCAAGTTTTTTCATTTCTGTAAGAAGGTCTTTATCAAAAGCACCAAGGCCACTTGGTATACCATTCTTTGCATAAATGGCGGTCATTGTTTTAGTACCGATACCAGCATAATCAATTCCTGAACTATGTGTAAGCAAGTCACGAATTGTAATATTTCTTTTTGCCGGAACTGTTGTATAAGTTGTATCAGCGGCATTGAATTTATCTAATACCACTTGGTTTTTGAATTCAGGAATGAAATTTCCTACAGGTTCGTCAAGCAACAATTTTCCCTGTTCGTACAGGATCATTATTCCAACACTCGTAATAGCTTTTGTCTGGCTCATAATACGAAACATAGCATCAGCAGGCATTGGCTTTTTTGTACCTGCATCTAAATAGCCATAGCCTTTGTATTGCACCAGTTGATTGTCTTTTACAATAATCGTAACAACACCTTTTTCCCAATCTCTATTAATGTAATTGTTAACCACAGTGTCGATGTAGGACAGCTTCTTATAATCAACAGAAGGATGTATCCTGTTGCTTTTATTTATTACTTGGGCGGAAATTGAAAAAGAAACAAAGAAGAAAACAATGTTAAGTGCAGCAAGCCGCATAGTCAATACTTTCATACGATTTTTTTGCCGGCTCAAGATACTAAACCTGTTTTGCACCAGGCTGATTATGATATACCCAATACGGCGGGCTGACAGTGGTCATTGTTTGATTTAGGAAGAGGCCATAAACTTGTACTACAAAGTTTAGGTATGATAAAGAAACATAAACATCATACTGTAGTACCTGAAAAGATTTTTCTTTATTCCGGTGAATTCATTTTGTTTGCTGTATTGCTTTACCTCGTTTTTGCAACCCCTGGAACAGATTCAGTAGTGCATATAGGCATTCCTTTGTTATTAGGTGCAATCGCACTGATTCTTACGAGCAGGCATGTTAAGTGAAGCTGCAAGACAAAATATCACACTAAGTTTTGCTTTCGGAGTTCATGTATGATATCTTCTATCGCATGAAAATTTCCGTCAAGACTTCCTCTGTGTGAAATCGCTTTCCCATTTTCATAATTAAATAAAAGTTCCTGCGGAAGGTTAGCAATCCTTCTTTCATCTTCATTTATAAGAGGTATCGCTTTATAATGACCATCGACTGAATACACATCAAACAAAACTGGGCTTTGCCTGATAGTATTACCAGGCCCCTTAACAGGAACAGAAATATTCACACTTGCTATCTTATTCGCCATAACCATTTGCTCATTTCGATGAGCTACCGCAATTTGCATACCTCATCTGTAAAGAAGGGATCGTCTGATTAATTTTTTAAAAGAAATTTCAGAATTCTTGTAATTGTTTTCAGTGCTGAATTCGTGGAAGCGACGCCCTGTACCCATCAAAATCTTATCACAATAACAAGAAACATCAGTGTCCCATTTGCAGTAAAACTTATTTATTAGAGGACCTCATACATGATATTGATAAGCTGCTTCAGTGACTAGCCTCATTAGTTTGCTGCTATAACTGTAATAAGTTGCAGATACAAAATTCGATTGCATGCTAACAATACCTCCTGACATAGAGATTGCCCAATCTGCACCCATTCAACATATCAAAGAGATTGCTTCTAAACTAAATATTGATGAAGACCTTATTGAATTTTATGGAAAGTACAAGGCTAAAATTCCTCTTTCACTTATTGATGATGAAAAGATCAAACAGCATCACCTGATACTTGTTACAGCCGTGACGCCTACACCCGCAGGTGAAGGGAAAACAACAACAAGTATCGGCCTTGCTGATGGATTAAACCACATTGGTAAAAAAGCAATGGCGGTTTTACGAGAGCCCTCTCTTGGTCCCGTGTTTGGAATGAAAGGTGGTGCGGCCGGTGGCGGTTATGCACAGGTAATTCCAATGGATGAAATCAACCTGCATTTCACCGGTGATTTCGTTGCAGTGGAAAGAGCCAACAATTTATTGTCTGCAATGATCGATAATCATCTGCAACATAAAAACGAATGCAATCTTGATGCACGGACAGTTGTTTGGAAAAGAGTGATGGATATGAACGATAGGGCACTCCGTAATATTATTGTCGGACTTGGTGGTACAGCCAATGGTGTTCCAAGAGAAGATGGGTTTAATATCACTCCAGCATCGGAGATCATGGCGATATTATGCCTGTCAAAAGATTTTAATGACCTAAAAAGAAGACTAGCCAACATCTACATTGGAATGAGCTATGATGGTGAACCTGTTTTTGCAAGAGACCTAAAAGCAGTTGGTGCCATGGCAGTCTTGTTGAAAGATGCCATCAAACCTAACCTGGTGCAAACATTGGAAGGCAACCCGGTAATTATTCACGGTGGACCATTTGCCTCTATTGCGCACGGAAGCAATTCGCTTATTGCAACAAAAATGGCCTTGTCGTTATCCGATTATGTAGTTACAGAAGCTGGCTTTGCTGCCGACCTTGGTGCAGAAAAATTTTTTGATATTAAATGTGTTGTTGGTGGCTTACGGCCGGAAGCGGTCGTGATTGTTTGTACTATCAGAGCCTTAAGACATCATGGAGGATTAAAAAAAGATGCAGTGAAGTTTCCTGATGCGGAGGCAGTGATACAGGGTCTTCCAAATCTTATCAAACATGTCGAAAACATTCAGAAATATGGATTGAAACCTGTCATAGCTATCAATTTATTTCCAAATGACACAGAGGAAGAAATTGAAGTGATAACAGATTGTTGCGAACTCCTCGGTGTAAAAGCAATTATTTCTAATGCATATGCAGAGGGAGGAAAAGGTGCAATCGAATTAGCTTCCGAAGTTGTAAGTACTATAACTGCCAACCATAATTCTTTTAAGCCTTTGTATGACTGGAATACTCCTGTCGAAACTAAGATCAATCGCATTGCTACAGAAATGTACGGAGCAACAGGCGTAGATTATTCTGTAAAAGCAAAACAGGGCCTGAAACAAATTAAAGAACTTGGCTTTGATCATATGCCAATTTGTATGGCAAAAACACCAAAAAGCTTGAGCGATGATGAAAAGAAAATTGGAAGGCCAGAAAACTTTGTAGTTACCATAAGAGAATTGAATTAGCGTCCGGTGCCGGATTTATCATCCCTCTTTTGGGAGAAAGCATGCGCATGCCGGGTTTACCATCGCACCCTGCTGCCGAACAAATGGATATTGATGATGAAGGAAGAATTACCGGGTTGTCATAACCTGTGACCCTTTCATCGCACAATAGATTTGTAAGCGTTTCCATGAAAAAGAACAACCCCGGTTATTAGTTGTACATATATTCAGTAAAGAGTCGCAATTTTAGCTCAGCTCTTTTATCTTAATCATATATCCCCATGAATATTAAAATCAAATTACTCGCTTTATTATTTGCTGCCTGCATGTCCGGTTTGGCCCAGGAAAGCGGCAGGTTCATTTATACAAAAGACGGAAAACCATTGGCGCAGAAGAGAGCTTTGGTTATCCAGTGTAGCAAAGGATATGCCGCGCCACCAGACAACAAAATAGTAGCTAAGCTCTGTGAATGCCAGGTGAATCTTTTAGACAGGAGATATACATTAAAGGAAATAAAACACTACGAAAAAATTTACAAAGGCAATGGACTTTGGCAGTTGATGGCTGACGATACTTTGCTCCAGAGGCTAATGAAAGAGTGCATTAACGTTGATGGAAATGTATTGATGCTTTCCATTCCTGAATATCGCAAAAGCTTTGTCACTAAATGCATGGATAATCTCAAGTCAAGTTCAGACAAACCATTAAATGATACTTTAACTGCAATCTTTTGCAACTGCGCCGCCGATATACTGGAACAAAGAAAGATAACGCTGGAAAAATTTGATGATCTTTCTAACCCAAGCTCATTGCTGTACAATGAAGTGGCATACAGATGTGGTAGTCCTTACCTTGAAGCATCGGACTTTGCAAAAGACTGGAAAGCGTCTAATGCAAAAGATATTGTTGGACCTGCTGTTGATTCCGTCCAGATCATTTCAATCAACGGCATGCATAAGATCAAGATCAGGATTGGAAATGAGTTAAGGATATGGATGATTGATAGCGGCGCCTCTGATCTTTTGATCTCTGAGGATTATGCCAAGACTCTAAAAGAAAAAGGCTTTCTTTCAGAGAGAGATTTTATTGGCGAAGGGCAATACCTGCTTGCTGATAACAGGTCCATCTCCTGTAAAAGATACAAGATCGATAATGTTCAGATAGGCACCTCGTCGTAAACAATGTAATTTTATCTGTTTCTAAATATGTAAAGGAATTCCTGCTTGGAAAATCCATGCTTAACAAGTTTTCCGAATGGAGCCTTGACAACAAAAGCAACCTGCTTATTTTAAAGAAATAGTTGCTTCATTTAAACTATGCAATATGAAAAAGCTTTTAACTTGTTTATTTGTAATTGCCATCTCACAAATAGCAATTGCCCAGGATGCCAATACCGTAGTGGTAAATCCCTTAAAGCAAAGCGAACAGGAAGTAAGAAGCAAGATCTACCAATTCCCCCAGTTTCTAGTGGGACAAGCTATTTATAAAAACGAAACGGTAACCGAGGCAAAACTTAATTACAATTATTTCACCAACAATATCCTTTTCATAAATCCTAAAGGCGACACGCTGGAGTTATCTGAGGGAGAAAACTTCAGCGCCATTGTTATTGGTGCAGATACTTTTCGCTATTATAAAAAACAATTTCTTTTACAGCTTACACATAATACCGTTTACAACCTGCTTGTGAAAAGATCGCTGAAGTTTAACGGCACTGAAAAAAAGGGAGCATATGATACCTATTCTTCAACAGCAGCAAGCACCTCCTATAACAACATCCAGGTACAGGGCGTGGGCATGGTAAAATTGATACCGGATGAAAACAGTTTGTACACTTTCACTGACGAATATTTTTTTTCGGGAAGGTTCGCGCAGTTTTATCCTGCTACCAAAAAAGGCCTGCATGAATTTTTCGCTAAAAACGAAAAACAACTCAAGGAGTTTTTAGATGAGAACAATATCAACCTCGCAAAAAAAGACGACCTTGATAAAGTATTGGAATTTGCGCTTAAAACTTTGAGATAAGCAACCAGCTCTCAATGGATTAGAACCGCCTATTGGCCAGGCAATATTGCCTTGGCATTATCTTATCAGCACAACCTCGAAAACAATTATTTTAGTTATCGCTTTATGAGTCTCCAGAAAGGGATCAACTTCAAATCAATGCTTGAGTTTTGGGAATATATTCCCGAAGATCAACGAATCATTGTTGATGTGTTGCGGCATATTGTTGCAAACAATCTTCCTTCGCATTGTAAAGAAACACTTCACCACAATGTACCTTTCTATTTTGGAAAGAAAAAGATATGCATAATATGGCCTGCGGTGATACCAGGCGGAGGAATAAAAAAGGGTGTACTATTCGGCTTTTACTACGGCAATAGGTTGAAAGATGTAAATAATTATTTAATGCATGGAACCAACAAGCAAGTATTCTATAAAATCTTTCATTCGACGGATGAAATAGATTATGATGAAATTGTTTTGTTACTAAAGGAAGCGATAGACGTAGATAATCAATTTAAATAACGCAAGCTGATTTTCTTATCATGAATTATGTTATTAAAAGAACAACTGCCAACGATGCCCACTTCCAGTTTCTTGTAAAAAACCTCGATCATGAGTTATGGAACGAATTGAAAGAAGACCAGGCAACTTATGATCAATACAACGTCGTTGTGGATATTCCAACCGCGGTTGTTGCATATAGTAATGAGGAACCTGTTGCCTGCGGTTGTTTCAAACAATTTGATGAAGAAACTGTAGAGATAAAAAGAATGTTTGTCCAAAAGAATCATCGTGGCAAAGGTTTGTCAAAACAAATTCTCTTTGAACTCGAACAATGGGCAAAAGAAAAAAATTATCGCTTCTCAGTTTTAGAAACCAGCATACATTTTACTACTGCAAGACACCTATACACAGGTAATGGTTATGAAGTAATTCCCAACTACGGGCAATATGCAGATCTGCCCGAAAGTGTCTGCATGAAAAAACAGCTTTCGTAAAACAGCAGCACTCAATCATTTAGAAGGTACAAAGAACACAGGTTAGTTTTTTCCCTGACATTAATCATCAGTTTATGGTGGTATCGTCATATTAAAACGCCTTTGTCCCTTTTTATCTTCAACCCGTTATTGAAACACAATCATCGAAAACGCAAAGTCTGTTTTATGGTACACACAAGAATTATAACAGGTATTACAAGTCAGCTCAGGTTGCCTGCAACACTTTTGGAAGATATCGTTAATCATCGTACAAGAACAACCAAATACAATTATCCTGTAACAGGTATAGAGCGTAGTTTATACTGCAGCGATCTTGATACCATCATGACCTATTCAATTGAAACAACCATTAAGGGTAATTTGCAGATTGAAGCTTATAACAACAACTCCAATACCGTAGAAGTCATTATGGTACCAGTGGCATCTTCTTTCCTTGCAACATGTGCAAAAGGAAACAAGCGTAAATACACACTTGAATTCTGCTCCTCTTTAAACTAACAGCTTTCTTCTATCAGTATAATACTATGCTTCCTTTAAAGCTTTAAGATCGATCTTTTTCATTTTCAGAATTTCACCCATCACTTTTTGCGCCCTTGAAGGTTCGCTCATTAACTCACCCAATTGAGTAGGAACAATCTGCCATGATAAACCATATTTGTCCTTAAGCCATCCACACTGTTGTGCTTTGGGGTCGCCGCCTTCTGAAAGCTTATTCCAATAGTGATCTATCTCTTCCTGTGTATCACAGTTGACAACGAATGATATGGCCTCCGTAAATTTAAAAACAGGACCACCATTAATAGCCGTAAAATTTTGTCCATTCAGTTCAAAAGCCACCGTCATTACTGAGCCTTCCGGCTGCCCTGAAGCCTTTGCACCTGCACCCGTATACCTTGTTGTCTTAGTGATCTTCGAGTTTTTAAAAATTGAAGTATAGAATTGAGCAGCTTCTTCTGCTTCATTATTGAACCATAAAAAAGGAGTGATCTTTTGCATAACGTTTCGTTTTGTTTCAATACAAAGGTGAAATGAATTGAAGAAATTAGAAGAGGGGCGCAACGTCAATAAAGGGGTGGTTTACGACAGCAAGTCATAAAGTAAAAGTTGAAATAATGGAAGCAATGAGTAACTGACTTCGGGAAATAGCACCTTTTCTTCAAAGCGACAGTAAAACAATTTGCAAAAACCATTTACATATTGCAACAGCTATTTCTTTACCGATCCAAACGCTTCGATTATATTTAACTGGCAAACAAAGAGATATTTTACTACTTCGAAACAACAAAAAACAGGTTTCCATCGTATATCCTTAAAGCACCTGGCTATATAGTATTTTTCTTAACATTAAAAGCAGTTAATTTACCGCAAATACGTCTATGAACCGCCGTCCTGTCTTAACCTTTTTTTCGCTCTTGCTTTTCCTTTCCGTGTATGCGCAGCAAACCAAACGCACTATAAATGAAAAGTGCGGCACCATGCAACGCCTTGAAGAAAATCTTCAAAAAAGTGCTGTCCTCCGTCAACGCTTTGAACAGAAAAGAATTGAATTCAACAAAGTGGCATCGGTCCGTAGCCAGAACAAAGAGGCAGGCGTTCTTTCTACTATTTATATTCCTGTAGTATTTCACGTTGTACTTCCTAATCCAAACATCGTAACCGATGCACAGATACAGGCTCAACTGGATACATTGAACAGAGATTTTTTTGGATCGAACGGCGATTCGGTTAAGATCCCATCTTATTTCAAACCGCTTTACGGCAAATCATCCATACAGTTTTGTTTGGCACAACGCAATCCGGATGGCGATGCAACTAATGGAATCGACAGGGTATTTACTGCCAGAACAAGTTTCTCCATTGATGATGGAGTAAAACATGATTACGCAGGTGGTGTGGCAAGTTGGAACAGTGCCAAATACATGAATGTTTGGATTTGTATGCTTGGCAGTAATTTATTGGGCTATGCTACTTTTCCCGACGATGTAAGTACACCCTCGGCCGACCAGGGTGTTGTAATTGATTACCGTAGCTTACCCGGCGGCAGTCTTGCGAATTACAACCAGGGAAAGTCGTTAACACATGAAACAGGGCACTATTTTAACCTGTATCATATTTGGGGCGATGATGGCGGCGCTTGTTACGGCGATGATTATGTTGGCGACACACCTAACCAGGGAGACGCCAGTAGCGGATGTTATACCGGCATTAAAACAGATAACTGTACTTTGGGCGGGAATGGTATTATGTACCAGAACTACATGGACTATACAGATGACCCATGCCTTGTGATGTTTACAGCCGGGCAGGTGAATCGTATGGAAACTGCCCTGTCTGTTTACCGTCCTTCACTGCTTTCATCAAACGGATGCCAGCCGGTTATTCTACAGAACTATGACGCCCAGTTAAGAACTGTAAATCAGCCGGTTCAACGCTTATGCACTGCTGCATTTACTCCGCAGGTAACTATAAAGAACAGGGGTTCTCAAAACCTGACATCATTACAAATAAGTGCAAAAATTGATAACGGACCCGCAACGTCTACCAGTTGGACAGGTTCTTTAACTACCTACAACACCACTGTTGTTAACCTGGCCAATCTTACTGCTACTCCTGGCACACATACACTAACGGTTTATGTTTCTAATCCAAATAGCAATGCCGACCAGGACCGCAGCAATGATACATTGCAGATAACCTTTCAGTATTTCGACCCAATAACCTTTACATCTCCTTTGGCACCTTCACCTGTAACAGAGTATAGGGAAAGCTTTGAAAACAATAGCTTCCCGAACGGAGGATGGGATATTGTCAATCCTGATAATGCAATTACATGGCAACGTGTCTATGTAGCAAGTAAGTCCGGTAGCGCCAGCATGAGGGTTGATAACTTCAATTATGATCATATTGGCGAAAGGGATGACCTGCGCATGCCTTCGGTTAAGATATCCTCTCAAATTGACTCTGCTTTTCTTTCTTTCCAAGTGGCAGCAGCAGCCTACTCCGACCTTTCAACCGCAGGTAACAATTGGGACACCTTGCAGGTGTTGGTGAGCACAGACTGCGGGCAGACCTACACCAGCGTTTATAAAAAGTGGGGAAAGGCTTTGGTAACAACTACTGCCGCCGTTACCAGTGAATTTATTCCTTCTTCAACTGAATGGAGGAAGGACTCTGTTAATCTCGCCAATTTTATTGGAAACGATAACCTGGTGTTCGCATTCAGAAACATAACCGGTTATGAAAACGAAGTTTATCTTGATGATATCAATCTAAGAACGGTTACTATCAATCCAAACCTGAAGGCACAGGGATTTTTGGTAACGCCGAATCCTACAACCGGTAATATCAATGTTCAGTTTTATCCGCAGCCAACCAATTTAAAGGGCATAGAAGTATTTAATGGAATGGGACAGCAAATTGCGCAGGTGACTGTGATAAAAGATGGAGCAAACAATAGTTATACTTTTGATTTGAGCCATTATCAAAGTGGAACTTACATAGTGAGGGCTGTGTTTACAGATAGAGTGGTGACAAGAAAGGTCATTAAGCTTTAGTTTGGAATAGGAATATTTGAATGTTCGTTATCTACTTTTTTTCTTGACAAAAAAAGTAAACCCATCTCTCAAATAAAAAAACTTCCATAAGGAAGCTTTTTATTTCATTAGGATATCAAACACTATTTATGAGGATCGTTAGACTACTTCTTCATGCAAACTCCATTTCAGCTTTTTGCCAAAGCTCAAAGTATTATCAGTCATCTTAATTGTTTCCGGCTGAAGCGTCCATATTTCACCCGGCATCGTTAACGCAAAAGGAAATCTTTTGTGATAAGCTGATTCTGCATGAGCACACAATTCATTCTTTGGATGCAAGATCTTACCAGTGAACTGGACGCCTTTAATTGCCAAAGAATTCAGTTTGTCCTGTTGTATCGTTCCTGCAACAATTGGATTTTGAACCAATATTTCTGAGTGATTAGCACTTGAACCACTTTTGAAGTAGAGTAAATTTCTTTCTGCATCAAATGCATAAAAGCAACTAAAGCAATGAGGATTATTATCCTCATCTACACAACACACACTGGCCACCCTTTGATGATTGATAAAATCAGCAATTCTTTCATTCATATAAAAAAATTGAGAGAGCAAGGTGAGTGATTAATTGAAATTTAAAATAGGCGATAATCAAGTCTTAAACTGACTTTCATCATGTTCTTTTTTTGCAGTGCTTCTTTCCTTTATCTACCGAATATTCTAAAAAGCAAAACAATTAATGTATGGCTATTAAAATCACAGAAGAATGCATCAACTGCGGTGCATGCGAACCCGAATGTCCTAATCATGCAATTTACGAAGGTGGAACAGAGTGGTCAGTTGCTGACGGAACCACTGTAACCGGCTCTTATGTTTTGAAAGATGGAACTGTTGTGGATGCTAACGAGAAGTTTGCTGCAATTTCTGCCGACACTTATTATATCGTTCCAAGCAAATGTACAGAGTGCCAGGGTTTCCACGAATCTCCTCAATGTTCATCTGTATGTCCTGTTGACTGCTGCGTTCCTGACGAAGCTTATGCAGAAACAGTTGATGAATTGATGGCTAAGAAAGAAACTTTGCATGCATGATCTGATTACTGATCATTTTTAAAAATTCAATGAAATGGAAGCCATAGAAAAAAACACCATAAAGAAAGAAGTCGATAAAATCGTCGTTCGCTTTTCCGGAGACTCAGGAGATGGAATGCAGTTAACCGGCATGCAGTTCACCGATACGGCTGCATTGCTAGGAAATGATCTCAGCACTTTTCCTGATTACCCTTCGGAGATCCGTGCCCCGATGGGGACTGTTGCCGGCGTATCCGGGTTCCAGGTGCATTTCGGAAGCACAGAAATTTATACTCCCGGCGATCAATACGATGTGTTAGTTGCCATGAATGCCGCTGCGTTAAAAGTCGACTTGCCAAGACTGAAACACGGCGGCATTATCATTGCCAACACGCAAGGCTTCGACGCAAAAAATCTGAAGCTGGCCAATTATCCCGATGGATTGAATCCTTTGGATAGTGATCAACTTGGCAATTACATTGTGCACAAAGTTGATGTTACCAAACACACTAAGGAATGTTTAGTAGATTCAGGACTTGGAATGAAAGAAGTGGAGCGCTCCAAAAACATGTTTGTGTTAGGATTGCTGTTGTGGATGTTTGATAAACCTCTTGATTACACTGAAAAGTTTATAAAAGAAAAGTTTGCTAAGAAGCCTGCGATTGCAGATGCAAATACAAAAGCATTGCGGGCTGGCTGGAATTATGGTGAGAATACAGAGATCTTCACAACACAATTTAAAGTTGCTGCTGCAAAACTTCCGCCGGGTACTTATAGAAACATTACAGGTAATCATGCAACCGCTATTGGCCTAATTGCCGCTGCAGAAAAAGCAGCACTGCCTTTGTTCCTTGGCTCCTATCCTATTACGCCTGCTACGGATATTTTGCATGAGCTTTCGAAGTACAGGAACAATGGAGTGAAAACTTTCCAGGCTGAAGATGAAATTGCAGGAATTTGTTCTGCTATTGGTGCATCCTACACAGGCAATCTTGCGGTAACAACAACATCAGGCCCTGGCATGGCCTTAAAAACAGAAGCACTCGGTTTAGCAACCATGCTTGAAATTCCATTGGTGGTTGTAAACGTTCAACGTGGCGGTCCATCAACAGGTTTACCAACAAAAACAGAACAGGCGGATTTATTAATGGCAATGCATGGAAGACATGGTGAGGCACCTCTTCCTGTTATTGCTGCTTCATCTCCTTCTGATTGTTTTGATACCGTTTTTGAAGCATGTAAGATTGCAGTTGAACACATGACGCCAGTTGTATTTTTAAGTGATGGATATATTGCGAATGGCTCAGAACCATGGCGTTTTCCATCTGAAGAAGAATTGCAAAACATCGAAGTTCATTTTTGCAAAGAAATCAATGGTGAAACATTGCTTCCTTACAAACGCGACGAACTGTTTGTTCGTCCGTGGATAAAACCGGGAACGAAAGGACTGGAACATCGTATTGGCGGATTGGAAAAACAAAATGAAACAGGTAATGTTTCTTACGATCCAATTAATCATGAAACAATGATTGAGTTGCGTGCAGCAAAGATCAAAAAGATTGAAGACAGCATTCCTGCTGCAACAATTGACAGCGGAAATGAAAAAGCGAAAGTTTTAGTGTTGGGCTGGGGATCAACCTATGGTTCCATCAAAACAGCAGTGAAAGAATTATTGAGCGAAGGTTATGATGTTGCACACGTTCATCTAAGGCATATCAATCCTTTCCCTAAAAACCTCGGCGATCTTTTGCACAACTTTGATAAGATCATTATTCCTGAAATGAACTGCGGACAATTGCTGCAACTGATTCGTGCAAAGTATCTGGTTCCTGCAATTGGCTATTCAAAAGTGCAGGGCATGCCTTTCACTACTGCCGAATTAAAAAATAAAATCCTTGAACTCATCAATTCATAGAAATGGAAACCTACACAAAAGAGAATATACAATTATCACCAAAGGATTTTGCATCGGGTATGGATGTGAAGTGGTGTCCCGGCTGTGGTGACTACTCGATATTGAAACAAGTACAAACTATTTTTCCTGATCTTGGTGTACCAAAAGAAAATTTTGTATTCATTTCAGGAATTGGTTGTTCATCAAGATTCACTTATTACATGGACACTTACGGCATGCACTCGATCCATGGTCGCGCAGCTGCCATTGCATCAGGAGTGAAGGCTGCAAATCCTGACTTAAGTGTTTGGATTGTTTCCGGTGATGGCGATGCCATGTCCATCGGGGGTAATCATTTCATTCATTTGATGCGCAAGAATTTTGATGTGAACTATCTCATGTTCAACAATCAAATTTATAGCTTAACAAAAGGACAATATTCTCCAACATCAGAAAAAGGTAAGGTTACTAAAACTTCTCCCTATGGAACAATTGAAGAACCATTCAATCCTTCTGAATTAGCACTGGGAGCAAAAGCATCTTTTGTTGCCCGAACACAGGACCGTGATCCAAAGCATATGCAGGCGATTCTAAAAAGAGCACACGGTCATAAAGGAACTTCTTTCGTTGAGATCTACCAAAATTGCCCTGTGTTTAATGACGGAGCATTCTTTGCATTTTCAGATAAGGAAACAAGAAAAGAAGAAGCTATCCTACTTGAACACGGTAAGCCTTTGATCTTTGGTGAGAATGATACAAAAGGAATTCATCTTGATGGATTGAAACCTGTGATCGTTGATCTTACCAAAGACGGTGTAAATGATCTTTGGATTCATGATGAAAAAGATAAAACGAAAGCAAACATCATTGCAAGATTTTTTGATACGGAGTTTAATGGAGTTTCGTTTCCACGTCCTTTTGGAGTGATCTATGCAGGCGAACGTCCCGTGTATGAAGAAAATTTATTGGCGCAGATTGATGAGGTGAAAAACAGGAAAGGAAAAACTCCGCTAAATAAAATATTATCCGGAGATAAAACCTGGAATATTTTATAACCAGCTAAATGATTACAATAAAAAGACCTTCTGCTAAGAAGGTTTTTTTTATTGACACAAACTACTTAAGTATCTGTTTTCTGTACAACAACTCCCCTCTTTGATTATAAAAATAAAAATTGGCTCGTCTTGCATATAAAGTCATTACTAAAAAGCCCGGTGATGATCTTGCAAATGGTGTATAGGACTGCGGATAAACAGGAGTGCTTTCAGAACCACCACCTGACACGAGATAATGAATGGAATCTGCAGGCCAGCTAATGTATTGAAGGCTGTGGTCATGACCGCAGATGTAAAAATCAGTGTTGGTTTCACTGAATATAGGTTTAAACCTTTGTATCAGTTCGGGAGTATGACCATGCCGACCTGCTGAATAAACAGGATGATGACCAAAAACAATTTTCCAATTATCGTTTGATGCAAGAAGTGTTTGTTTTAACCATCTCAATTGCGTGGCCGTATCCTGCTGCGGTAAATCAGCCATAGCTGCGCCATAATAAGCCGCTACAAAAGGCGACGTATCCGTAAAAATAAACAATGCAGAAACAAGTAAGCTGATGTTCTTTTTCACTGTATAATATCTTGCCGGCATTTTCCAACGATCGCTTGTTGTTGAATATTGAATTTCTGCGTTTGGATTTTGCTGATAATCGTGGTTGCCTAATATGGGATACCAGGGAAGCAGGTGACCTTCTTTATTGTAGATGTTCTCGAAAGAAAGCTTCCAGTGAGAGTCAGTGGTATTGCTCACACCTGCGGGATAAAAATTATCGCCGGTTGTAACTATGAATTGAGCATTGAACTTTTTTGAATAATCATTGATCGCATCGGACACAGACTTTTGAGAATATGCTCCATCCTGCCCCCAGTCACCTATTACAATGAAACTGATGGAATCCTTATCGAGGTTTAAAGTATCCCATAGGCTGCTTGACGTTGCCCACTTTTTGTTGCAGGAACTAATACCTAAGAAAAAAGGAGAAAAGAAAATTAATACTACAAAAGCTCTTACAAAAACTCTCATGCAAATCGTTGCGCAAACACCACACCGATTAAAATAGAGAAGGAATATAAAATGCGGAAAATAAAAGAGCCGGCCTATTTCCTTTCCGTTTTTTTCAAATTATCGGCGATAATAAATACACCACCAGTGGCGAGCCAAAACACAACTCGTAACCAGTCAAAAGAGTGAACGGCATCAAGCAAAGCTATCCCGAAAAAGAGGATAAATACTACAAAGCCATCGCCAAGCCGTATTTTTCTCATAAAAAAAATTGATAGTTTGAAACTATCAATTGAAAGGCTTATAAGCACTGACGTAAACTACCATAAAAGATGATTGTTATCAATAACCATCAAATGTTTCAACAACGAACTAGTTCAACAAACTTACTATTGACTGGTAAAGCTGCTCTCTTGTAAACGGTTTCTCTAAAAAGATATCTGCACCATTATACAAGGCCACGTCTTTCGCAGAGCCATCATAACCGGAGATCATAATGATTTTGATAGACGGGTAATTCGTTTTAATAAAATTGATGAAATCAATTCCAAACCCATCGGGCAGTTTGTTATCCAGAATTACAACCGGTGGTTGTTCTTTTTGTAGATATTCTTCAGCAGAGGCAAGGCTTTTTACATGATCCAGTTCCATATCCTTGCCGGTTAGCATAATATTGAGCAATAAACACATATCGCCTTCGTCTTCAATAATTAATACTTTCTTGGTTTTTGTGCTGTCCAATGTAGCTTGTGTCATGGTTGTGCTTTTAAGATGGTTAAAAATAATTGTGGATTTTTCAGAGGAAACAAATGGGGAATTGCTCCCAGTCTAGTAGATAAAAAATCGTTCCAAATTTTTGAGTACGGTTGCACGCATCCCAATTAACAGCCAATAATTAGCTGCAGAAACAAAACATCTCAGCTTGCACAGAGGTCTTTTACAATTTAAAACGATATTTAAGAAAGTGAAGCAAGGCTTTCCTCCAATGCTTTTATTTTTTGTTCAACATCCGCTTTCTTCCTTCTTTCCAGTTCAACTACTTCGGGTTTTGCATTCTGAACAAAGCGTTCGTTGCTCAATTTTTTTTCAACAGAAGCAAGGAAACCTTTTTGATATTCGAGATCTTTCAGCAACTGCTCTTTTTGAGAAGAAGTGTCAAGAGCACCTTCTGTTTCAATAAAGAATTTCGTTGTGCCTACAACTACAGTAATTGTATTTGCAACCGCATCTTTTACAAAAGAAATTGATTGCGCATTTACCTGTTTACTCAGAATGGTCTCAATGGTTCCAAAAGCTTTTTCATTGCTCGATTGAATGTGAAGCTGAATAACATCTTTTGGCTTAATGTTGTTTTTTATTCTTGCCTCACGAATCGCAGAAATAGTTTGCTTCAATAATTCGCCTTGCTGTAAAACGGAAGCATCTGTTTCTTCGGCAAGTGTAAACTGCTTAACACAGAGATCATCATCTTGATTTCTTAAACGATGATAAATCTCCTCTGTAACAAAAGGCATGAAAGGATGCAATACCTGCATCAGTTCTTCAAAGAAATCAAATGTTTTTGAAAGCAGATGACCATCTATCTTTTCGCCAAACGGAGGTTTTACCCATTCGAGATACCAGCTACAGAAATCATCCCAGATAAGCGAGTAAACCGTTTTCAAAACTTCGCTCAAGCGGAAGGAACTATACAATTCCTCAACCTGTTGTTTTACCTGGTTCAACCTGTTTTCAAACCATGTAGCAGCAAACGTAGCTTTCTCAAAATCTTCCTGGCTCCTGTCATAAAGAACAACACCATTTGCTTCCCACATCTTCACCAGCTTCAAGGCATTCCAAATTTTATTATTGAAGTTTCTCCCCTGCTCACAACTGCTGTCATCGAACAAAAGATCGTTGCCTGCAGGTGCAGAAATCAATATTCCAAACCGGACGGCGTCTGCTCCGAAACGATCTATTAATTCCAACAGATCAGGAGAGTTGCCCAACTGCTTACTCATTTTTCTTCCCTGTTTATCACGCACCATTCCTGTGAAGTAAACATGATCGAAAGGCTTTTTGTGCATGTATTCCTCACCTGCCATAATCATTCTTGCTACCCAAAAGAAAATGATGTCCTGCCCTGTTACCAGTACAGAAGTTGGATAGTAATAATTGATGTCAGGATTATTTGGTTGGGTAATTCCATGAAAAACCTCGATTGGCCAAAGCCAGGAAGAAAACCATGTATCAAGAACGTCTTCATCCTGCTTCAACTCAACGTTGTTAGCAGAATGTTGAGCAGCAAACATTCTTTGCGCTTCTTCTTCCGTTTCTGCAACCACAAACTTTCCTTCGCCATCATACCATGCAGGAATTCTTTGTCCCCACCACAATTGGCGGCTGATACACCAGTCTTTTACATTCTCTAACCAGTACTTGTAGGTAGCTAAAAATCTTTCTTCAGGATGAATTTTTACTTCTCCACTAACTACTGCATTCAAAGCTTTTTCTGCAAGGCCTTTCATCTTCACAAACCATTGCGTTGAAATACGTGGTTCAACAACGGCATGCGTTCTTTGGGAAAAACCGAGGCGGGTTTGATACTGTTCTTCCTTCACCAACAATCCATCCTGTCTCAATTTTTCAATGGCTTGCTTCCGTGCCTCAAAACGATCAAGTCCAACAAACACCTGTGCCGCCTCACTTAGCGTCCCATCCGCGTTCAACGTATCAATGGCAGGGAGGTGATGTTTTAATCCAAGATTATAGTCATTAATATCATGTGCCGGGGTAATTTTCAATGCACCGGTTCCAAATGCAGGATCAACATATTCATCGAAGATGATGGGCACTTCACGATTGACTAATGGAACGATTACTGCCTTCCCTTTTAAATGCTGATAGCGTCCATCTTGGGGGTTTACTGCAAGTGCAGTATCGCCCATAATAGTTTCAGGACGCTGTGTCGCTATCGTAATAAATTCATCGGTCCCTGCAACCTGATACTTTACATAATAAAGAATTCCTTGCACGTCCTTGTACTCAACCTCCTCGTCACTCAACGCGGTCTTTGCGGCAGGATCCCAATTGATCATTCTTGCTCCGCGATAGATCATTCCCTTATTGTACAGGTCAATAAAAACTTTGGTCACTGCTTTATAGTAATGATCGTCCATGGTAAAATTCACACGGTCCCAATCAACGCTGCAACCCAGTTTTTTTATTTGATGATATATGATGCCGCCGTATTTGTCTTTCCATTCGAATGCATACTTCAAAAAGTCTTCCCGCGAAAGATCATTCTTATCAATTCCTTTCTCCCGAAGCATCTGCACCACCTTGGCTTCTGTCGCAATGGAAGCATGGTCGCTTCCCGGGACCCAGCAGGTATTGAATCCGCTCATTCTTGCTTTACGCACCAACACATCCTGTACAGTTTCGTTAAGCGTATGCCCCATATGCAAAACGCCCGTGACGTTTGGCGGTGGAATTACGACTGTAAATGGCGGTCTTCCGTCAGGAGTACTGTTGAAATATCTTTTATCCAACCAGTGCAGGTACCATTTGTCTTCTGCTTGTTGCGGTTCAAAATTTTTTGAAAGAGAATTGCTCATGCCTGTATAAAAAAATTGGTGTGCAAATTTACTGCAAACCAATGGAGCGGAGAAAGGTTTAGGATTGTGGAACTCAATAAGCGTATTATTGAGTCAACCGATCTTCTGATTTGGAGATTATTTTAACTCGCTCATTCTTTTCTTTACTTCCTTACAGACGTAGATTTTCCCATTCATTACGTCGTGGATGGCCTTTATCATTTCTTCGCGGGAGGAGTTCTTTGTTACATAACCCCTGGCGCCCAACTGCATCATGTTACGGGCATAACTTGGCTGGTTATTCACCGAAATACCAATAATTTTTATATGAGGGGCGTTTTGTAAGATCTTCCTTGTGGCTTCAAAGCCATTAACAGGCGTCATGTTTATATCCATCAATATGACATGTGGATCTGAAGCAGAGGCTTCGTGAATAGCTTCGATACCCGAGGCGCATTCTTTAATGATGCTTATGGAGTCTTGATTGTGGAGCAGCATTCTCCATGCTTGTCTAACAAGTTCATGATCATCAACGATTAGTACCCGAATAGAATTTTGTTGCATAACGCAGTTGAATTATTGTTATTCAAACTGCAATTAACCTCCATTGCAAGGAAAAGTCATAAACTATTGCCCTGGCAAACTCTTCCAATGAAGTGCAAGCAATAGCGTCATTCACGAGTAAGCAAACGTTCGCACTCCACCTGAAAATATTGTACCAACATTAATTCTCGAAATCAAGCTGACTGTTGTTGATAAAATTTACAAGAGCCGCAGCATTTTTCAGGTTCAGCTTCTTTAAGATATTATAACGGTGAACCTCAACAGTTTTTACGGAAATATTCAGGTTATCAGCGATCTCTTTAGAGGAAAATCCTTTTTTAATAAAAGCAATAATTTCGATTTCTCTTTGGGAAAGGGAGTTTAAACCGCCTTGCTGATCTTCTCCACTAATTACCTGTTCTGAAAGTATGTTTTTGATCTCGTCACAGATGTACTTCCGACCACTTTGAACCTCCATAATGGCTTTAAACATTTCCTCTCTTGATGAGTTTTTTGTAACATAGCCCATCGCTCCTTTTTGTATCATTTTACGGGCATATGTAGGTTGTGTGTGTAATGATACTCCCAGTATTTTAGAGCCCGGTGAAAACTTGCGGATCAATTGTGTAGCTTCAATTCCATTCATGCCAGGAAGATTGATGTCCATGATGACTACGTTTGGTCTTAATTGCTTTGCAAGTTCAACAGCATCTTCACCGCTGCCACTTTCTGCAATTACTTTGAACCTTGGGTCCGTATTTAAAATAAAGCTCCAGGTTTCTCTAACCAGGGTGTGATCGTCGGCAATTAAAATTGTAATCTTTTCCATAATCAGTGTCGTTCAGATTTCAAGGTTATTTAATAATCGGGAAATTTATTATGATTTTGCACCCGTTCCCAGGTGAGGTTTGTATGGTATAAGTACCGTTAACAAGGTAAACCCGGTTTTGGATATTTTTCAAACCAGCTCCCAATTTAACAGAGGAAGCCTCAAAACCAATACCGTCGTCTTTGATAACCAACATTATATTGTCGCCATAAAGCTTGAAAAATATCTCAACGGTTGTTGCTCGTGCATGTTTTATTGCATTGTTAAGGGCTTCCTGTATAATCCTGAAAATCGTTAGTTTATTATTTTTTGACAGTAATAACTCAAGTTGCTGTTCCGCTACAAGGCTAACATGCAGCCGCCTTGTAAGGTTAACATTCTCAATAAGATCGTTGATCGAATCCAACAGGCCAAGATCACCAATTGTAGGATCCATAAGTGACCTGGACAATTGCCTTATTTCGTTGATGACGCTTATAATATTCTTATTGGATTTGGATATCAGCTCATCCTTCATTTCCTTGTTGGTTAAAGCCAGGTCAAGATAAAGCTTTGTGGTTGTCAGTATCTGGTTGACGTTATCGTGCAGTTCTTTGCCAATCTCTGTTCTTTCCTGCTCCTGCGAATCAATTGTAGCCTGGTTGATAGCTTTTTGCTTTTCCAATTCGTTTCGCAGTAGTTCTTCTTCAAGAAGCTTTCGCTCGGTAATATCCTGTGCTACCACAAGAACTGTATCTGAATCCTCAAGCCTGTGGGTTGATAATTCAACAATAATCTGTTCGCCATTCTTTTTTAAATGATTGGACGTGCGTTTTAAATGACCCAAACTCTTTCGTTTTGCTACCCACTCCAACAATTGTTCTTTTTCATCTTCGGGTCTTATATCCAGCAACGTCATTGAAAGAAATTCTTCCTTTGAATAACCGTAATGATGAATGGCCTCATCGTTTACTGTAAGAAAATGCAAAGTATTCAGGTCGTAGGTCCACATTGGAAGTGGATTACTGTAAAAGAGAAGTTTATATGTTTGCTCGGCGGTTACCTGTTTTGTAATATCCGTATGTGTGCCGATCATTCGTGCAGGTTTACCATCTTCATTTCGAATGAGCATTCCCCTTCCCAATACCCATTTGTAATCCCCGTTTTTTGTTTTGACCCTGTAAGTGCTTTCGTAATAAGGGTTCTCTGCAGAAACATGTTCTTCAATAGCTCCACTCATTCGATTCTTATCATCGGGATGGATCATGTTTTCCCATTCTTCAATTCTCCCCTTTAAATCATTTGCACCGTACCCATATAATCTTTTGTAAGAATCGGAGAAGAAAATCTCACCGGTTTGAACATTCCAATCCCATACCCCCTGGTTTCCCCCTTCAAGAGCAAAACGCCAGCGTTCCTCTGTTTCCCTTAGAATGTTTTCAGTTTTCTTTTTTTCGGTTACATCTTTTGCAATGATAACCGCACCGATAATTTCTCCCTTGCTGTTTTTAGCCGGCCTGAAGTGTGTTTCAAAAATAGCCTGCTTATTTATGGTTTGTAATTCTACAATTGTCTCTCTTTCTAAACCATTAAAGACATCCTCGTAAAGCTTCATCATCATCGGCCATCGTTCTTCGGCTACCAATTCCAAAATGCTTGTTTGATTTGTTATGGTCACACCCCAATTTTTCAAAACACTTTCTTTTGTACTTTCTGTAGTTTGAATAATGTGGAGTTGCTTATTAACTAAAAGAAAAACTTCGTCAAGATTGTCCAGAATGATGCTCAGGGCTTCCTCATTTGAAAAAGGAGAATGGCTATCCAATACAATATCTGCAGGACGGTTTTTCATGTTGGCGTTAAACTAAGCGAGGCAAAGGTCTAAATTAATATCCAGGTTTTTAGGAATATGATTTTTAGTTCGGAATTTACCGCAAATAAGTGTTTTTACTTGCTCTAAAATCTTTTAGTGTAATTTGGGATGAAGCGATATTGTTTTCAATCAATGTTTATGGAAAGATGGATTACTTCGTGGTATAGCCATAGGTTGCAGAAAGAAATGCCGGTTGCTGTTTATGGTCATTACGGATTTGCTTTATTGTTAGTACCAACCGCGGCTGCGGATTACCTCGAATACGAACGCTTTCAATTGATAGACTCCGTCGCTCCTTTTGTCAACAGCGGCAAAGTGAAGATTTTTTCCATCAACAGTATTAATAACGAAAGCTGGACGAACGATGCTGTTGAACCGAGAACGAAGATTGTCCGTCACCAGCAATTCAATGATTATGTTTACGAAGAAGTGATTCCATTTATAAAAACGCATACAAGCAACGAAACACCCATTATTATTTGTGGTGCTTCGTTCGGGGCGTTGCACAGCATGAACCTTTTTTTAAAAAGACCGCATTTACTAAATGGTGTTATTGCTATGAGCGGAGTTTATGATCTTACTGAATACACAAAAGGATATTATGATGAAGACGTGTACTTCAACAGTCCGCAACATTATATGCCCAATTTAACCGATCATTCACTGCTGGAACAAATAAGAAAAAGCCAACACATTCATATTTTTACAGGTAGCGGTCCATATGAAGATCCCGCTGCAGCGGGAAGATTTGCAAAAACACTTTACGACAAAGCCATCAATTATGAATTGGATGTTTGGGGAAATGAGTGGCCGCATGATTGGAACACATGGAGAAACGTGCTGCCGCATTATCTCGAAACAAGATTTTGATTGAAGTATATAAATGAAATGGAACAGAAAAAAGGTGTAGATATCATTAACGAAGTTTTGGAAGCCTGCATTCTCGTGTATCCTGTTTCCTCCTTCATTATCAGTTTATACAAGCAATACATCAGCCGCGGATGGCTTACAAAGAAACAGCTTGAAGGATTGTATGGTAAAGCTGAAAAAATAAAAGATCTGCCGCCGGGAAAGCTTGCAGGCCTTGAAGCTATCATCAATAAAATGCCAAACAGGTATAAATCGGAAGCACCTGTTGAAACGAAACCTCTTTACGAAAAAGATGAAAGTACAGGCAACCTGATTCAAGCCATTTTACAAAAATATCCTCAACACAAACGGGTGCTTTTTCTTCAATCGAAATATCAAAACAATGAACCATTGAGCAATACCGAACTTGCAGATTTAAAAAATTTCAGCAGGTTACTCAAATAATTTATTTCGCCACATTTCATTCAACCAAACATTCAATTCATCCACATCAGTATTCATCGCCCGTTTGTCGAAGTATAGTTTCGCTTCATCAAATAAAACCAGATGAAGAAAATTTTAAAGTGGACAGGCATTGTCGTTCTGTTTATCATCGGCGGACTTACGGTAACTGTAATGGCGAGGCAGCATTTGAAATACGATGCTCCTTACCCCAACATCAAAGCCTCAACTGATAGTTCAATTATTGCGAAAGGACGACATATTGTTCTGGGCCCCGGGCATTGTGTAGACTGTCATAGCACCATTAAAAATGTTGATTCAGTTTTAAAACTCGGACAAGAACCTGCGTTAAGTGGGGGCTTAAAATTTGATCTCCCTTTCGGAACATTTTATACACGCAACCTTACGCCTGATATAGAAACCGGTATCGGCAGTTTTACTGACGCAGAAATTGCACGAGTACTTCGGTATAGTGTAAAGAAAGACGGAGAATCAGTTCTCCCATTCATGCCTTTCCAAAATATGAGCAATGAAGATTTAACTGCAGTTATCTCTTACCTGCGTTCAACAAAACCAGTTGCAAACAAAGTCCCAGATCATCAGTATAATGTTTTAGGAAAAGCTATTAAAGCATTTTTGATAAAACCAATGAACCCAACAGAGCCCATACAGGCATCTGTAAAAGCAGATACAAGCGTAGCTTACGGAAAACATCTGGTAATGGCTGTTGCTAATTGTAACGAATGCCATACAAAAAGAAATGGTATTGGCGATTATGTTGGTGAACCTTTGGCCGGCGGAACAAAATTTGAAGAAGAAGGCAAGCCAGCACTTATTTCACCAAACCTTACTCCTCATTCCTCTGGCCGCATTTATGGTTGGAGCCAGGAAATTTTTATCCAGCGCTTCAGAATGGGCAAGTTGATTCCTTACAGCCATATGCCATGGGAATCGTTTGCAAGAATGAGTGATGACGAATTAAAAGCCATCTACAATTATTTAAGAACACTAAAACCTGTTGATACTTACGAAAAGAAGAAATAAATAAAAAGGGATCGATCATTTAACGATTAATCCCTTTTAAAAATAGTAGCGATTAAAAGCTATTTCGCAGTAATTGAGGCAGAAGATGATTGTAATCCTTCAGCTGTTGCTGTTAATGTTATAGTGCCTTTCTTCCCATTCGATTGAACAATACAAAGTGCTTTTCCGTTTAATGCGGTGTGCTGGTTTGATTTAAAAGATTCAAGACTAACAGGGTCTCCACTATCCACGCCGGCAATTGATCCCTGGCCGCTTAATGAAAATTTGATGAGATTATTTGCATTGGGAACTAACACGCCATTCTTGTCAACTACATTTACTTCAACAAAAGAAAGATCTTTTCCATCTGAATTGATAATATTTCTATCCGCTTTCAACACGAGTTTGTAAGGTGTACCTGCAGTTTTTACTTCCTTCGTTAAAACTGTTTTACCGTTTTTATAAGAAATGACTTTTAACGTTCCCGGAGTGAACGGCACCGTCCACTTTACATGAAGGTCATCTCCTTTCTTTGCTTGTTTACCCAAAGACTTACCATTTAAAAACAGCTCCACTTCATCTGCATTGTTGTAATAAGCAATAACATCAACCATATCGCCTTCCTTCCAGTTCCAGTGGGGATAAATATGAAGTACCGGTTTATTGATAAATACACTTTGATAGAGATAATAAACGTCTTTCGGGAAACCTGCAAGATCAATAATTCCAAAATAAGAACTTCTTGCTGGCCATGGATATGGCGTTGGCTCGCCAATATAATCGAAGCCAGTCCAAATGTACATTCCTGAAACATGGTCATACTTCAATAAGGGTTTGAGGCTTTCTTCGTGTGTTGAGCCCCAAGGTGCACTAACCTGATCGTAAGCGGAAACAGTAAGATCAGGATTGCCTTGTTTAAAATCCTCATCCCAACGTTTTGGCCAGCGCCGAATCGTATCAAACGGAACAAGATCATAATGTCCTCTTGTTTCCAATGCTGATGTACTTTCTGTAACAATCATTTTTTGTCCCGGAAAGTCCTGTAAGAAATTCTTCCATTTATTATGACTGTAATTGTATCCAATCAAGTCCAACGCTCCCGATTGAATAATGAAATTTGATTTCGTGGGATTATTATTTGCAGTTGTTATTGGCCTTGCAGCATCGAGGCTTCGAACAATACCTGCAAGCTCTCTTGCTATTAATCTTCCACTTGTATCACCTTTCTTTTCATCACCCCATTGCTCCGGAATTTCATTTCCAATACTCCAGATCATTACGGAAGGATGATTGCGATCACGCATTATGAAATCTCTTAAATCCCGTTCATGCCAGTCTTTCCAATCGAGATGATAATCATATTTCGTTTTAGGTTTCGCCCACATATCAAAGGCTTCGTCCATTACAACAAAACCCATTTTATCACACAGATCAAGTAACTCAGGTGCAGGAGGATTGTGAGACGTACGAATACTGTTGCAACCCATTGCTTTTAGAATTTGCAATTGTCTTTCGATAGCCCTTGTGTTGATTGCAGAACCCAAAGCACCAAGGTCATGATGATCGCAAACGCCCAATAGCTTTACAGGTTTTCCATTGAGTGAAAAACCTTTTTCCCTATCGAAATTAAAAGATCGAATACCAAACGGCGTTATGTATTCATCAAGCAAATTTGCCCCTGACTTTAATTGCGACACGACTTTATACAAATAAGGCCGTTCTAATGTCCAGAGCTTAGGATGTAGGATGTTAATTTTTCCAGCGACATTATTCCCCTTCACTTTATTTGTTGAAGAAGCTATTTTATGACCTGCTTCATCATAAATACTTGTTATAAGGAAAAGATCGTTTTCATCGCTATTTGAAATTTTTGTTTCGATGTTTACTACTGCTTCAGACTTGCTAATCGACGGCGTGGTAACATAGGTTCCCCAGTGATCAATATGTGATTTATTGAGTGTAGTCAACCATACATTCCTGTAAATTCCGGAACCACTATACCAACGTGAATTGGGTTGTTTGGAATTATCAACCTTTACTGCAATTAGATTTTTTTCATTGCCGTATTTTAAATACGGCGTCAGATCATAATGAAAAGAAGAATATCCGTACGGACGAATTCCCACCCTGTGTCCATTGATAAACACTTCACCATTTCTGTATATACCGTCAAATTCAATAAATATGGATTTACTTTTTTGAGTAAGGGGAATGGTAAATGCTTTTCGATACCATCCAATACCGCCTGGTAATGCACCACCTCCTGTTCCGGCAGGATTGTTCTTATCAAACTTTCCTTCGATACTCCAGTCATGCGGAAGGTTTAATGTTCTCCACGATGCGTCATTTACAGCGGCATCACTATAGGACTGAACACTATCTAATTTGAACTTCCATCTTTCATTAAAAGAGACTCTTGATTTGTGTTGCGCTGCAACAATACCGCACAAGGAAAGAATGGAAACAACTGTGAAAAAAAACTTCTTCATTTTTTCTGTATAAGGTTTAATAATTTTCTATCGAGCTTATAGCCATGCCAATCTTCATAAGCCACATCTTCACGACCTGAATTTAGGATTCCAAAATCACCAATAAACTCCCATAAGGCAAATCCAATTTTGTTTGAAGAAAGAATGTCTACCACATCACCAAACCATGCAAGAAAAACATCATGAGGTGTTTTATTCCAGCAACCGCATTCACCGCAATGCACACCCACACCTTTGTTTTTTAAATCAATCCAGGGTTTGTAATATTTTTCAAGCATTGCTCTGTCCAAATATTGATTGCCGACTTGCCCCGGGTATTTAGGCATTGGCATATGATCCGGGTCACTGCTTGCCCAAGGCGCTTTGTAATGCGAAATAGCATGAGGAAAATAACCCCGGCAACTTTGAGCAATATTTAAATCAGCCAATTCGGGAATGGGATCATTACCGACATTATTTCCATCTGCAACTATGATGTGATCCTTATTTTCTTTCCGAATAGCTTCTGCAGCGCTTCTCGCTACTTCACGATAAAGAAATCCCGGAATGGGACTACTCTTTGAATGCTGATCATTCATGTCTTCACGAACGCAAGGTTCGTTTAATAAATCAAAACTTATTTTTTTGTTGGAGATATGCTTAAAACGTTTCGCCCAAAAATTCCAATGATAATAAAATGCATTTTGTGCTTCCTGGTCTTTCCATAAATTATATGGTTCATTGAAACCCGCATTGATGCAATATCCCGGCGCTCTATGCAAATTGAAACTTACATGCAGATTGTACTTGTGCGCCAGTTGAACAAGTTGCTCAATTTTATTGACTGCTGATTCATCAATCTTATAAACTTCTTCGGGAGTAATCTTTTTTGTTCTGTCGAAATCTAAATAATATGGATAAGAAACAGGAAAACGAACAAAGTCAAATCCCCAATCACTCATCCATTTCAGATGTTCTTCAGTTGTGTACTTTCTGTCAGGCCGTGGAAAAGGTGTATTGAAATCGGTTAGATTAAAACCTCTCCATTGAGGCAATTTGTTTTTTGCTGAAGCATTCCTTGCAAATGCCGAAGAACCGGTTAGTCCAACGCCTGCTGCAAGAACACCTGTATTCTTTATAAAAACTCTTCTATCCATAAATTATTTAGTTAGGCGAAGCATTAAAACATCATGTGGTTGTATTGTTGCTTTCAAAGGTTTCTTTGTAACGCCAATGTCTTTCTTTGTCCACAGATCACGAAGCTTATAGGCAATTGCGTCAGCATGCAAACCTCTTTTTGAAAGCTCATCGTTTACTATTTCAGTTTGCCAATTAAATTCAAATGATTTTGCAATTGCACTTCTATTTACAACACACATGGCCCATTCTCCATTGATTAAAGGCTTAAACCAGATTTGCATACTGTCGTTATTGTTATACCTGAATCCTTGAATACCTGACGCATCCTGGTTTACAGCAATAACATCTTTATTTGTCAATACAGTTCTTGTGTTTTCGTCCATTTTTCTAATGTCATTACCTGCCATTAATGGAGCGGCAAGCATTGCCCATAACGAAAAATGTGAACGGTTTTCTGCTGCAGTTAATCCATTGCCCACTTCAAGCATATCCGGATCGTTCCAATGATTGGGCCCTGCATATTTGCGAAGTGTGTCCTGCATATCAACAATGGTCATTACACCGTTGGCATGCCAGTTACCATAATCTTTAATGCCGTCAAACTGCGCAGTAATATCACCTGTGGTTCGCCAAAGTTGACCAACAGGTTCTGCCCAAAACCAGGGTTTGTTATTACCCCATTCACACAAACTAAAAACAATGGCGCGGCCTGCGGTTTTTAACGCTTTGCTCATTGTAGTGTAAGCCTCTTTTGCGTTGATGCCTTCAGTATTGCACCAATCAAACTTTAAATAGTCAATATTGAGTGACGCATAAAATCTTGCATCCTGGTATTCATATCCTCTGGTGCCAGGATAGCCTGCACATGTTTTTGTTCCTGCACAATTGTATAAGCCAAACTTCAATCCTTTTGAATGAACATATTCAATAACAGGCTTTAAACCGTTCGGGAATTTTTTTGGATCAGGAATCAAATCGCCTGTCTTTGCATCTCTTTCCATTGTCATCCAACCATCATCCAAAACAATGTAAGTGTAGCCTGCATCTTTCATTCCAGATGCCACCATTACATCAGCAATGCCTTTTACTAATTCCTCGTTGATGTTGGTTTGAAAAGTGTTCCAGCTGTTCCATCCCATTGGTGGCGTTGGTGCAAGGTTTTCAAATTTTTGTGCAAAGAGTTGAACTGTTGATGCGCAAATAAGAAAAACAAAGAAGAGGCGAATTATTTTATTTGTCATGATGAAACGTTTTTAGAATCTATTTTTTATTAATTGAACTGCATTGCTACCATGAAACTTCTGTTGCGTCGCACTCTTGTACGGTTTATAACTCTTATTATTACATTCTACGCTTACAACTATTATCAGCATATCTTCCTTTTCAACAAACCCACCCCAGGGCGTTCACGATAAAATCATTTCTCAACTTCACCCCTCTGAGGAGGGGATGGCTTACGACTGAACGAAGACACTTATACATTGCAGAATAGAATTACAGAAAGTACAAGTGAGTGACACAACAAGTGTTGATCCTAGCAATTTGTCTGTTACACAATCATCTAAGTATTGTAAAGAACTGTTTCTATTAAACGTCTTAGACTTAGTCACTAAAACATCTCTTAAGCATATAGGAATTATTTATCAATCACAACATACACTATTGATCTTGCTGGCAATGATACTTTTATTCCACCTGTTGTACTTGCCGAGTAAGGATTAATTGTTGTGTATGAATTTGCAGGTCCGCCTGATTGTTCTGTCGGTCCCTGGCTGTTTACATACACCTTTCTTGAAAACTCTCCGTTATCCGATCCGCCTGTTAATGAATACCAATAGAAACGGCTGCCTGGTTTTGCATTATCAAACTTTATTAATGCAGTTTCTGCGTTTGTTGCTTTATTCACCAGCATCACTGCTTTTTCGCCGGAACTAAATGAGGATGCATACGACAGAATATTAGTACCTCCAATTTGAGATGTACCAACCATGCGGTCACCCATCATTTTTTGCAAGTAATACAAGTAGTAGAATGCAGGGCGAGGGTTCCATTTGGAAACACCCGGTTCATCGCCGATGTTAAACAAACCATGATCGTTACCGTTGGCCCAACCGTTCGCAAGATCCCAACGTGCAGTCAATCCATATTTGTTTTTTATAGCCTCCTCTACCAATATCGCAGCCATCATTCCATTGACGTAGGAAACCTGTTGCATAGAGCCTTCAGAAAAAATATTCCATTCATCCATTGCAATTGGCTTTACAGTTGCTCCATTGCCAGGAATATTGGCTTTCAAATAACTGATCATTCGTGTTGTAACGCTGCTTGCAGAATCGAGTATGGCAGCCGCTGTTGCATTCGTTTGATACGGCGTATAATAACTGTGGATCACATAGAAATCAGGTTTATTGTTTAGTGTAGTTAATACGCCTGTGTTCCAATCTTTATCGGTTTGTGTTTGCCAGGAATCTGGCTGCTTTTCTAACAAATAAGCACCGATATAAATTGTTTTTCCAATTTCCTGCGCGGCCTTTCTCATGGAGTCGATAAATACTTTTACATGTTGACCATATAAAGTGCCTGTAACAATTTGTGGCTGGCCGTCTTTATTATTAGCCGTATTGATGCGATAACCAGCCTCCCACGTTCCATTGCATTCGTTGCCTATCTCCCAATATTTTGTGCGGCCATTATCATACCGAACCCAATCTGCAGCAAGGTGCGCAGCAGACGCAACAGGATTTGCTGCTGTACTGTAGCGGGCGTAACCATAATTAATAGTGATCAATCCCTGGTTGCCTGTTTGTTGCAGCATGCTGTAATAACTGTCAACAGAAATCGTCCAGCTCCCGGTGTTTTTGCCGTACCAGTATGGATTGTTGATCACATTACCATTATTATCTTTCACCGGGTTGCCATTAGCATCCAACAGATTTAAAGGTGCGTCAGAAGGTGGAGCAGAAGTTTGATTCCAGAAATAAGTATCACTAATGCTGCCTCCCGGAAAGCGGATCAAATTTGCATGAAGGTTGTTGATATGATTCATCAACGTGGCGTCTGTAACAATCTGCCCCATCCAACTATTGGCATTATGTCCTGCAATAGTTTTTGGAATTTTAGTGATGACATTCGCTGCATCAATAGTTACAAACACAGTGGCATCGGCAGAAGGCTTAGGTACCTCATCATAAGAAGTGGGTATTGTAAAGTTTTTCGAAGCCCAATCATCCAAAAAGAAACCGATAGTATTTGCAGTGGCCGGATCTTCAGGCTGTTTAAAACTTGTATCAGTTGCTGGTGTTGTACCTCCTCCACCACCGCCATTATCTTTTTTATGGCAAGCAACTGTTGGCAGAAGCAACAGGTAAAATAGCAACCGTTTCATAAGCGTTCTTTATTTTCTTTTAATGGTGACCAAACGGCCTGAGTAATCAACCGATTGGCCTGTGCTTCGCTGTGTATCGATTCCTATTTTATTTTCTTTGGTTATCCAGACAATATTGAATTTTCTTTTTTGCAGCATTCCATTAAACGAACCTTCGCGATCGCCAATGGTTAATGTTTTTGTTGATTCGTTATAGCTGATTGGTATTTCAGAAAAATCTCCTTTTTCGTAATTGTAATTTGTTCCTTCGTCTTCATACAAATTGAAAGAACCATCAGCACCTGTGTACACATAAAGAGTGATTACATCAGCAGGTTTTTCGGCAGTGTATTGCAAATCAGGACCGAAAGGAATGATAGAACCTGCTTTTACAAATACAGGCATGCGTTCGTACGATGCTTCAGCATTGATCTTTTTACCACCATCAAAATATTGACCTCTGTACAGATCATACCAACTTGCCTTTTGAGGAAGATAAACTTCTCTTGTACGTTCTTTATAATTGCAAACAGGATTAATTAAAAGCGAAGGACCAAATAAATATTCATCATTCAAATTAGCAGCGATAGAATCATTTGGAAAATCCATCACCAGCCCACGCATCATTGTTCCGTTGTTATGATATGCATTGCCTGCTAA
Organism: Flavisolibacter sp.; assembly: GCA_035554655.1. Classification (GTDB taxonomy): domain Bacteria; phylum Bacteroidota; class Bacteroidia; order Chitinophagales; family Chitinophagaceae; genus Flavisolibacter. The sequence continues at coordinate 197,681 of DATMIF010000053.1, forward strand.
TGAATACACATAAGGCAGTAAACGATAGCGAAGCTTGTCATAATACAAAATACTTTGGTAAGCCGGATGTGTTTCAGGAGCGACATTAAAAATTTCACGCAAAGGGAATTGTCCATGTGCACGAAACAAAGGAACAAAAGCGCCGAACTGGTACCAACGTGTCATTTGCTCACGCCATTCTTCAAGATCAGCAGCATTTGGTTTTTCATATCTTCCTTCCACAGCAAAACCACCAATATCCATCGTCCAATAAGGAATACCAGACATGGAAAAATTTACGCCTGCAGAAATCTGGGCTTTCATATCATGCCAACGTGCAGCAATATCACCGCTCCATGTGGCAGCGCCGTAAGCTTGTGATCCGGCAAATGCAGAACGTGTTAAGATGAAGACACGATTCTTTGGATTGGTTTCTCTTTGCCCTTCGTAAATGCCTTTTGCATTTTCCATTGGATAAGCATTCAACACCAACGCAGCAGGACCAAGTGCAGTTGGCGTCATTTGTTCTTTTCTTCTTTGCGGATCAACATTGGAAAGAATATCAGGTTCACTGGCATCCATCCACCAGGCATCAACACCTTTGCTATAAATTTTTTTGTTGATCAAGTCCCAAAAACCTTTTCGTGCGTCTTTATTGAAAACATCATAAAATGTAGAGCCATAGCCGGGGCCAACCCAATCTCTCACACTATCCACAACATTGCGCTTATATAACCAACCCTTTTTATTGAACTCATTGTAGGTTGAAATGCCTTCATAAAACTTCGGCCAAACAGAGATCATGAAATGTGTGTGATACTGATCGTGCAAAGTGCTGGTTAATTTTTCAGGTGAAGGAAAACGTGATGGATCAAACTCCTGGCTGCCCCATTCATTTTCTTTCCAGTAAAACCAGTCCTGTACAATATTGTCGATGGGAATTTTTCTTTTTCTGAATTCAGCCACAGTGGAAAGAATTTCGTCCTGTGTTTTATATCGCTCACGACTTTGCCAAAAACCAAAAGCCCATTTCGGCATCATTACAGCCTTGCCGGTTAATTGGCGATAGCCTGCAATCACATCATCCATATTATTTCCGTAAACGAAATAATAATCAACCTGCTGCCCTGCTTCGGAAGAAAAACTGTAGCTGTTCTTCTGCTCTTCTGTTAATGGCGGCAGCCAATGGAAAGAGATATAAGACTCAGTTCCATAAGGAATCCATTCTACTTTGAAAGTGTACTTTTTCCCTTTTTGAAGAGCAACATCCAAAATTGCAGAACCGGGATTCCAGTTTTGACGCCAGCGATTAAGCACAAGCTTATTGTCGATCCAAACTTTCATATAGCCTGCATACCTGAAACGAAATTTGTGAACCCCATCCATATCAGAAGCAATACTTCCTTCCCATATTGCGACCCCTTTTGCAGGATTAAATTGTTTTGGAAGAAACAGCTTTGATTCGTTGATATAGTCAAGCTCAATTGACGATTCAGCTCTTTTCACAACAATTTTTGAGGGATCATTTTTGTCCTCGCTATAGCTGGCAGTTAACCAGCCTTGCTCGCCATCTTTCGAGAAAAGTTTTAATGCACTTAAAGATTGGTAAGGCCTTACATCACCAAACTGCGTGAGAGAATAATTATCCCAAAGAATGCCATAATTTTTTTTTGATACTAAAAATGGAACGGCAACTTCGGTATTGTTTTGAAAAAGTTGAACCTGGTAGGTCTTGTAATTCATCAAAGCATCTTGGTGTTGTCCCAATCCATACCAGGCATCGTCTGGAGAAGTAACAAAATCCTGGCGAATACTGTATAATTTTTCTCCATCAAAAACCTGTGGTTGAATGGAACGACCTAATTCTTTTTCAGCTAGAATTTGTTTTCCGGAGGCATCAAAAAAAGAAACACTTCCTGTTTGAAGATTGACAACAGCAGTAACCTTTGATGTTTTTAATGTCACAGATTCCTTAGTGTCGGCCACGTCAAACTTTGTATCGGTCTTTCCTCCAGTAACGATCAAACTTTGCAAGGGCTGCAGATCCTTATCTGCGATTGCAACTACCCTAATGATGTTATCGGCGATTACTTTCAGTTGGACTTCTTTTGCATTTCCTGAAAACAGTGCATCAGGGCGAACAATGATACCATCACCTGTTCTAACAAAATCTCCTGCTTTAGCTGACAACGAAATGACCAGCACAAGCAGGAGCGACAAGATTTGATTTATTCTTTTCACGACTAAAAGGTCTTGGTTTGCGTTACAGTGAAGTTTGTTGTAAGATCAGCAACCTGGATTTTGAAATCACCTTCTTCTAAATGCTTCTGATTATCCAAACCAACAAATGCCAAATCCTTCATTGGTATTTTGAAAGAAACTGTTTTTGATTCACCTGGGTTCAAACTTACTTTCTCAAAGCCACGCAATCTTTTTACATCGGGTGTTAATGATGCAATAACATCCGAAATAAATAGCTGTACTACTTCTTTGCCTGCCTTGTTGCCCTTATTGGCCACAGTAACAGAAATATTTGCAGTTTCATCTGCGCTCAGAGTTTTATTATCGATCGAAAGATTGCTGTAAGAAAAACTTGTGTAAGACAAACCAAATCCAAAAGGCCATTGAGGATTGGTATCGCCACCTTGAGGATTACCACTTCCTTCTGATGGTTTGTGAATGTATCCAACCAAATCATTTACGTTGCGAGGATAAGTGATAGGAAGTTTACCGCTTGGATTTACATCTCCCGAAAGAATATCAGCCAGCGCATTGCCACCTGAATTGCCAGGAAGGAAAATATCCAAAATAGCAGAAGCAGCAGGTTCAATTCTGTTGATGATTCTTGGGCGGCCTTCACTTAAAATCAATACAACTGGTTTGCCGGTTTTATACAACGCAGTTGCCAATGCAATTTGATTATCAGATAAACTCAAATCATTTGTGTTGCCGGGAGTTTCGGTGTAACTATTCTCACCAATACACAACAAAACATAATCAACATTAGCGGCGGCTTTTACTGCTGCGGAAATATTTACAACAGAATCTTCAAAGTACTGTCCTTTCATTTTGTAAGCGACACCTGGAGCATAAACAACATTAGCTGCTCCCAACTTTTTCTGCAACGCTTCCAAAATTGTATTGTACTTAGCTGCGTATTCATCTGTTCTTTCTCCCTGCCATGTGTAAGTCCACCCACCATTCAAAACTCTCATTGAATTTGCATTCGGACCAGTGACTAACACTTTGGCATTTTTCTTCAAGGGCAAAGTGTTGTTTTTGTTTTTGAGAAGTGTGATAGATTCGGCTGCAGTATTGTAAGCAGCTCTTTCAAATTCTGCACTTGCAAACTTTGGATAGTCTTTTAAATAAGTAACAGGTGTATCAAAAATTCCAATCTCATATTTTACACGAAGAATCCTTCTTACTGCATCGTCAATTCTTTCCTGCGAAACTTTTCCTTCTTTCACTAATGCGATCAAATCAGTACAAAATTCTTTGTAATCGTAAGGGATCATTGACATATCGCAACCTGCGTTAATAGCAAGTTCGATTGCTCCTTTAATGTCTTTCGTCATTTTATCGCGGCGATAAACATTTTCGATATCCTGCCAGTCAGTAACAATAAAACCGGTAAAGCCTAATTCGTTTTTCAGGATATCAGTAAGAATATGTTTATTCACATGGGTTGGGATTCCATTGATCAACGCTGAATTCACCATTACGTTTCTTGCACCGGAATTGATGGCGGCAGCAAAAGAAGGCAAATGATATTCACGCAAATAATGTTCGGGAATCCATGCATCGGTTCTATCGTGGCCAGACTTAGGATCAGAATAAGCCATATAGTGCTTCACACTAACAATTAATTTGTCTTTTGCACCTAATGGATCTTGCACACCATGAACGAATGCAGCGCCTAACTGACCACCGAGATATGGATCTTCGCCGTAACCTTCCCAAATACGCGGCCATTGAGGATTGGTACCTAAATCCAATACAGGAGAAAATGTCCAGGGAACACCTGCTGCTCTTGCTTCATAAGCAGTAATCACTCCACAATTTCGAGCCAGTTCAGGATTCCATGTAGCGGCTTGTCCAATTTGCTGAGGAAACAATGTAGTTCCCGCAACATAATTTGCACCGTGAATATCATCTAAACCATATAGCACGGGAATTTTCAATTTTGTTTGTTGTGCCGTGTTCTGAATTTCTGTGATGATCCTGTTCCAATCGGAAGCGGTTTGTAGTCCGGGTGTATTTAAGATAGAACCGATCTTATAATTCACAACAGCATCTTTCATTTTATCTGAAAAAGAAAACTGTTGTCCCTTTGTAGTTCCCAGGGATTCGATGGAAACCTGCGCCATCTGTCCTACTTTTTCTTCCAGGGTCATCTGCTTTAATAAAGCATCAACCTTGTTTTCAATTGCCGGATTGATCTGTTGTTGTGCAATTGTTCGGTTTGTGAAACTCAACGTTGTCGCTACTGAAATTGCAAACGCAAAAACTCTTTTCATAATTTTTTAGTCAGTTTGTGAATTGATCCTGTTAATGATTTCGATACAGGCACGGGTGTTGTGATAGGGACATTTCCATATTCCAACCTTATCTTCCTGTCGCATAACCGAATAATCTTCATTTACGCCCCAATACCACTCGCCACATTTTTTATCACGCATGAATTTTTTTACAAACTCCCAGCTTTTCAATGATCGATTTAGAAAATTTTCATCGCCTGTATTTTGCCAGGCGTTAAAAAATCCGATCATTGCTTCTGCCTGCGGCCACGAGTGCTTTTGCTTTATTAAATGATGATGATCGGGATCGTACTCATACCAAAGTCCTCCGTCAATATCAAAGCCTTCTGCAGCAGCTTTAGCCATTGCTACCGAACGGTCCTTGATTCCGGGTAACAAGTCCATGGCGTGAATGATTTCGGTTGACTCCTGTACCAGCCATGCCGCTTCAATGTCATGACCATAGGAAATCACATTTGATCGCTCATTCCATTCATCATCAAAAAACAAAACAAGATGATTCGATTTTTTGGAAATGATATGTTCAGCAAAAAGCTGAATCAAATCCCTTAGTTGCAGTTTAAGTGTATCAGTAGGAGAAACGCGGTGCAAGTTAGCAAAAGCTTCCAATATGTGCAGATGCGTGTTCATGGATTTTTTTTCATTCGCATCTTTTGCACTCAAACGGAGGTCACCGATTTCTTTCCAGTCTCGTGTCAAAGCTTCAATGTATCCGCCGTTTTTCCCGTCGTAACTATGTCTTATTATGTCCTTATAAATGTCAACTGCAAGCTTTAATGCTGTTTCATTTTTCGATGCCTGGTAAAATTCACTCAGACCATACACGGCAAATGCCAAAGCATAAATCTGCTTTTTTGTATCGAGAGGCAGGCCTTTGTAATCAACTGTCCAATAAACACCACCCAATTCTTTATCTACAAAATGCTCAATGAGGTAATGAAAAGCTCTTTCAGCAACAGTTAAGTATTCCTGTTTCTTTGTAAGATTGTATGCAGCAGAAAATGTCCAGAGGATGCGGCTGTTTAATACAGAACCTTTAGGCGCATCGGGATAAATCTTTTCATCATGATCAATCTTGCCAACAAACCCTCCATTTTCATTGTCGATTGTAAACTTCATCCAGTAAGCAAGAATATCTTCCAATTCCTGCTCCATCTCTTTCCTGTATTGTTTCAACAGATCTTTCATGAAGCTCATTTACACATGCACCCTCGTCTTATTTTCTTTTTTGCTCTCGCCTTCTTTCTCTAAGTTTTTATCAATGATCTTATTTAAGGTTTGAACCGAAGCAGCAGAAGTAAGTCCATCTTTCGCCGTGTTCATCACATAATCAACAAGTTTATCGATTGTAGATGTTGCCACGTGCATGCGTGTGTCTGAAGATGCGTAGTAAATGAAAACAGTTCCATCCTCATCTGCTATCCAGCCATTGCTAAACAAGACATTTGACACATCACCTACTCTTTCTTCGCCTTCTGGTGCCATAAAATATCCGGCCGGCTGGTAAATTACTTTAGTTGGATCAGCAAGATCAGTCATAAACATGTACAACGTATAACGCAAACCTGCGGCAGTGTTACGAACACCATGAGCTAAATGCAGCCACCCATGTTTGGTTTTAATTGGTGCAGGACCCAAACCATTTTTTGCTTCGTAAACGGTGTGATAAACTTTTGGATCGATCACAATTTCTTTTTCGATGACGGCAGGATCCATACTATTGCTCAATCCCCAACCAATGCCTCCGCCTTTACCCGTTTCAATAAATCCATCCTGTGGACGGGTGTAAAAAGCATATTTGCCATTTACAAATTCAGGATGCAATACGACATTGCGTTGTTGAGGTGACGGTGTTTTTAAATCAGGAAGTCTTTCCCAATTCAACAGATCTTTTGTTCGAACAATCCCACATTGTGCAATGGCTGCAGATTGATTTGCTTCGGGAGCAGATGGATCACGACGCTCCGTGCAAAACAATCCATAGATCAATCCATCCTCATGTTGCACTAATCGTATGTCGTAAACATTTGTATCGGCATCTTTTGTTTGAGGAAGATTTACGGGATAATCCCAGAACTGAAATCCTTCGATTCCATTCTCACTTTCTGCAACCGCAAAAAAAGATTTACGATCTGCGCCTTCCACTCTCGCCACCAAATAATATTTTTCATTGAGCTTAATAGCACCTGCATTAAAAGTAGCATTGATGCCAAAGCGCTCCATCAAATGCGGGTTTGTTTTGGGATCAAGATCGTATCTCCAAAACAATGGAGTATGCTGTGCTGTTAACACAGGGTAGCAATAACGACTGTAAACGCCATTTCCTAACTTCTCTTTTTCGTTTGGCCTGCTTATCAATTCTTCATTTGCTTTCCTTAAAGCCTGCAAGCGCTTTTCAAAATTTGTACTCATCTTAAATAGTTTTTTACATGATTAAGTCTCATTCATTCTCTCTATAGCAATCATGTAACGTTATTCGTGCGATCCATCATTCACGAAATCAATTTTCCAATTTATTCCACCATGTTCTCTTTAAAATCAACACTATCACTAATAATATAGCAATTGTTACCAGTAACGGAAGTTTCAACCATAATACCACGTACATCGGCAAAATGGTTAAGCAACATTGTGCAATAATTCCCAGCACTACGTTGAACATGTCTAACTTAAACCTCCTATTGGGCTCGAAAGATGGATTTTCAGCCATGACCTCTTCATGAACCGGTTTCCAAAAACCCCAGGGCCGAACAGTTGAATAAAATTTCTTCAGCACTTCCCTGTCCGTTGGCGGTGCAGTATAAGTTCCGATGATGCAACCCGCAATTGATAAAACAAACAACACAGGCCACCAATACAATTCAAGTCCATGAATCAAATTTTCCGACTTCAATGCTGCCAACAATACTGCCGGAACAATACCTGCCATCATACCCCAAAAAAATCCATTGGCGTTAAAACGCCACCAATACCACTTCAACATATTGGCGGCAATATATCCTCCGTATAAACCTGAAACAATCCATTGAAGAATACTATTAACATCCTTTGCAAAAAAGCCAAGTATCACACCAATTGTTACAACCACCAGTCCCGAAGTATAATTTACGGTCATCACTTTTTTATTGGAGGCATGCGGGTTGATGTACTTTAAGTAAATATCATTGGTGATGTATGCTTGTGCAGCATTCAATGTTCCGGAAAATGTTCCCATAAATGCGCCAAGCAACCCCGTTAGTACAATTCCTAAAATCCCAACAGGCAAAAAATTATTAATGGTACCTGGCAGCACTCTTTCAAAATCAACACCACCAGTTCCATTATTTAAATTCAGTTGATTGAAGTAAACCAATCCCAACACAGTTAAACCAATTACCATCGAATATCGAATGGGCAATAAAATGAGTGATACAAATCCCGTCATCTTTGAAGCTTCTTTCGGTGAACGTGTTGAAAGAATTTTCTGCATATCGTAGTTGGGTGCAGGTCCGGCCAATGCTGCAAAAACGCCCTTGAACAACATCATCATAAAGAAAATTCCAAACAACTCAAATCCATCGCTTGCAATTTTATCGTTTGCCGCGGGAACAATATTTGACCAGTCAAGATTCAGATGCCATCCAAAAAATGGATTGAACCAACCATGAGGAACGTTTAGTGTAGTTGCACCGCTTCCATGCAAATGAATCATCGCAATAACAGCGATAGAAATACAACCCACAGTCATTACAATGTATTTGATCAAATCTCCAAGAACAATGCTGTGCATTCCGCCTAACACTGAATAAAAAACTGCAAACGCTGTAAATACAATTCCATAAAAATGTGCAACGTACTGAGGTGCTATGTCAAAAGGAACATAAGGTTGCACTAAATTCCAGGGAACGAATATTTCAATGAACTTCCCAAGCCCTATAAATCCGTACGCTAAAAAGCCAAGGCAACCAATCAGTGCAAAGACCACTACTATGTTATGCGAACCCCTAACACCTGTTCCGCACAAACCAAAACGTGTCGCAAGCCATTCAGCACCCGTGTTTGCGTTGGAACGGCGCAACCATTTTGACAAGAACATCATGTTGAACACCTGGTTGAATACTGGCCACAACCATGGTATCCATATGCTTTTCATTCCGTAAACAAAACACAGAGCCACCATCCACATTGTACCGCTGATATCAAACATATCCGATGCATCACTCAATCCTAATAAATACCACGGTAACTTTTTTCCGCCCAACAAATAGCTCTCTTTATTTTGCCTCGCCTTTTTCCGCAAAAACCACCCGATAAACAGCATCGTTACGAGGTAGGCAATTATAATGGCTATGTCTATGGCTTGTAATTTCATCTAATGGTAATGTGGCTTTAATTCATTGGTTCATGCAAAGGCAAATTACTTAGCTCGTATGTTTGTTAATGATACTTTTTTAACCAATTTCAATTTTTATTTTGTACCAAACGTCATTGCTACTATTCATCGCCAGTGCATCGCATTATGTTCATCGTTTGGTAATTCTTATCATCACTTTCAGCGTTCACTATAATTTTTGAAGTGACAATTTATTCACCGCTATTGATACAATTTTTCCTTTGTCACGTCTTTTTCAAACAAGGTCTTATCCAGTTTGTAGAAGTTAATAAAATCATTTGCAGAAACCTGTCCTTTATACGGAGCATAATAGTGCATATGTCCTTCCGCCTGCAAACCATGGTTGCGCCATACTAATACATAGGAAATTTTGTGATCACCAATTCCTTTCCATAAAGTATTCGTCCACCAATTTGCGTACGGAATGGCTTCATACCCTGTTTCTGCTAGGGCAGGAATTTTATTTTTCTCTTTTGCAACTTCTTCCAGCATGGTCAGTTTTGCATTTAATCCATTCATGAATGCATTATCTTTTTGCGGATCGCCAAATTGATAACTATCAAAACTTACTACGTCAACAACATCATCGCCGGGATAACGTTGCAGAAAATCTTCTTTGGTCTTAAAATCTGCAGTGTTGTAAACAATCAAAAGATTATGCAAACCCTTTTTATCACGCAAATAATCAATCGTAAACCTGAAAAGTAATTTGAACTCAGTTGGCGTACACGTGTTTTGACACCACCAAAACCAATTGCCTGTAAATTCATGGAATGGGCGGAACAAAATTGGAACTGGTGTTCCGTTATTTGATTTCAAGCTCGAAAGAAAACCTGCTACTCTGTCTAACCAAATCTTATACAATTCGTGTTTGCTTCCACCGGGCAAAATAGATTGCACTGCATGAGTGGTATCCCATGCAGATTCACTGTTTACCGGGTTGTCTGCATGCCAGCTAATAGTGATCACGCCTCCTCTTTCATAACCTCCTTTGATGTAGTTGCGCATTTTATCAAACGGAACACTATCTAAATTGTAAGGAAGTTCATGCTCAACATTTCCTAGCTCCCATCCATAGACTGCAGGATAATCTCCAACAACATCTTTTACATCACTCCTTCTATCAACATATCTCCAGTTCACGCCATAAGCCAAATCGTCCTGGTGACCGAACATCACACCTTTATTCAAAAGTTTTTTTAAATTTTTATACAGGCTAACTGTCTCTTTCGTTGCCAATTTATCAGATGGAGCATCGCCCTTTGATTCGTATGCAGGAACACTTGTTACATATGACCAGATCAAATTCCAGGTTGATTTATCGCTGTCAAAAACACCATTCAAACCTTGTTCTTCCATTGGAGGATCGCCCATGTATTCATCACCTTCCTTCCAAAAAGTTTGTCCTTTAATTGGTCTTTGAAATCCATTGAAGGTCCAAAAGTTTACACCGCCAACAACGCCGTTTGTTTCAACACTTTTCTTCCAGTAAGAAAAAATAGTGCTGTAATACTGATCCCGTAAAGTTGTTGTTGCATTTACATCAAAGGAATGATAATCCCGCGGCAAACCAAATTCTTCGATCACCAATGGCTTATGAAGTTTTTCAGCAACTGCAACATGTTCTTCCACATAATTTTTTGTATTGGAAACAACTTTAGGGAAATCCTGTTCCATTGTTGCAGGTTGTAACCATCCCCAGTTCTTTGGCCAAATATGTATGGTGAGATAATCAACATTATTACCTGAATGAATTGTTTTAAATACATTCATATTTTCAATGGCAACGCTTCCTTCAACGCCTGTAGTAACCAAATGATTTTTATCTTTTGATTTAATGAAAGTGGCAACATCATTCACCCATTTTTCATATGCATCAATTGCAGAAGGACGCATGGGTCTTGGCTCGTTTGCGAGTTCCCAGGACATGATCGCAGGTTCGTCAATATATTTTTTACCCGTGATTTTGTTTGTACGGTTCAAAACAAATTCAACCTGCTTCAAATAATCTTTTTTGCAGGCATTGCAGGTATAAAACTTACTTACATAATCCCGGAATTCGTCCCAATTCAGTTTTCGTCTGAAAACAGAATCTTGTATTAAACCATTCCAGCGCAGGTATTGCAAAAAACCACCGCTCCATTCCCAGTTATTACTAAGAAATAAAACAGCTTTCATGTTTCGCTTAGCCATTTCTGAAAGCAGGATATCTATACCATCCAGGACAGAAGCATTGAATTTTCCTTTTTCGGTTTGTAAAGGCGGTCTTACTCTTTCTACGCCGTGCACCAAACCTGTTCCCTCTGTAGCTGCCAAAACACGCAGGTTATTAATGCCTTTCGATTTTAAAAAATCGAGTTCCCTTCTTAATCGATCAACGCCTTTGGCTTTATCTTTTTCTAAACCTAATACACCACCGTACCAATAGTTGGCGCCGATGTAGTAATAAGGTTTACCATCAAGATAAAATTGTTGCTGCCTGCGTTGCACGAAAGATTGGGCGTGCACCTGAAAACAAATCGCAATAAAAACTGCAATGGCTGGGATGATCTTTTTTTTGTTCATATCTGCTCTGGTAAATTCGTTCGTCAGAAAATTGGTTGTAAAAAAAACTGGTTCATTATCGAGGGTGATAAGAACCAGTTTTTAAGGATTGCTGCTTATGAGAAAAATCTATTGCCTGTTTTAATTAAACCACCCACCACGACCCGTAAGTTCTGTTTCGGGTTTAATACAAACCGATGTTATCTACATAAATTGTAAAGCCACCGGTTCCGTTGAACTCTTTCACTATTAAGTCTGTCAATGTTGTTGTGGCTGCCGTGCTGGAAAGGGGAATTGTATAATCAGTCCAGACACCTTCTACCAAGGTAATAGTATAACCATCCTGGTTATTTAGTCCAACGTTGACTTTCTTTCCTCCGCTACCAACATCGCCATAAATAGAAAGTTTAAGAGAAGTGTATCCTCCCAGGTTGATGCTGGCTGCACCTAATTGAAGAGGAGCACCCCAACCGCCTACGTAACTTACTTTAATTGACTTTGATCCTGACCTTACCGGTGATGTGTTGGCGTAATCATGTGTTCCGCCCCAGCCACCGCCGACCCAGCCGTTCCACGCAGATGTGACTGCATCATCGTAAATAATGATGGGAGGAACAGAAGAACCTATGATGGACAAATCAGTTGACGACTTAACTGACAGGGTTGAGTTCTTTACATTCAATGTTAATTTGCCACTGATGGCAGCTGTTGGTACTTTAATAACAAGCTGTGTTGCCGATTGGCTAACAAAAGTGGTAACAGCATCGGGCACTCCAATAAAATTAGCCGAAGAAACCAGATCGAGATTAGTACCTGTTATTGTTACATTAGCATCGGGAGCAACAGGATTCGGTGTCATGGACGCGATAGTTGGCAACGCTACATCCAAATCAGAGGCTGAAGTTGTTTGCACACCTGATGCTGCTTCCAATTTTATTTTTCCTTTTGTAGTAGCACCTGGTACAGTTACAACCAGTGATGTTGCAGACTGGCTAACAAAACTTGTAACGGCAGCTGATACACTATTGAAATAGACTTTCTTTACAAGATCCAGATCAGTACCAGTGATTGTTACGTTAGTACCATGTTTTACCGGATTTGGAGCAAACGAGGTAGCAATGGGTAAGGTCACCTTCAAGGTATCCTTTGTTTCAATATTTGCAGAATCAGTACCACCATAGTGCAATACCAATGTACCTGTTTGGGCATCGTCCGGAACTTTTACTACAATTTGTGTTTGAGATTGACTAACAAAAGAAGCAGGCTTTTTGTCCCTGAAGAACGTTATCTTGTCAATCCAGTTCAGGTATGTACCATTGATAGTAATGTTATCACCAGGACGAGCCTGTGCTGTAATGGAAGTAATTGTTGCAAGCACACTTAGGTTGAGAGGTGTTTTAGTAACGATGCTGTCACCACTTGACAATCTTAAAGTCACAGTTCCTTTTTCTGCGGCCTGTGGCACAACTACCTGGATATTGTAACCATCCTGCAATTTGAAGCTTGCTTTATCTACAACAGCATTTTTACCAGTAAACTTTATGGAGGAAACCTGGTCCAGATTCACACCAATAAAACGAAGTGTCTCACCAATTTTAGTTCCCGTGGGACCAAAACTGTATAGCGCTGCTTTACCATTGTTAGGAAGATTATCTTTCTTGTCGCAAGAGGTTACACCGATGACAAGAATAATACTAAGGAAAGCAAGCAGTCTGAAATAAGTTAGTTTGATCATATACTTGATTGTAATCTTTTAGAATTATTTGGTAACCATTGGCACTACTCTCAAATTGTCAAAGCAAATGTCAGCATCCCAATCGCCCGGATAGTTTCCAACAACAATACGGCTCCAATACCCGCTTGCACTAACAGAGGGCTTAGAAGCATAATCTGCAAACACTTCTTTCAAAGGAACTACAACCGTCTGCCATTGACCTTTTGTATCATAAGGAGGAAGCCATTTATAACCACCGTTATCTTCCGCAGTAAGTGCAACATTTATTTTTACAGCATTACCGTTGTAAGGTTTCAGTGTATTCACTTCAAACTTGAGATAGTAATCTTCCGGCTTTAAAATAGCTTCGTCAGGGATGTTTTTGCTATGGTTAGGCATTGCAGATGCAGGTCCGCCGGCCAGTTCCTTCCAGCTCCATGCAGTTACCTTTCTTGTCAAACGGAGATAATTGCCGCTGATCTTAGGAGGATCGCTAGGTCCGGGATTGCTTATAACCAATGAGCCATCCCACCAACCCTCATACGGATCGCTGTCAATAAAATGATTCCTGGGATCTCTGAACCAGAAGTTGGACTTAGTTTCACCAAAGTTTGTTGTAACAGTTATTTGTCCCGGTTGTGCACCTGACGGAACTCTCACCTGCACTTCCTGGTCCTTAATAGAAACAATAGTACCAACGCCCCCACCTGGGAATGTTACAGTAACGGGAGCATAGAAATAGTCGCCTCGAATAGTTGCAATATCACCGTCGTTTACAAATTCGCAAACCATACTGTTTACAGCGGGTTTACTGATCTGTACCTTAAAATCATACAAAAGCTCATAACCGTCTTTAAAAATAAGCTTGATCTTATTGCTTATTTTTTTTGGAATGTTGCTTGGAACAGATACCAACAACGAAGTTTTAGTGATATAAGTTGGCGTGAGCCTTGCCTGCTGATCGTTGAACCAAACCTGTACAGCATCCTGCAGATTATTTCCAATAATCGCAATTAACTGTCCCTGCCCGGCTGCAACAAGCAATGAATCCGATGATTCAGGTTTTGTTATTCTTACATAGTCGATAGTAGGATAATAGACATTTGTTTTTTTGCAGGAAACAAATGCAGCAGCAACTCCGACCATCACCAATACTATTAGTAAGATTTTATTTCTCGATTTCATTTTTTTCAGTTTCTTTTTAAAAAATTAGTTACTAACAATTATGGGTAATCTACCGCAGGTCTTTTAAGACTTGGAGTTTGTGCTAACTCAACATTCGGTATTGGCAAAAGGAAGTTTCCATCATTGGCAGTAATTGTTCTTTCAGAGAACCAGGAGGTTTTAGTAAATGTCCACTGAGTTGGATTCGGAACCTGGTCTGCTTTTGTAAAGAACAAACCTCTGTCTTGCGAATTGAGGATAGAAAATGCTTTTGTTGGATTCCAGTAATGGAGGCTAACCAAATCGTACCATGCCATTCCTTCCATTGCAAACTCCTTAAACCTTTCAGAGAAAACTACATCAAGCGTTAAAGGCCCGTCTGCATTTGCACCAGATACTGTCCATGCCGGCAATCCTGCTCTTGTATGCACCTTATTGAAATAATCAACTGCAGTTGCATCAGTTGTTGAAGTACCATTTCCTATGGCAGCTTCAGCGTAGATCAGGTACAATTCAGCAAGACGCATCATGTAAGTATCATAAGGATAGTGTTGCTGTGAGGCTTTTTCAGCACGTTTATCCCAATCTAACGGAGAACCGCATACATATTTTTTCACGTTGCAAAAGTTCTGATCAGTTCCTGTTTGAGGGAAAACAAATGCCTGCTTGGTGCTCATCGCTGTGATTTCAGGATAAGTAACACCAGGCAACATAAATGTAGACGTAAGACGTTGATCCAACGTTCTTCCTTTTAAGGTGCCATCAGGTTGCTCTGTTATTCCATCATATTGTTTAATCAACCACCATGTGGCACCTTTATCACCGCCCCATCCACCATATGAAATCTCGGGATTATAGGCTAGATATTCGGGCATGCTATTTTGAGTACCCCATATATTAGAACCTGAAAAGACCCATTGTAATTCAAACAGTGACTCTGAATTATTATCGTAAGGATATTTGAATAGATTCGGATAACTATCCAGTAACTTTTTGCCGCTATTATTAATTACATCAGCAGCGTAATATTTAGCACTGTCTAAAAACTGTTGTTTTCTTGAACCTCCGGTTGCTTCAACACCTGCTCTTGTAAGATAAAAACGGGCAAGCATAGCTTCTGCAGTCCATTTTGTCAGTCGTCCTTCCTGAACAGGAGTTTCAGGAAGATCCACTGCTGCGGCACGCATTTCACGGGTAATAAAACGCCAAACACTAGGAATGGTGTTTCTTACAATTGCAGTATCGAAAAGGTGTTCTACATTATTTTCTATGACTGGAACAGGCCCCCAATTCATTACCAAAAAGCGGTAAGCCAAAGCTCTCATGAATCTTGCTTCTGCAATAGTCATTTTGCGGATCTTATCAGAAACGCCCGCACCGCCATACCTGTTTAAGTTGTACATGTAAAGGTTTGACTGCGCTACCACGTTAAAAAATGCACGCCATGAAGCTCCATTCTCTCCATTATCTCCTGTAGTGTTGAACAACACGTTACCTCTGTCATTCCATGCTGAAAAGGCAGTACCACCCCGGAAATCACCAAGATTGTACATGGCTTTGTCGTTATAATCGAACCATACCATGTTATAAAGTAATCCGGTTCCCGCTAATGCCTGTTCGTCAGTTTTATAAAAGCCGGCATCTGTTACCGAGCTTTTTGGCGGCTGGTCAAGAAAGCTTTTTTTGCAGCTTGCCAGCGCAGCAATTCCTATGAGCAAGCCGATTAAATAGTTTACACGATTTATCTTATTCATATTAACGAGTTTAGAAGTTTACACTGATGGTTGCAGTATACATTGGACATGACGGGTAACGACCATTATCGATACCGATAGCCTGGTTACCACCACTTGAGCCAGTTCCTACATATGAACCCACTTCCGGATCGTATCCTTTGTAGTGTGTCAAAGTATAAATGTTTTGTGCACCGATCGTAGCCTTTAATGATTTGATGACCTTTGTATAGCCCAGGTATTTTGCCGGCACATTGTAGCTTAATGAAACGTTCTTCAAACGGAGATAAGAGCCGTCTTCCACAAACCTGGTTGAGTTGACAGAATAATTATTCTCCATTCCGATCTGTCCGTTAGCTATTCTTGGAACCTTTGTTTCAGGATTAGCAATTGTTGTATTTCCGTTTGCATCTGTTGTGAGCCTTGCATAGTCGCCTGCACCTACAAGGAAGTTTCTGCTAAGGTTTACATTGTTGGGATTATAATTTGTTGCAGCTATATAATTGTAAACATCATTTCCGTAAGTACCAGTGATCAAAATACTCAAATCAAAACCTTTATAGGAGAACGAGTTAGTTAAGCCACCTGTCAGTTTTGGCCAGGGGTTACCAATGTTCGTCATATCATCAACAGTAATTTTTCCATCGCCGTTTATATCCTTATATTTTACATCGCCAACCCAAATTCCCGTAGTAGCACTGGTCGGACGCCTGGTTCCGTTATTGTCAACCGGAACTGCACTCTTTGCAATTTCATCAACAGACTGGAACAAACCTTCTGCAATATATCCTCTGAACAACCACGGTGCATAACCAACAGCAGCACGTTGTGTCCAGTTATTCATCCACCATGATGATTTGTCTATCACGGCCTTGTCGCTGTTCAAATGTGTAATTACTGTATTGAAATGAGAGATGTTGAGGTTAGATTCCCACCTGAAATTCTTGTTTTCGATATTTGTTGAAGTGAAAGTAAAGTTCCAACCTTTTGTTTTCAAAGAACCTGCATTTACTGGAGGAGGACCAGTTGAACCAACACCGTTTGTGCCCATCAACCATGGTAAACTAGCTGACATTAAAAGGTTATCTGTTTTCTTAACATAATAATCAACTTCAATGTTGAACCTGTTTTTGATCAAACCCATGTTCATTCCTACATCGTTCGTGTTCGTTGATTCCCATTGTAATTTGGGATTGGTATAATTTGCCGGAATAAATCCAGGCCCCCATGGTGTTGCTCCATTTGTTAAACCAGAATAAACACCGGAACTACTTACCGAGTTACCAGTCAATCCAGTTTCGAATCTTAATTTCAACTCGCTGATAGCAGATATATTAAAGAATTTTTCGCGGCTTATTCTCCATGCTGCCGAAACTGAAGGGAAATTTCCCCATCTTTTATCAACACCAAAGTTTGGAGATCCGTCCCTGCGGAAAGTTCCTGTAAGCAAATACCTGTTGTCATAGTTGTAATTAACCCTTCCTAAAAAGGATTCCATTGACCAGGGGTATTCACCTCCGCTGTTAGTAGCAGTCTTCGAGTCACCGGCATTTACATCAAATATGGTATTCGTGAGGAATCCTGTTCTTCCAGCATTTAAAGCTTTCCAATTGGAGGCTTGAGCTTCATGGCTTGCCATCAAAACAAAGTTATGTTTGCCAATTTGTTTGTTGTATTCAGCCAACTGGTTCCAGTTCCAATACCAACTGGTGTAAGTCCCTTCGTCTAAGGAAGACAATGTATTGTAATGCCACTGATCTATACTATAGGTTGGTGTATAATAAATAGAAAGTCCGTTACCAACATTACCATTCAGGGAAGTTCTTAGAGTTAACCCTTTAACCGGTGTAATGCCAAGATTTAAACCACCTAAAAATTGCCTCTTCATATTTTTATTGGTAATGAGATTGGCAAGTGCTATAGGATTTATAGGAGCAAATTGGTTGGCACCATTTACAGGATCGCTACCACCCCAGGAACCGTCAAGGTTTGTAACAGGTATCTGAGGAGTCAATCGTAATGCATTTGCAATAAGTGGGCTTGCCGCATCGCTATAGTTGGTAGCCGTAAGGTTTTCGTTTGTTTGGTTAAAATTGAGGTTAGCACCAACAGTTACCCATTCTCGTGGTTTATTATCAAGGTTTAATCGAAAACCATATCTCTTGAAACCAGAGCCCAATGCAACACCATCCTGGTTCAAATACTCACCAGACAAATAGTAAGTAGTGTTATTGCTTCCACCACTTAAACTTAATTGGTGTTTTTTCATAGCTGCATTATTCAACAACTGTTTTTGCCAGTCAGTACCTTTCCCTAACAATGAAGGATCTAAAAATTCCCCTGGTGTTGTTCCTCCTGCTATCGCATGATACTCTTTCACAAACTGGGCATACTGCCTAAGATTCATCACCGGTAGGCTCTTTGGAGGTGTCTGAAGATTATACTGGTATGCATAATTGATCTTGAAATCTCCTGCCTTCCCACGTTTCGTTGTAACGAGAATAACGCCATTACTTGCACGTGAACCGTAAATAGCTGTGGCTGAAGGCCCCTGCAAGATTTGAATGTCATCAATGTCATTCGGGTTTAAACCAGCCAAAGGATTTGAAGTGCTTTGATTACCAAAAGACACATCAGAATTTTGTATTTGCACACCGTCAATCACCCACAAAGGCTGGGTGTTTGGATTAAGTGTACTAATACCACGGATGTTCACTGACATACCGCCACCGGGCTGACCAGAGTTCTGAGTAACATACACACCTGCGGCACGACCCTGGATGGCTTGCTCTACCGTAGTGTTTACAGTTTTTTCAATGTCCTTTGCAGCCACACCCGTTTGAGAAACGGTGAGGTTTACCTTTCGTGCCCGGCCGTAACCGACTACAACTACATCACTCATGGAGCCTGCAGTTGGCGTTAAGGCAGCATTGATAACATCGCTACTACCAATGGCAATTTCACGGTTTTGCATACCAACATAGGAAATCACAAGTGTATTCCCGTTTGGCGGAACGTTGAGTGTAAATTTTCCAATGGCATCAGTTGTGGTTGCGACCCTAGTGCCTTTTACAGAAACAGTGGCACCAACAAGCGGGGCTTGTTTGTCGTCGGTTACAGTACCCGTAATTTTTCGGTTTTGTGCAAATGAGATAGTAAGGCTTAGCGTTGCTATCAGCACCGCAAGCAGTCGCAGAAGAGATCTCCTCATACAGCAAGTTTTTTAAATGATCAATAACCTAAATTAGAAAGTTTTTGAATTTAGTTCAATCGGTTGCATAAATTATCTCCAAAAACTTTAGCGAAGGCTCAAATGGCTATGCGCAAACGATTGTACAGTTAAAAATTAACTTGTCGCAAAGCCAGCAAGTCTAACGCCATCAACCAAAATTATTTTTTATCCTGTCACAATAATGATACTTTTTTATCAATATGGAATATTATTTTAGGTTGATCCTTGTCATGTCAGGATATGATTGTGGTCATTGTAGTTTGATTCTATGCTACAACCCTTTATTGTAAAGGGTTACAAGCAATAGCAGCTTTTGATTCACTTTGAATACTTTTTTTGATTTCCGATTGTACTTTTTTATACCTTCAATTCACTATTTCATCAATTGCTATATGAACGACAAGTTATTAAGAGAGATCACCCCATTAACCCAGGGCGATTGTTTTACGCTTTTCTCCAGGGTGAAAAAGGATTTCGATTTCCCATTACATTATCACGAAGAGTTTGAGCTGAATTTTATTCGGAATGGCAAGGGGGCGAAAAGGGTTATCGGCGATCATATCGAGGAAATAGAAGATCTGGAACTGGTACTAGTTGGCCCCAACCTGCACCATGGATGGTTCACCCATAAATTAAAAGGACACCCATTGCATGAGATCACCATTCAATTCCATCGAGATTTATTTGATGATAAATTTCTGCACCGCAACCAGATGAGCGTGATCCGGAAAATGTTTGAAAAATCACTGAAAGGAATATTATTCTCAAAAGAAACTACTGAAGCCATTATGCCAAGATTAGTGGCACTAACTGAAAAGCATGGCTTTGATTCCGTACTCGAATTGCTTTCAATTTTACATGATCTTTCGACCTCAAGAAATATTCGCACACTTTCAAACACCACTTTCAATAACACTGAAACCATTTCATATAATAGCCGCCGGATAAATACCGTAATGGAATACCTGAACAAAAACTTTCAAAAGGATGTTTCTTTAAATGAGGTGTCGAAACTAATTGCAATGTCAGAAGTTGCTTTTAGCCGCTTCTTTAAATTAAGGACAGGAAAAACATTCGTTGATACTTTAAATGAAGTCCGACTGGGGCATGCTTCACGTATGTTGATCGATACTACGCAAAGCGTTAATGAAATTGCTTACCGCTGCGGATTTAATAACATGTCTAACTTCAACCGCATCTTCAAGAAGAAGAAGAACTGTACTCCTAAAGAATTCCGCCTTGCCTATAACTCTACCGGCGTAAGAACATTTGTATGAGCGGTTGAATACACAATCATGGCGCTTGATTGAAGCAAGGCCTTTCATAAGATGCGTACATATGCACAAAGCAGGTGGCAGGTATCAATTAGGCATTCCTTTACTCGCCTGTAACTCGCCTATAACTCGCCTATAACTCGCCTGTAAGTTGCCCGAGGTAGACCCTTTTTGCCAGCTTCACTATTTCCTGTTGATAACAATGTCCACAGGCCATTCATCTGTTCTGAAAAGATTTACAGGAACGCCTTCTTTGTTATAGAGATTTAAAGTTGCTGCATTTCTAAAACCAAATCGAACCGCAACGGGCTTGGCAACGTCCTTACTCCACACGATTATACTGTTCTTATCAATCTTTGCTTCTGCAGGTTTGAAAACCTTATCATCACCAGCAATGTAAAATTCGGTTAACGGACCTTTGTTCATCAAACCATTGTCCGCATTAGTGAAATTGATCCTGACCTTATTTTTTTCAATCTGCATGTTTTTGTACATAGGAATTTTGTAAGCATTACTATGTTGGTGATAGGTTTCAGCCAATGCAAGATCGGCTAACCGCTCTCCCACTTCTTTTTTCATCTTCGGATGAATATCATTAATATTATCAACAAGGTCACTGGTTAATATCATTCCCGTGTTTGCAAGGGACAATGTCTTAGTTTGCGCTTCCCGCAAGAAAGCAGATGAACTGTTATCGCCATAACCGGCAAACGGTGCTATTTGAACGAAATAGAACGGGAAGTCCTTATGCCATGCTTTGCGCCAACTATTGATCATAGTTGTGAACAATTGCGTGTAGGTTGATGCAGTGCCAACATTGCTTTCCCCCTGGTACCATATAGCACCGGCTATTGAATAATTTGTAATGGGATAAATCATTGCATTGTAGGCATAGCCAGGTTTAACAGGCCACCACTGCGAAATCTTTAAACTGTCAGCGGCTTTTTTCAATACGGGATCATTCTCCACCAGTTCCTCAGGTGTCCATGTTTCTGCAGGTGTACCGCCCCAGTTTGAATTAATTAATCCTACGGGTGCATTTAAGTTTTCCAGCAATTTCTTTCCGAAAAAATATCCTGCAGCGCTAAAGTTTTTCATTTCGCCAGGAGTGCACACCACCCATTTCGCTTTCACATCTTCCTGCGGATATTCAGAAGTTGTTTTCGGGATATAAAAGAACCGGATCTTATCATTGGTTGCTTTTGTTACATCATCGTCATAAGGCAGCTTCCAGTTCACATTCATTTCCATATTGCTTTGACCGCCGCAAACCCAAACTTCTCCAATCATAACATCTTCAAGTGTAATGCTGTTATTGCCATTGATGGAAATAGTGTAAGGCCCCCCGGCATTTGGTGTTTGTAATTCAACACTCCATTTACCGTCCCACAAAGCCGTTGCATTATAAGTGGTCGTATCCCAGGTTGATTTTAGTTTGATTTTTTCTGCAGGATCACTCCAACCCCAAATGGTAACTTTTGAATTTTGCTGCAGCACCATATGGGAACCAATGATGGCAGGAAGGCGAACATTTGCGAAAACATTTATCGAGACAAACAATGCAAGAGCAATCAGGAAAATATTTCTCATAATGAAAAAATAAGTGTCCTGCAATTTAATGCAAGCGAAAATAAAATCAGATGATGTTACTGATTAGAAACTAAAACTTGCGTTCTTCTCCGGATAGTCCAGCTTTGTGCTTTGTCTTTTCCCATTCACGGTTACATGAATGATATTAATTTGCTCCGAAGTGAAATCCTGTAACAAGCTGTCAAACACATCCAGTTTTTTGACAGAAGAAATATTTTCAACCTGGAAATAGCAGTAAGCGGATTCTTTTTCTTTTTCAAAACCGATATAAAAAAGGTTTGCAGCCTTACCATCAATGGTTAATCCTAAATGACTTTTTACATACGCAGGAAGGTATTTATTGAAACTTGCTTTGTCTCTATCTGAAGCAATATCCAGTTGAGCATGGTTGTTCTTTTCAATGATCTGCTCCAGGTCATCCGCAAACATTTTACAACTCACCTCCAAAGTTTTATCGAAAGTGTTCAGGTTGATCTCCGTAACAGCAATATAAAATGGATGTCGATGCCCGTTTAATGATTGATTTGAATCATTGACACCAGGCAATAAGGAACTAAAAACCAGTAACCACTTATAAAATATTGCAGCCATCAGCAAATTATTTTTTTACAGAAACAAAAGTCTGAATTATTTTGAACCTTCAAACTTAGAAAAGGTTAAAGATAGCGAGAGCCGGGTAGCAAGTAACGAGCAAGGTAACTAATCTCAAGCTTCAATCTCACATCTCGCATCCACAGATGCACATGAACGATTTTATTTTCTATTTCAAGATTGGTTGGGAACATATCATCAACTGGTCAGCGGTTGATCATATTTTTTTTGTAGCTGCACTCGCTGCCATTTACATATTAAAGGATTGGAAACAGGTGCTGATCCTTGTAACAGCCTTTACAGTTGGCCATGCCGTAACACTTATACTGAGTGCAAAAAATATCATTACTGTTAATGATGGCATTGTAGAATTTCTCATTCCTTGCACCATTGTTATTACAGCACTCTCCAATCTTTTTTTAAAAAATTTCACACCGCGTTCCATACGCATCAACTATTTTTTGGCGTTGTTCTTTGGCCTCATTCACGGACTGGCCTTTGCGCAAACACTCAAATGGCTGCTTGCCGAAGACCAAAGTTTCTGGACAGCCTGGATAAGTTTTAGTGTTGGATTGGAACTCGGGCAGATACTTGTTGTTTTACTGATTCTTTTATTAGCACAGCTTATTGTTGGTTTCATTAAGCTAAATCGTCACTACTGGGTAATCATCATTTCGGTAGTGGTTTTGGGATTAGCTTTGGAAATGGCCATTGACAGGTGGCCTTGGAAAGAAAAGAAACATACGAGAGCATTATTGATACGGGAAAAAAATTTTAGTTCTTTGATCAAAGGTTGAATGATATGTAGCCAGCAAACTGCTACTATCAACGCCGGTTGTGTCACTCACTTCATCGTTCTGAACTTTATTGAACGTTGTGCAAGTGTCATTACTGATTCGAAAATTTCTTTAATACAGCCATCAGGTGCTTCGTCACCTCAGCATGACAAACAAGAGAACTACAGATTTTAAAACTTTTGAAATTTGAAGTTGCGTGCAAACAGTAACCACTCTTGCTTGTCATCCCGAGGCACGAGGGAACTGATTCTTTGATTTAAGGAATTCTTGAAATCAGTAAGATACTTCGAATGTGATGATAAGAATTACAAAACGTACAAGAGTGCGACGCAAAAGAAGTAAAATAGTAGTAATGCAGATTGGTTCATAAACATCATCAACGAAATCATTAAAGCTTTTTTATTCAATCATTATATAACACATAAACAATCAAATCTCACATGAAAAAAGTTTTATTGTTTTTTGCTTCTGCAGGTTTATTAACAACCGCATTTGCACAAGACATCAAAAACAATCCCAACTCAAATCATGGAAACAAGTTTGAGCAACTGGGAACTACACTGCCTACTCCGAACGAATACCGCACAGCAAGCGGAGCACCCGGACCCAAGTACTGGCAACAACGCTGCGATTATAACATCAAAGCAACACTCGACGAAAAGAATTTGAAACTGACAGGAAGTGAAACCATCACTTACTATAACAGTTCGCCGGATGTTCTTAATTACTTATGGTTGCAATTGGATGAAAACCAGCATAGCAATATCAACAATGCCAATTACCAAACGAGCAATCCAATGCCGCGTCAAATCAGCACACAGCAATTGGATGGATCGTCCATTTCAAAAGAAGATAATGGCTATGGCGACATCATTACAAAACTCACTGATGCTACGGGCAAAAAATTAAACTATACCATCAACAAAACGATGATGCGTGTTGAGTTGCCGCAACCCTTAAAACCAGGGCAAAAATTTGTTTTCAACTGCGACTGGTACTATAAAATTCCTGACCGCATGGGTGTGGGTGGTCGCGGCGGTTATGAATATTTTCCTGAAGACGGGAACTATTTGTTTACGATCACACAGTGGTATCCCCGTCTTTGTGTGTATAGCGATTTCCAGGGATGGCAGAACCATCAATTTACCGGACGTGGTGAGTTTGCATTGACGTTTGGAAACTTTAAAGTTCAGATGACTGTTCCTTCGGATCATGTTGTATGTGCAACAGGTGTAGGTCAGAACTATAACCAGGTATTGACACCAACACAATTGGCCCGCTGGCAAAAAGCGCAAACAGCAAAAGAACCTGTTGAAATTGTAACGCTGGCTGAAGCCAAAGCTGCTGAAAAGAAAAAAGCAACAGGAACAAAAACTTGGGTATTCCAGGCAGACAGTGTTCGTGATTTCGCATGGGGTTCTTCACGCAAATTTATTTGGGATGCCATGCCTGCAGATATTGAAGGAAAGAAGGCAAAAACCATGTGCATGAGTTTTTATGGAAAGGAAGCGTATGGCCTTTACAGCAAATACTCCACAAAGGTTGTTGCGCATACGGTAAAAACTTATTCGCACTTTACCATTCCTTATCCTTACCCTGTTGCACAAAGTGTTGAAGCGTCCAACGGGATGGAATATCCAATGATCTGTTTCAATTATGGAAGAACAAATGAAGATGGCACTTACAGCGAGCAAACCAAATATGGGATGCTTGGCGTCGTCATTCACGAAGTGGGACATAACTTCTTTCCAATGATCATCAACAGTGACGAACGTCAATGGACATGGATGGACGAAGGGTTGAATACTTTTGTTGAATACCTCACCGAAGAATTGTTTGACAATAAATTTCCTTCACGTCGCGGACCGGCATTTACTATTACTGATTACATGAAATTGCCGAAAGATCAGCTGGAACCTATCATGACCAATTCAGAAAATATTATTGGTTTTGGTCCGAACGCCTATTCAAAACCTGCAACTGGCTTGAATATTTTGCGTGAAACCATTATGGGCCGTGAATTGTTTGATTATGCCTTCAAGCAATATGCAACACGTTGGGCATTCAAACATCCAACACCTGCAGATTTCTTCCGTACGATGGAAGATGCGAGCGGCGAAGATCTGGATTGGTTCTGGAGAGGATGGTTTTATAGCACCGATGTTTGTGATATTTCTTTGGATTCGGTAAAATATGCAAAGACAGATGCTAGCGGTGAAATGATGATGCAAGGTGGTCGTAGTGGCAGACGTTTTGGTAATGATAACAATACTGACGGGAAGCAGTCATTACCCGGCCCACAAGGCAGCACTTACGATGATATTTCAAAAATCCGCAACAGGGAGGACAAGGATATTGAGTTTGCAGTTGATGCTGATACATCGCTTCGTGATTTTTACTGGAGATATAATCGTGGATTAGAACCTTACGATTCAACAAAATTTACAGCAGCTCCGCAACAACCCTTTGATAGTTTATCTGCTGACGAAAAGAAAAAATATTCCAACAAATATTTTTACGAATTAACCTTCAGCAATAAGGGGGGATTAACCATGCCTATCATTCTTGAGTGGACATATAAAGACGGAAGTAAAGAAGTAGATCGTATTCCTGCACAAGTTTGGCGTTTGAATGAAAACAAAGTAGTGAAGACCTTTATGAAAGACAAAGAAGTTACTTCTATCAAACTTGATCCGATGAAAGAAACTGCTGATATTGATGAAGGCAATAACACCTGGGGTGATGCATCGAAGCAAGCAACAAAGTTGCAGGTATTCAAAATGAAGCAACAGGCCCGGGGACAATCGAACGGACCTAATCCAATGCAAAATGCGCAGCAGAAGAAAAAGGATTTTTAATTAATAATCATATTTCTTTTAAAAACCACTTTCGGTTGAAAGTGGTTTTTTATTTGGATGCCACAATGCCTTTATATTTAACAAAATTGCAAAGTCTAAATAGTTAGCTTGGTAGTATAAACCATAAACCATGATTGCTTTCCGTCTATCCCTGATACTTTGCTTTATTTGTTCTATAATTTTTTCCTGTAGTAAGGAAGACTCAGGCTCTCAAGGCACCCGCCTGAAAATGATCCGCAGCCAGGACGGCGACTCAGTAGGGTATGTATTCTTTAAATATGATGGCCAAGGCAGGTTAAATATGATGATCGACAGTGGTAATAATGGCTATATATCCAAGACATACATAGCATACGATCCAGACGGAAGATTATCAAAAGTAACGAATGAGGGGACCATTTATACATTTGAATTGGATAACAAAGGTAAAATCATAAAAAGATTTGTTCGTTATCCCGCATCACAAACTACTGCTGTTGAAGATGTTTACAGTTATGATATTAATGGAAGGATCATTGTTGATTCAATCTTTAGTTATTGGTCAGGGAATTTGTTTGAAACAATCACCTACTCTTATGACCAAAATAATAACATAACGCAAAGTGAGGTTGTTGATAAAGTCTACAGTATGCTTTTAGGTCGATATCAATATTTCTACGACAATCACCCGAATCCGCTCAATAGCGCTGGCCTTTCGATATATATGCTAAACAGCGGTGAAGAAATTGCATTACTAGGCAGAAATAATTTGCTTACAATAAAAGATAGTTATGGTAACCCCGTAAACTATACTTACGAATATAATAGTGATGGATTTCCCAAGAAAAGGTCTTTGCAGGATAACGGCGATCCTCAAGTAGTTTATGCTGATTATTATTACGAATAGGGAAGAATACATCCCATTAAAGGCTGCAAACTAAATGACTAATTTAACCAAACATAAAATACTAGCCTATCTTATCGCAACAGTGTGGCTAATCAACGGACTTGTTTGCAAAGTATTAAACCTTGTACCAAGGCACCGTGAAATAGTTGCCAGGATATTAGGTGATGATCATGCGTCTTTATTGACAATTCTAATTGGCATTTTAGAAACCTTAATGGCCGTTTGGATATTAAGTGGAATTATGCCACGTGTCAACGCCATCACTCAAATTGTCATTATCGCAACAATGAATGCGATCGAGTTCTTTGTTGTACCCGATTTATTGTTGTGGGGAAGATGGAACGCCTTCTTTGCCTTTTTGTTTATACTGTTGATACTTTACAATGAATTTTACTTCAGGAAAAAATTAGCTTTACAGGTATAAGATGTTTCGCTATTTAAAAAATCACCCCTTTGCAGTTGAAGCGTTTTTTGAAACTTCTCTCGTATTGACTTTTGCCATCCCGAAAGAACAGGTTACACATTTAGTTCCTGAATGTTTACAGCTAGATACTTTCAAAGATAAATGGGCCTTTATAGCTGTTGCAATGGTTCAAACAAAATCATTACGACCAAAAGGTTTTCCAAAAGTATTTGGCAATGATTTCTTTTTAATTGGCTACCGTGTATTCGTACGATTTACTAACAACGCCGGTAAAAACTTGAGAGGGTTGTACATCATCAACTCAGAAACGGATAAAAAGAAAATGGAGTTTTTTGGAAATATTTTTACACACTACAATTATTCCACTACAGACATTGTTCAGAACAAACAAAAACAAGTTACTGAAATCAGCTCCGTGAAATCAGGCTTCAAAGTAAAAGTTGAAAACAGGGAAGATGAAAATATTTCATTGCCCGTCGGCTCACCATTCAATGACTGGAAAGAAGCAAGAAGGTATGCAGGTCCCTTGCCATTTACCTTTACGTACGACGCAATCAATAAAGAAGTTCTAATTATTGAAGGCGTTCGTGAAAACTGGAAGCCCTCGCCAGTGAGAGTTCTTGATTACCATTTTTCGTTCATTGATAAACTGAATTTTGGTGATGCCAGCTTAGCAAATGCATTTATTATCCGTAACATCCCCTATTACTGGAAAAAAGGAAAAATTGAACAATGGAACAAAGCAGACGAAAATTCCAGGGCGTTTTAAACATTTTAAGTTTTAACCGCCATTATTATTTTTTGGGTATTGCTGTTTTAGCGATAGTATTTGCCAGCCGAACGTTTATTGAGTGGAATGATATTATTTTTTGGATTGTTGTAGTCGCTTTTTTGTATGGACTTGTTATGCCCTTGATTGTTTCAGCTTATGTCTATGATTTTTCAGGCTATTACACTTTGAATTGGCTAAATAGAATTATTCAAAATGAAAGCGAGAAAAAATCCTTTATCAGTGTGAATGCCGGCTTCGACGAAACGAGTTTCATTATTAAAAACAAATTCCCTCTTGCAGATTTAAAAGTGTTTGATTTTTACAATGCGGAGCATCACACAGAACCTGCAATAAAAAGAGCAAGGCGAGCTAGTTTGTTGTATCCAAACACTGAACACATAGCATCAGGTTCAATTCCTTTGGAAGATAATTCCGTTGATGTTGTCTTCCTTCTTTCAGCGGTACATGAAATCAGATCTCACGAAGAGAAAATCCGGTTCTTAAAGGAGTGTCATCGTTTATGTAAACAGAATGGTCACGTAATTATGGTAGAACATTTGCGTGACTTTCCAAACTTCGTAGCTTTTTCAGTAGGATTTACCCACTTCTTTTCTCGTTCGACATGGAAAGATGCATTTGATCGTGCAGGCTTCTCTTCTTTCAGTGAAAAAAAGTTTACTCCTTTTATGTCTGTCTTTAACTGTACCCGATAACATCATTCTTTCATGGAACTTCATCTTAAAATAATTGGCTTCTTATTGGTCGTGCTTGCATTATCGCATTTTACTTTTCCGAGGTATTTTAGATGGAAGCATGAGCTAATAGGATTAAGCATCATCAATCGCCAGCTTATGTATATTCATACGCTGTTTATTGCACTGGTTGTTTTTTTGATCGGACTTCTTTGCCTGACATCCGCACACGAGTTGGTAAATACAAATTTGGGTAGAAAGCTTTCCCTCGGTCTTGGAATATTTTGGGCAGCCAGGTTGTGGGTTCAATTCTTTGGATATTCTTCGCAGGTTTGGAAGGGAAAATCTTTCGAGACTAAGGTGCACATCCTATTTGCCATATTGTGGACTTATCTCAGTTCAGTATTCATTATAGTTTACCTGGCCTAACACCTCGTATGTGCAGTTATTTTAGATTTACTCCCTGAAGAAACTTAATTCAACAATCAATCATCCTGATATTTGGTGAATGTTTCGTTTTCATATAAAGTACTTTCTTTTGGCTTCCGTTTTATTTGTTATCGAAGTGCTCATTGCACTCTTTGTGCGGGACGCTTTCGTTCGCCCTTATGTCGGCGATTACCTTGTTGTAATGCTAATATATTGTGCCGTACAAACCGTTTTGAACGCCCTTGTAATAAACGTAGCTGTTGGTGTGCTGTTGTTTGCTTATGCAATTGAAGTATTGCAGTATTTCCACATCGTCAATAAGTTGGGACTTCAAAACAACATCATAGCTAAAACTGTAATCGGCTATGGTTTTGAATGGCTCGACCTGTTAGCTTACACGCTTGGTATCATCACAACACTTGCATTGGAAAGAATTGCCTTCAATAACAGGAAAAAAGGTAATACACGGAGCAATATTTAGAAACAGAAGAAATTATTGCAATATTGAACTGAAAATTTGTTTATGCTATCATAATTATTGCCAGTTCTTCGTTATAATATTCGTGAACTTTAAACTCATGATGTAATTTGAACTCTTAATGAAAACTAAGTCTCACCCTGCTTATGCATAATAGGTTGATAACATGGCTGATAGTGATCATCGGGATACTAAGCACTGCTACTTCTTATAGCCAGATGCAGGCATGCCCGGTCAACATCAATTTTGCTGCGGGTGATCTCTCATTTTGGTCAGCCAGGACGGGACTTGTAAATGGCGCCTCACAAAATTATCCCTTACCTAATTCCGGCGTTTCCAGAATATACGAATATGGCATTACAACGACTGGTATCAATGTTATTACTAGTTCGGGTACAGATCAATATGGTGGGTTTCCAACTATCCCTACTATTAATGGTTATGCTTATAACTATTCCGTAAAACTCGGCTCCAATTCTACTTCTTTTGATCTCCATTCTTCAAACAATAACCCGGGAGGATTCACAAGGTCAATCACTTACCTGATTAATGTACCGGCCGGACCAGCAACAATACCATACACAATGACCTATGCATATGCTATGGTACTTGAAAACGGTACGCACAATTCTGACGAGCAACCCATGTTTAAGGCTACCCTAAGTGTAAACGGGAATGTTATTACATGCGCCTCGCCGCACTATTATCTTCCTACTTTCAATAATGCTAATCCCGGACAGGGAGGCAGTGGCGGTACCGGTGCCACACTGGATACGGCAACAGCTTTGGCAAATGGTTTTAGTAACAGCCCTGTATTGTTTTTATCACATGCCGGAGCGCAAGGCAACAACGGTACATGGTTGCGTGATGTGTGGACAAAAGGTTGGACAGAAGTGACTTTTGATCTTTCGCCTTACCGCGGCCAGCAGGTAACACTAACTTTTGAGGCGGATAACTGCGCCCCGGGGGCACACTTCGCATATGCATATGTTGCGCTTCGCAACACTTGTGCAGGACTAGAGATTAGCGGTAACAGCCCTGCCTGCGCCAATACGCC
The DNA here is from genome assembly GCA_035554655.1 of Flavisolibacter sp. Lineage (GTDB taxonomy): Bacteria > Bacteroidota > Bacteroidia > Chitinophagales > Chitinophagaceae > Flavisolibacter. Next base: position 228,808 of record DATMIF010000053.1, read on the forward strand.
TGGCATTTATTCCGTGCCTGCACTTGCGGGGGCTACTTACACATGGAATGTACCCTCAGGATGGACAATCAATTCGGGAGCAAATACAAATACGATCAGTGTAACTCCGGGCATCACGGGAGGCAGCATTACGGTAAACCAAGTAAATGGTTGTGCCAATTTAAACGCGGTCCTGCCTGTTACTGTATCGCCCCCAACGGCCGCGGGCCGAGTAATAACTGATGCCGAAGTTTGTGCTGGTACCAACAGCACTTTGCTAAACTTAAACGGGTCCGTTGGAAATGTGATTAAATGGGTGTCATCAACCAATGGCACACAATGGACTCCGATCGCTAATACTAACCCTACTTATACAGCACAGAATCTTACAACCACAACCATGTTCAGGGCGGTAGTACAAAATGGAAATGCCTGTAGCGTAGATACCAGTGTAGTAGCAACCATTACTGTTGATCCGAAGAGTGTTGGTGGCAATTTAAACCCAGCTACAACTAACGTTTGTGTTGGTCAAACGGTCAACAGCACTTTTACATTAGCCGGCAATACCGGTTCCGTCAACAACTGGCAGCAATCCTTCGATAATGTAAACTGGAATAATTTTTCACCAGCAAATACAAATTCAACTTACAGTATTAATAGTCTTGCATCAGATATTTATTACAGGGTTATTGTAAAGAGCGGTGTTTGCCCTGCAGATACCAGTTCGGTAGCTTATGCTCATTTAATAAATGTGCCCTTTCCCCGCATGACCATCGATCCTGATTCCGTTACGATTTGTTATGGAAAATCAGCGCAGTTAAATGCCAATATTGCCATCGGCACTTCTTACACGTGGACACCGTCTACCGCATTAACTAACCAGGGAAGTGGAACGGTGAGTTCCCTTCCTTACAGCATCCAGGCAATAGCATCCCCTTTATCTAATACTAATTATGTTGTGAAAGTGTTTAATGCAGGTTGTCCAAATGCGTTAACGGATACATTTCATGTACGTGTATTGCCAAAAATTATTTTATCTGCTGGAAGAGATACAGCAATTGTCAATAATCAATTACTCCAGTTGAACGCTACCGTTGGTGATTCCAGTGTTTATCAATTTACCTGGTCGCCGCCAACCGGATTAAATTCAACCATCATTAAAAACCCAGTTGCTACGTTGAATTCATCGATGGTGGATGAATCCATTACCTATATCGTTCGTGCAACAAACGCCATTGGGTGTTTTGCAGAAGACGATATCAATGTAAAAGTGTTCAAAACCGGTCCTGATATTTTTGTTCCATCCGGTTTTACGCCAAACGGTGATGGGCATAACGATGTGATACGCCCCATTCTTGTAGGGATAAAGCAATTGCAATATTTCAGAATTTACAATCGCTGGGGACAGCTAGTGTTCAGCACATCAGAGAGCGGTAAGGGATGGGATGGTACCATCTCAGGCCAACTGCAATCCACAAGCAATTTTGTGTATGTTGCCCAGGCAATTGATTATACCGGAAGAACCATTTCCAGGAAAGGAAATGTGATGCTAATACGATAAAATTCTCCTTCAAAACTAAAATATTCTCCATGGTCCAGAAATCATTGATGATTCTTGTTGCCGGTCCTTACCGCTCCGGCACTAACGACAACCCTGATTTAATTGCAGCCAATGTAAAAGCAATGACCGATGCCGCCTTGGAAATATACCGGATGGGGCACCTCCCTGTTTTAGGAGAATGGTTTGCATTGCCCTTAATAGAAGCTGCAGGTTCCAGGGAAACGGGTGATGAAGTGTTCAACGAAATCTTCCATCCTGTTGCGATCAGGCTTATTGATCATTGCGATGCTGTGTTAAGAATTGGAGGCCCTTCATCAGGCGCAGATGAAATGGTTGCTACCGGTAAAGCAAAAGGAAAAATGATATTCCTTGACAAAAACGAAATCCCTCTAGTTAGTCAAGTATAGGCTTTCATTTACCATCTGCTGATCTCGCAATAAGTTTTACATCCACAAATGATGTGCATCAAACTTGATTTTCAAAATCACAAATCATGATCTTAAAGTTTTTTTGAGTGATTGCTGTCATTCTAGACAAGCAAAAAGTGCCGGAACTTTGCGGTGCTTAACAAAAAAACATGAGTGAGAGTGAAAGCAAAAAGCTGAGCGAAACCGGTTCTTTATTATTGGAAATTGGCAACCTGCTTATGTGCTCGGGTGCCAGCACGGCAAGAGTACGCATGACCATCAACCGCATTTCTGATGCGCTGGGATATTCAACAGACCTTTTTATTACGCACCGGGCATTAATGCTAACCATTAGTGATGCCAATCACGAACAATTTCTCAGTTCATTGAAACGTGTGGCGCCCCACGGTGCAAATTTTAAAGTTATTTCAGGCATCAGCAGAATGAGCTGGAGAATTGTTGAAGATCACTGGTCTCTTGAACAAATCAGGAAAGAGATCGAGAGACTAAGAACTGTCCCACACTATTCAAGAACCATTGTGTTATTAGTTGTTGGTTTGGCAGGTGCCGGGTTCTGCAGGTTGTTCGGCGGAACTTATATCGAAATGATGGTAACCTTTGTTGCAAGCTTCATTGGTTTGCTCGTACGACAGGAAGCAACAGCAAAACACTTCAACCAATATCTCTGCGTTTTCTTTGCTGCATTCGTCGCTTCTTTCATTGCAGGATCTTTCAAAAAATTCGGACTAAACATGGAATTAGAACATGCATTTGCTACGTCAGTCTTGTTTCTTGTTCCGGGCATTCCATTGATCAATACTTTTTCCGACGTCATTGATGGCAACATTTTGAATGGAGTGATACGCGGTGTTCATGGTTTGATGGTGGCCGTCGCTATTTCACTTGGTATGCTTACTACAATTCTTATTTATCATTTCTAATTATGAACTGGTTTGAACTGATAGAAAAATGTTTTTGGTTTGGAATAGCTGCCCTGGGATTTGCAGTGTTATTTAATGTACCCCCGAGGACACTATTGAATGTATTTTTAATTGCAGCAACCGGCTGCCTCTGTCGTTTGCTTTTCATGCACGATGGGATGAACATCATTCTTGCAACATTCATAGGCGCCTGCCTGATTGGATTGCTAAGCATCCTGGCTGCTCATAAAAATGCAACTGCTCCTTTTATTCTTTCCATTCCTGCAGTTATACCAATGGTACCCGGCGTTTTTATTTACCGTTTGATATTAGGTCTGGTAAGAATCGCCGAATACTCCAGTGGCAACTATCCTCCACAATTGCTATCTGATACTGTAAATTATGGATTGAAATCTTTTTTCATTCTTGGAGCCATTGCCATGGGTGTTGCCTTCCCTATGATGATATCGAGAAAAGAAACTGCAAAGAATTTTCTTGTATCAAAACGAAAAAAGCTCCCTGCCAAAATTTGAAAGAAGATCTCCGGGTTCATTTAAAAGCTGCCAGCGATTATTTGGTCATTGTTCATTACTAGTAGCTTACTTACATTTAGCTAAACAGATCATTCGTGTGATTGGATTAACCATTAACATGAACAACGATGGAAACAAGAACATTAACCGACCCTGCGGTTTCACCTTCCAAAAAAGTTTTAGAGTATGCACTCGGTAAAGCTTATCCAGCTTACGAAGAATTAATAAGCACGGTAACAGGTAACATTTACGAATTGACTCCGCTGTGGCATTATTACAATGATGGCAAGTCCTGGCTTTGCAAGGTTCAATACAAAAAGAAGACAGTATGCTGGCTATCGGTTTGGGATAAGTACTTTAAAATGGCTTTCTATTTTACAGAGAAGAACTCAAAGGGGATTTTTGAACTCAGTATAGATGAGAGCATCAAAAAGAATTTCAGCGAACATAGGCCGGCCGGAAAATTATTGGCTCTGGTGTTGGCCATCACTAAAAAAGCGCAATTGAAAGATGCTTTGAGGATTATTGAGTACAAGAAAAGTTTGAAGTAGTTGTTACTTAAACATCCTTTGTGCATATTGGATCCAGTCTGCGCTTGCAGGAATATATTTCCGAGGAGGTCTTCCTGTGAACTCATACTTGTATTGATCGCCATACTTCATCGTTGTACAGTTCAACACAAAACAACCACCGGGCGTTTGCGAAGGCAATACGTTGCCAAAGCCAACAAATCCACCGGAATTTTCACCAGCAGTAACCACTTTATCGCTTTGCGACATCATGAAAATAAATCCTTCAGCGGAACTCGCAGAAAAACGGTTTTGAAGTAAAATGATCTTAGACGGAAATTTATAGACGCTGTCCATTACAATTGGCTCCGGCATTTTATCTGACATGGCGATAAAAGTATGACGGTCAGCTTTCTTCATCTTTTCAATGATCGATTCATTGCTTTGAATTGCAGACACACCGAAATTATTACTGTCTTTTTTCATCCTGCCAACATAATCCTCATACAGTTTAATATTATCATCGGTAGCCCACAATTCAAGTTTATTCACCACAATTGGTTTGGTATACGAATATTGGAGAAGAGGAAAAAAACAAGATTCACTTCCTCCCCCATTATCCCTGATATCAACGATAAGATTTGGCTTGCTCTTAATTTCCTTATCGATGGATTTATAAAAAGAATCCAGTTGCGAATAAAGGCTTGCATCAAATGAACTTAAGCGCAGATAATTTGTGTTTTCATCGATGCCCTTAAATTCATATGGCAACTTTTTTGTCGAATTGTCCTCTTGTCTTGCTTTTGAAATGCCGAAATAATAAATCGCCCCATCCCTTATTTTAATGCGTTTACCAACCTTCGCAAACGATCTTGTATAGATGCTTACATCGTAAACATTTTCTTTCACATATTTCAATTCCATTTTTTCAAAACCATATTTCCAAAGTTTTGAGCTCGATTGAAGCATCACACCAACATAATCACGTTCATTGGTTCTATTAGCTATAACCGCCATTAAATTTCCCGAAGCATTTTTGTATAAGCCCTCAATGCTGTTAGCTGGTTTTGTCTTTAGCTTGTTAACCAGTGAAACAGAATCCCACCGAAATCTTTCATGGTTTTTATATATCGCAGACTGAAAAAGATCCTGAACTTCCTGTTCTGAATTTTCATTTACAACCGCAAGCTTTCTTATGTTGGGATCAATGGAAATGTGATGATCTTTCAACAGTTCAATATAATCCTCAAGAAAGAAAATACATAGCTGACCAGGTTTTGATTTGCCAATCCTGTTTTCGATTTGTTTGCATGCGGCATTGTAAGCTTCAAGTTTCTTAGCATCAGGCTTAATGTTCAATTGAAAGCCGGGGTGATTTTCTTCGTAGTATTTTTTTACATACCTGAATTCGGACAGGCAATCACAGGTTTGAGAAAAGCAAGAATAGCCAAGCAAAAACAGAATTACAGCTGGTATGGTTTTCATTTTTTGAGTGATATTAGGTTAACCGGCCCAAAATAAGAAAATATACTTCAATATTGCCGATGACCGGTTCAGTCGATCGTTGAAGTAATAAGACTTTTATGTAGTTTTTAATCAACACAAATTACCCAGTCCACATTTGAGAAATCCTAAATTTGTTCTTCTCCTAAAAAAATAAGTCATGAACAGGTTCTTCTGCAATCTTTTATTTCTTCTTGTTTTTACAACTTCATTTCAGTTGCATACCAGGAATACAACTTCTGCCATAATTATTGACAAAGCAGCAAAAGCCCGTATTGATTCCACATTAAAAAGTTTTGTTGATGCCGGGAACATCGCAGGTGTATCTGCACTTGTCTTTGAAAAGAACAAAGAAGTCTACTTCAATGCATTTGGTTATGCCGATCGTGAAGCAAAGACACCGATGGACCGTAATACCATTGTGCGCATTTATTCAATGACAAAACCAATTACCGGTGTGGCATTGATGACATGTTATGAACAAGGTGCTTTTCAATTGGACGATCCGCTTTCAAAATACGCTCCTGAATTTGCCAACATGAAAGTGTACAAAGGCGTTGATGCTTCAGGTAATTTGATTCTTGAGCCTGCAAAACGTCCTATTACTATACGTGATATAACAAGGCACACGGCGGGTTTTGCAGTTGGAACAGAACTTCCCGGCTTAAAAGAGCTAGTGCAGAAAGTTAATCCAATGGATGTAAACAATACACTGAGTGAAATGGCAAAGAAACTGGCAACACTACCGTTGGCATTTTATCCGGGTGATCAATGGGCTTATGGTTGCTCAGTTGATGTGCAGGCATATTTGGTTGAACTAATTTCAAAAAAACCGTTTGATCAATACGTAAAGGAAAAGATTTTTGAGCCGCTTGGAATGAACCACACAGGTTATGTAGTTCCTGGAGCAGAAAGAAAAAACTTTGCCACATTGTATAGAAATGATAATGGAAAACTTACCGCATCCAATGATATTTTCAATCTTAAAAAATGGCCATTGACACCTGGTGGTTTTGGGCTCACTTCTACTGTTGACGACTATATGAAGTTTGCACGTATGCTTGTAAACAAAGGCAGATTAGGTAAGGCAGTTATTTTAAAACCTGAGACAATAAAACTTATGAGCACAAGTCATTTGTCGGATACAATTACACAACGCATGTGGTTACCGAGCAAAGGGCAGGTTGGATTTGGAATTGACTTTGCTGTTCGCACTCATCCGCCGCAGTCGAAAGAAGAGAACAATGGAGTTGTAGGTGAGTTTTTTTGGGATGGTGCAGCAAGCACTTTATTTTGGGTTGATCCAGTAAACGATATTACTGCTGTTTTGTTTGTACAGATCATGCCGTTTTACGGAAAGTTGCATAAGGGTTTTAGAGATGCGGTATATGGAGAGTATTTTAAATAGCCATTCACGGCACAAAAATCAAATACACCATATAACAAATTATTCCACCGACAACTGTTATTGCAATCCACTTAATCTTCTTTTCTTCAGGAATAACAACATGAGTAAGCCAGTCAAGGAAACCAGCGTTAATAAAACCGCTGAAATATCAATCAGCCATCCCCAACCTTTTCCACTATCTCGTCCTTTATGAAGATCATTCAACACTGCAAATACTCCAAGACGAAGTTCTGTCATCTGCACACTTCCATCCTTCCGATTCCTGATGCCGCAATTCACCTGTTTTTTGGCGTAGTTACACTGTGTAACTTTATTGAGATGATTGCATCTTTGAAATCCATAACCAGAGTATATGAGATCTGTTTTAGACAAAACAACAAGAGATGAGCTGATCAACCGAATCGAAAAGCTTGATGAAAACAGCAAGGCATTGTGGGGACAAATGAACGTTTACCAAATGCTGAAACATTGTGTGCTATGCGAAGAATTATACCTCGGTAAGATCAAACACAAACGTGCGTTCATGGGAAGGATATTTGGGAAAGTTGGTTTGAAGAATATTCTAAATGAAAGCAAAGAGTTTCCAAAGAATGCTCCGACATCCAATGCATTTAAAGTTAAAGAAACAAATGGCGATGTCGCATCTGAAAAAGAAAACTGGATTGCCCTGATTCAAGAATATGGAAATTATTCAAACAACTTTACTCATTGGTTTTTTGGTAAAATGAGTAAGGAACAAGTTGGACAATTTGTTTACAAACATAATGATCACCATTTGCGGCAGTTTAATGTTTGATATCAACTGCAACTCACAAAAACAACAGCAATAGCAACTGCGGTAACAATATTCTCAAGAACATTGTCAGCGGGTATACACCTGCATACGCAATTGCAGGTGCATCAGAACCTGTCATTTGTGTAGAGAAAGATAATGCGGGAGGATCAGTAGAAGCACCTGCCAGCAATCCGCATATTTCCAAATAATTAAGTTTGTACACCAATCGTGAAACCAGTGCAGTGATCACGAGTGGGATCAACGTTATCGATATTCCTAAAAGCAAATACAATGGTCCTTGTGCAGAAGTAAGGGTTTGAACAAAATCGGGTCCTGCCTTTAAACCAACACTTGCCAAAAACAAAACAATACCAATTTCTCTCACCATATAGTTTGCACTTTGCGAGATGTATGGTGTAATGGGAAGAAATCCTGCAAAGCGGCTGATCAATATTGCAATGATCAGCGGTCCGCCTGCCAATCCTAATTTAACAGGAACAGAAAGTCCGGGAATTGCGAATGGAATACTTCCGAAGATGACACCGATGGTGATTCCAAAAAACAATCCGGCCACATGAGGTTCTCTCAATTTCTTTTCTGAGTCTCCAAAATCTTTGATCAGTTCTTCCACTTGTCTTTCTTCACCAATCGCCGTAACAATATCACCAAACTGGAGACGTGAATCACCGCTTGCAATGAACTCAATACCTGCACGTGAAATGCGGCTGATCATCACACCATAATTTTTTAAAGGATCCAGGTATGCAAGTGAATGCGAATAAGCTTCTGCTTTCGTAATGCGGACTTTCTTTGCAACAAGCGGTCCATTCATTTTCGAAAGGTCCATGTTGCTTTCTTTGCCAACAATTGTTTTCAAACGATCAAAATCATTTGGTTGAGCTACTACCATGATCACATCATCTTCCTGCAATACTGTGCTTTTTGTTGCCTGCGCTACCTGATTATTTTGATAGATCCTTGAAACGACAAATTTTGTATGAAGCGTATCAAACAGAGTTTTCACCGGCTTTCCATAGATCGAGGGATTCTTTACGATCAAATTGATCGTTCCAGGCCTTGGCGTTTTCTCCATGTTCTTTTGAATGAACAGCTGGTTTTCCTTTTCTATATTGATCTTATAGATGCGTTTGAAAACGATCATGCATAAAATAATTCCGAGCACGCCACCCGGATAAGCTAAAGCATAAAATGTTCCCATCGGTGTTGCAACAACGCCTGGATGCGCATCTGCAATATCCTTTAGTGTTTGTGTTGCGGCACCAAGTCCTGGTGTGTTAGTAACAGCACCCGACATAATTCCTACAAGCGCAGGCATTGGAATTTTTGTAATGAAAAAGATAGCGACAACAACCGCTATGCTCAACATCACGCACATCACCGCAAGCAAATTAAATTTGAGACCCTGCTTTTGCAAGGAGGCAAAGAAACCAGGGCCAACCTGCAAACCCATCGTGTAAACAAAAAGTATTAATCCAAAGTCGCGGAGAAACTCGATAATCTCAGTATCGATTTTAAAACCGAGGTGACCGGCTAGTATACCAGTAAACAAAACGAAAGCAATACCAAAACTCACTCCTTTAAAACTCAACTTACCCAACAACACTCCCGAAGCAATAACTATCGCATAAACTAAAACTGTAAAAGCTACGGTACCGTGATTTGTAAAAAGATCGATGAACCATTTCATAGGTCGGTCAATTTCAAATGAGAAACAAGCAAAAAGCAACAGGCCACCCGCCTTTCTTTTAATAACTCCACTCCTGAATGATAACCGAACTAATCACACTCTTTTGATGCGATTGCAATTCACTCTCCAGTTACCGTGCCCATTGCTTATTGCCAATTGTTAATTAAGCCATATCTACTCAGGTTGTTGTGCCCAATGTTCAGGTGAACGCCATAAAGCTGACAACAACAACTCTCTCAGGAAGAAAAATTCCTTAGGCAATTTGTCGTAGAATTTTTCAAACAGTTCTTCATGGGAAAGTAACTCCTGTTTCCATTGTTCACGATGGATGGTCATTACGTGTACAAAATCTTCCTTCTTAAAATCAAGACCGGTCCAGTCAATATCTTCATAACGTGGTACCCATCCAATCGGACTTTCCACCGCATAAGCACCACCTTTAATTCTTTGCACAATCCATTTCAACACACGCATGTTTTGACCGAAACCAGGCCATATGAAATTTCCGTCCTCATCTTTTCTAAACCAGTTCACAGAAAATATTCTTGGAGCATTTGGTAAGTCACGGCCGAATTGTAGCCAATGGTTAATGTAATCGCCAATATTATAACCCATGAAAGGTAACATTGCATACGGGTCTCTTCTCACTTTGCCAACTTCACCAAATGCAGCAGCGGTCATTTCGCTACCCATTGTTGAAGCAGTGTATACACCAAAGTTCCAGTTGAAAGATTGATACACCAATGGTACAGTTGTACTGCGGCGACCACCGAAGATGAATCCTTCTACTGGTACACCCATCGGATCATCCCAATTATCATCAATCGCAGGGTTTTGATAAGCAGGTGCAGTGAATCTTGAATTTGGATGCGCTGCCGGTTTTCCGCTTGCTTTATCATAAGGCTGACCATGCCAGTCAATCAAATTATTAGGAACTTCTTTTGTCAATCCTTCCCACCATACATCGCCATCTTCAGTTAATGCAACGTTTGTGAAAATGGTATTGGCACGAATCGTTTCCATTGCATTCGGATTAGTCTTGTAGTTTGTTCCAGGTGCCACTCCAAAGTATCCGGCTTCAGGGTTGATAGCATGTAAATGGCCATCAGCAGTTTTATGTATCCATGCTATATCATCGCCAACAGTTGAAATTTTCCAGCCATCAAACTCAGTTGGAGGGATCAACATTGCAAAATTTGTTTTACCACATGCGCTTGGGAATGCTGCAGCCACATAAGTCTTTTCTTTTTTGGGAGATTCAACACCCATCAGCAACATATGTTCTGCTAACCAACCTTCTTCGCGAGCCATTACAGATGCAATGCGAAGTGCAAAACATTTTTTACCCATTAACGCATTACCGCCATACCCACTACCGTATGAAATGATCTCACGATCTTCTGGAAAATGCGAAATGTATTTTACTGTAGGATTGCAAGGCCATGTAATATCAGTTTGTCCTTCGTTAAGCGGCGCACCTACTGAGTGAATGCACTTTACAAAGTGATTAGCTTTTATAAAAGGTAGAACAGCATCGCCCATACGTGTCATGATGTGTGTGTTCACCACGACATATTCAGAGTCGGTAAGTTGCACACCATATCTTGAATAAGGTGAACCGATCGGTCCCATGCAGAAAGGGATTACATACATGGTACGTCCTTTCATTGAACCTTCCAGCAATTCGTTCAGGATACCTTTCATCTTTGAAGGTTCCATCCAGTTGTTGGTCGGACCGGCATCTTCTTTACGGCGGCTGCAGATAAAAGTTTTGTCTTCAACACGGGCAACGTCACTTGGGTCACTAAAGCATGCAAAACTATTTGGACGTTTTTCTTCATTCAAGCGAACAAAAGTTCCTTTCTCAACTAACAGGTCGCAAAACTGTTTGTATTCATCTTTCGAACCATCGCACCAATAAATGGACTCAGGTTTGGTCAGTTCTGCGATTGAAAGAACCCAGCCATCTATTTCTTTGATCAGTGATTTTCTGTAAGCCAATGCAAGTGCAGAATCATTGCTTGCTTTGGGTGACACAAGTGTGGTCATTGTTTGAATTTTAGTTTTTAGGAAATGCGGTAAGAAATGTTCAACATGGAACCGGTCCGCTCATAAACATTTGAAATGATCCAAACTGCATATACTCCCTGTCTGCAGTATTCATAGTAACAGTCTAAAAGATCCGGTTGTTGATGTGTTTCTTAACCCTGATTATCTTTTAATTGTTGGTTTAAATTGTCGGTCTCTATTTAGTATAACAACAACCGTTATCATTTCTGTGTCTCATATTACAATCCATTCTATCAGGATTGTTGTCAGCAACTCGTTTGTTTTACAAGTGTAAATCTCAATTCTTTAACACTCCGTTTAGATGACAATTGTCATAAATCTGGATGATTCTTGTTTACACACCAAAGCCATTTTGAGAAGTAGAATGAAAGAAAAATAATGTTGCAACATGAAACGTCATGTTATTCTGATCGAGTTTTCAATTGACAGAAATCATCAGTCGCTTAAAGTGAAATCATCGCATACCAATCCAGTTCGAATGAGTTTTGCATTTCA
>DATMIF010000054.1:0-9047 GCA_035554655.1 Flavisolibacter sp.
TTGCATTTCTTCTTTGAAAACTATTACAGCTACTTAAACTTCTTTGCTCAAAAGCTGCTGCATGATCCCCTGCTTGCAGAAGAAATGGTTTCAGATGCCTTCATCAAGCTTTGGGAAAAGAGGGAAGAACTCTCAATGGAAGGATCGATAAAAAGTCTGCTGTCAACTATAGTCCGAAATAATTGCATAAACCAGCTGCGAAAGGCAAAAAGGATGCGCATTGGTGAAAAGGGTTTGGAAAATACAGAAACCACGGAGCAATCTGTTTTGCATACCATAGTGGAAACAGAAACGGTAAAAGAGATCATACATACACTAAATGCCCTGCCTCCCAAATGCAGGCAGGTGTTCACCCTTTTCTTCCTGCATGGTAAAAGCTATAAGGAAATAGCAGATGAACTGCATCTTTCACCCCATACCGTTCGCAACCAAAAACAAAGGGCAATAAGGCTCATTAAAAAAATAATAACACCCATTTGTTTGTTCCTGCTGCTTTCTTTTTAGACAGATAGTCGACTTCATTTTGAATAAAACAACCGAATAGTTACTATATGCTGACGGTATGGAGAAAGGCAGGTGAAAGCCACCTGATAGCTACCTAATGCCACGGGCTTTTACGATAGGTTAGGATTTTCGAAGTCTACACGCTTCGTCCACACTTCCTGCGGAAGCGCAGGAACTATTGTACTATCATCACAAACCGAAAAAGAAGAAAGCGCAAAAGCGGAGCCCTTCATCCTCCGCAACTGGAGCTATTACAACCTCAAACAAAAGATCCACTACAAAGCAACCCTCGCAGGCATCAATCTCATTGTGGAATAATCCACAAAAGTTCTTTGACATTCCACACGTCATTGCGAGAAGCCATCACGCCGAATTAATTTAAAGACTCGCCTGCGACGAAGCAATCCCATTCCCTACCCGTCATTGCGAGCGCAGCGAAGCAAACGCAGTTCGCCGGGGTTAAAAAACAACTATAATCCCCTCGTTAGGCGTCATAGAGAGGAGCCATCACGCCAAACCAATTCAAAGACTCGCCTGCGACGAAGCAATCTCCCAATTGTGACCGTCATTGCGGGAAGCCACTACGCCAAAATGATTCAGGAAACGGTTAGCTACGAAGCAATCTCATTCGGCCGAACGTCATTGCGAGAAGCTAGCACGCAGAAGTAGCTTAATGACTGGCTTGCGACGAAGCAATCTCCCAATTGTGACCGTCAACTAAACTGGAGATTGCTTCGTCACCAGCCATAACTATTATTTGACGATCGTATTGGTTCCTCGCAATGACGTATAAGTTGTGCTAACTTCATCTAATGGAGCGTGGAGGCTGCGTTTACATCTTAACCAACAAACATCACACAGTTCTCTACACGGGTGTAACAGGTGATCTCATATCAAGAGTTCAGCAACATATTTGCAAACATCATGTAAGTGCATTCACTGCTAAATACAATGTTGAAAAACTTGTTTATTATCGTTTCTTCCCAACTATTGAAGAAGCCATTGCAGAAGAAAAAAGAATAAAAGCTGGGAGCAGGCAGAAGAAAATTTACTTAATAGAATCACTAAATCCGGCTTGGGCTGATCTCTGGACCAGGGAAGTTTCAAAATGGTGAACCTGCTCTAAATATCCCTCATTGCGGGGAGCCATCACGCCGAAATGATTTGAAACCTGGCTGGCGACCCTGTTCCATGCGTCATTGCGAGCAAAGCGAAGCAATCTCATAACTCGGACGTCATTGCGAGAGAGGAACGACCGAAGCAATCCCACTCGGGGTGTCCGTCATTGTAAGCAAGGCGAAGCAATCCTACTCTTTGTCCGTCATTGTAAGCAAAGCGAAGCAATCTCCCAATTAACAACATCCTCTCACAGCAACATCGCTTCATCACAAGCCCTCTAAATGACGTCGTCACAATGCAATCTCTTGGCTTCCCTGTCCCGCAGGGCGAGACCACAGCAACTCGCTATAATAATTCCTCGAAAGGGTAGGTATATACAAACCACAACCCATGACAACAACATTACTGAGGGTGCTTGCACACCCATATGGTGAGGCCCCGTGCACTCACTAAATGCTTTCATTGATTTGTAATCAAATGAAACCTATGCAACAAATAAAGAAATCTCCCATCACATTATAAATGGCTTTCTGTCTATTATCTATCTGCGACGGCACCTGCCATAAAACGACTGCCTAAATCAAATGATAACGCTCCCCTTGTCATGCCTCTCCCAAAGCTATCGGGATCGATCTGTGAACTGTACTTAATGAATGAACCATTTCCAAAGAAAAAGGAGCAGAATTCCCGAAGCTGTCCTGCGTCTATTGACTCACGACTTCTTCCTCTTTTTAAAAAATTCCTTCTTCGCCTTATGAAATACACTTTCCCCTGGCTGAAGCCTCTTCTCAAACTCCACCCTCAAAACAGGATCTCTTTTAACCCTGCTTGCATAAGCATTCGCCTCCTTCATCAAATCCCTTTGAATCTTCTGCCTTTCAGTAGCGGTATGCTTGCTCATATCAGGATACCGGCTCACAACCGTCTTATCATGGTACTGCTTAAAAATAATTTCTTTTCCCAGGGCGCCACTTAGCGCTTCAAACAGGGAATTTTTTCTTACTCTCGCCATGGTACCTTTATTAATAGTTGACAAATCATACATCCATAACTAATGGATGCTCCATCAATGGTCAATGGATAACCAATAGAGAAGCCCTGGTAAATTAGACTACACCTCGACCATCTCTCGACCATCCTTCGACCTTACCATGATATTAACCGGAAGAAATAAAACCTGCAAGGGGGTAAACCTGGTTTTTTGACTAGGAAAACCTTGATTTGTAAAACCACCACAGGGAATGTATAAGGTTCCCAATAAAACGCAAATTACGCATGGATTGTAACATTGTCAAGTAATCCATGGCCCGGTACGCATCAACTGCTTTATCTGGCAAATCACATTCGCGGTCCTCAAATCCGCTCTTGGCATTATAAAACAATCTTCCTATATTGTTTTGAACGAATGTCCGTCAGGCCCTTGCTTAACAACACCGCTGTATGGATCTCTACCCATTGATGCATTTGTACCATAGGTGAACGGAAAATCTCCCAATCATCAACACACTATTTATGCAAACATCATCCTCAAAAAAAACTACGCTTATTCCGGTTACTATTGTAACTACCATTAAAGGCTCAAAACGTGAATCAAGGCCCTCACCACCACCAGACGATGTGTTTACCTACAGGAGATTGAGAAGGGTTATCGGTATACTCGGCATATCATTGCCAATAGGGCTCGTATTCTTTTCCCTTATTCCGTTTTTTAATACACACGTCCAACCAACCATCAGTAATTATTATTATACCCGTTTGCGGGAAATTTTTACAGGTATACTGTGCGGAGTGGGTTTGTTTATGATCTGTTACAAGGGGCATAATAATCCCAAACTATGGAAGAACGATAATTTTCTTACCAATTTGGCAGGTATTATGGCTTTAGGTGTTGCCTTATTCCCCATGCCCCCTCTAAATCAGGACCAAAAGATTTTTACCCTTGTTTTTAGCGATGCAGCTTGGTTAGGATGGCTGCATTATTCCTTTGCCGCTGTTTTGTTTATCAGTTTTTCCATACTGGCAATAAATGTTTTTACGCTTGGCCAAAATGACGACCCCTCATTGCCTAAAAGCTGGATGAACGAAAATAATATCTACCGTTTTTGCGGCTATTCCATACTGTTTTTTATTGCCATGGTTCCCATAAATTTATTCGGGTACTCGACTATTGTGTTTGAAGCACTGTCGTTGTTTGCATTTGGAACAGCCTGGCTTATTAAAGGAAGGATCTTGGGGGACAAAGGCAAGATTGGTGAAAAAATTTACAAAGAGAGAAATGCGAAGATCTAGCTAACAACTTTTGCATGTCTACAACCCTCGTTGGCGTCCGCGCCAACAAGAGAAATGGGCAATAAATAAAACGTTGGCGCGGGCGCCAACATTAGCTGCAGCAACATGTACATATTTATCCCCCGCAAGATGCAGTTTGCGCTTATCAAAACAAAGGTGGTTCCGAACATGCAGTGAAAATTCGCTTTGCAGGGAGCTTCCTGTTGGCTTCAGTGTTTACAATAACCGCAAGGGCTTTGATCAAAACTTTGCGGCCCGCCGATCTGTCTTCCTCGGCAGTTTCACAAGCCACTGATACTTTACAGAACGTCTGAAGAAAGAAAATACAACAGCCTGCAGCAACCAGTTTTTTCATAGCCTTTGGATTAGGCTTTAAAATTAAAAATTGCTGTATTTGCCTGCAAGCAATCAATTGATTTTAGAGTGAAAACACAATGATTATTTTTTGCAATACAGTAATTGTTCTAAGAAACTTTACAGTCTCAAACATCATAAGGAAGCCAGGACATATGCATCCGGTAGAACGCTGACTCTTGAGGCATAGACACCAACCAGGAGCACCCCGGTGACGCCCTATAAAGAAAGCAATCTGCAACTACTGGTTCTCACTATCCTTAGTTGAACTGTAAGAGGTTTCTTTAGCTACCTCTTTATGCACCTTCTTCTCCAGGTGGTCAAATAGATAAACAGTGATCAACAGCCAGGCAAAGCCGCAGCAAAATCCCGCCAACACATCGCTGGGATAATGTAAACGCAGGTAAATCCGGCTGAACCCGATCAGCAGCGAAAACAAAATCAGTAAAACAATCACCACGTATTTGAACGATGCAGCAAGTTTTGTCTTCCACAACAAATAGGACAGCAGCCCGTAAAAAATAAAACCCGAAGTAGCATGGCCACTTGGAAAACTGAAATTTTGAAGGGGCGCTATCAATGGATGCGGGGGCCGCAGGCGGTGAAAGAGCAGTTTCATAAAATAGTTCACCAGGAACCCGCCAATACCAATGGCTGCAATTTCAGCGGCTCTTTTAAAATGTTTGCGTACAATATAAAAGACAAGGATAAGGCCATATACAATTTGCAAAAAACGGGCAGATGCAAAATAGGTCACGGCTTTCATGAAAGAGGTAAGTGCCGGGTTGGTTAGGTGGTTGGCTATAAATTGGAAAACGGCATCATCAACGTTCTCCTCGTTTTCTGCAAACACCTCGTGGGCGGTGTAAGTAAATAAAAACAATGCACCTGCAAACAGGCCTAATACTAACAAAAGCCCTATGGGCAACTGCATAATATAACGTTGAAGAAAAGACTTTGGGCGCCGCATATCCTATAGCATAAAATCTTGCGCCATGCAGCGTTGAATGCCCGCCGGCTCTCGTTGGCTTAGAGCCAGGGCGACAATGACCAACAAACACACATTGGCGAAGCCAGGATTAGTTATAGCAACAACCAGCTCGTTTCTTTCAAAGTCCCGGGCAGGGACAATTTGTAGGTCTGAACGCTTTTACTCGATCTCCGAAGCAGGTCGGCCTATATATTCGTTCCTACCAAACTTTAAAAATTTCACGGCTGCCCGAAACATACATTTCATTCATGTCTTTGAACTTTTCCATCACCTTCTGTTCTTCAGGTGTCTGGCCTATGGTCTTCTGTTCTTCTTCGTACGCCGCGAGGCTGTCGAAGCTGGATGCGATAACAACCCTGTGATATTGGCCTGTCATATCAGTCATAACATGTACATTCTTCTTTGGTGCAACATCGGCCCACTCTTTAAAAAGCTTCGCGATCTTGGAGGCGTTGCCTGGCTTGCAGATAAAAATGTCGTGTACGATGATCATAAAAAATCTTTGTTGGTTTTTGAATGGTTTACAACATTAAATTAAACCTTTTCTGCTCAGCTGTTCCCTGGGACGGGAGTTGACTAGGAAAAAATAGCAATGGAGGATTTCAAAGCTTTTGCAAGTTTCTTTTTCTTGAACCAGTTCTTAACAACATGTCCCTTCCATACCCAAAGTCCTGATAAAACAATCAATGGGAACAATACCCACTGGATGGTATGCACGGCATTTGGAAAATTTTTTACCGGGCCGTAGATGTAGCCAATAATGGGAATGCTGGCAATGATATGTATCCACCGCATGATCTTTCTCTGCGTAGCTGCTTTCATGTTTCTTGATTTTCGTGATTCAAAGCTAAAACCAGCTATAAGGTTATCGCCCCGAAACCACAGTGCTTTCACCGGGATCACCTTGTTGTTTACCGAAGCACAATAATTTTACGGTTCACATGCGCTTCTGCATTTGTAAGACAGATCTTTACCTGGCTATCCAGGCAGCATTTCCAACTTTCCAGTTGGCAATTTTCTTTAACAACCTTGGAGGCCTGCAACTGTTGGCAGTCTCGCCAAATAAAAAGGCCTCAATGTAAATTGAGACCTTTCAGATATTATCGGATGATCGTGAGAAAAATCTTAAGGAGCTGTTCACCTCAATTTGATTATTATACTTCTACCACTGTCCAGTTATTGAGCCTTCTGCTCCAAACGATGGCATAATCCCGTCCATGATACAATTTGTAGGTTCTTGCATTTCTGTCATTTCCAAAACGCAGCCATCCGTAATCATACACTTCATATTTGAAAACAAAAGGCTGGTTGGTCTTCACCTGTGCGGGGGTAAACTGCCTGCCATCGTCAGAAAGGTAAACTGTCATATTGGAATTGCCATACAGCGACAAATGGATCCAGCTTGCATCGTCGTTATTATTACTAACAGGTTCATTCCTTTGCTGTGGTCGTGGGTACGTTTGCGTTTGCGGTGCAGGTATTGGAGTACGTGTATTGGTTTGAGAGTTACCATCTTTGGCAGAATTCCATCCTTTGGCAATCGCATCTAGCCTGTCGGCTTTTGCCGGGTGTGTGCTGCTTGCCTGTGGTGATGCAATCTTTGACATCGCCGCTTCAGCTTCCTGAAGAGAAGCCCCCAGCTTTTCCATTACATAGCCTGAAAAGAAATCTGCTTGTAATTCCATTGGAGGATTGCTCCCGGTGCTGTTTAACATATGGTTGTAATAGTGATGCCCCATTTCATGCGCCAGCACACTGATGGATGCCCACTTGGTTCCCGCATAGCTGTCAAGCCTTTCTAAAAAGCGATTGTCATAAACGATATAACGCTGCCCCCTGATGATAGTAGCATAAGCATTGTTAATACCGTTTTGCTCTTTCACCTGGAAGTTTTGTTGCCAGTCAATACGGTCGAGCATGGTGTTAATGTAAGAGCTTGCCTCGTAAACCGAAGCGAAATCGGAACGCAATGATGTGGGAGGGTTGATGAAGCCACAATCGTTTTCTTTTTGTGCCATCACTCCCAAACTGCCTGTAATTAAAAAAAGAGCGAGTAAAATTTTTTTCATGCTGATATTGAATTTTAAGTGAGCATGTTTGACTGGAATAACAGCAAAAGTTTAGGCTGCTTTTTCTTTTTAAGAAAATCATTACAAACAGAAAACGAATCCTCGCTATTTGCACAAAGAGCCCGAAAATATTTCGTGCGGTACAGCTTTTCGCAGCCTTAAAATATAGCGGGAAGCTTCAGGCAAAAATTGTTTAGTTCCCCCGTCGGATATAGAAGACTCCATGCCGCAGCCCGCCTGCTATAAAAACATATTTTCAGCAACGCCCCACCAAACTCAGTCAGGCGGCTGATGCTCATCAGGCATTTCACTCGCTGTTAGGAATATTTTAGCAATACCCGCACAAATACCAAAACCGTTAACTGGATAGGGAACAGCGATTGTTATTTCTCTTTCGCTTTAACATGGTTTGGCGCTGCTGCCGGGTATCGATGCCTGTTATTGAATGTCACGCAACAGCTACCATAAAATACCTGCCACGGGTTTAATGATCTTACTCTTCCTGGGTTGCCACCGTGATATCCCGAATAGCATTACTATTGCGGGAGAGGCCCAGGGCACCTCTTATCATATCACCTACCTGGCAGGAGAACATTCCAATTACCGGCAATCATTTGATTCCCTGTTCCGGCAAATAGACCTTTCCCTTTCTACCTATGATAGCAGTTCCCTGGTTTCTAAAATCAATCGGAATGATACAACCGGTAATGTTGACCACTACTTTTCAGATGTGTTCAACAAATCAATGGAGGTTTCTCAAAAAACAACAGGTCTTTTCGATATTACCGTTGCTCCTGTGATTAATGCCTACGGTTTCGGATTTACAAAAAGACAAAGAGTAACAAACCTTTTGATCGACAGTTTGATCCGTTTTGTGGGCTATAAAAAAGTGCGATTGGTAAATAATAGGCTGGTGAAAGAAATGCCGCAGGTAATGCTTGATTTTAACGCCATTGCACAAGGCTATACAGTAGATGTGCTGGCGTCTTTCCTCGAAGGCAAAGGCATCAAAAATTATATGGTGGAAGTGGGGGGCGAACTAAGAGCAAAAGGAAAAAAGCTTAACGACAGCGCCTGGACTGTGGGCATTCAAATGCCCAGTGAAAATGAGGAGGAGGCCTCGTCATTATTCGCGAGAATCAGGATGAATAATAAGTCTTTGGCTACCTCGGGCAATTATAAAAAGTTTTATGTGGAGGATGGGAAGAAATACTCGCATATTATCAATCCTTTTACTGGTTATCCTGCAAAAAATAATTTATTGAGTGCTACAGTAATTGCTAATGATTGCATGACGGCCGATGCCTACGCCACCTCGTTTATGGTGATGGGACTGGAAAAGTCAAAACAGTTTTTATTAGAAAATAAAGACCTGCACCTGGAAGTTTTTTTCATCTATGATGACCATGGTGTATTGAAGAAATATGCTACAAAATATTTTGAACAAAACAGGGAGGCAGGTCCGTAAACCAACTTAACAACATGTAGTAATAAAGGTAAAGTGATGGAAGGAGGACTTAAACATTTATTTGTCTGATTTAACTACAAATAGAATTCAAATGAACATTCCAAAATTTACCAGGGTGCAGGCTTTTGGACTAGTGCTGCTTCGCATTTTTATCGGGTGGCATTTTCTTTATGAGGGCGTCATAAAAGCGTATAATCCTTCCTGGACATCCCGCGGCTATTTAGTAAGCGCCTCCATTTTAAAACCATTCTTT
>DATMIF010000055.1:0-9436 GCA_035554655.1 Flavisolibacter sp.
TCCGCTTGGTGGCGATAGAGAACACGGAAGTCACAAAGGATATTCGCTTGGAGCTATCGTTGATATTTTTTCTGCAGTGTTAAGCGGAGCAAATTATGGCCCATGGGTTCCTCCATTTCCCGCATATGTCCCTATGCCGGACGGAATGCCGGGCAAAGGCATTGGACATTTTTTTGGCGCCATGAGAATCGATGCATTCCGTCCTGCAGAAGAATTTAAACAGCACATGGATAAATGGATTGAACGTTTCCGTTCTGCCAAAACTGCTGAAGGATTTGAAAAAGTCATCATACCCGGTGACCCTGAAAGAGAAATGGAAGCCGTTCGAATGAAAGAAGGCATTCCTTTGTTAGGCCTTGTGGTCGATGATTTAAACTACCTCGCAGAAAAATTTAGTATCAACATAAAAGTACAGGCTGTGTAAAACCTTTGCAGGGCTATCTTTGCGGCCGAATAAACTTTTCCAGGAATGAAAATAATGAAGTTTGGCGGCACCTCAGTAGGTAAACCGCAACGCATGCACGAAGTGGCAAGATTGATCACTAAAGATGCAGAACCTAAAATTGTTGTGCTGAGCGCCGTTTCCGGTACAACCAATGCACTTGTTGAAATCGGCAATTTTATCTCACAGGGTAAACGTGAAGAAGCCAAGCAAAAAATTGACGCTTTAGAAGCTCAATATAAACAGTTTGTTACTGAATTAGTACGCAAGCCAGATGCTCTGGAAAAGGCAAACAATATTCTGAAAGAGCATTTCGAATTCCTCAATATCATTCTCCGCATTTCTTTTAGCGAAGCTTTAAGTAAAGATATTCTTGCACAAGGTGAGTTGATCTCAACAAAACTATTTTCTGTTTATTTGAAAGAGCAAAGAATTGCCCACGAACTATTACCTGCGCTAGAGTTTATGAGCATTGATGCAAACGATGAACCACAGGTAGAAGCAATCAATCAAAAGCTTACAAAACTTCTTCAGCAACATACCAATCAAAAATTATTCATTACACAAGGTTATATCTGCCGTAATGCAAGGGGAGAAGTTGACAACTTAAAACGTGGCGGAAGTGATTACACTGCTTCATTAATTGCTGCTGCTATTAAAGCAAGTGTTTGCGAGATATGGACAGATATTGATGGCATGCATAATAACGATCCACGTATCGTAAACAAAACACTGCCTATTGAAAAGTTAAGTTTTGATGAGGCGGCGGAGCTTGCGTATTTCGGTGCAAAAATTCTACATCCCGCGTCTATATGGCCTGCGCAACATTATAATGTTCCTGTAAAGTTGCTGAACACAATGGAGCCGGACGCCAAAGGAACTACAATCGAAGAGAAAGCTTCGTCAACTGGAGTGAAAGCGGTTGCTGCAAAAGATGGAATTATTGCAGTAAATGTAAAGAGCAGCAGGATGTTGTTAGCTTACGGTTTTCTTCGAAAAGTATTTGAAGTGTTTGAAAAGTATCGTACACCAATTGATATGATCACAACTTCTGAAGTTGCCGTTTCATTGACAATTGATAATGATTATGCATTGAATGATATTGTAAGGGAACTGGAAACTTTCAGTACAGTTGAAGTTGATAAAAATCAAACAATCATTTCTATCGTTGGTAATGAAATAGGAGAGCAACCGGGAACATTGAAGAAAGTCTTCGATTGTGTAAGCAATATTAATGTGCGAATGGTTTCCTTCGGCGGAAGCATTCATAATATTTCAATGTTGGTGAACGCAGCAGATAAGAAAGCGGCCCTTCAACAATTAAACGCCGGTGTGTTTGGACTGAGTTAGCCTACTGAAGAAAAATTTACTTGCAGAAAGCTTCTCAGGGAGAAGCTTTTTTATTGATACTATTAATGTGGCTTAATAAATTTCATGGTTGACATAGCGCCGGCAGCAATTTGAATGAAGTAAACACCACTTTGCCAATGTGTAGCTTCTTTGATTGTGATGCTATTATACCCCTGCGATAAATTTTGGAATGAACGATGAAGTACTGATCCTCCAGGAGAATAAACGCTGATCACTGCCTCCTGCTTTTTATCAGAATAAATTTCTAATGCGGCTCCTTGTCCTTCTTTATAAAATGCATTTACACTTTGTATGTTAGTGTTTGAAATTCTGACGCTTTGTGAAATCCCAAACTTTCCGTTTGGATAAGTATAACGTAACCGATAAACAGCTTCCTGTTTTTCCCATTTATCGTCAGTAAAATGGTAATCACCAACTCCATTAGCAGCTACAGTTCCAATAGTTTTGAAATTGTTTCTGTTTACTGACTTTTGTATTTCATATTTATCAACGTTTTCTTCATTGGCTACTTTCCATTGTAGCTGCAACCCATTTTCTATTGCTTTGCCGTTAAAACTAATTATGCTAAGCGGCAGCACTGTTATAGGCATTGCTTCTGATGCACCTATATCATAATTAGATGAAGTGGGAAGTGCATTGCCAAAAAAATCATGCGAGCCCATATTGGCAGTTGTAATTGCTTTGTCCACTAGTGGCGATAAAGGGCTTAGGGTATAGCCAAAAAGAGAATTAAAATTTCCACCGTCTGCAGGATTGATAGTGTTACCGCTTCCTGCATTCGTCAATAAGGGATTCTGCACTATGCCAACTGCTATACCTGAATTTATTTCCTGCCCAGTGGCCACTGCTTTCCATTGATCGAGTGAATTATAATGGCTGCCATTCCATAAAAAATCGTACTGCGATGCGGTGGAATAATAATTGTTCGCACCCAAATAGATTTCTGCAGTAGACAAGCCGGCTTCGGAATTGATCATATCTACTCCAGACGTTACATAAAAAATATTGTTGCGAATGTTTACTCCAGAATAGTTCTGCGTCAAAATATCAATGGCAGAGGGCCTTCCGTTGACCATGTTGTTGGCATCAATATAAAATGTGTTATTGTTGATTTCCGAGTTTTTTACAAGATGTACAGCATCAACTGCATAAAGTGCGATTGCTCCATTACTGTTTTTTCTTGCATCGTTTTGGCTGATGTTGTAGCGAATGATGTTACCTGTAAATTCGTTGGCAGAACCATATTCAACAAGTGCAAATCCGTATCCCTCATTGTCATGGCTGTAACAATATTGTATCGTGCAATACTGCGAACCACCGTCCAGATCAAATCCTCCGCCGTCTTTGGTTAACCCTGCTTTGTTATGATGGCTCTCACAGTATTGAAAAGTGATGCTCTTTGCATCATATGCCCAAATTCCAACAGGGCCGCCGCCAGTTGAGCGATTATTTGCACCATTGTTATACGCTTCACAATATTCTACCAGTCCACCATCAACACCGGAAACCACAAGGCCACTACCGGTTGCTTTGCTGGTTGGTGTCAGGTCTCCATAGTTGTTATAAAACTTGCAATAACTAATTGTAAAATCTGTATTGGAGAAGGCCGGCCAATCACCAAAGGTTTCAATTCCCGCAATGATGTTATCGTGAAAACTGCTATGCCGGGTGGTAAAATGATTAATTCCTTTGTTAGTGCTATAGGCTCCTATTAAACATCCCCTTCCTCCAAATCCAAACACTTCAACGCTGTCTATAGTGAAGAAGTCGATGTCCGCTGTCGTTTGATTAACAAAGACGCCAATACCATCATGAGCAGAACCATCACCTTTAATAATTAAATTACTGATGCGAATGCCACTTGCATTGCTTATGTAGATTCCGGTAGCATTTATAGCATTGATGGTTGCCTTGCCGGTTCCGTATGAGCTTATTAGGACAGGATCGACTTCTGTTCCCGCGTCGCTTGCATCTAATTGAATGTTGCCTGTAAATATTTGACTTCCTTCTAAAAGAATTTTATCGCCAGCCTTAAAGCTAATGGCATCCACATTTGAAAGTGTTAGCCAGGAAGAAGCAATGCTTAGCCCATCATTAGCATCGTTACCATCGTGACTGATGTAATAAGTTTTATTCTGTGCTAACGTGTTTAGACAGAAAAGAAGAAGTATACAAACCACACTGCGTTCTCTCATAGGAATTGGAATTCATACTTAACCCAAAATAAAAGTACTAAAGAAGGAAAGAAAACAAAAGTGAAGAGATAAGGAGATAAGAATTGTAATTTATTGATAGTTAAGAGTAAACCTTAACTGGCACTTTTGAAATTCCGTATTGTACCCGAACTTGTCTTTGATAACGAGCTATTGATACATAGAAATTTAATTCATAAAAAAAGAGTGTCACAGGTTGTGAAACTCCTTTTTTAATTTATTGATTTATTTTATTTTGAAAATCTTGATCTCGATTAAATAATAAGCAACGCATCTCCATAACTAAAGAAGCGGTATTTATCCTTTATTGCTTTCTTGTATGCTTCCATTGTTAAATCGTATCCTGCAAAAGCACAAGTCATGATGAGCAAACTGGTTTTTGGTAAGTGGAAGTTGGTTACCAAAGAATCAGCAATGCTGAAATCGTAAGGAGGATGAATGAAAATATTTGTCCATCCTTCGGATGGCTTCAATAATTTTTGAGCGGTTACCGAAGATTCCAAAGCTCTCATTGTTGTAGTTCCGATAGAACAAATTCTGTGTCCTGTTTCTTTTGCTTTGTTTACAATTTTTGATGAAGCATCTTCAATGCGATAATATTCTGCATCCATCTTGTGCTTACTCAAATCTTCCACCTCAATCGGTCTGAATGTTCCCAAACCCGTGTGAAGTGTGACTTCAGAAAAACGAATTCCTTTGATCTCGCAACGCTTGATCAATTCACGGCTAAAGTGTAAACCTGCAGTGGGAGCAGCAACCGCACCCTCGTGCTTTGCGTAAACGGTTTGGTAACGTTCACGGTCTTCTTCGTCAGGCTTGCGCTTAATGTATTTTGGCAAAGGCGTTTCGCCATACTTCTCCAACACCAATCTAAATTCATCTTCGGTTCCTTCATGCAGAAACTTAATAGTACGGCCTCGTGAGGTGGTGTTATCGATTACTTCTGCAACTAATTCCTCTGTGTCACCGAAATATAATTTATTTCCGACGCGGATCTTTCTTGCGGGATCAACAATCACATCCCAAAGGCGGTGCTCCTTGTTGAGTTCACGAAGAAGAAATACTTCAATCTTGGCACCCGTTTTTTCTTTCCGGCCATACATGCGAGCAGGAAACACTTTTGTGTTGTTTACAACAAACACATCCTTGTCATCGAAGTAGTCAAGAATATCCTTAAAATGTTTGTTTTCGATCTGTCCCGTTTTGCGATGAACGACCATCATACGGGCATCTTCACGTTTTTTTGCAGGATGTTGGGCAATTAAATTAAGCGGTAAGTCAAACTTAAATTGTGAAAGCTTCATGGGCTGTTTATTCAGTTAATTGTTAGGCCTCATGACGCAAACCGTGGTGTAGTTGCGGATTTTGTGGATTTCCAAACTCCGGTCTTACGGCACCGGGTTGGTCATTTAGCTTTAAAGGCCGCAAAATTAAGGGTAAAATCAAAAAATAAATGGAAAATTTTTATGGATAAGTATTTTCCTGACCTCTTTATATTACCTTAACCATTCAATTTTGTTATCTAACCGCATCCGATATGAGGAACCTGACCGCCTTTGCTTTTTTACTTTTTTCTTTTTCTGTTTCTTTTTCCCAAAAACCGAAAGTTCAACCGAAGAATTATCCCAGCTTATTGTGGGAGATCACCGGAAAAGGCTTAAACAAACCTTCTTATCTTTTTGGAACAATGCATGTGAGCAGCAAAATGGTTTTTCATCTTTCTGACTCATTTTACCTCGGTATTAAAAATGCTGATGTTGTTGCTTTGGAAACAGACATGGGAACCTGGCAGGATGATTTTTCAAGATATGACCTCGAAGGAGGATACAGTTATGATAATTTGAGGCGCGGATTTGACGGGCCGGGTGATTATTTTACAATGAAGACGCTTCAGTTTCGGCCATATGAAAAACTGATTGAAGTGGCCCTTTATAGCAGCCCGTCCATGATCAATAGTTTTTTGTACAGGGCTAATTCAGATAAAACTGTCGATTTTGAAGAGGATACCTACCTGGACATGCATATTTACCAGACAGGAAAAAAATGGGGTAAGAAAGTTTGCGGCGTTGAGAACTTCGATCGCAGCATGGAACTGATGAAGGAAGCATATGCCGATGCATCAAAAGAAAAGAACAAAAAGGAAAGGAACTTTGATTACGACGGAGATTTTTCTTATTCCAAACTCGAAGACGCATACCGAACAGGCAATCTTGACTTGCTTGATACCATCAATAAAGTAAATAGTACATCTGCAGCTTTTGATGAAAAGTTTTTGTACAAAAGAAACGAAATCCAGGCCAACTCGATAGATTCTATTCTTAAAACAAGACAAGCACTTTTTGTCGGAGTTGGCGCTGCGCATCTTCCCGGCCAAAGAGGAGTAATAGAATTGCTTCGGAGAAAGGGATACAAGCTTCGCCCGATAAAAATTACCGAAAGAGACAGCAGGCATAAAGAAGAACTTGAAAAAATAAGGGTGCCAGTTCAATTCACAAAGCAAACTTCTCGTGATGGGTTTTTCAGCGTAAATGTTCCTGGCAAATTTTACGGTTTTGGTAGTCCCTACAGCATTATTGAGCAGCAGCAATTTGCTGACATGAGCAATGGAGCTTACTACATGGTTACACGCATTAATACCAATGGCATTTTATGGGGACATACTGAGGATGCCGTATTGCGAAAGATTGATAGCGTGATTTATGAAAATGTTCCTGGTAAGATTTTAAGTAAGCAACCGATCACAAAAAACGGATACAAGGGTTTCGAGGTCATTAACAGAACCCGCCGTGGCGACTATCAACGCTACAACATTTTTGTTACACCGTTTGAGGTGATCTTGTTTAAAATGAGTGGTAACGATGATTATGTGAAAGACGGAACAGAAGCGAATCAATTCTTTAACAGCATCCAGTTTAATGATTATAAAAACGAATGGAAGAAATGGTCTCCTTCGTTTGGAGGTTTTGAAGTGCAATTGCCACAGGAACCGGTTGTTGTGAAGAAAAACAACTGGCAGTTCATGGCGTTGGATAAAGCAACTAATACAGGTTTCGAAATCATAAGAACGGATATTCACAACTATGGCTTTGTTGAAGAAGACAGTTTTGATCTGAATCTTATGGAAGAAAGTTTTGCATCTTCTGATTTTATTGACCAGCAAATCAGTCGCAAACAGACAAAATGGAATGGCTATTCGGCGTTGGATGTAAAATACAAGTATAAAGACGGTTCAATTGCCCTTGTAAAATTTTTGATCCAGGGAACTCATTATTATACGCTTGTTGCACATGGCAAAAATGAAAACACTAAAATGAATGAGTTTCTTAACTCGTTTACTATTACTCCTTTCAAATACGATGCACCAAAACAATTGGTAGATACATCGCTTTATTTCACTGTTAAGTCACCCGTGCCGTTGGAGAAGCCTAAGAAATTAACGATGTATCCTTCTAACTTCTCGAGATATGGTTTTCAAACCGACGATGAAACAGACCTGATTGAAGAGAATACTTACAAGACCAAAATGGTAGTAAATGATTCAACCGGTGAAAGAATTTTTGTTTTCTTCAGCAAACCATCAAAGTATTATTTTGATACCGATTCTACCGCAAGTACGGATAGCGTTTACTTTGAAAGAGGAAAAATGAAGTGGAAGGTGCTGAGTAAAAAAAGATATGAACTGCCGGACAAAACAAAAGTGTCAGAGTATAAAATTGGTGATCCGAAAAGCAGTCGCTATGTGCAGGGAAAAGTATTTAGGAGAGATGGAATAAATTACTGGCTGCAAACCGAAGGGGATACTATTTCAAAACAAAGTGCGTTCATCACAAATTTTTTTGAAAGTTTTTCACCCTCAAATACTGTAAAGGGAACCAATCCAACGGAAAAGAAAGCGAAGCTGTTCTTCGAAGACTTTTTCAGCAAGGATACCTTACTTCACAAGAAAGCGATAGTCAATGTAAGCAAAATTGATTTTGACTCGACAGATTTGCCTGCGTTGAAGAAATGCATTCAGTCTCTTTCGTGGAAAGAAAAAAAGTACATGGGTGTAAAGAACAATTTTGTATCTCAGCTTTCAACCGTCAGGTCAAATGCCTCTGCTGACTTTTTAAAGGATATTTATTATACTGCCGGTGACACGGTAGATCTTCAATACACAGCATTAAGCGCCTTGCTGCATCAGCAAACTGCGTATGCCTATAAAGTGTTTAAAGATATTATGGTGAGTGAGCCGCCGGTGCTTGATATTGGTAATAGCAGTACTTCAACTTATACAACAACCAGGAAAAGGAGCAATTATTCAGGTTACAGCGCTAACCAATATAATGATGATGATGATTATGAGAGCCAGAGTTTTCTCGATAATCTTTACGACTCGCTTCAATTGACAAAAACAATTTTTAAAGACCTGCTTCCTTTGATCAATATTCATGATTATGAGCCTACCATTATGGGCCTCACTGGTATGTTAGTCGATAGCAACATGATCAGCGCAAAGGACTATGATATGTACGAAACGAAATTTTTGATTGAGGCTAAACAATTATTGAAAAAGCAAATGATTCTCGAGAAAAATAAATCCATTGAGAAAGCTCAGAAAAATGATGAGGATGATGATACGGATGTTTACGGCTATGCTGTAAAAAATGAAGACAATGGCAATAATGAGTTAGACCTGTATGCTACATTACTCATGCCTTTCTGGGATAAAAATCCTGCTGCTCAACAATTCATTAATCAGCTTCTTAAAAGCAATGACAATCGTTTAAAATATAGTACGGCAATGTTGCTCCTGCGCAATCACAAATCCCTTCCCGACACTATGCTCAACTATTTTGCCGCGATGGATGAATACCGCTATGAATTGTATTCGGATCTTCGTTCGAATCAATCATTGAACTTGTTTCCTTCTATTTTTAATAACCAGGTACAGCTGGCAAAAAGCAAACTGCTTGACATAAGCAGCAACTATAACAAACCTGACTCACTGGTTTACCTGGATAAACTGACTGTTCAGTTCAAGGAAAGAAACGGCTTTGTGTTATTCTTTAAATACAGAACTAAAAAGGATGAAAACACATGGCGACTTGCTACAGTTGGAATAGTTCCAGGCGATTCAAAGCAATTCGAGTTTGATAGCAAGAAACCCGGATACTGGGAAGAACGGCAATATAATTTTTCTGATCTGTCAAACACTAAGCTGGCCAACGAAACTCCTGTTGCTATGCAATTGAAAAAGGCATTGAAAAAAATGCTGTATTCAAAACGCAATAGTGCCATGCAGTTTTACAAGGATGATGACAGGATGCGTGAAGACTACGATTTCGATTAAGAACTTTGATTTGTAAACTAATTATTATTCGACGGGAATTTTTGGAATAGCCTCAATTAACTGTCTGGTGTATGCATC
>DATMIF010000056.1:0-4241 GCA_035554655.1 Flavisolibacter sp.
GATGGGATATACGGGCGCCACATACAAAGATTTCTTCGGAAGCAATATGGGGTTACTTTATACACTCGGAATTATGTTGGTGTGGATGATTGTTCCGGTACTACTTGCGCTTCGCTCCTTCAATAAAAAGGATTTGTAAGAGAAACAAAAAAGATTGTTCAAACAAAAAGCCTCGCACATGAATGCGAGGCTTTTCAATAAATAATCTGGAATTATTTACCGGGCATATCAAATATCTTCGGATCTACATCCTTGTTTACTTCAACATTTTTCAGCTTTAATGTCATAGAAAATTGTCCACCCATATTGATTTCGACATTTTGCGGAACGACCCAGCCAAAATCAGTTTTTTTATAGTCTGAATACGTTGCTGTTACATCCATTTGCTGACCCATCATTTCGGATGACCTTGTTATTTGCAGCAAATAATAGGTAGCAGGGTCAAAATAATAAGTGGTCACAACATTATCGGCATCAGTAATTTTTACTTTATAAGCATTCACAGTTCCAACTTTCTCCTGTCCTAATAATTCTGCCTTAGCGCCTTTTGCTGAATAATCTAAAAGAGGGACAACATAAATTTGAGACTTACCTGCTTTCACTTGCTCATCAGGTAAAGCTTGCGGATCAGTAGCGCCGGCCATTGGATTCACCATCCATCCGCTCTTATCAGTAATTACCTGGATAATTTTCGCTCCGTTAAACTCGGATTCGTTACGATATCCTTTGCCATTTAAAACAGTAGTAGTGTTCGGAGCTTCGTTACCCATAATGTTCAACGTGTTCTCCATGCGAACAGAGTTAATAGCTTTGAGCTTTTCTTTTCCGCCAATTGCATCAACATACTTGGCAACAATTTCGTCTGCCGTTTGCGCATAAATAGCAGTTACACTGAACAAAGCTGCAATTGCAAGCAGACCAACCTTTAAATTTTTCATTTTTATTTTTTTATAGTTAGAAACTGATCGTTGTTGAATGAATGATACGATCCGCTGTCAATGTTAAGCAACCCGTATCGTTCTTCAAAAAAGTTTTTTACAAAAGCCCGGTTTGTCGGTACCTGTGGGTTAAAGCCAAACTTATCCTTTATTGCCTCTAATTAATAAAACCTCACAACTAATGAGGTTTTATCATGAGATGAGATACCTTATTTTCTCCTTCTTGCTTCAACTGCTCCTTTAAATTCTGGTGCAGATAAAACATCATTCACACCTCGCATACGTACAGTTTCACCCGAGGTTGATGCAAGCTTGTATGCGCCTGTAGTGATGCTTGAAATTGCACTTTGCAAGCAGGTTTCGGTTACATCTCCCCAGTCTTTATCCAAACCGTCAGCAACCTGGCTATTCAGATCCATTCCATTAAAATAATTTCCCTGCCCCTGGCTATTGGTTGAACGGAAAGACACGGGGAAAATATACCAGTCACCATCGTCAATTGGAAAGAAACCGACAGGTTTGCCATAGGTTTTACTTGGGCCAACCAATTGAACGTTAACAAAAGGCTTCAGATTATTGATCAGCAATTCGCTTGCGGAAGCGGTATTGTGACTTACTATAAAATAGATTTTACTAAGATTGAGCGAACCCAACTTTTTGAAACTGTCAATAGAATTATACTGCGTGTACCTATCGTTGAATTGTTCCTTCATCATCAGTTGACCATTAGCAGAAGATGGTGCCAGCCAGTCAGCCAATTTTTGCTGAACGGAAACATAGCCTCCGCCGTTATATCTCAGGTCGACAATCAAATCGCTGATACCAGCGTTAGCGAACTTGCTAAACACTCTTGAAAATTCACTGTATACCTGGTTAGTATCGCCTAAAAATGAATTGAAAGAAAGATAGCCGATCTTCTTTGAGCTGATCGTGTAAACCGTATCCAAATAAACCGGGTGCTCCTGGTAAGTTGCTGCCGTCAAACTAATATCAACTGAACTGCCGTCCGGTTTTTGAAAAGTGAATGTCCCATTCGAACTATTCCAAACGGCGTTTGAAATAAAGTCAGCATTTGAAGTAGCAATGTTTGTGCTGCTATTGATCTTGGTAATCCTCCACCCACGACGAATACCGGCAACCCCTGCAGGAGATGTGCGTTCAACCGATTTCACACGTAAATCTCCTTCTTTAAAAAAGAAAACATTCATTCCGAAATCGGCAGACACGCCGTTGCTCAAATTATTCCATTCACTTTGTTTCATGGCAAAACTCCACTTGTCAACCGGGGCAGAAAATCCGGGTTCGTTACTATACTGGCGAATAGCTTCCATGATAGTGTTCGGATCAGCATAGCTTTGTCCGTTAAACGTAGTGGGAATTTGGTTATACCATAAGTAAATGTCTTTTGCGTACATGGCCGCAGTATCCTTTACGGCATTGGTTGATGAAGTATTATTTCCTGTTGATGGGGTTGAATTGTTGCTTACGTCATTTTTCTTACAAGCCTGAAGCAATGCCAGGCTCGCCAATGAGGCCAACAAAAAGCCCTTTGATTTTAATTGCATGATAAGGTTAGAATTTTTAGTTGTGTAGGTGTTTTTCTAACTGCAAAATATGTACTGAAATTGTTAAGCTCAGTTGATTTAACAGCTTATTTGGAGGCGTGGATCTTTTTGTGACAGAGAGTGCTGTTATACAAGTACAGCGCCATAGGATAAACAAGCTTTGTTAATCTGTGCTTCGTTAAGATTTGTTTTCAGGAAAAGATCGGCAGGATCGATGATTACATTCCTCAACTTCTCCGTTGCAACAAATGCTCTCAGATTGATAATGTAGGGGAAATATAATACAACTGGTTTCATCACAACGCAAAACTATTTAACCACTTGATAGTATTCCTTGACATATATCAGCAACAAAACTGTTTGTTGTTAGCAACACTCCTTTAACTGTTGAACATTGATTGACACATGACTCTAACTCCATAATTTCTGATTTTCATTCCGTACTGAAATTGTCAACTGAACTATTGAAATGTAGAGCTCATGAATACAATCATAGAACTACATCAAAGAAATAGTGATGGCACACTTATTATAACGTTCATGGATTCAAGTCCCACCACACCGCCAAAGAAATTGTTCATTGAACTACAACAACAGCTTTTCAATTTTGAATCTTTAAACCAACATGTATGATAGCTATGAATTTTCGGGGGCCATACCGCATCCGGGTTGATAAGGACAAGCCCGAGCCCAAAATTGAGCACCCAAGAGATGCGATTGTTCGTGTAACCCGTTCATTGATCTGCGGATCAGATTTGCATTTGTATCATGGCCTTGTTCCTGACACAAGAGTTGGAATGACCTTCGGACATGAGTTTACAGGTATTGTTGAAGAAGTTGGTTCGGAAGTACAGAACCTGAAACCAGGTGATCACATACTAGTTCCTTTCAACATTGCATGCGGCACTTGCCCATTTTGCAAACAGGAACTTTATGGTAACTGTCATGAATCAAATACGGAAGCCACGGCTTCAGGTGGCTTTTTCGGGTATGCACATATCGCTGGTGGATACGATGGAGGCCAGGCAGAATATGTTCGTGTTCCTTATGCAGATGTCAGTCCTACAAAAATTCCTGAAGGAATGGATATTGAAGATGCGGTGATGCTTACTGATGTAACACCTACAGGTTACCAGGCAGCCGAAATGGGCGGCATCCAAAAAGGTGATACGGTAGTAGTTTGGGGAGCCGGGCCAATTGGAATTATGGCCGCTCGATGTGCATGGCTGTTTGGCGCCGGAAGAGTCATCATCATTGATCATCTGGAGTATCGATTAGAATTCGCAAGAAATTATTCCTACTGCGAAGCCTACAATTTTATGGAAATGGATGACCCGGTTGTGTTTGTAAAGAAAGCAACTGACTGGCTTGGCGCAGATGTTTGCATTGATGCCGTTGGATGCGAAGCTGTAGGCGATAAATTTCAAACTATTACAGGAAAGAAATTATTACTGCAGGCAGGAAGTGCTACGGCATTTCATTGGGCCGTCAACTCGGTTAAAAAAGGCGGGGTAGTTTCTGTAATTGGTGTATATGGTCCTCCATGGAACATTGCACCATTAGGTAGTTTAATGAATAAGGGTATTACAGTTCGTGGTAACCAGGCTTCGGTAAAACGTTTGCTGCCAAAACTAATCGACCACGTAATGGCAGGGCGACTAAATCCAAAAGGACTTATCTCACACCGTATTCCGTTGGAGTATGTTTCTGATGCGTATCGCATGTTTTCATCGAAACT
>DATMIF010000057.1:0-39691 GCA_035554655.1 Flavisolibacter sp.
ATTGATAGTGGTTTTGCTTTGCCACCTATCCACGATTTTGAAAAAGTAATTACGCCAAAAACAAAAGCAATTATTGTTTGCAGCCCTAATAACCCAACTGGCTATTTGTATAGCAGGCAGGAAATGGAAGACCTGAAAACAATTTGCCTGAAATATAATTTGTACCTGTTTTCAGATGAAGCCTATCGTGAGTTTTGTTACTCGGGCGAGTATGTAAGTGCCATGCATTTGAGCGGAATGGATGAAAACGTAGTGCTCATGGATACAATCAGTAAACGTTACAGTGCATGCGGCGCAAGATTAGGCGCATTGGTTACAAAAAATAAAGCCGTATATGATACTGCAATGAAGTTTGCGCAGGCAAGATTAAGCCCTCCCGGACTGGCGCAAATCATGGGCGAAGCAGCTGTTGATTTGCCTGCATCCTATTTCGATGAGCCAAAGGCTGAATACATTGCAAGAAGAGATTTGCTTGTAAAACGTTTGAATGCAATGCCCGGTGTTTTTTGTCCAAACCCTGGTGGCGCTTTTTATGCTATGGCAAAACTGCCTATTGATGAATCAGATAAATTCTGCCAGTGGTTGCTCGACTCATTCTCTTATAATAATAAAACTGTAATGCTTGCACCTGCAACCGGCTTTTACGGAACGCAAGGCCTTGGCAGGAATGAGGTTCGATTGGCTTACGTTCTCAACCTGAATGATATCAACGAAGCGATGGATTGCCTGGAAAAAGCTTTGGAGGAATATCCGGATAGAACCGAAGTACAAACAATGGAGAATGCAGGGGTGGTTATTTAGATGATGATGAATTGACCGAACTGCATTACTACTATTGATCGTCTGTTGCGTCGCAATACCTTCATCATTCTGTAATTCACTTATCATTATATCCGACGATGATAACTAGTCGCAATCAGTAATTCTGTTAAGCAATGCTGAACAGAATTACCGAACGTACAAGTGAGTGACACACCAGGTGCTAATAGCAGCAATGCAGCTAAGTATATCATTATTCAATTAAAAACCACTGTCAACAGTCTTTGCCCGGTCAGTTGCGTCGACTCGCTCCTGAATGTGTATTTTTCTACTCAAACCACTTATTCCTAACAGTATTTCAATAAAACTTTCCGCCTTTTCTTTTAGATGCAATTGGTGAGTCTGGGGCACAAGATTTGCAAAACTGTTTTAAATCAAAATCTCATTACCTAAATAATTTTTTATGGCAAATGAACAATATGGAAGCTGGCATGCAGACAATGAATTTACTCCTCAAAGCGGCAGCGGTGTGGTGAATGTAGGCCAGGGCGAACGCATAGCAAGTGCTGCAGTGGGCGCATGGTTGCTTTCATCCGGACTGAATAGTTTATTTAAACATCCCATCAACGGATTAATTAAAACTGCATTAGGCGGCTATTTGTTATACCGCGGTGCATCGGGCCATTGTGCGGTATACGAGAGCATGGGAAAAACAAAAGGCGTTACCCATACTCAAAATGTAAACATCCGCACAGGATTGATCGTTAACAAACCAAAGGATGAAGTGTATGCTTTTTGGCGCAAGTTGGAGAATCTTCCTTTATTCATGAAGCACCTTGCATCTGTTACTGAAATTGACTCAAAACATTCTCATTGGGAAGCGGTTGTTCCGGGCAACATCGGAAGAGTAAAATGGAATGCAGAAATCGTGAAGGAAGAACCGGGTCAATTGATTGGCTGGCAATCCATACCAAATTCCATGATCAACAATGCAGGTAAGGTTACTTTTCATGATGCGTTAGGTGGTGAGGGAACTGAGTTGGAAGTTGTAATGACTTACCATCCTCCTGCCGGTGAAATTGGTTCGGGTATTGCAAAAATGCTCACCCCTGTTTTTGAAAAAATGATTCGCCAGGACGTGATGAATTTTAAAGAATACATTGAAACGAAATACAAATCCGGCAGCAACAATGCAATGGGTGGAAACCCTAACAATACTGCCAACACAAATGACAATCCGAACATCCTACGCACAGAAAATGAAAGCGTTCAGGATGGGAGCGGAAACCAATGGGCTAACCAGTAAGTTTTGATTGGATATTCTGAGCCGTTCGATTAAATCTCTCATAAAGCATTTGGGAGTCGAGCTCAGAGAATTTCAGTGGCGGTGGAGGCTGAAGATCGTAATCATTGATCTGAAGTTTCCACCATCCTACTGAATGCCAGTGGCCAAACTTGTAACCGATGCTGTCGTATGTAGCAAAATGCTTAAAGCCGCATCGTTCATGAATACTGATGCTGGCCTCATTTGGCAATGTAATTCTTGCATAAACATTTCTAAATCCCTGCCGTTTTAAAACCTGGAATAAAAGCCGGTAGAGTTCTGTACCGATTCCTTTTCCTTTAAAATCACTGTTCATATAAATACTGCATTCGCAGCTCCATTGATACGCTTCCCGATCCCGATGCTTGGAAGCGTAAACATAGCCGGCAATTTTCCCATCAACTTCGCAAACAATCCATGGAAATTTTTGAAGAATGGTTTGGATGCGGGTTTGCATTTCACTTTCCGATGGCAATTCGGTCTCAAATGAAGTAGCTGCATTAAGAACACTCGGAGAATAGATTTCCGTGATTTGACTTGAATCTTCTATAGTTACCAACCTAATATGAGTCATAAAAAAACAAAAACCTCCTAAAGTTAGGAGGCTTTATGTACCGAGGAGCAGATTTGAACTGCCGACCTCAGGGTTATGAATCCTGTGCTCTAACCAACTGAGCTACCTCGGCGAAGGGGTGCAAAAATAAGTATTAGAGAAATTCGGGTGAAATCAATTTTCTTAAAAAAACTCAAGAGCTTCAACTCCGCAATAAGAAAGTTCATAAATACAACTCCAAACTTCGTAACTTAAATGTTCCTCCCTTCTAAACATCATTACCTCAAGTCGCACCCAAGGCCGATTTCTTCACCAAAAACTCAATATATGAAACGTCTAACGATTCTGATTGCGCTTGCTCTTTTAACCAGTTTCTCCATTAGTGCTTTCTCTCAAAAAAAAGATGTAAAACAGGTAAGTAGCTCAAACTCCGACCAACCTTACAAAGTGCAAGCAAACAACATTAGTATTGGCAATCCGGCTTATGCTCAAAAAGTTTTATGGCTATGGAAATATTATGATGACAATACATTGGATAAAGCTGATGCGCTTATTGCCGACGATATTGTAGCCACCTTGCCTGATGGCACAACCATAAAAGGCAAAGACAATTTTTTAAAAGGCATTAAAGATTATCGCAACAGCTTTAGTACTTCAGTAAGCGAGATAGCTGCATGCGTAACACTAAAAACGCCTGACGATCCGGAGCATGAAGTAGTAAGTATATGGGGAACCGAAACCGATACTGCTAAAGATGGAACCGTAACAAAAG
Source organism: Flavisolibacter sp. (assembly GCA_035554655.1). Classification (GTDB taxonomy): domain Bacteria; phylum Bacteroidota; class Bacteroidia; order Chitinophagales; family Chitinophagaceae; genus Flavisolibacter. The sequence continues at coordinate 3,409 of DATMIF010000057.1, forward strand.
TTCATTTAAATGAAGTTTGGTTTTTTAACAAACAGGGAAAAGTAGTTGAGTTTCACCAAATGGCTGCGAAGGATGGTGGTGAAAACAAATAACGATAAACCCTCACAGTTGTGAGGGTTTTTAATTTCTTCAACAGGCTGGCAACAATATTGAATAGAAAAAAGCAATACAAATAAAACCTATTCATCAGTTTTAATGAGAACTACTGTATATCCCGGAAGTCCTTTTCCGCTTGGAGCCACCTGGGACGGTGAAGGCGTGAACTTCGCTTTATTTTCAGAAAATGCAACTGCGGTTGACCTATGCTTGTTTGAATCAAAAACAAACAAGGAAAAAAGAGTACGTGTTAAAGAAGTAGATAACCACATCTGGCATGCATATGTGCCAAAACTAAAACCCGGTCAACTTTATGGATACAGGGTGTACGGACCTTATGAACCACAAAATGGCCATCGCTTTAACCCTAATAAATTATTAATCGATCCTTACGCAAAAGCTTTATCAGGAAGAGTTGAATGGAATAATGCGATTTTTGGTTATGAGATCGGACATTCGGAAGAAGACCTTAGCTTCAGCGAGGAAGACAGTGCTCCGTTTATACCTAAATCCGTTGTTGTAGATCCTTCGTTTGATTGGGATAACGACAAAGCACCAAAAATTCCTTATCATAAATCGATTATTTATGAAGCCCATGTAAAAGGCTTAACACAAACACATCCCGATATTCCTGAAAATATCAGGGGAACTTATTCAGCCATTGCGCATCCTGTCATCATTCAATATCTGAAAGATCTTGGTATCACTGCTATTGAACTCATGCCGGTTCACCATTTTGTAAACGATGGGTTTTTACGTGAGAAAGGATTGGTTAATTATTGGGGATATAACACAATTGGTTTTTTTGCACCCGACATTAAATATTCCGGCAGTGGAAATTTAGGTGGGCAGGTTGCCGAGTTTAAAACAATGGTGAAGGAATTACACAAAGCAGGAATTGAAATTATTCTTGATGTTGTATATAATCATACTGCTGAAGGAAACCACCTAGGACCAACGTTATCATTCAGAGGAATAGATAACGCATGTTATTATCGGTTGGCAGAAGACAAACGTTTTTGTTTTGATTACACTGGAACTGGCAATACACTTAATGCCATGCTCCCATCGGTATTGCGATTGATCATGGATAGTCTTCGTTACTGGATTTTAGAGATGCACGTAGACGGATTTCGCTTTGATCTTGCGTCTACTCTTGCAAGAGAGCTTCACGAAGTAGACAGGCTAGGTTCTTTCTTTGACATCATTCACCAGGACCCTGTGATCTCACAAGTAAAATTAATTGCAGAGCCATGGGATATTGGAGAAGGTGGTTACCAGGTTGGGAACTTTCCTCCAGGATGGGCAGAGTGGAATGGAAAGTATCGTGATTGTATGAGGGATTACTGGCGAGGCGCCGATAGCATGCTATCAGAATTTGCTTTGCGTTTTACAGGTAGTCCCGATCTGTACAAAGAAGGTTATCGCAAGCCTACAGCAAGCATCAACTTCATCACAGCCCATGATGGATTCACTTTGCACGATTTGGTTTCTTATAATGACAAACATAATGAAGCCAATGGAGAAAATAATAACGATGGTGATTCGCACAACCGTTCATGGAACTGCGGAGCTGAAGGTCCAACAGAAGACGTAAACGTTATTACACTGCGCAACAAACAAAAAAGAAATTTTCTCGCCACGCTTTTTCTATCGCAAGGTGTACCCATGCTAGTTGCCGGCGATGAATTGGGAAAAACACAAAACGGCAACAACAATGCTTATTGCCAGGATAATAAGATTTCATGGATCAACTGGCAGAATGCAGATAAAGAGCTGTTGGATTTTACTAAAAAACTCACGCAGTTTCAACATTCACATCCTGTGTTTTGCCGACGTAGGTGGTTCAAAGGGAAACCCATTCGTGGCTCAGGCGTAGAAGATATAGCCTGGTTTTTGCCAAATGGTAATACTATGAGCGAGGAAAACTGGAATCATGATTTTGCAAAATCGCTTGGTGTTTTTTTAAACGGCCAAGCCATACCAAGCGACGGGCCAAAAGGAGAAAAAATTATAGACAATAATTTTTACATCGTGTTCAATGCATACGATGGAGAACTTCCGTACTCACTGCCTCCTGAAGAATTTGGTAGCACATGGTTAAAAGTTATTGATACACATGAAAACTTTTTTTGCGAAGAAGGTGGACAGCGCTTTTCGGCCGGCGAAACAATAAAAGTACAAGGCCGTTCAGTGATTGTTTTGAAAGAACCTTTTGAGTCATGAACCCATATTGCTGATCATTACCACTTCAATCCCTCTCATTTCTCATTTATGTACAATCCTGTTTCAACATATAGAATACAATTTCAAAAAGAATTTTCCTTTACCGATTTTGAAAAGATTATTTCTTACCTGCAAAAGCTGGGTATTCAAACTATTTACGCTTCACCAATTTTTGAATCAACGCCGGGAAGTGTACATGGCTATGATGTTCTCAATCCACGTAAAATTAATCCGGAGATTGGCACAATAGAACAAATGAAAAGTATCAGCAAACAACTGAAGGAAAAGGAAATTGGCTGGCTGCAGGATATTGTTCCTAATCACATGGCTTATCATACAGGCAATAAATGGCTGGTGGATGTGCTGGAAAAAGGAAAGCATTCAATATATGCGCCTTTCTTTGACATTATCTGGGACAGTAGTGTTTATGACGGCAGAATAATGGTGCCGTTTTTAGGAAGTACATTGGAAGATGCAATTGAAAAAGACGAATTAAAACTTACATTAAGAGAAGAAGGCGTTCATTTAAGTTACTACGACAATCATTATCCAATCCATCCTAACTCCTACTCCGCTATTCTACATCAAAGAAAAAGATTGAGTGCCGATATCAAACAAATAATTAAATCTATTTCTGAATTGGAAACAATTGAAGATGCAAAGATCTATAGTGAGAAATGGAACGAGACTAAATTGCATTTATTTAAAAACGAAGCCTGCAAAAATTCATTACAATCTTCGATAGGTGCCATTAATGAAAACAAGGAAACACTGGCTGAAATTGTTAATGCACAGGTTTACCAATTATGTCATTGGCAGGAAACAGACTATCAAATTAACTTCCGCCGCTTCTTTACTATCAACGGATTGATTTGCCTGAATATCCAGGACGAAAATGTATTCAACCATTATCACAAACTGATCCGGAGTTTTTTAGAAGCGGGTATTTACAATGGATTAAGAGTTGATCACATTGATGGGTTATTTGATCCTTCGCAATATCTAGACAGGTTAAGATGTTTAGCAGGTGATGAAACTTACATTGTGGTGGAAAAGATATTGGAACCAAAAGAAACTTTATTGCACCAATGGAATATTGAAGGTAACACCGGTTATGATTTTCTTGCGCTTGTAAATAACGTTTTCACCAACAAAAAAAACGAAACAGCTTTTACCAAATTTTATCGCCAGTTAACTAAAGATCATAAATCAATTCACCAGCATCTACATGATAAGAAAGCAGGCATTCTTTTCAATTACATGGAAGGAGAGCTTGAGAATTTATACCGGTTATTTCTGCAACTAAAGTTAATTGACAGAAAACTGCAATCCTCAGTTCATCCTGATGATTTGAAAAATGCTATTGCAGAATTTTTAATTCAATGCCCTGTTTACCGCTACTACGGAACTAGCTTTCCGTTGGATGAACCTGAAGCAAGCGAAATACAAAACGTTTTAAACCGGATGAGAAGGTCAGGTGCTGCCGATGAAATTGCCATTTCCATTTTAGAGAAAGCTTTTCTTCATAAACCACACCAAAACGACGAGGATTACAACAAGCGGATTGCAAAGTTCTACCAGCGTTGCATGCAGTTCAGCGGGCCCTTGATGGCTAAAGGCGTTGAAGATACTTTGATGTACACATACAATCGTTTCATTGGTCATAATGAAGTGGGTGATTCGCCTGATTCATTTGGCATTTCTGCTGATGATTTTCATGAAGCAATGATTGAGAGGCAGGAAAACTGGCCGCTTTCATTAAATGCAACGTCAACGCATGATACAAAAAGAGGTGAAGATGTTCGTGCAAGATTAAATGTATTAAGCGATATGCCTGGAGATTGGTTTAATATAGTTCAACAATGGCAGCAACTAACGCAAGGCTATAAGCAAAATAATTTTCCTGATAAGAATGACGAGTATCTAATCTATCAATCTTTAGTTGGCAATTACCCAATGCCCCGACAGGGCGATGATAATTTTGAACAACGCTTCATTGCTTATTTGCAAAAAGCTTTTCGCGAGGCCAAACAACATTCCAACTGGACAAGCCCAAATGAGGGATATGAAAATGCGGCTAAAGATTTTGTAAAAAAACTTTTAAATAAAAATGGTGCTTTCTGGAAAAGCTTTGAAGAATTTCATTCGGGCATTGTTGATTTTGGAATCATCAATTCACTATCGCAACTGTTATTGAAGTTCACTTGTCCCGGCGTGCCGGATACATACCAGGGTTGCGAGGTGTGGGATTTCAGCTTTGTTGATCCTGATAATCGAAGACCTGTGGACTATGAAAAAAGGATTCAATGGTTGAATGAGTTTCCCCAACAAGAAGACGAAACTTTTTTACAGCAGTTATGGACAAACAGATATGATGGCAGAATTAAATTATGGTTAACAAGCAAGCTTCTGCAGTGGAGAAGAGGGCAAAAGGAATTCCTTCAGCAGGCTGAATATATCCCGTTGACTGTTGAAGGCACATATAAAAATCATGTGCTTGCCTTTGCACGAAAGTATAAGCAGCATCTTTTCATCGTTACAGTTCCCCTTCATCTTGCAGAGCTATGCAAAATGCAAAATGCTAACATTTCTGAGGTAGATTGGAAAGACACAGCCATTGTGTTACCGGGAAAGTTATCTGGGGAAATTGAAAACATTCTTACAAAAGAAATTTTTGAAGACAAGTTTGCCATTAAAGATTTGTTTGCTCAATTCCCCATCGCCTTTTTCAAAACACAGCTCGAAGAACACAAGAGGGCTGCAGGAATTTTGTTACACGTTACATCACTCCCATCACCATTTGGTATTGGCGATATGGGACACGAAGCAAAAGTGTTTGCAGGATTTCTTTACCGGAGCAAGCAACATTACTGGCAATTGCTTCCTATCAATCCAACCGAGGCGGGCCAGGGAAATTCTCCATACAGCGTTATTTCAAGCATGGCCGGAAACCCCCTTTTGATTAGCCCTGAATTAATAGCAAAAGAAAAATTATTGGGCTCTAATGATCTCAAACAATATTATTTGCCACAGGAATCAAAGGCAGAGTATACAAAAGCAGGTGAGGTTAAAAATTCTTTGTTTGATAAAGCCTATCAAAATTTCAAAACAGGAAATTTCACCAATCTTCAAAATGATTTTGAACAGTTCTGCGAAAAAGAAAAATACTGGTTGGATGATTTTGCATTATATGCCGTACTCAAAAAACGAAATGGCGGCAAGGCCTGGTATGAATGGGAAAACAATTTCAAACAAAGATCAATTGAAATGTTGCGAGAATTTTCAACTGATCATTCGGATGAAATCAGCAAAACAAAATGGCTGCAATTTATATTCTTCCGTCAATGGAAAGATTTGAAAGCGTATTGCAACAACATGAACATCCAGTTAATTGGAGATATGCCTTTTTATGTGAGCTATGATTCGTCAGATGTTTGGGCAAACAAAGAAATTTTTGCGTTGGACGAGAATGGCAATCGCACAGGAGTGGCCGGTGTTCCCCCGGATGCTTTCAGTGATGATGGGCAATTATGGGGCATGCCTGTTTTTAAATGGGATGTATTGAAAGAAAGAAATTATGATTGGTGGATCGAACGACTCAAAAAGAATATTGAGTTATTTGATATTGTTCGACTGGACCATTTTCGTGCATTTGATGAATATTGGGAAGTTCCGGCCGGAGAAACTACTGCAAAAAATGGTCAATGGAAATTTGGCCCCGGAATAGATTTCTTTGAGACAGCGCAGAAAGAATTGGGCGAACTCCCTTTCATTGCTGAGGATCTTGGAGAGATCACCCAAAGCGTTTACCAATTAAGAGATGCTTTTCGTTTGCCGGGTATGAAAGTGCTGCAGTTTGCCTTCGGCAGCGACATGCCTCATTCCCCCCATATTTTGCATCACCACGAGCAAAATTTTGTTGTTTACACCGGAACGCATGATAACAATACAACACTGGGCTGGTATAAAACTGAAACAAGCGATGAAATGAAGAAACGCATTGGCCAATACCTTGGTAAAGCATTTAATGAAAACGAGATTCACAGGGAACTTAGTCGGCTGGCTTACTCATCGGTTGGAAAAATTGCTATCCTTCCTATGCAGGATATCCTTGGTCTTGACGAAAACTCACGTATGAACAAACCTTCATCAGGTGATAACAATTGGCACTGGCGACTCACACCGGCTCAACTATCTGTGGATGCAGAAAACCAACTCAAAGAATGGAGTTTCATTTATGACCGGCAGTAATTAGAAAATTCATTCATACAATTCATGCGTAGTTTTCTACAATTCATGCACTGCTGTAAACGGCCTGCCTCCCGGTATTAAGGATGTGTTAACGAATCTGCTTATTTTGTGAATGATGGCAGGCCGGTTTAAAATACCAACATTTCACACCAAGGACTTCACAGTTTTGGTTGGCAGTATGTTGCCCATGGACATATTGCTGCACTATTTTTTTTATGGTAATGCCTATTTCAGTTCGGCGAGTCAATTTTTTATAACAACCATTCTTTCTTTCGTTTATTTAGGTGGTGCATTTCTTACTTATGGCCTTGTAGCAATTCTGCTAAGAAACCGCTTCCCCGAAGAGCATCAGCTTGTCAAACGGTTAGCCATTTGCCTGGCTATTTTCTTTTTAATGTCAGCAGTTTACATTTCAGTCCTGTTACTCATCTACGACTCTTTCAATTTTTACGGCTACGAATACAACGAGATAGATTTTACTAAAGGTTATCTGACACTTATTACAGTAAATTTTTTTCTTACTTTTTTAAACGAAGGTATCTCCCGCTTTGAAAAATTCAAGATCACAATTACTGAAAACGAACAACTGAAGAAGGAGTACATGCACAGCCAGTTGCTCGGATTAAAAAGCCAAATGAACCCGCATTTTCTTTTCAACAGTTTGAACAGTTTGTCTAGCCTCATTCATGAGAACTCGGATGTAGCAGAAGAATTTCTTGACCATATGAGCAAGGTTTACCGATACCTGCTCCGCAATAACGAAGAAAAATTAGTGCCAATAGAAACTGAGATCAATTTTATAAGATCTTATTATTTTTTATTAAAGGCAAGGCATGAAGAAGGATTGCAATTGCATATTGAGCTTTCACTGCAAAATAAAGAAAGATGGATACCGCCATTAACGCTGCAGATGATCATTGAAAATGCTATGAACCAAAATGCAATCAGCCGGTCGAAGCCACTGACGATTTATATACGAGACCACGAACATGGGCTCGAGATCATTAATTCGGTTGCACCAAAAATAAATAATGTTAACTCCAATTTTGAGATTGAAGAGAACATCAACAATAAATACCGGCTTTTATGCGGATGCGAAATCGGTATTGAAGAAAATGAGAAGAAACGATCGATTGTTTTACCTGTTATTGCAAATAAAGAGTTGTATTTGGTATGAAGCAATGGATGAGACCATCAAGACTTGAATGGATATCGTTTGTAACGATGATGCCATTGCTTTGCATTTTACTCAATCAACTTTTATTCGGCCCAAGACAATGGCATGACAAGAATATCTGGTTCTTTTCTTTTCCTGTAGTGTACATACAGGGTTTTTGTTCGTGGTACCTGCATATATTGGTGATGCATTGGCTGCGTGTTAGATTTCCAGACATCAAACAGACTGCCAAGCGCCTTATAATTTTAGGCGCTGCTCATCTTACTTTAATATGTCTTACTTACATCAGCCTGTTTTATGCATATGATGCTGTATCCTTTTTAGGGTATCAGTTGAACTATAATCAAATGTACAAGGCGCTGTATTTTGGGATAGGCTTGACGATGGTTGCTACCCCTATGTGGGAGTCGGATTATACGTTCAAGCAATGGAAGGACAGCCTGGCTGAAAAAGAAAAATTGCAGCAACTAACGCTGCAACAGGAATTTGAAACATTAAAAAGCCAGGTTAATCCGCATTTTCTTTTCAACTGCTTTAATACGCTTTCGTCGCTGATTGCTGAAGACCGGAAACAGGCCGAAATCTTTCTTGACGAATTAAGTAAAGTATATCGTTACCTGCTTCGAAATAATGAAGATGGACTTAGCGGTTTACAAACTGAAATAAAATTCATTCAATCTTATTATCGACTCCTAAAAACAAGACATGGTGATGCTGTTGATCTTTCTGTTGAAATCGACAAAAAGTATGAACAATATCTCCTTCCCTCGCTTACACTGCAGATGCTTGTTGAAAATGCAGTGAAGCATAATGTACTTTCCAAAAACAAACCTTTGGTAATTGATATTTTTACCACCGCAGGCAATAAACTTGTTGTGAGCAACAACCTTCAATTAAGAACGCTGAAAGTGCCTTCGAATAAAATAGGGCTTGACAATATTAAAACCAAATACGAAATATTGAATCAGCCCGGTTTCCAGGTATTGAAAGATCAAAAAACATTCAGTGTTGTGCTCCCGCTGATCTGGAATAAAATAGCAGATGAAAAAATTATTTTACTTGACAAAAAACAATTGATATGAATATTTTAATTGTGGAAGACGAAGATCTGGCCGTAAAAAAACTAAAGAAGACCCTATCAAGCGTTGATGAAACAGCTAACGTTGTTGGTGAAGCGGACAGCATTAAAAGCACAGTGAGCTGGCTTGAAAATAATCCAACGCCTGACTTAATTCTGATGGATATTGAATTAGCGGACGGACAAAGCTTCGAGATCTTCAATCATGTGCAAGTGAAAAGCCCTGTGATCTTTATTACTTCTTATGACGAATATGCACTGAAAGCATTTAAAGTAAACAGCGTTGATTACTTGCTGAAGCCGGTACAAAAAGAAGATCTCAGTCTTGCATTGGATAAGTACAGGCAAATGAAAAAAATGTATGCAGCAGAAAAAGAAACCTCTTCATCCATAAGCATTGATGCATTGGTAAAAGAGCTGCAACAAAAACTGCAAACGAAAGATTATCGTAAACGGTTTCTTGTAAAACACGGACAAAAACTTGTTTCAGTGGAGGTAGAGGAAATTGCTTACTTCTTTAGCGACGGACGTTTGAACTTTTTCAAAACATTTGATAACAGGAAGTTTGTTGTTGATTATACTATGGATGAATTGAATGACATGCTTGATCCTGATAAATATTTCCGCATTAGCCGCTCTTTCTTTATTTCGGTAAACAGTGTAACACAGATACACGATTATTTCGGCAACAGGTTAATGCTTCAATTAAAACCTGAAACCGACAAAGAAGCAATTGTGAGCAGGGAAAAGGTGACTGACTTTAAAACATGGCTGGGCAAATAAAGTTTGATTTATTTTTTAAACAAAATAAAAAGTCAGAAGCTTCCCGAAGGCCTTAACCCCGGACCTCAACTTACATTCACATACAATACGGTTGAAAAACTTTTACTTTCTGAAAGTATATCCAGCGTTGCAGGTAAAGCTTTTACTCTTTTTGAAACAGCATTTTCAAATTCTGTTTCAAAGTTGGGATTGTTGCTTCCGCACTCGGAAAGGATTTCTATGTAAAGCCTGGACTTTGTTTTGTTGATATTCACAAACAACTGGGCGCAATAAATATTTTGAATGATGAAACTCATTGCTTCTTTATAAAAGAAGAGCAATTCATAACGCAGTTTCATATCCAGTTCCATCGACTGAACTTTGTTGTCAACGATGAGGTCAATCTCCACTTCGTGCAGGGTTTTCAATGCTTCTGTTAATTCACGAATACGAAGAACAAATTTCTTCATGCTGTCGTTTGCAGGATCAATACTCCACAAAGTATCTTCAAGTACTTCGTCCATGTAACGGCTTTTTTCGCTTATCTGGTCAATAAACTCTTTTGCCTGCACAAGGTTTTTATCGGCCTTGATTTTCGCAATCTCACTCAACACATTAATGTTGTTCAAAGTGGTACTCACTTCATCCTTAAGGTTGGCCCTGATCTGTCTTCTTACGTTTGCAAGCGACTCCCTTCGTTTCACTCTTTCTTTGTCAATGAGGTATAAAATCATTATGAATAACAATCCGACCAAACCTAAAAACCACCATGTTTTCCAGAATGGCGGGCGAACATAAATGGGTATAGATGCAATTTCTTCACTGGTCATGCCATCCGCATTCTCTGTTTTTACCTTAAACACATAATCGCCGGGAGGCAACGAATTATAGATTGCTTCCATTGGATGGTCAACATGTACCCAATCTTTATCAACTCCCTGGAGCAGGTAGTAGTAATGTAATTTGCGTTGTTGCAAATAGCTTAAACCACTAAATCCTATGGAAATAGATGTGTTATCATACTTTAAAACCATCCGCTTTTCTTTCAACAGTGAGTCCATTGAAAGATATGTTTCATTCATTTTGATGGAAGTAATGTATGGTTTGGGCGGAATGTTCTGCTGAATAAAACGTTGCGGATCAAAAGCCAAAAAATTTCTATCGGTAAAAAAAACAATTATGCCATCGGAAAGATGTGTTACACCTGCCGTATAAAACTTATCGTACAAAAGGCCATCCCTTTTATCGTAGTAGCTGATAACATTTCGCTCAAGATTTACACGGCAGATTCCGTTTGTCAATCCGACCCATAAGGTTCCCATTTTATCTCGTTGAATGCATTCTGCTGTATTGGAAGGCAGACCTTCCTCTGAAGAAATGAAACGAACCTTATTAGTTTTGGTATTAATGATATTAACAGCACCAGCAGTTACAATCAAAGTGCTGTCGTTGTACCAGGTCATATCGCCCGGCGAATCCATGAATAGTTGTTCGCCTTCTTTACTGCTTGCTGTAAAGGTGCGCAGCAATTTACCTGTTTTTGCATCAAATTTCAATAGACCCTTTCCTAATGTTGCGACCCAAATAAAGCCCTGGTAATCGAAATGAATTTTGTGAACCATCCCTGTTTGGTAAATGAGCTCATAGCCTTTTGCAGGATCGCCACCGGACTTTTTCAGGTCCCATTTGATTACTCTTCCACCTTGTGTACCAAACCAAAGATTACCCGAAGTGTCCTCATCTACCTGACGCACTGTTTTCTTGTCAAATATTTCAGGGAAATACTCTTTAAACTGATTTGTCTTTTGATTATAAATAGCAACTCCCCCTCCCTGCAATGTAATCCACAAGTCCTGTGTATGGCTATTCAATGCCATGTCCCAGGTAGTCAGATATTTTCCCTGCATAGGTTTCGGTAATGGAAGCGGGTTAAACTTTCTATCAAAGCAATAGAGGTCGTCGCCCCATGTACCCACAATGATCCTTCCATCATTCAATTCTTCCATGCAGGTTACACTTAATTCTTTGGGCACGCCGTGTGGACTAAGAAGTTTATAAGAGTTAAAAATCTGCTCATCGGGATTGAAGTAAAAAACGCCGTTATCTGTCGCGAGCCAAATGTTTTTTTCCTTGTCCTGGCTTACATGAAAACACCCGCCGAATTTCAATTCCTGTTCAAGTTTGTATTCATAAGCTATCGGAATGATAGGATCTTCACCACCAATCCACTCTGCAAGAAAAGGGTTGCCAAACATCCATAGCTTTCCATTTGCCTGTTCAAGAAATCCACCAATCTCGTGATAGCCAAATTTGGAGGCAAACATGTATGATCTTCCCTTATTTAATTTTCTATCAAACCGGTATACAAATGGGGCTCCAGACATTGGGGGCCAGGTAACAAAAAAAACGTTGCCCTTGCTGTCGGAAAAAGCTCCGTATGGATTAACTATATCTCCATATTCTTTGATCACAGGATCATTATCAACGTTATGATTCCGATAGTTTACATGCTTTGTTGAAGGACTGTACTGAACTAAACCCGAATCGCAACTTAGCCAATAAACTTTTCTCAGGCTGTCCCATGCTATTTCGCCACATTTCCATTTTGCCGGTTTTGGTAAGATGTTTTCAGCACGAACAAACTCCTTTTTTGTCTCATCATATTTATGAATGTCGCCTCTTGCATTGATCAGCAGAAGTTCACCGCTGGGTAATTCTTTGAAGTGTTGAGCGAAATAAAACGTTTCTATGCCGCCTTCAATTTGTACCTCGTTGAACACAAATTTTTTAGTGTCGAAGATTCCTATCTTGTTATTATCGCCTATGAGCCACAGGTTCTTTTTCTTGTCTTCATAAATAGTGATGATATGATTTGTGGGAATAGATTTAGGGTCGGAACGTTTGTTGTGAAAGGTCAAAAAACTATTCCCATCAAAACGCTGCAGCCCGTTGATTGTTGCCATCCAAACATAGCCATAACTATCCTGCATGGCATCACTCACTGTATTGGATGCAAGACCATTGGAAACGGTAAAATGCCTGAATGAATATTGTTTCGCCTGTTGCCCGAAAACAACAGCCGAAAGCAAAAAAAATACACCAACAATTACAATTCTTCTCATGTACTGGTAGCAATTAGTTGTTCAAATTTAATTACTGTGTCGTTGATACACGTCCATTTCATTCGCAGTTTATAACAGCTCATTCAACACAGTCAACAGTTCATTTCCACAATAACGGAATTCATCCGAAAATACAGATTTCAATTCATGCTTTCAATTGTTCGTTTCATGCACAACTGCCTTTACAAACGCAGTTATACGGAACAACTTTGTGGCATCATTAAACCTTAATCAACTCAAAAATTATTTATGAAAAAGTTCCTGATCTTAGTTGTTACTGCTTCTTCCTTCCTATTTGCATGCAACAAGGATAACATTGGAGAAAAGATTTCGAAAAGTGATGAAGTAACCGTGTTTGGTGGCAAAGCCTGGAGCACCGTTGTTACCAAGGATAACGTTCCTCAAGAATTATCATTTGTAGTCAACGACGCTGTATTGAATACTGCTCCTCCTGCAGGAGAAGGCGAAACAGGTCACAATCCTGCCAATGATTTCCTGATTCCATTGCCTGCAACTGCATCTGCCGTTACACCATTCAAATGGATCATGCTGAACTGGAATCCTGCGGGTCACGAACCAGACCATATTTACACGATCCCTCACTTCGATATTCACTTTTATGAAACAACTCCGGACGAAGTAATGGGTTATATGGATCAAGCCAAACTGGATGCTGACGTTCCTGCAGGCTACGTTCCTGCTAATCACATCAGCGGGCCTGGTGTTCCTATGATGGGCAAGCATTATATTGATGCCACATCTCCGGAACTCAACGGCCAGACTTTCACACAGACTTTCCTGTACGGTGCTTACGATGCTAAAGTTGTATTCTATGAGCCAATGATTACTCTTGACTTTTTAAAGAACACTGCTCATTTCGACAGGGCCATCCCCCAGCCGACAAAATTTGCCAAGGCAGGTTATTATCCAACAAAAATGAAAGTGCAAAAGCGTAACAGTCAAACCGAAGTGACTTTATACGGGTTCGAAAAAAGACAAGCCTCTTAACCAATACCAGTGAAGGGGAAAGCACAACACTTTCCTCTTCCTTAACACGTGATTTATTAACCATCGTCAAACAAATTTTATGAAAAAGATTCTTCTACTGCTTGCCATTGCAACGGTATTGTTTGCCTTTCAAGAGCAAACAAAAAAAGAAAGAACTTATGAAAGCCAAAAAGTAGCCTTGCATGGTGGCAAGGTGTGGACATCCTCCAAAGTATCAAAAGATGGAAAACCTGAGCAGGTTTCTATTGTGCTGGATGATGCCACGTTGAATTCTGTACCGAAAGGTCAACCAAGTGATCACTTCAGCCATGCTAATAATTTAATGATACCTGTGCGTTCGGAAAGCGGGTCACCATTTCAATTTGTGATGGTAAACTGGAACTCAAGCGGGCATGAACCTGACAGCATTTACGGCTTACCGCATTTTGATTTTCATTTTTACACCAGTGCTGAAGCGGATGTCATGAATTATATGGACAGTGTTAAGTTGAATAAACTTCCTTCTTCTGATTATGTTCCCGCAAACCATGTTGCCGTACATCCGTTACCAATGATGGGTAACCACTTTATTGATGTTACATCTTCTGAATTGCATGGAGCAAAATTCACCCAAACTTTTATTTACGGTTCATACGATAGTAAAGTAGTTTTCTACGAACCCATGATCACCCTTGATTTTTTGAAGAATATTAAAAATTTTGAAAGAGCTATACCGCAGCCTGCGAAGTTTCAACAAGCAGGATACTACCCAACAAAATTGAAAGTATCCAGGCATGATGGGGTAACTGAAATCATTCTTTCCGGTTTTGAAAAACAACAAGCATCATAAAACAAAAAGGCAGGTGTAAGGTATAGGCAAACCAACTGATCGTCCCTCTTATACTTTCACCATCTTCTTTCCACCCTTAGCCAAACCTTATACCTTAAAACTTAAATTCTTGAAAATGGAACGTTATAATAGTTTCAACATTATTCACAAAGGCCTCAGAGCTGCCCTGTATCAAACAGCGTTACAATTACAGCAAACAGATTTTACAGAAGATCAACAGGCAGAAGAAGCATTAAACAAAGTGAGAGAGATCGTAATGCTTTTTGAAGGACATGCACACAAGGAAGACAATTTTGTATTGCCCATGATCAATGAATACGAACCTTCTGTTGTTGCTTCGTTCAACAGCGAGCATGAAGAAGATGATAAGTTAGGCAAGCAATTGAACAGTGCTGTGGAAAAAGTTATTGGCAGTTCAACTGCATTTGAAAAGACAGTTGCAGGAAGAGAGCTCACAGAATCATTTGTACGTTTTATGATTTTTAATTTGAACCATATGGCAAAAGAAGAAGACATCATCAACAAAATATTGTGGCGCTATTATTCAGACGATGAGATCAAAGCCGTAGTTGGGAAGATCAGCCAAATGGATCCACCGTGGATACAAGAGTTCTACGTGAAATGGATGATCCGCGGGATTAATAATACCGAGGCCATCACGTGGATGAAAGCTGTTGAAAAAGGCGTACCAGCGGTTGTATTTAAAAGTCTTGTACAAAAAGCGGAACTGGAATTGCCAACAAGCCGTTTTCAAAAGATTGCAAAATCACTTTCAGGAGAAACATTGGTTGCATAATCATTAAATCGTTGCATCATGAAAATGTTTCTTATCCTATTCTGTTCGTTCACCCTGGTAGCCGGCATTGCAGCTTTTGCTTACAACAGCGATAAAGGACCGGCCAAACAAAAAGACGGGATCAGCGAATTACCAGAGCCAACTGATAGTGTTTTAAATCGTGGTAAAGAACTTGTAAGCAAAATGAATTACAGTGACCAGGATCTCCGGGCAGTAGCAGCTTATCTTAATAAGAAATGAAATTGTTCCCATCAACTGTGCAATCATTCGGACGGTCAATTATACCAGCCCTCATACGGGGGCTTTTTCTTTTACAGCATTACCTGACAGATATCAATCTGTATTTGCCAGCGGCCATTAACTTTGGCGCATGCAAACCATTGAGGCATTAGAAAAGATTTCGAGGGAGCTTGACCCTAACGAAAAACAAAGAACAGCTATACTTCAAAAAGCAATTGATTACATCAACCAATATTTGAATGCGCTTCCTGAGTATCCAGGTTATGGATATGGCAGTTTTGAAAAGCTTTCCTCCATGCGAATTGAAGAAAATGCAAAACCGGTGGAGGCAATTCTTAATGTCTTAGAAACAGAGGTAGATTCTACAGGCATCAGCAGCGCATCGGGGAGACATTTAGGTTTTATTCCCGGTGGTGGATTATGGGCAAGCTCTGTAGCCGATATGCTCGGTGATGTTTCCAATAAATATGCAGGCATTGCTTTTTCGGGGCCGGGATCGGTGAAAATAGAAAAGCAGGTAATACAGTGGATGACAAATATTATTGGTTATCCTTCCAATGCTTACGGTAATCTAACGTCTGGTGGTTCTATTGCTAATTTAATAGCCATAAAAGCAGCGAGAGATTTCCATGGCATTGATTCTACTAATGTAAGAAAGGCGGTGATCTATTGTGGTGAACAAACACATCACAGTGTTTATAAAGCGCTTCACATTACCGGACTTCATGAGGCCGTGTTAAGAAAAATTTCTTTAACGGACAGGTTCAGGATAGATACCCATCAACTTGAACAACAAATAAAAGACGACAAGGCTTCGGGACTAGATCCATTTATAGTTGTTGCTTCGGCCGGCACCACCGATACCGGTGCAGTAGATCCCTTGAACAAGATCGCAGACATTTGTGCAGCACACAAGACCTGGTTTCATGTAGATGCAGCATATGGCGGTTTTTTTGTTCTGATTGATGAAATGAAGGAAAAATTAAAAGGAATTGAAAGAAGCGATTCGGTCGTTCTAGATCCACATAAAACCTTGTTCCTTCCATTTGGTTCGGGGGCCGTGTTATTGAGAGATAAAAATATTTTGCTTGCTTCCAATTCATCAAAGGCATCTTACCTGGCAGATACTGAGGGTTTGGAGGATATCAGTCCTGCAGATACAGGAATTGAATTAACGAGGCCTAACCGTGGAATAAGAATGTGGCTACCATTACAATTACATGGCGTTGCTGCCTTCAAAGCCTGTTTGCAAGAAAAGATTTTACTCAGTCATTATTTCTATGAGCAAATCGGCAAGCTTGGTTTCGAAACAGGTCCACAGCCAGATTTAACCGTAAGTATATTTCGATATCCCGGTGATGAAGATAATAGCATCAATCAACAACTCATTCACTCTATACACCAGGATGGAAGGGTGTTTCTTTCTTCGACAACAATTGGAGGAAAATTATGGTTACGTTGTGCAGTTGTGAGTCACAGGACCCACCTGGGCGAAATGAAGCTTGCACTACAAATGATCGCTGAAAATATTAAGAAGATCGTTCCAGCTGCCTCAAAATAAAACCGGGCTTTAAAAAGCCCGGATAAACTTACTTGGTTGCGTACAATCAATGATTGTTACAGCGCAAATATCAAAATCATTTCTATGTGGAACAAGGTGGTAACTACGGTATTAGGGCCGTATTTATACTATTGCTCCATTTATTGTGTATAATAGACGGATAAGGGAATAAAAAAAACCCCCTGAAGAATCAAGGGGAGTTTTCAACAACAATTTTTGAGAATACGGAAAACAAGAATTTTTCCGGTGACATAAAAGTAAAACCGTGTAAGGTTAGAAGATATTAGAATGTTATTAGAAATTGATCCTGGCCGCTTAAGTGGTTTTTTTACAATGATTAAAGTGTGCCTTGTTTAATAGTTGAAAGGAATATACCTGCTCCGGTGAAAATATTTTTCCGTTATTGATTTAGGATCCTTCCAATCCATTGACAGCACATGTTCTAAAAAAGATTTCAGCAAAACGTATTCTTGCGGCTTTACAATATACAGATTGGCTCCATAGCCATAGGCTGACTGGATGGCCTTTTCATCTTCCGTTACCGAGAAAACAATTATTGGCATTGTATCGTATGCTCTTTTCTCCCTGATCTCCCTAATGCATTCCACACCATTTTTGCAGGGCATGCGAAGATCCAGAAACAAAAGATCCGGAAGATAACTTTCCAGAAGTTCGATTAATTTGTCTCCATCGTGCACTGCGGTAAGGCTGGTGCCGGGGGCTACTTCCTTCAAAGCCTTTTTAAAGAAAAAGCAATGCTCCAAATTGTCTTCTGCCAATACAATTGATCCTATCATTTCTTTTCAAATTACCAGATGCACTACAATTGGCATACCGATTAACGCATAATGCGAACAAAACTTTGTTCCGTTCGGACAGCGCAGGTAATAGGGCAGCAATTTATTCTTCACCAGAGCATTATAGTTGTGATGGAGGTTATATTTTGTTTCAATAGTGGGGATAATAAGCGAATCCAAATGGCCTGTTTAGGTGTTCCTTCTGATATATTGTTTATTTCAAGGAAAGTTCTACACGAAATTTAACCAATACAACAGTCCAACCTAAAACAATTCTGAAGTCAATATAACCAGCTGGATCAGCCGACGCGGATTTTCTCGGGGATAAAAAAGCTGAACAATCTTCTAAGTACCGAGACTATGTTCGCAAAGACGCTCGAAACATTGTTGGTTACTTAGGCAATAGCAAACGAAAGACTGCTCCATTTCCCTCCTCTCCTTCAGCCTTAATATAGCCATGGTGGTTTTCAACCACTTTTTTTGCAATGGCTAAACCAATACCTGTTCCACTGTACTCTTTGTTTCCATGCAGTCTCTGGAACATGCCAAAGATCTTTTCAGCACTCTCTGCATCAAAACCAATTCCGTTGTCTTTTACATCTACCTGGTAAAAAATCTTTTTGGCGTCCATTAGGCCAACACTAATGCCCGATTCATTTCCTTTCACTTCCTTGCAAGTGATTTCGATCAGGGGAGGCACGCCGGGCTTGCTATACTTTAAAGCATTGCTGATGAGATTTTGAAATAATTGCTGTATTTGTCTTTTATAACCGTAGATAACAGGTAAAGGCGTGACTGTAATTGAAGCATTTTTTTCCTTTACTGCCATTTCAAGATCCACTAATATGGCAGCAATTTTTTCATTGAGATCGACCGGTTCTGCTTCTATTGGATTAAAGCTGACATGCGAGTACTCCAATAGATCATCAACCAGGAGTTGCATGCGCTGGGCAGCATGGGATATCCGTTCCAACAATTTTTTTTCGTCCTCTTTAGGATGGTCTTCGAGTCTTTCCTGCAAGAGTGTAGTAAAGACCTGAATCTTTCTTATTGGCTCTTTGAGGTCATGAGAAGCAGCATAGGAAAAGTCTTCCAAACTTTCATTCGAGCGCCTCAATTCTTCGATCAATTGTTTTTGCTGCAACTCTATCTCCTGTGTTTGGGTAACGTCTGTAAAAATTGTGATGAGGTGGTTGTGATCAAGTTTGGAAACCGTGATCTCAATCCACCGTTTGCTAAATTCGACAAAGTACCGGACAAACTGGGGCTCTCCTGTTTGCAATGTTTTAATACAAAGCTGAAAATATTCTGACTGAAGAATATTGGGCTCAATTTCCGTTGCTGTTTTTGCCAGGTAAATCTCCCTTGGAACGCCTATAAACTTGACTGCTGCATCGTTAGCAAGGATGGTTCTGCCATCAATCACTTCGCCCTTATCATTTCGAATCACCTCTGTAACAGAAATACCGTTGGCAGAATGCTCCAGGATATTGTCGAGCAAGGTTTTTTGTCTTTCCAACTGATCGAAATTTCTCTTGGGTTCCGAGATATCAATAAAGGTTGTTAAGAGCCCATCGTCACCAAATTTTGAAACAGCAACCTGGTACCAGCCTTCCAGTGTTGTGTCCTTATAAAAATATTCCTGCCTTGCGCTCTCCCCTGATTCTATTACCCGGCAGTTTAGCTGGAACATACCATTGTTTTTGCTGGATGGGAAAACAGACAGGTATCTCTTTCCGATTACGTCAGGTTCTGCAAGACCCAGTATGTCGGTAAAGGCTTTATTCACCAGGACAATTTCGAGATCCGTTATTTTTCCATCTGCATTTCTAATTGCATCGCAAGCAATGATGCCATTAAGAGCGGTATTTAAAACAGCTTCTACAAGTTGTTTCCCGTTAAGGTTGGATTGAACAATATTCATCTATGGTAAGGGGTTGTGTAGTAAAGGTACACTTATCAAATTGACGTTGGGGATTAGAGTTAAGAATTTAGCAGCCTGTAACAAGAAGGCCCCCGCAGAGACAAGGGTCGGAAAAACTGATAAAAAAAGTATGCTTGAATGCTTTGTCCGTGCCCACTTCAAAACCCGTCTGCTAACCCGGTTGTACCCGGATATTCCTTTAGTTGGGGAGGTAATTCAACAAACTCAACCTTTATTATCTTTTACAACCATGTAATACGCTTTTTTTCGGGGCATTTAGGTAAAGATGAGACAGGAACAGATATTGTACATAATAATTGTAAGGATTGAAGTAAGGTCCTACAAAGTTTTACCCAGCTTGTTGTTAACTATGAAATACATGTACCATTGAAAACTGCGTATACCCTTAACTGTGCCTGTATGATACTCCTATGGATGGCCCTCATTTTAGTTTGAGGGCTTTTCTATTGACCGGATAAAAGTTTTAAATACACCGTTATGCAAAAGGTAACACTGAGATTTCCGAACCATGATAGTTTATGGCTATTTAAAGACAGGTCGAACGCCCTTAACGTAATGATAGCGCCCAAGCTGAATGCGATCACGGGCTTGTTTTCAACATTGGAAGTTGAGACAGCGGTAAAGGAATTACAGGCAATACAAACAGAGCATACTTCAACTACTACACAAACCCCTTCCATAAAACATACTATAACCAAGCCTTCATGGTTATCGGCCAGATGGAAGCTTTTTGGATTGTTTTCGCTGTTGAATCTATAAGCAACAATGGGACAACAGGTTTAAGTTTTATGAATTTGACAATTACTTTAAACTGAGATGCGAAAGCATGAAATGTAGTAAGGTCATTTGATTTATTGTTAGTTGCAGCCACTGCGTTTCAGAAGGCTGTTACCATAAAAGGCCAACCGCATTAGCTCCACGGGGAAGAAAACTCTTCTTTACAACATCATCAGACAGCCATTTCATTATTATCATCCGGCAGCCGGTTCCCAAAATTATCCAGTTTTTGCCAATGCAAGACCGGGACATGACCGGGATATCTCCCTGATATGGCCGGGAATACCCGGGCTTTACTATTGACCAGGTGCAAGTCATTTATTAATTTGACTGCCATAATCTATAGCGCATGGCAAGACAAAGAGGGCCTGTTCCATTTGTTGGAAGGATAGGCGATATCAGTTTTTACGAGGACAAGGTGCACGGTTATTTGAGCCGGCAGAAAGGAGGGCCCAGCAAGCAGCAGATCAAGAAAAGAAAAAGTATGGCTGTGGTGCGGCAGAATAATAACGAGTTTGGAAAAGCATCCGGCTATGGCAGGTTGCTCAGAAATGCGTTCAGACCATTGATACTGCATTGTAAGGAGTACAGCATGAGCAGGCGGCTGCAAAGCCTGTTGACATTAATAATTAAGATGGATACGAGCAAGGAACCGGGCAAACGCGAATTAGTGAAAGCGCATTTAACGGAATTACAGGATTTCGAATTAAATGACCACCTGTCCTATCTAAAGTTCTTTAAGAAGGGCGTTGATATTGAGGTGCATAAAAAAGGTATTACTACCAAAGGTTTTTGCATTCTTTCAAAAGTTATTGCAAAGAAGGCAGATCATTTTAAGGTAATTAGTGTAGCGGCTTCCGTAAATTTTGCCGAGAAGAAGTTTTTGAATGATGTTCAAGAGCGTACGGTATTACCTCTTACAACCAAAACATTTGTATTTGAACACGAGATGCCAGCAACAGAGCATTTGTTTTATGGTTTGGCAGTTTGTTTTTATAAGAAGAATGGAAAAAAGTTTGATTTGGTTTTGGATGAAGAGATGAAGGCAGGATTTATTTCTTTTGTTGAATAAAAAGTTCTTTTAAAAACTTATTTACGGAAAGTACGTGGAGATTTTTTTAAAACGTTATGAAAATGATGAGAAAGTGTTTGAAGCATTGAGCAGCTGCATCAGGGTATTTATTGAAAAATACAGGGCTTTTACAATTGCAGAATCCATAAAAGAATTGCATGAAGGTGGCAGCCCCATGAGCGCCAATATTGCAAGAAAGCTTGTCAATCTTTTTCATCTATCACCAAAAGAAACTTCATCACCCGATATTTTATCGAATAGAGAAAACGAAATTCTTCAACTGCTTGCTA
Source organism: Flavisolibacter sp. (assembly GCA_035554655.1). Taxonomy (GTDB): domain Bacteria; phylum Bacteroidota; class Bacteroidia; order Chitinophagales; family Chitinophagaceae; genus Flavisolibacter. The sequence continues at coordinate 25,436 of DATMIF010000057.1, forward strand.
AAGGGTTATTGTATAAAGAAATTGCCGATCAACCACAGATTTCCACCGGAACGGTTCGTCAACACATACACAAGATTTTACGAAAAGCTTCATGTTCAAAACAGAACAGAGGCTATTAATAAAGCGTTTACGCAAATTCAAAAAAGGCATTGATCATACACTCGCTTTGTCAAGTCCAGATTATGACTTAAAACATCGGTGGTTACCTGGCGACGGTACAAAATGAAGCAAGTGGTTTCCAATAAGAAAGTTCCTGTTAGTGCTGCCAATCGGCATCCCATCCATTTGTAACGATAGTTCCCGATGCAGAACCATCAGCAGTTACCCAGGAAATATCCCTTCCCGAACCAGTTAACGAAGTGTATACAATCTTAGAACCATCACCGGACCACGAGGTCCTCGTCCAGGGAGCTGCGCCCCACTTGATCGCAGTCAGCCCACTACCGTTGGAGTTCATCACGCCGACCTGTGTCTCATATTGATTGATACCTGTCTCCCGGCTAATGGCCATAGCGATCTTCGTACCGTTAGGTGACCAGCTAGGCCTCACATAGTTGAAGTTATCAAAGAGGTTGCTACCAGTAAGAGCTGTGAACTGAGTACCATCGGGCTTAATGGTGAAGATGTCAAGGACGAAGTCAAAGGCATACCAATCACTGACCAGGGCAATTTTTGTTCCATCTGGCGACCATGCGGGATATAGATCCTGTCCCTGTTCCTCGAACAGTAACAGCGGTGACCCATTCGTAGCGCTGACGACCCAAATGTTAGTACTTCCATTACTCAGCGTCGAATACGCAATTCTTGTTCCGTCTGGCGACCAACTGGGATTTTGGCTGGTGCTCCCTGAGAATGTTTTGCGTACGACATTCGAACCGTCTGCATTCATGGTGTAGAGTTCTGCACTGCCAGTGCGATCGCTGATGAAAGCAATGTGTGTTCCGTCGGGTGACCATGCCGGCTGCCCATCCAAGCCCGGATTGGCCGTTAACCGCCTAATGTTCGAGCCGTCGGAGTTGCACGAGTAGATCTCATCATTGCCATCGCGGTTGCTAACAAAAACGATTTTGCAGTTTGTACATACCGGTGGCTGGCCCATTACTGTAACCTGCACGGTATCTTTATCGAATAAGCCCGCGGCATCTGTTACTTTGAGTTCAAACTGATATACACCTTCAGTAAGATTATTTACCTGTGTTTGAGAACTACCTGCATTGACGATGCTAAACGAAGAGGGACCTGAAATTTTTGTCCACTCATAAAAAGCAATGTTATTATCCGGATCAGTTGAACAACTACCGTTCAGCGTCACTGTATTCGTTAATAGCGTAATGAGCTGGTCGGCACCTGCGCAGGCAATTGGCGAATGATTGACAGGAGGGTTATTAACTGCATTCACGGCTACCGCCACCGTATCCAGTGAAAACAGGTTATCGGCATCTGTTACTTTCAATTGAAACTGGAAAACACCCTGCGTCAGTCCGGAAACTTGAGTTGCGGGTGCATTGACATTGGCGATATTGAATGATTGTGGTCCCGAAATTTTTGTCCACTGGTAACCCGTAATATTATTGTCCGGATCAATTGAATTAGTTCCATCAAGTGTTACGGCATCGGTCGGTAAAGTAATAACAGTATCGCTGCCAGCATTAGCTACAGGCGGGTGTTTCATTATCGGCACGGCATCCACTGTTATCATTACTGTATCTTTTGCACTTGTTCCTTTATCATCTGTGACTTTCAATTCAAATTGATAGCTGCCTACCATTAAATTTCTTACAACTGGTCTTTCACTTGTGGAAGCAGTAATAGAAAAAGAAACAGGGCCGGAGATTCTTGTCCATAGCCATTCACTTATCTTCCCATCCGGATCATTGGACTTGCCTCCGTCCAACAAAATGCTATCGGCTGGTAAAGTAATGGCCGTATCCGGCCCTGCAATGGCGATCGGTGGTTTATTTGTCGCTTTGCAATCTTCGCAGGAAATTTCTTTTTGACATGAGTACAAGAGCTGGAATAAAACAGCAATGGAAACGACGAGGAAAACAAATTTCATTGATTTCATAATATTTCTGCTTAATTAATCCATATCACCGGTTGGCTTTTATCTAATGATCCGATTGATTGCATGTAAAGTCAAAAAGCGTTGAATGTTGCTGATTTTTAGTCCCGATAATTAGCGCATCGAAATATCCAACCGTGTTATCATAATCAGATCGTGGATTACCCCCGATGGTAAAGCGTACACCTTCGCCATTATGGCCAAGCGGGGGCGTGTCAATTATCCTGGCTGTTGGATACATGGCAACCAATTGAGCTATGGTTGATGCCTCCGGCAACCCACCTATTATTGCCGCTTCAATATGCCAGATCCCCTGCAATGCATCCCATTGTTGCCATTTGTTTAAAAGTACCGGAGGATAACTACTACCTTGCCAGCGACGGGTTGGACTGAAAAAAATATTAAAGTCTTTCTCCTCATCGCCATTGACATCAATCTGAAGCACCATAATTGTTGGAGCGTTATTCACAACATAGGTGCTGTATTTTAATTCGGTTATATCTGCTAAAAGAGTTCCTGAGTATCCGCCCCGGCGAAGGCGAATCCTTCTCAATGTCGGGTCGGCGGAGGTTGGAAGATTCATGGTAATACAACCATCGATCAGTCGCGGATCACTGGTATTCTCCGGTCCACAAACAATTGTTACATTATCGGAGGAATCAGAAAAAATAGTAGTCGTGCCAACGATATTTACCTGCTGTTCTTTCCATCCCTGTGAATAAAAATTATGTTCATTGATCCTTTCGAACTGATACGGTGTTAATACCGGATTTGCCATGCCAGCCCTGGCGGGATCCTGACGATTTGTTTCAAATGCTACCGGCTCCTCGATCGATTTTTGACAGGAATAAAAAAAGACTGTCGTTACAAAAGCAATTGCTGCATTTAGAATATCCTTTTTCATAATTAATAGTTTTATTGGAGCGTTACCATAAAGAATTAATGAATGGCTGAATCAAAGTAATTCAACGATAAGAAGAAAAGCTTTTCAATTCGGCTTATTACAATGGCTGTATGATGCAAGCATTCACCAGCAGCATTTAAACCATTTGTCGTCGATGAATGGTATTCATCTGTGTACTAATCATTCATGTCTAAATTCCTATGAGGACTTCCATTTTTAAAATGGAGATTGTTTAAATTTATAGAAGAACCAAGCATGTGACAAAACATGAATTTATATTTTCTACTCAAAGGAAACAGCGTATTGCACGGCATATAATTTTCTGGTTGGTGTGGTGGTTGTCGTTCGCAATTTTCTTTCATTGGCCCATCCATACTTTCAATGGCTGGAATATCAGAGAGTCGGCAAATCCTGATATCGAAAGAATAGGGTTTCTCCGGCTGATTTTGAAAACACTTTTCATTAATTCCCTTTTAGCAGTGATATTGCCTCAAATTGGTCTTTGTTATCTACTTATATACTGGCTTTTGCCTAATTATTTCTTTCGAAAAAGAAATTTCCTCGTTGCCATTTTTGTAATTACCGGGGTATTGGCGATTTATCTGTTTGTAGCAGCGGTGTTTAAATATTCAGTGCCTCTTTTCAATTATATTTTAGGCACTATTAAGTCTTTACAACCTTTCAAATTTACGGGGCTGCTGCAAATAGCTATTACCGACCAGGTTACCACTCTTCCGATAGTGGCAGGTGTTGCTGTTATGATTAAACTTGTGAAACGCTGGTGGTGGAAACAAAAAGAAACAGAGCAACTAGCAAAAGAAAAGACAAAGGCTGAATTGCAATTACTGAAGGCACAAATCCATCCACATTTTTTATTCAACACACTTAACAATATTTATTTTTTTACAATCACCAATTCAATTAAGGCGCCGGAAATGATCCAAAAACTCGGCGGCATGCTTCGCTACATTTTGAATGAATGCAATCAACCTTTGGTTGCAGTCAATAAGGAAATCAAAATGATCCAGGACTACATGGCCCTGGAAAAGGTGCGGTATGGTGAGCAACTCCAAATGACCATTGAAATACCTGAAAATGATCCAGGCAAAATGATTGCTCCCCTGTTGCTCATTCCTTTTGTAGAAAATAGTTTCAAGCACGGCGCCAGCAAGATGATTATCCATCCCTGGATCAGGCTCCATATTGGGATAGAAAATGATTTTCTTTATTTCTGTGTCAGCAATAGCAGGCCGCCAACAAATGAACTGTTACAACTAAAGGGCAATATAGGGTTAAAGAATGTAAAGAAAAGATTACAGTTGCTGTATCCTGAAGGTCACATTTTAACCATTAATGAAGAAGTTGAAAGCTTTACCGTGCATTTAAAAATAGAATTGAAAGAAATAGCTGCACCACATGCAGACATTAAAGAAATGAAACCAACCGGCAGTTATGCAATGGCATGAATTTGTTTTTTCGGAAAAAAAAGAAAAACGCTTGCTGCGTCATGCTGTATTTTGGGCTGCATGGTGGCTTTATTTTTCGTGTTGCGATTATTTATTTCAACAGCCGATACGGGGTATAAAAGCGCATCCCGTTTACGTGACCACAGGCTCACATATCCTGTTAAATACAGTATTGCTGGTTTCGGTGTACGCGATAGCCAGTTATGTGTTTATCAATCGAATATTTTCTCTGACTATAAAGGCCAAATGGCAAAAGGCAATGATGAATCTTTTATTGTTTGGCGTTTGTTTGTTTACAAGCGGATACTTTATATTCTGGTATGGTTTTCCTTTGGTGGATTCATTGTCTGGATCTTATAAACCCAATCATTTTACCACCTGGTTTTGGCCTGCCGTTTATCTTGGACTGGTTAACCCAGTTAAAGTTGTTGCTGCAGCAGGCATTATCAAGTACGTGAAATATTGGTGGCTGAAACAAAGAGAAAGTGAACGACTCGAAAAAGAAAAAATAAATGCGGAACTACAATTACTAAAAGCCCAGGTGCACCCTGATTTTTTATTGAATACGCTTGATTCGATTTATTGTTATGCACGTTCATCTTCGCCGCAAGCTCCGGCAATGTTGCTCAAATTATCCGATTTATTAAGCTATATGCTGTATGAATGCGAGGATTTGCTTGTACCGCTTGAAAGAGAAATTGCGATGATGAAAGAATATATGGATTTAGAGCGCATGCGGCAGGGCGGGAAAACGGAAATAGAGATAACCGTGAAAGGCGATTTAAACGGTAAACAAATTGCACCATTTCTTCTTTTGCCGTTCATAGGAAATAGCTTCAACCATTGCAGCTTGATGACGGATCCGGCATGGATCAATATGGAAATCAAAATGGATGCTGATCTGTTTTCAATGAAACTAACGAACGGCCTGCCGGAAAAAATGAATGAGAACACAATTACACCAATAGCTTTGGATGGCGTGAAGAAAAGGCTGTTTTTGCTATATGCCGGCCAATACGAACTAAAAATGACCACCGAACAGGAAATGTTCATTGTTATTTTGAATATCCGGCTAAAGGATACCTTATCCGATTCTATGGAAGGAACTACCAAACTCACATCTGTCAACAAGCAAAAAGGGAAAGCCGTTTTAGATTATGCCCGTGACTAAAAAAATAAAATGCCTTATCGTCGATGACGAACCTCCGGCAAGAGAGATACTGAAACAACATATTGCAGGCGTAGAAGCATTGGAACTGGTTGGAACCTGCAGCAATGCAGTGGAAGCGATTAGTTTTTTAAAAGATCATCAAACAGATCTTATATTTCTTGACATACAAATGCCGCAATTGCCCGGCACTAATTTTATCCGGACATTGAAATCGCCACCCAAAGTTATTTTTACCACTGCCTTTCGCAAATATGCATTGGAGGGGTTTGAGCTGGATGCTGTAGATTATTTGCTTAAACCCATATCCTTTGAACGGTTTTTGAAAGGGGTAAATAAAGTATTGCAAATGAGTTCTTCCCTGCCAGCCACCGTTTCTTCAATCGTCCAGGATAACAAAGAATCGGCCCATCCTTTCCTGTATTTCAGAGTCGACAGGAAAATGGTTAAAGTTTTTTTTCATGATATTTTGTTTGTAGAAGCTTTGAAAGATTATATAAAGATTGTAATGCCTAACCGAACGGTTATTACCAAGTACGTGTTGACAACACTTGCTGAATTGCTACCGGCAGATGAATTCCTTCGCATACATAAATCGTATATCGTAGCAATAAACAAGATAGACAGCTATAACACGGACACTATTCAGATAGCGAAGCATGAATTACCCATCGGCAGGTTATACAAACATGATGTAAACAGGGTATTAAACGCATCGGCAGCAAGCTGAAAATTTTCCTATGGGAAGATCTTTCTTCTATACGATTGTTCTCTCTCTGGCTTCTTTACTATGGGCAAATGATTTGTTTGCCCAGCATGTCATTGTAAAAGGAAAAGTAAAACAGGGAGCAGAAGTGCTGAGAGATGCAAACGTTTCAATTGTAAACAGGACCGTGCTCACTGATCATAACGGTGAGTTTTCTTTCTTGATAGCGCCGGGAATCTATACGATCGTCATTAGTTATTCAGGTTACAAACCAATTCAGCAAACAATAACTGTAAACAGCAAAGGCAAAAACTATTTTGAATTTGAAATGGTTCCCAGCCACCAGTTGGGTGAAGTAGTGGTATTAGGTACGCGTTCTTACACCAGAAGGAGCAATCTTTCGTCGTCTGTGCCGATAGATGTATTTTCATCTTCGCGGCTGACGCAAACGGGGCAAATCAGTTTGACACAAATGCTGAACGTCAGCCTTCCATCGTTTAATGCATCCAGGGAGGTATTTAATGAACCGGCGACTCTTCGGGGGCTGGATCCTGATCATGTTTTGATTTTGGTGAATGGCATACGTTATCACAATATGGCATGGCTGTTTGGCGGAGGTTTAAAAGGTCAGTTAGGCAGGGGCTCTGTTGCAAATGATGTAAACTCAATTCCTTTCGCTGCCATTGAAAAAGTTGAAATACTGCGTGATGGAGCTGCAGCGCAATACGGATCAGATGCGATTGCAGGGGTAATCAATATTCAGTTGAAAAAAAGCGTCGGAAAAACTTCTGTTCAATTGCACACAGGTCAATTTTATAGAGGCGATGGAGACAAGTTTTTGGTAGGGATCAACAGGGGATTTCCATTAAACAATAAAGGTTTTCTGAATCTTTCTGCCTCGTATCGCTACCAGAATCCTACTTATCGTGGCGACGAATACAGAGGCACCGTATATTACGATGTCACTGGTTCTACTGTTCAACAAAGGGACAGCCTTCTTGCCCTGGATAATCAAAAAATAGCAGACAGTAGTTTCAATCGCAAAAAGGCTGTTGATAATGTCGGCAATTCAAAATTGATGAGTGCAGGCTTTTTAGCAAATGGAGGATATAGTTTTAACGATCACACGGAAGTGTTTTGGACTGCATCAATCAATAGCCGTAAAATGGACCGTGCCCAGGCCTACAGGTTCCCAAAACAAAAGACCAGTGTAAACCCTTTTTTATTTCCCAATGGATTCCAGCCCCATAGCAAACCAAACATCCTTGATGGCTCGATTGCAGGCGGTATAAAAGCAGAAACAAAAAGGCACTGGCGATGGAGCTATGTGAGCAGTTATGGGGCGAATTCAATAAAATCGTATTTAACAGATGCCAACAATGCCTCTCAAACCTATCTGCTTGGCGTTAATGCTCCAACTTCTTTTTATACCGGAAAGGATGCTTACATGCAACTCACTAACGATATCAATTTTAGCAAGCGATTTTTTAAAACATCAAAACCGTCAAAATCGCTGAACATTGGATATGGAGGAGAATGGAGACTGGAAAACTATCGTACTATCAACGGGGAAAAATCTTCCTGGTTTAATTATGACACAGCACGTTTTACCCAGGGCGGTGTAGGGGCAGTTGGTCCTGAAAACGCTTTAAATAAAAGCCGCAATGTTTGGGGCACCTACCTTGAAGCAGAGCCTGAATTCAGCAAGCACCTTTTAATGAACGCCGCGGTGCGCTATGAATACTATAGTGATTTTGGTGGCAATATTGCAGCAAAATTTGCAGTGAGGTATAAGTTTTCAGATTATTTTTTAGCGAGAGCGTCGATTAATAATGGCTTCAGGGCACCAAGCCTTCAGCAACGATATTTAAAATCCATCCAAACTTTGTCAATCAATTCGGCAGGGGTGCGTACAGCAGTCAGTAATGGTATATTTCCCAATAATGACGAAGTAATTAAAACTTTAGACATTCCGTCACTTGCTGCTGAAAAATCAATCAATATCAGCGGCGGATTTACTTCATCCATTTTAAACCTGATTACCGTAACTGCGGATGCTTACTGGATACAAATAAAAGATCGCATTGTGTTGAGCGGCACTTTTGAAAGAAAAACAGGCAGTACGCTGGACAGTATTCTTGACAATTATCCCCAATTCAACTTTGTTAACAGGGTTTCTTTTTTCAGCAATGCAATGAACACAAGAACCCAAGGCATAGATATCGTATTGGATGCCTATTGGCAATTATATAAAGCAAATTTGCGTTTTGGGCTTGCCGCTAATTTTAATTCCACCCGTGTATACGGTAAAATAAAGACCAGTGATAGACTCTCTTTGAATGATGAAAATGCCAATACACTTTTGAATGTTGAGGAAAGAACGAAAATTGAAAAAGGGCAACCGGGTAGCAAGGTAATTATGTCTGTGATCTATGAGAAAGGCAAAAGCAAATTGATTGTTCGTAATACTCGTTATGGATCAACAACCATTTCACCTTTATCTGCAAATCCAACGAGATTTATTTTTGAATCATTCTCCCCTAAAATTTTAACCGACATAAGCCTTGCCTATTCTCTAAAACCCCGGATGACAATAAGCCTCGGTGCAGACAACGTATTCAATGTGTACCCTGACCGCCTAAAGAATTATGAAAACACTAACGAAGGCAGTTGGGTATATAGCCCGGAAGCCTCACCGTTTGGATTTAATGGCGGATATTATTTTGCAGGAATGAGTTTTAACTGGTAGTGATTTTAAAATAGCGGGACCAGTTCCGGCAATTTTTAAAAAATAGCCCGTGGTTAATCCTGTATTGTGGTGATTGTTTGTTGCAAAGACTCCTTTCTTTTCAATGGATGCAATGGGCATAACAGAAAGCAATCCCCGGTGGTGTTAGCCTTATGTTATCACTCAAGTAATTCCTGCCACTAACTTTTGTTATATCCTCACTTAGCTCAACAGGTAAAAATATTTCCATCTGAATTAGTACCGCTACCAACATAGTCTTTCCGATTTCACCAGGGAATGATGATAAAGTGGGACAATATCTATTATTTTAGCTTCCACATGTACCAACGAAACCCGCAACCTATTGCGAACACGGAAACAAAAATCTATTTCCCCGGATTAAACGGACTAAGGGCTATTGCAGCTTTTATCGTTGTGTTCTTCCACGTTAATGTTATGATGTGGTTCTTTGGTTCGAAGCCTATACATTATTTTGAACAAAGAGATGAAATGTCGAGGCATGCCGTTGTATTGTTTTTTGTTTTAAGCGGTTATCTCATCACCTATCTTTTGATGCAGGAAAAGGAAAAGTTTGGAAGGATTGCGATCAAGAAATTTTATGTACGAAGGATCTTAAGAATATGGCCGTTGTTTTATGCTGCTATCTTACTAGCTCTTGGAATAGCCACATTCCAGCGGTTTGGCCATTCGCCAAGCTATAACCTGGAAACGATTTTTCGCTATGCTTTGTTCATTCCCAATTTTGCATTGATGGCAGGCTTTATGTTGCCCACTATTGCGCCCCTGTGGTCGGTAGGGATAGAAGAACAGTTTTATGCGTTGTGGCCGATCTGTCTTAACTATTTCAAAAATGTTATTGCTTTCCTACTGGTTTTTTTGTTTGGATATGTGGGGCTAAAGGTTTTTTTGCTGGCAACAGGACAGGTTTGGAGCCCATTCAGTGTGCGTTTAAATTTCTTTTCGTATGATACGATGGCAATAGGTGGCGTTGGTGCATGGCTGTATGCACGGAAACACAGGAGCCTGAAGGTTATTTATCACCCTATTGTGCAGATCATTTGCTGGGGATTTTTTGTTGCCTCAGTGGTTTTCGGCCCGTTCGATATTGATTATATCATTAACAAGGAAGTGTATTCCATTGCTTTTGCCATTATTATTTTGAATGTAAGTACGAACCCTTTTTCACTGATCAAATTAAGACATAAGGTATTTGATTTTTTAGGAAGGATATCGTATGGCATTTATGTATTGCATCCATTTGTTATTGTGCTACTCTCCTTCCCTATGAAATATATCGTGCCCAGGATACCTGGCAAACCACTTCAATTATTATTCATTGGCAGCGTGACTGTTCCATTAACCATTTTAGCCGCGTGGCTATCATTCCGTTATTTCGAATCAAGGTTTTTGAAAAGGAAGGAAAAATTCAGCAGGGTACGTAGTACCAACGATAAGACGGAGGTTGCTTCAAAAGGAGAGGCAGAAGCGAGTGCTGAAGTGCTGAGTTTTTAAAATGCGCAGAAAAGTTATTCCATTGCGCTAAGCCGTACAGATTGTTGCGATAAATTCCAGAAGGTTGAACATGCATTATTCCATGAACCGGTTGCCTTATCTTTAAGGTCCAAATCCTCTTGCAAAATACGATTGCCCTTGAATGCTTTATGCTCCGCTTTCTTAACCTTTAAAAATAGAAACCATGAGGCATCGATCCACATTATTAGTCATTTGGGCTACAGCAGCGATTGCACTAATTTCTTCCTGCAAAAAAGAAGTATCTAACAGCCTGAAAGGCGAAATCATTTCTGAAGGAAAGGCCAGCCAGGAACAAAAGGCAAATACATTTTACGGCCCGGAAAATTCGTTTGGAGGCGGCAAGGTGCGTTCATTTTTTACGGTTACACATGATGGTGTGCCAGTTGAGTTGGGTGTTCAGATTTCATCTGCTGCATTTGGAGGTTTGACTACAGAACCCGGTGAGTACAGTTATCTTGTTGCCCTACATCAAAAGGCGAGGGCCTTAACACCGTTTGATCATATAGAAGTTGACTGGAACCCATTTGGCCATCCCCCTCCCGGTATTTATGATACAGCTCATTTTGATTTTCATTTTTACAAAATAACAGAGGAAGCACAAATGGCGATTCCGCCTTATACCGAGCAAACAGCAAGCATGTTTGATGCGCCGCCCCCTCCAGGCTATTTACCTGCGGGTTATATTCCGGGGCCCGGTGGCGTGCCGCAAATGGGTAAGCACTGGCTGGATGTTACCTCGCCCGAGTTCCACGGGCAGCCATTTACAAAAACGTTTATTTACGGTACGTATAACGGAGCCGTTACATTTTATGAACCTATGGTTACCAGGGCTTATATTGAAAGTGGCGTAAGCAGCAGCACCACTATACGTCAACCCCAATATTTTTCGCCAACCAATACCTATTATCCAACGAAGTATAACGTGTACACAGATGCGAAGACAGGAGATCATTATATCAGCCTTACCGAGTTTGTGTGGAGATAGTGCAGTAAGATAATTCATTGGAGGGCTCAGAAGAACTGAGCCCTATTTTTTTTAGACAGTTATGATACCGAGCAAGCTCGTTCAGAAGCAAAGGCTTCACGAGCAATAATCGCCGGGTTTATTGCACAAGGTTGTGGGACAGCAAAAGGGGAACCCGTAATATCGATTCAAGCCAATAGCCGAAGGCCGATAGCATGAATATGCCGGATGCGCTGATAGTTAACTGAATAGTGTACCTTTTTGCCTGCTCTTTTTGCATTCACTATTGCGGCCTGCCTTAAAATAGCCAGGTGTTGAGAGGCGACTGATTGTTCGATCTCCAGGCTATGATAGATATCAGTAACTATCATGTTACCCCGCTTATGAAGCAAATGAAGTATTTGCTGGCGCAAAGGATGGTTTATGGCCCGGAAAATATTTTTCCCTTTTCGGATGACGATGTCATCCAGTTGGAGTGTTGTCTCGTTGTACATGTTTACAAATTGTGTTGAAAGAGAATGGCGTATGGTAATACGGGGAATCAAGATTAAAAAAAATAAATGGGAAGTACAAGCGCCTGATGCAATTCGTCATTTTTTTGCCAGTGCACATATAGTGATTTGCAGGCCGGCGGAAACAGTGGAAGGCTGAAGCTGCCGGAGGCAGAATCTCAGCCCATCCATTACTACAAAGGTTATTACCATTCCGGCTGCAAGCATCACAATAGCGACCAGGCTGGGAAGAAAAAGGAAAGCCCCTGGAAAGGGGCCTTCGTAAACATAATCCGTACTAAAGACTTTTATCAGCGTTTGAGTTAATTAACCGGTAGCCGGACAAGAATTATCTTATTTGGCAGGATAATGAATCGGAAAAAGTGAATTCAAATCCCGTAAGACAAGCTATTTTTCGGGGGGATAAGGAGGGACCACTGTTAATGGTCCCTTGCCATGAGAATGGATTATTGCTTCACCAGTTTTAAACTTTCAACGTTAGCGTCGTCAATAAAACGAACCACATATACACCTGTCCTGACAGAAGACATGTCCACATTGGTTTGCTGAGTGCCAGCTATCACCAGCACTGATTTCATTAACCTTCCATCGGCACTAACCAGTTCAATTTTATTGTTTTTGCCGGCCGTACCATGTTGAATGGTGAGCTGATTTTGAACCGGAATAGGGAAAGCTTTCAAGACAACAGATGATTGCTGGCCCTTAACCTGCACGATTGTACTGTAACCATATTTACCATCATTGTCAACTGATTTAACCCGATAGTAGGATGCTCCTGAAGCTTTATTGTCAACAAAAGAATAGCTGCTTTTTCCGGAAGCGGCAACAAAGCCAATCTGTGAAAATTTATCGCCATCAGTGCTTCTTTCTACAGCATAACCATTAAGGTTGTCTTCTGTGCCAACATTCCATGTAAGATAGTTTGAGCCAGATGAAACTTTTACTTCGAAGCTTGAAAACTTCACCGGAAGCGTGATGCCAGCAGGAGCCAGATTGGCGTTGGAACGGAAGGCCGAGGCAATAATATCCTTATTCCCGCCTCCTGCTATCGTCAGATCCAGTTCAATCCTAAAATACTTGTTAGCAGGAATGGCGTCCGCCGGGTTAAACATAAAATAATAATCAGCCCCGGTAGCGTTTACAGAAAAAGATACCGTGCCTGAACATGTCCACCTGGTACCATCCTGCAAAATCAGCGTGATTGAATACCCAGTAATAGTAGAAGTACTGGCAGATGTAGCCAGGTGGTATTTAAAATAAGTTTCAGTTTGGGCAGTGGTGTAGGAATAAACCGGTGAGAGCAGGCTGGTTGTCGTTCCTTTATTAAAGGTTCCCACGGTTGTTTGGTCGGGGCTTGAAAAACCATTTGCCGTGGTAGCTGCAAGGGTGGTAGTGAAACCAGGAACGGGGTTTGGATTTGTGGTGCTCATTGAGCAGGTTTGGCTGAAAGAAGAAATTGATGTGAGCATTAGAATTGCAATTGCAATTACCAGTGTGTAATTCCTTGTCATAACGGATTTGTTTTAAATTTTTAAATAGGGTTTGAAAAGGTCTCCAAGGAAGATTGGTTTTGAATCCGGTGGTAATTACAGTGGATAAGGAAGGGATATTGCAATTATTCTAAAGCATGGCTTTCCAAGGAAGGATGTTGTGCAACAACGGGTAGCCATAAAGGATATCCGCATTTTAATATTGTTACAGAATTCTATTCAAAAGATTCAAGGAGGATTTTTGGAATGCGGTCATTAGAGGGATTGGATCAGATTTGTCAATGAATGAATTGACAAAAAACGGTTTGATAGCAGCGGAGGATCAATAATTATACAGGAGAATCTAAAACGTGTAGTAGTTGTTAGAGGACCGGTACGAATTATTGTTGTTGAAACGTCTTTCTGAGGATTGGTGGTACAAACATAACAGAGGTTTTCGTTTTTTGCAAGTGATTAGGAAAAAATTTTGGACCCGAAATAAAAACAAATATGAGTCGCCTCTCCGAAACGTTGTTTTTTCCGGAGTATGTACAAGCGGATTAGGATTAAAAAATAAACTGCCAGTCAAGCGCCGGATAAAATTTTATTGAAGGTTTTTTGCCCCTTAGTGTAGGCGTATTGTATTGTAAACAAGTTGAAAAGTTATTATCTTGGTTATCTTACCGTTACCCGGTGGACCGCTATGAAAAAGGAAATCACACT
>DATMIF010000058.1:0-18262 GCA_035554655.1 Flavisolibacter sp.
ATTTCTATTTCAAACCTTGATACTGCCAAGGTTCATTTGTTTACTAATTATTATTTACCTGCAGCTTTACCAGCTTTCTTACGAACGATTTCACCAACATAGCGAACACCTTTTCCTTTGTAAGGCTCTGGCTTACGAAGACCACGAAGTTTAGCTGCAACTTGTCCTAACAACTGGCGATCGATACCTTCCAGGGTAATGGTTGGATTTTGACCTTTCAATGTTTCAGTGGCAACTTTTATTTCTTTGGGAACCTCGAAAAGAATGTTGTGAGAATAACCTAAAGCAAGGTCTAACAAGTTGCCCTGGTTAGCAGCTTTAAAACCCACACCAATCAATTCAAGTTTCTTTGTATAACCTTCGGTCACACCTTTCACCATGTTAGCAACCAAAGCTCTTGACAAGCCATGCAATGCACGATGACGGATTTGATCAGTAGGACGTGCAATATTGACGTGACCGTCTTTCACTTCTACTGTAATATCACGATCGATGTTTTCCTTCAATTCACCTTTTGGGCCTTTTACAGCAACAACATTATCTTTCACAGTAACTGTTACTCCACCTGGAACTGTAATTGGCGCTTTACCTATACGAGACATTTTTTTAAGTTTTTCGTTTTAAGTAATAAGTTTTAAGTTTTTGACCGATCAGCCTATCGTATTGTCGGCTTAATGTATCAGAAACTTCATCTGCATATTTGCAAATCCGCAAATTATTAATATACGTAGCAAAGAACTTCACCACCTATATTTTGTGCTTTTGCTTCTTTATCAGTCAGTACACCTTTTGATGTAGAGATGATAGCAATACCTAAACCATTCTTCACACGACGAATATCACCAGGTTTTGCATAGGAACGCAAACCCGGACGACTTACTCTTTCTAAAGAATGAATAGCAGGTTGCTTTGTTTGAGCGTCGTACTTCAAGGCGATCTTAATCAACCCTTGCTTGTTATCATCTTCAAATTTGTATTTCAGAATATAACCTTGATTATACAGAATCTCAGTCATGCGTTTTTTCAAATTAGAAGCAGGGATTTCAACGATTCTGTGTCCCGCCATTTGCGCATTACGAATTCTTGTCAGGAAATCTGCAATAGGATCTGTTACCATATTTTGTCCTCCTACATCCTGCCGGAGCAGGACAATTGGATTAGTTTTTAATTAATGAATAATTTTTACCAGCTTGCTTTTTTCAATCCTGGTATTTTACCATCCAAAGCCATGTCACGAAGAGCAATCCTCGAGATACCGAAATAGCGGGTATAACCTCTTGGACGACCAGTCATCTGGCAACGGTTTTTTAAACGAACTTTAGAAGAGTTCTTTGGAAGTTCATCCAAAGCCTTCCAGTCGCCGGCTGCTTTCAATGCTGCTCTTTTCTCAGCATATTGAGCTACCATTCTTTCTCTTTTACGTTGCCTGGCTTTTACTGATTCTTTAGCCATATTTCTATTTTGATTTTAGAATTTACTTTTTAATGTTTTTGAACGGCATTCCCAGTTCTTTCAACAACTCGTAAGCTTCCTCATCGTTTTGAGCTGTTGTTACGAACGTAATATCCAAACCAGTGATACGGTTTACTTTATCGATATCGATTTCAGGGAAGATGATTTGCTCCGTAACACCCATTGTGTAGTTACCACGACCATCAAAAGATTTTTCATTAACACCTTTGAAGTCACGAACACGGGGAAGCGCTACTGCAATCAGCCTGTCTAAGAACTCATACATCTTATCACCACGAAGCGTAACTCTTGTACCAATTGGCATGTTTTTACGCAACTTGAAGTTGGAGATGTCTTTCTTTGACATGGTTGCTACTGCTTTTTGACCAGTGATGGTTGTCAACTCGTCAAGAGCAATGTCAATTAATTTTTTGTCGTTCACTGCACCATTAACACCACGGTTAATAGCAATCTTTTCCAAACGCGGAACCTGCATAACAGATTTGTAGCTGAAACGCTTTTGCAAAGCGGGTATAACTTCCGATTTATATTTACTCTTTAATCTTGGAGTATAAGTTGTTGTTGCCATTAGATAATTCCTCCAGATTTTTTAGATACACGAACTTTTTTGTCATCCTTGTGCTCTCTCTTCACTTTAGTTCCTTGTTTACCATCCCACAACATCACGTTAGAGATGTGAATTGGAGCTTCTTTCTTTACAATACCACCTTTGGTATTTTGTGCAGAAGGTTTTGTGTGTTTAGTGATGATGTTTACACCTTCCACCAAAATCTTTCCTTCATCAACCAATACCTGTTTTACCAGGCGAGGCTTCTTAGCGTCTTTGTCATCACCAGCGATAACAACCACCTGGTCGCCCTTCCGGATATTATACTTTGGTTTAAATCTTGTTTTCATTTTTATGTTTCTATTTTAATTCCTGATACTGCCAGGAATAGTTTACTTGAATTAAAGAACCTCAGGTGCCAATGAAATAATTTTCATGTAGCCTTTATCGCGAAGCTCACGGGCAACAGGCCCGAAAATACGGGTGCCTCTTGGCTCGTCGGCTGCATTGAGGATCACTACTGCGTTGTCATCGAAACGGATGTAAGAGCCATCTTTACGACGCAATTTGTTTGTAGTACGAACGATTACTGCTTTTGCAACAGTACCTTTTTTGATACCACCGGCAGGGATCGCATCTTTTACAGTTACTACGATCTTATCGCCTACTCCGGCATAACGCTGACCGCTATTACCCAACACACGGATACAAAGCACCTCTTTAGCACCACTGTTGTCCGCTACATTCAAACGGGATTCTTGCTGGATCATCTTGAATTACGATTTATATGATTTACGAATTACGATTTCCAATGAATGACGTCTACCAAATCGTAAATCGTCATTCGTAAATCGCAAATAATTATTTTACTTTCTCAACTATCTCCACTAATCTCCAACGCTTTGTTTTGCTCAAAGGACGAGTTTCAGAGATGCGAACTACATCGCCGATGCTTGCCTCGTTCTTTTCATCATGAGCATGAAACTTGGTAGTCTTTTTAATGAACTTACCATAGATTGGATGTTTTACTTTACGTTCAACAGCTACAATAATGGTTTTATCCATCTTGTTGCTGGTAACTGTCCCAATTCTTTCTTTTCTTAAATTTCTAGTTGTCGTTGTTTCAGCCATTGTTTAGCTTTTTATCAATCCAGGTTATGCACCTAATTGTTTCTTTTTTAATTCAGTTTTCAAACGAGCTAATTCTCTGCGCAAGCCTCTTATGCTCATTGGATTTTCCAATGGAGAAATAGCATGAGCGAATTCAAGTTTCTTTAAGCGGAGTTCATCCTCATTAATACGAGCCTGAAGATCCTGCTCATTTAAACCGTGAATGCTTTTTTTGAAATCTACTGTCTTTGACATGTGAATCAGTTTTTATTCAAATGATTAAGCTTCTGCTAAATCATGACGCTTAATAAATTTTGTTGCGATAGGCAATTTACCTGCTGCTAATGCCAGTGATTCTTTGGCAACGTTTTCAGGAACACCATCAATTTCGAAAATGATGCGTCCTGGTTGTACTACAGCAGCCCAAAACTCAAGGTTACCTTTACCTTTACCCATACGAACCTCTGCAGGCTTGCGGGTAATTGGCTTGTCAGGGAAAATGCGGATCCACACATTACCTTCACGTTTCATGCTGCGGGTCAATGCCTGACGTGCAGCTTCAATTTGACGATCAGTGATCCAGTGCTCATCCAATGCTTTCAAAGCGTAAGAACCAAATGCTATGGTTGCACCTCTTTTAGTATCGCCTTTCATGCGACCTTTCTGCATTTTCCTGTGCTTTGTTCTTTTCGGCTGTAACATTTATTACAATTTGACGATTTGACAATTCGACAATGTGACAATGATCTCTCAAAGCACACGTGTCATTACTTGTTTATTATTGTTCTGAACGATGAAGAGTGCGACGCAACGGAAGTTTCATAGTAGCAACTCTCTGCCCGGCCCATAATCATCATCCATATTTAAAGAACTGTTTTCATTGGCACATTGGCATATTGCCTCATTGCCATATTGGTGTTTATCTTCTTCCACCACCTTGTCCACCCTGGCGTCCACCGCCTTGTCCACCTGAGCGACCACCGCCGCCACCGCGGTTATATCCACCACTGCCACCTCTGCGATCACCACGATCTCTTCCGAAATCTCCACCTCTGTCATCTCTTCTATCTCTTCTATCTCCCATGCCTCCGGATTCTTTACCACCAACGAAGTTTGGATTCAGATCTCTCTTCGTTAATACTTCGCCTTTACAGATCCATACTTTGATACCGATCTTACCATAAACAGTAAGTGCAAACACATTCGCATAATCGATATCCATACGGAAAGTGTGCAATGGCGTACGGCCTTGTTTGATTTCTTCGGTACGGGCAATTTCAGCACCACCTAAACGGCCGCTTACTTTTACCTTGATACCTTCAGCACCCATACGAAGTGCGGAAGCAATCGCCATTTTAATGGCTCTTTTATAGTTGATACGATTTTCAATTTGACGGGCAATGGTATCAGCAACAATCATAGCATCCAGTTCAGGACGACGGATCTCCAAAATGTTGATCTGAACATCTTCCTTACCAGTCAGTTTCTTCAACTCTTCCTTGATACGATCAACCTCATTACCACCTTTACCAATGATGATACCCGGTTTTGAAGTGTGAATGGTAACGATGAGTTTACCCAATGTTCTTTCAATAACTATTTTGGCGATGCCACCTTTGTTGATACGGGCATTGAGGTAGGTCCTGATTTTATGATCTTCTATCAGCTTACCTGCATAATCTTTTTTGCTGCCGTACCAGTTAGATTCCCATCCGCGGATGATGCCTAACCTGTTACCAATTGGATTTGCTTTTTGACCCATGTTTATTGGTTAATTATTTTTTTGTAGTTGTTTTCTTAGCTGCTGCTTTTTTGGGAGCGGCCTTTTTAGGCGCAGACTTTTTTGTTTTTGTTTCTACTGCAGGTTCTTCAACAACTTCTGCTACTTGTGCTTTTGGTTGTTTTTGTTTTGCAGCTTTGATGGCTTCCACATCATCAACAATCACAGTTACGTGGTTGCTTCTCTTACGTACGCGGTAACCACGACCCTGAGGTGCAGGACGCATACGTTTCAACGTTCTTGCCCCATCAACGAAGATTGTTTTGATAACGAGACCAGTTTCGTCACCACCTTCATTTTTTTGTTTCCAGTTGCTGATAGCACTCAACACCAACTTACGCAAAGGCACTGCAGGATGTTTTGGATTGTGTTCTAAAACAGCCAATGCTTTTTCTACACGCATACCACGAACTAAGTCCGCTAATAAGCGCATCTTACGAGGTGATGTTGGATAATTTTTCAGTTTTGCTACTGCTTCCATTTTTATTCTTTTATCATTTGCAGATCAACTGCAAACCGTTTTAGCCTTTTTTACTTGAGTGTCCTTTAAAGTTTCTTGTTGGTGCAAATTCACCCAATTTGTGTCCTACCATAAACTCGGTAACATACACTGGAATGAATTTGTTTCCATTATGAACAGCAAATGTGTGTCCTACAAAATCAGGAGTGATCGTTGAACGACGGCTCCAGGTTTTGATCACACCTTTTTTTGCTTTGCCATCATTCATAGCAACAACCTTATCTTCTAAGTGAGCTGCTACGTAAGGACCTTTTTTAATTGAACGAGCCATATCTTAATTACTAATGATTAATTATTGATTATTTAGACAGCTTGCTTCCGTTTTTACGTTGAATGATCAACTTATCACTTCCTTTACCCTTTGTCCGGGTTTTCAAACCACGAGAGTATTGACCATTTCTGCTACGAGGCTGACCACCTGAAGCTTTACCTTCACCACCACCCATTGGGTGATCAACCGGGTTCATAGCAACACCACGGTTACGAGGCTTAATTCCTTTCCAGCGGTTACGACCTGCTTTACCCATTGATTCCAACTGGTGATCGCTGTTTGAAACAACACCAACCGTTGCATAGCAATTGATCAACACACGACGGATTTCTCCGCTTGGCATTTTCAGGATCGCATATTTTTCTTCTTTGTTGGTTAATTGTGCAGATGATCCTGCAGAACGAGCCAACTTACCACCTTGTCCAGGCTGCATTTCGATATTGTGAACCACGGTACCCAAAGGCATGTGCTTCAACTGTAAAGCGTTACCAACTTCAGGATCAACCGCATCACCACTCTTTACTGTCATACCAACTTGCAAACCTTGAGGTGCAAGAATGTATCTTTTTTCACCATCAGCATAATTCAACAATGCGATGAATGCTGTACGGTTAGGATCGTACTCGATAGAAGCAACAGTTGCAGGAATTTCTTTTTTGTTGCGTTTGAAATCGATAACACGGTACATGTTTTTGTTACCACCACCGATATAACGCATTGCTCTACGACCTTGAGAGTTACGACCACCGGTCCCACTCTTTTTTTCCAAAAGAGATTTTTCCGGAGTGTCTGTTGTAATCTCTGCATAAGCATTACCAATTCTCCAACGAGTACCTGCTGTAATTGGTTTAAATTTTCTTAATGCCATGATTAAATTTTGTTTTCAACATTTGCGGCTGTTGATTGCCATACTTGTTAATGAATTAGATGTTTGAATACATGTCAATTGTTTCGCCTTCAGCTACAGTAACCATCGCTTTTTTGAAAGCTGGTTTCTGTCCTTGCACAAAACCTTTTTTAGTATAACGGGTTTTGTTTTTACCAGGAACAACTGCAGTATTTACATCCACTACACTTACGCCGTAAAACTCTTCAACTGCTTTTTTTATTTCAAGCTTGTTGGCTTTACGGGAAACCTTAAAAGCATAGCGACGCAGTTTTTCTTGCTGGCCATTTGCTTTCTCGGTTAAAATTGGTTTTATCAATACTTCAGAAAGTTTCATCTGAACTAAATTTTCTTTTTAATTAATTAAGCTGTTGCTTCTTCTTCAGCACCGCCAAAAATCATTGCAGCACTTTCAGTTAATACGATTGCTTCTGAGTTAACCAGATCGTAAGTATTTACGTCGCTCAACAAAGTTGTTAATACAGAAGGGATGTTGCGAGAGCTTACATAAACATTGTCGTTATACTCGGCAGTCACGAACATGATCTTCTTTTCACCAACTTTCAGGCTATTTAAAACACCCATGAAAGTTTTTGTCTTTGGAGTATCAAGGTTGATGTCTTCAACAACATAAATAGCATTTGCTTTTGCTTTATGTGCCAGTGCAGACATCTTAGCCAGATCCTTCACCTTACGGTTCAATTTGATTTCGTATTTGTGAGGCTTTGGTCCAAACACAGTACCACCACCTTTGTAAAGTGGGTTACGAATGTTACCCTTACGAGAACCACCAGTACCTTTTTGACGGTGAAGTTTGCGGCTTGCACCCTGAACTTCAGCACGGGTTTTCACTTTATGTGTACCCTGGCGCTGAGCAGCTAAATATTGCTTAACAGCAAGGTAAATGGCGTGATCATTTGGCTCGATACCAAAGATTTCTTCAGGAAGCTCAACAGTTCTACCTGTTTCTTGTCCTTGTATGTTTAATACTTTTACTTGCATTTTACTTCTGGATTAAAACGATTGAACCATTGTGGCCCGGAACTGAACCACTTACCAAAATGAAGTTCTTATCAGGGAAAATCTTAACGATCTTCAGGCCCTTTACTTTCACCCTGTCAGTACCCATTCTACCTGCCATGCGCATTCCTTTGAATACACGTGAAGGGTAAGAAGAGCCACCAACAGAACCCGGAGCTCTCTGGCGATCGTGCTGACCGTGAGAAGCTTCCCCCACACCGTGGAAGCCATGGCGTTTAACAACACCCTGGAAGCCTTTACCTTTTGTTGTACCAACTACTTCAACTTTATCGCCTTCAGCGAAAATGTCAACAGTAATGGTATCACCAATATTTTTTTCGAGGGAAGAGTTTCTGAATTCTTTTACAATTTTCTTGGCTGAAGTGTTAGCCTTTGCGAAGTGATTTTTTTCAGCACCAATTGTGTGCTTTTCATTTTTATCGCCGAAAGCGACCTGGAGGGCAGAGTACCCATCTGCATCCTGTGTTTTAACCTGGGTAACAACACAGGGACCAGCTTCAATAATGGTACAAGCTGTTTGCTTGCCATTTGGATCGAAGATGCTGGTCATCCCAATTTTTTTTCCAATGATTCCTTTCATTTGTTTTGCGGTTTTATCCCCGCAAGGTTATACAAGACAGACCCATGGAATAATTGGATCTTCAATCCTGGTTTATCATCCGACCTTTTCCCGATCCGATCAATTAAGTCTGGGGAAGTACCGGTGACAAACAAACCTCGAAGGGCTTGTTTATATGTTATCCTCTGTGAGGAGGTTTTAATTCAGAGCTCTTTTTTCAACTGGTGATACTAGTTGATTGAGAGATGATAACTATTTTATAAGAACTAATTATTTATAATCTGCTCAGCGGGCCTATCGTCATGCTTTAATCTCAACTTCCACACCTGAAGGCAGATCCAGCTTTGAAAGCGCATCTACAGTTCTTGAAGAAGAAGTGTAGATATCCAAAAGGCGTTTGTGTGTAGCCAACTGGAATTGTTCGCGGCTTTTTTTGTTCACGTGGGGTGAACGCAAAACGGTGAAAATCTTTTTGCGGGTAGGAAGAGGAATTGGACCTGTTACTACTGCACCAGTGCTGCGAACTGTTTTTACAATTTTCTCAGCTGATTTATCAACCAGGTTGTGATCGTAAGACTGTAATTTGATTCTGATTCTCTGTGACATACGGCCGATCCCAGCTTTTTTCCTGAATCTTGTTTCAGGATTTGGGAGCGCAAAGATAGGAGTAGGGCTTAAACTGACAAAACTTTGAAGAAAGAATTTTGCTGAAAAGCAATGAAAGTTAGCGAAATACAAGGAGTTTATGAGGTTTTTAAGAATTGAAACCGCCGCCAAAGGATTTAGAGTGTCCTATTAGTACCTAGTATTCTGGCCCACATAAGCGTTAAGACACGCCACCTAATTTAAATATGATACTTTAGTCGAGATAGGCCGGGAGTTAGTATTAGGCATCTATGTGCCAGATCGCCTGTAATTCGCCTATAACTTGTCTGTAACTTGCCTATAATATGAGCTTAGCTATAGAACCCAGAAATAAACACGCGGGATTATTGAACTTTGTTCACTTTCAAACTTAAAGTAGCAAAGCCTCCTAACTCGACATGTTCAACCTTAAACTTATGAAGTCCTTCGCTTACAGTTACCGGCACTTTTTTATTGGGTGATTCATCAAACAAATACTTCGATGGATTCCATTCATCAACTATAAGTTTATCGTCCAGATAAATGCGAACTGCATCATCCCACGTAACGCCTAATTCGTAATTACCGGCCTGCAAATCAGCAATGCCTTCAGCAATCGTTACGAACTGGGTGTATTGTTTATCGTTTGATTTGATTCCACCCCACCACGCATAATCCAGTTTGTTGACTCTTTCGGTTGTAAACGGCTCTCCTTTTATTAAAGCAGCGATCGAGTTTTTTTTAATGGGATTGTTAGTTGAGTCGAATGTATAAAACTTTACAGTGAAATCAATTGGTTGGAAAAATTTCGTGAACGCAAATCGATAAGGTGCATTTGCTGAAATTTTATTTCCGAATGCGTCCATAAAAGCAGGACCTGAATATTCAGCAATGATCTCGATGTCGGTTCTCTTAGCTGGGAGTTCTCTCGAAGAAAACTTATTGGGGAAAGTATCGGCAATCATTTTGTCTAGTTCCACTCCTTTTACTGAAACCAATTTCCAATTGCCTTTTGGTCCAAGTACGTCAAAACGCATTGTGCCTGACGTATCCGTTGGATTGGTGTTCCAGATAATGGGATATCTAAAATCATAAGGTCCCCATTCAGTGATCATGATATTTTTCCTTCCTGCAAATTTTGCATTGCCTTTAAATGGATTTATTGGATTCTTTACTGTTGGATAATTAATAACCATATCGTTTAGTTCAGTACCACTAGAATCAACATTTGTTACCGTAGAATCCATTTTAGAAATTCTTCCAACAGTTGAATAACGGTTGTTGAAAATCCTCAAACTATCTGTTCCGATGATGTTATAAACAAGTGGATTTTGATTAAAACTATTCAACGCAATAGTATACCCAACACTTCGAGTGTCATGATATTTTGCATAACCCCAATCAGAAGGCTGTTCTTTTCTTGACCACAGCCTTATTGCTTCTCCATCCCTGTAAAAAATGTTGTTGTCGATTCTATTATGTTGACCATGTTCGATTGCAATTGCAATCCTATTATTTCGAAATTGGTTTGATGAAATAGTTGTGTTATAGCTGTATCCGCCCCAAATGCCATGATCGCACTCGAAGATCCGATTGCGAATAATTTGGTTACTGCTGAATGTAACTTCTATGCCGTTTGTTGGCGCATAAGAAAAATCATTGTTAATGATCCTGTTTCCATTGCACCCTCCTTTGCCTGTATCCATTGTTGTTTGGCCGGCCCAAAGAAAGAAGCCATCCCCACCGTGAGTAACTGAATTGCTATAAAAAAGATTATTGTTGCTCTGTTCATAAACCAAAATCCCAGCACTATCCTGTCCCCTATTGTACACGCCATGACTATAACCACGAACATTAAAATCAAGTTTGTTGTAAACGATCTTGTTCCCGCTTGATTTATACATCCCAATTCCAAGTCCCGAGTTAAAAGAGAAATCATTGTTGTATACAATTCCATTGTTGCACTCCATCATCATTAGTGCATTTTGCCCACCTGTCACTTTACAATTTGCGATCGTGAAATTGTTACAGCCTCTCAAATAAATAGCCGCACCATATCGAAGCCATTCATCGTTCTCATTATGATGATGACTTAACCAATCGGAAAGATCCTCCTTCTCCTGCGTACTATTTAAATGTTGACGATAATTGTAACTGAAATCACAGTTTTCAATCTTTAACCCCTGAACATTCCTTGCAAGGACAGCAAGTTTATATCCTTTCACAACCAAATTTTTGATGGTGATATTTTTTGCATTCTTTATAATTATTGCAACGCCATAAAATTGATTTGGTGTTGACTTCTTAATATTTCCGTTGATGACAGCGTTATTAAAATCAACTATTACATTATTTCCTTCAATTGTTATTGCTGATTGGGTCACACTCTCGTATCCATCCAACTCATAATTAGCGTTCTCTATTTTGATTGACTTATTGATGGCCATTCCTCTTTTCAAAACGACTTGCGCATTTACCAGTGAAAAAGACAAAATGAAAACGAACAGGCCGATTATCTTTTTAAGCATTAGATTGTTTTTATTTGCAGCATCTAAATTTAATTAATGTCCTCAGAAGCGGAAATTGAAGTAAAGAAAAAAGAATCGAAGACAATCAGGTTTTTGAAATTATTGCTGAAGATCGCGATTACAATCCTTTGCTTTTGGTACATATCTACAAAAATTAATTTTCGTCAAGCTTTTGATGCCTTACTAAAGGCAAATTGGGTTTTTCTTTTTATCGCTTTTTTGTTTTTTGTTCTGTCGAAAGTGTTATCTGCTTTTCGTTTAAATATTTATTTCAGAAACATCAAACTGAAATTGTCGGAATGGAACAATATCAAATTATATTGGTTGGGAATGTTTTATAATCTCTTTCTTCCTGGTGCTATTAGCGGCGATGCCTATAAAGTAGTTCTTCTCAACAGACGCTATAAAACTTCTTACAAAAAAGCTTCTGCTGCAGTGTTGCTGGATCGCTTCAGCGGTGTACTTGCATTAGGCGTTATTCTTTCTGCTTACGGAGTAATTGTTCTGAACAACTACAAGTACGATGTACTATTAATTTTTGCAGCAGTTTTAGCATTTGCCGGATTTTATTTTGTTATCCGGTATTTGTTCAAAGATTTTTTACAAAGTTTCTTTCCAACTTTTTTGTGGGCATTGGCTGTGCAGTTCTCGCAAGTCATCTGCATTTACTTCATCATGCTAAGTCTTCATTTTCCTTTATCTCAACACCAATGGATATTCATCTTTTTGCTGGCCGCTGTTGTTTCTGTTTTGCCTATTTCGTTAGGAGGTGGTTTAGGTACAAGGGAGTTTGTATTTGTTGAAGGATCGGGGTTCTTTCATTTAGATCCCCAGACGGGAATTATCATTAGTTTGCTGTTTTACCTACTTACAGTAATTGGTTCTGTTTGGGGGCTGTATTATAATTTTCATGATCCATTGAAAGGCGGTCCATCTGATGTACATAATAAGTGAGGGCATTTGGGCGGAGAAGCAGACCGAGTTAATTTGGTGCAAAGCGGAGCATGGTTTTAGGGTTTTAACTGCTTATGTATGCTAAATTCCTCCAGGCAATTCTGCTTAAAGTAGTAACAACGATCATTTAGTCAATTACATTATTAAGATTCAAAACAATAAGCTTTAGCATAAAACAAAAGAGCTGTCATTAACAGACAGCCCTTTACAATTTCATTAATCATTTTATTTCACTAAGTGAACCGTATCAACTGTAGTGACCGTATTGTTTGTAACCACAACTCCCGTTTTTGTTTGAGATTTGTAAGCGGTATCCGATGGGGCAAATGCAAGAGAATAAGTCCCGGCATTTAATCCCCTGATCATATAACTTCCACCTGATGTTAAAGTGCCAGCGACTGTATCAGTGCCTTGAATTGCAAACACAGAAGTATTGAATGTATTTGGCAAGACAAAACCTTTTACACTTCCACCTTGTGCCTGCATCGTTGCACGGATAACAGGTTTAAGTATGTATTTACCGTTACCTGTTTTTACAATTGATCTTGCTGCATCAAAATCGAGAAGGAGTTTATACAAAACGCCTGCATTTACATCCTGATGAAGATTTATTTTCAAACCGGATTGCTGTGCACTCGGCGTTTCCAGCGTGTAGGTTTGATTTCCAATTTTTACGTAGTTGTTTGGCCCAAGGATCAAACGTATTTGTTCAATTCTCCCTGAATCCAAATCTGTTTTACCAAGGATAGTGTCTTTGTCGTTAACCAACCTGAGAATGTCGTAAGTGTTTGCGTTTACCTGCGATAAACTCTTCCATCCATTTGCAGTGTCATTAGAATAATTAATTTTTACGTCTCTTACGTCAATGACCACCTGATCATAATTGGCGGGATCGTCAGTTAAATAAACTTCTAACTGGGATTTGCCTTTTGTTGCTGATGTTTCATTTTTTGAACAAGAATAGAACAAGGAAAGAGAAAGGGTTAGCATCGATAGGGCTAATAGCGTTTTTCTTAGTTTCATAAAGAACTTTTTCCCGAGCAAACGCAAGTTTGGTGCCAGTTAAAGAAAGGTGAATAAAAAAGGGCTCAAAGGAGCCCAATGTCCAATTAGCCCAATGGTGTTTTCCATAAGCCTCACGGCCGGATTTAAAAACGGGAATCGAACGACCTGACAATAACAAATGCAGTGCCTGAAATAAAATTGCAGAGATGATTGTGATTAATTTTTACAAATAAAAAACCCCAAAGGTCATTTGGGGTTTACTTATAGTTATCTATAATTTGAATTAATGTGCGCTCACCTTTCCCTTGCTTTTCGCAATCACTTCTTCAGCGATGTTATTTGGAGCAGGAGCATAATGTGAGAACTCCATTGTCGAAGATGCACGACCAGATGAAAGGGAACGTAGCTGCGTTACATAACCGAACATTTCGCTCAATGGAACTTTTGCCTTGATAACCTGCACACCTGCACGTGTATCCATTCCTTCCAGCATTCCACGACGACGGTTCAAGTCACCGGTTACATCACCCATATATTGATCCGGAGTTAATACTTCTACTTTCATGATCGGCTCCAACAAAACAGGTTTTGCCTTTCTTGCAGCTTCACGGAAACCTTGCTTGGCGCAAAGCTCGAATGACATAGCATCAGAGTCAACTGCGTGGAATGAACCGTCATATACACGAACTTTCATATTGTCCACGGGATAGCTCGCCAAAACACCTGTACTCATGGATGCTTCAAACCCTTTTTGAATAGGACTAATGAACTCTTTCGGAATTGATCCGCCTACAATTGCATTTATAAATTGGAAGTGCTTGTCAGGATTTGCTTCTTTCCAATCTGCATCAATAGGCCCAAGATCGAACATAATATCAGCGAACTTACCTCTACCACCTGTTTGCTTTTTCAATACTTCACGATGTTGAATAGTAGCATTGAATGCTTCTTTATAAGCAACCTGCGGAGCACCCTGGTTTACTTCAACTTTAAACTCACGACGCATACGATCAACAATGATCTCAAGGTGTAATTCACCCATTCCACTCAACACCGTCTGACCAGTTTCCTCGTCTGATTTTACACGAAGCGTAGGATCTTCTTCAATCAACTTAGCGATGGCCATACCCATTTTATCAACGTCAGCCTGGGTTTTTGGTTCAACAGCGATGGAGATAACCGGCTCCGGAATAAACATGTTTTCCAAAACAATCGGATGATCTTCATTACAAAGTGTATCACCGGTTTTAATTTCTTTAAAACCAACTGCAGCACCAATATCACCAGCTTCAATGAAATCAATTGGATTTTGCTTGTTAGCAAACATCTTCATGATACGGGAGATACGTTCTTTCTTTCCGCTTCTTACATTCAGCACATAAGAACCTGCATCCAGGTGTCCCGAATAACAGCGGAAGAATGCCAAACGACCAACAAAGGGATCAGTCATAATTTTAAATGCTAGAGCAGCAAAAGGCTCTTTTGCATCAGGATTACGAATGATTTCTTCGCCCGTATTTGGATCAGTTCCTTTGATAGCTTCCACATCAACCGGAGAAGGCAGGTAACGGCAAACAGCATCTAATGCAGTTTGTACACCTTTGTTCTTAAATGAAGAACCACACATCATTGGAACAATTGAAAGATCAATTGTTGCTTTGCGGATGGCTTCATGAACTTCATCTTCAGTGATGGTACTTGGATCATCAAAGAATTTCTCTAACAATTTATCATCATATTCGGCAACGGCTTCAATCAGGTTTTGTCTCCACAATTCCGCTTCTTCCTTCATATCATCAGGAACCGGAATTTCATCGAAGGTCATTCCTTCTGTTTCCATGTGCCAAACAATACCTTTCATTTTAATAAGGTCAACCACGCCTTTGAAATTATCTTCTGCACCAATTGGCAATTGAAGTGGAACGGCTTTCGCACCGAGCATTTCCTTTACCTGGTTCACTACCATCAAAAAGTCAGCACCCTGGCGGTCCATTTTATTTACGAAACCAATACGTGGTACCCGGTAACGGTTAGCCTGGCGCCAAACGGTTTCAGACTGTGGCTCTACTCCATCAACTGCTGAGAACAACGCAATCAAACCATCGAGTACACGCATGGAACGCTCAACTTCAATAGTGAAGTCAACGTGACCCGGAGTATCAATGATGTTGAAATAATATTTTTTTGTATCAGCAGTTGCTTTACCCTTATCAGTTGGGAAGTTCCACTGGCAGCTAACAGCAGCAGAGGTAATGGTGATACCTCTTTCTTTTTCCTGTTCCATCCAGTCGGTAGTTGCAGCACCTTCGTGCACTTCACCAATCTTGTGGATCATACCAGTATAGCGCAGGATACGCTCAGTGGTTGTGGTTTTACCGGCGTCAATGTGGGCGGCAATACCAAAGTTGCGTTGAAATCTCAGATCAGCCATGATTATTAAAATTGATATAGTGTTTTAAATTCGGCCTTCTCGTCTCGTTAGAAATTTTGAAGGATTTTTGTACCGGACAATCGTACATGTATTAAACTTTGTTGTGTCACTCACTTGTACGTTTTGTCCGCTACTCACCAATCTCCACCGGCCTTATGATTGAACACAAAATGCCAATTTGAAAATTGAGTGTGCAAAGGTAGGAAAATACAGGGCATGAAAAACAATCAGTGGAAACAATGTTTGTTAAGAAATGATTGCGTGAAATGCAATCACATTTGTGTATGTACGAAATAAAAAATTGATTTTTGCGGTGCATAATTTTTGCAAATCATTTACATCATCGTAATTTCAAAAGGAAAATTATTTTCTTACTAATAAAACCCATTTTTTCACTTCAAATCAAAACCATTACAATGGCAAAATCAACCAAGAAAGCAGCCGCTGGAAAAAAAGGTGGAAGTAAATCCTCCGGAGGCGGCAGATCAAAAAAAGGTGCTTCTAAAAAAGCAGCTAAAAAAGGCGCTTCTAAAAAATCTTCACGCGGCTCATCTGGTGGTGCTAAAAAAGGAGCAAAAAAATCTCCTTTGAAAAAAGCTATAGCTAAAAAAGGCGGTGCAAAGAAATCCGCACCGAAGAAAGGCGGTGCAAAGAAGGCAGCTCCTAAAAAGGCAGCTAAAAAAGCTGCTCCTAAAAAAGCAGCGAAGAAAGTAGCCCCAAAGAAGGCAGCTCCGAAAAAAGCAGCAGCAAAAAAGGGCGGCGCTAAAAAGGCTGGTCCGAAAAAAGGCGGATCATCTGCGAGCCGCAGCAGCAAAGGATTAGCTTCTGCAAGCAAAGCAACAAAAACTGCAGTAGCAAAAAAGGGCGGCTCATCCCGTAGTGGCGTCGGTGGCAGAAATGGACGTGGTTCATCTTCCAGTTCATCGTCAAACATGGGAGGCACAGGAAGCCAATACGAAGGTTCTGACATTAACACGGGCACTCAAACTCCTGAAGGCGTAACTACTCCAACTACCGATGTGTTCGACAGTGGTGTTGCAGGCGGTACCGGTGGAATGGATAATGAGAATGCCTAAATAGCTCAAGCAACTAACAATAAAAAAATCCTCTCAATTGAGAGGATTTTTCTTTTATAAAGATCGTTAGATTAAACTTTGAAGTGAGCAAAAGCTTTATTTGCTTCAGCCATTCGGTGTGTGTCTTCTTTCTTTTTGAAAGCGGCGCCTTCACCTTTAGCAGCTGCAACGATTTCATTCGCTAATTTATCTGCCATGCTACGTCCATTTCTTTCACGGCTATAACGGATCAACCATTTCATGCTTAAAGAAATCTTCCTGTCGGGACGAACCTCCGAAGGGATCTGGAAGGTAGCACCACCAATACGACGGCTTCTAACCTCAACAGCAGGAGTTACATTGGATAAAGCTCTTTTCCAAACTTCATATCCATCTTCACCAGTTTGTTTGGCAACTCTTTCCAAAGCGTTGTAGAAAATATCATAGGCAACGCTTTTCTTTCCTTCCCACATAATATTGTTTACAAAACGTGTAACCTGTTTGTCGTTGAAACGTGGGTCGGGGGCTAGAGGGAGTTTTTTTGCTTGTGATTTACGCATCTTTTAATTTTTAAGTCACCGCAGCGGCAGAATGTCTTCAAGTATTAAAACTTTACTCTGTAATGCGGCCGTTATTAGAAACAATTATTTTTTTCCGGCTGGTTTTGCACCG
Source organism: Flavisolibacter sp. (assembly GCA_035554655.1). Taxonomy (GTDB): domain Bacteria; phylum Bacteroidota; class Bacteroidia; order Chitinophagales; family Chitinophagaceae; genus Flavisolibacter. The sequence continues at coordinate 17,457 of DATMIF010000058.1, forward strand.
CCCTTTTCTTTCTTAGTACCATATTTTGAACGGCTCTTTTTACGGTCTTTTACACCGGCAGTATCCAAAGAACCACGAACGATATGATAACGTACACCTGGTAAATCTTTCACACGACCACCGCGGATCAACACGATCGAGTGCTCCTGCAAGTTGTGACCTTCACCGGGAATGTAGGCAATCACCTCTACCTTATTGGTCAAACGAACTTTGGCAACTTTACGCAAAGCCGAGTTTGGCTTTTTAGGTGTGGTTGTGTACACACGTGTACAAACTCCACGACGCTGAGGACAAGCGTCCAATGCTCTCGACTTGCTTTTTGCACGAATAATTTCTCTTCCTTTACGTACTAACTGTTGAATAGTAGGCATTCTAAACCTTTAAATTTTTGGGATGGCAAAGGTATGGGAAGACGGTTTATCATCAAAATAAAAATCCCAAATCGCTACGATCTGGGATTGAGTATAAAAGAATCTTAACAATTAGGCCACTTTTACCATCCAGCCAAACTTATCATCTCTCCTTCCCTCGCGGATGTCGGTTAACCAGGTTTTGATCATTGGCGCTACCTCCCATTTTTCGGTTTCGAAGGTCATTACAAAATCTTTGTATCGGAGCTCTTTTAAAGGAGAAATGGTTGCTGCAGTACCGGTTCCAAATACTTCGCGAAGCGTTCCAGCCTTATAAGAATCGATAATTTCATCCACACTTAAAGCTCTTTCTTCAACAGTAAGGCCTGCTTCTTTCAATAAAGTAAGAACGCTATCCCTAGTGACACCGGCTAAAATAGTTCCTGCTCCTAGGTC
>DATMIF010000059.1:0-256493 GCA_035554655.1 Flavisolibacter sp.
TGTAAGATTTGACTTGCCAATGAGTGAGCTGGCCCTGTACAATGCCGATATGAAAAAAGTGGTAGAGCCGGGAGAATTTGAACTGCAGGTGGGAACAGCCTCCGATCAGATCAAACTGATAAAAACAATTGAAGTGAAATAATAAGATCGGGAATAAACGAATGGTCATTCAGCCTAACAAAAATATTTTTATGCAGAAAATTAAAGTAAACCACCCAGACCGTGACTTATCTTTTGACACCGGCGCCTACTCGGATGGTGTCATAGTGGATGGATTCCTTTTCGTTAGCGGGCAGGCATCGGTTGATTTTAAAACATCAAAATTTATGCTTGGTTCTATTGAAGAAGAAACACATCAAACACTCCAAAACATCAAAGCGATCATTGAAGCAGGAGGAGGTACGATGGAGCAAATAGTGAAATGTACGGTACACCTAGGCGATATTAAAGAGTTTGACCGGTATAACAAGGTGTATGCTCAATATTTCCCGGGCATAAAACCTGCCAGAACCACTGTTGAATCCAAATTGGCCGAGGGAATCAAGGTCGAAATTGATTGTATTGTAAAATTATTTTAACCCATTTGGACCAATTGTCATAAGGGTCTGATCACCTATTTTTTAACCTTAGTGAAGTTTGATGCGAAGTATTAATATCAATGAAATCAATGTCGGGGTTGTAGGACTTGGCTTAATGGGAACCAGTTTTATAGCAACTTTACTTAAGACCGGTCATAGAGTGATGGCGATAGCACCCCTGACTGAAGATATGGATGTAGCGCCAGAACGTATTTATAATCATCTTCTACTTTGCAGAAAATCGGGACTGTTAACCGGGCCTGTTGAATCCTATCTGTCACAACTGCTAGTTTCAGAAGATTATGAATTACTTCGTTCGTGTGACCTGGTAGTAGAGTGTGTGATTGAGAACCTGGAGATAAAGAGAACTATTTACCAAAAAATAGAGTCAGTTGTTGGCAGTAAGACTATTATTGCAAGCAATACATCCGCGATACCAATAAGTGAGTTGCAAAGAAACCTGGTTAACCCCGAGCGATTTCTTGGAATTCATTGGGCAGAACCATCCTATTTTACCCGTTTTATGGAAGTGACCAGCGGTGACAAGACTGACCTTCAATATGCCCAATGGGTATACGAACTGGCCCCTTACTGGGGGAAGGAACCTACACTTCTGCGAAAGGATATACGGGGGTTTATAACCAACCGGTTGATGTATGCAGTGTACAGGGAAGGGCTGCATCTGGTTGAGAAAGGGCAGGCTAGTTTAGAAGACGTTGATAAGGCTTTTCGATACGATGCCGGTTCCTGGATGACATTAATGGGTATTTTCAGAAGGATGGATTATCTCGGTTTAAGAGATTATAATGAAATTTTTAAAAGAGTCTTCCCTGTTTTATGTAATAATAAAGACGTTCCCGCTCTTATGCAACGAATGGTTGATATAAATGCCAGAGGTATTCAAAACTTGTCCGGACTTTACCAATATTCTCAAGAAGAGGCTAGGAACTGGGAAGAAGCTTTTGTTTTATTCAACGAAGAAATTTATCAGTTGGCGGCAGAGTATCCGTGGATAAAAGAAAAAATATCATTACCTGATGTTTGACGAAATATCCTGGTTAAATATCAGGTCCCAATAAAAGGTTTTTCTCTTAAGATTGTTGGCAGGTTGTCAGAAGGCAAATTAATTTAACTACAAGATGGAAGATTTTAGTTACGAAAAGTCATCAGCGTTGTTGCAAAGGGCAAAAAAAGTTTTGGCAGGCGGTGTTTCTTCCGAGTTCAGAAAGTACAATCACCCGCATGCCTTATTTTACACACGGGGCAAAGGAAGTCATATCTATGATGTGGATGGTAATGATTATCTCGACTTTACGTTGAGTCAGGGCCCAATGATCCTGGGCCATTCACATCCAAAAGTCTTGCAGGCAGTCAATGAATATTCAGAGCAGGGCCAGTTGTTTGCAGGTCAGCATATCCAGGAAATAGAGCTGGCCGAGAAATTAAGCAGTCTTATTCCCTCGGCCGAACTTATGCGCTTTTGCCTGGATGGTTCTGAGGCTGTACAAACAGCTTTCCGTGTAGCCCGGGCCAAAACCAAGCGACCAAAATTCTTGCGCTTTGAAGGTCATTACCATGGCTGGCTGGATAATGTAGCGTGGGGCTATGCGGCGCCTTCGGCCGAAGCCTTAGGTTCAAAGGAGCAGCCCAATATTTTTCCGTGGAGTGAAGGTTTACCGGAGGGAGTAAAACAGGAATTTATGGTGCTGCCGTGGAACGACCTGGAGCTTGTGAAAAAGATTGTTTCTGAAAATCATGACCATATTGCCGCCGTCATTACAGAACCGGTGATGTGCAATAATGGCTGCATACCACCTAAAGAGGGATTTTTGCAGGGTCTTCGTGAACTGTGTGATGTCTCTGGCATTGCCCTGATCTTTGACGAGGTCATTACCGGCTTTCGTATGGGGCTGGGAGGCGCGCAGCAATATTTTGGAGTGACGCCCGACCTGGCGATTTTTGCAAAGGCAATGGGCAGTGGCTATCCTATCAGTGCTATTGTTGGGAAAAAGGAATGGATGCAGCTGATAGAAGAGGCAAAAGTTATTCATGCGGGTACCATGAACTCTGGTAACGCTACTGTTGCGGCTTCCCTGGCTACAATTAAGGTGCTGGAAGAAGAAAATCCGTACCAGCGGCTATTTGATTACGGACAAAAATTAAGGGAAGGCCTGCAACGTGCTGCCATGGAAACCGGACAAAATTTACTGGTGCAAGGGACAGGGCCAATAGTTCATAGCGGTTTTACCGATCTAAGCCGGGTGAATGATTATCGCGACACTTTTTCTTATGATAAAGCGAAGCTGGGAAAATTTATTGCTGGGTTGCACAACAAAGGCATAAGAGTTATAGGCAGGGGGCTTTGGTATATCAGCGCTGCTCATACAGAAAAAGAAATTGATCAGGCCATCATCGCTGCGACTGAAGTGCTGCATGAAATCAGCCGGTGAAAAAGTGAACTAAGTTTGGCAAAGTGGGCATATTATTTCTTTCACAAAGAGACCGGTAAAAAAATCGGAGATAAAAGATGGCTGACAGAAGAAAATTTATCAAGAACATATCGGCTGCCGGGCTGCTTGGTGCCGTTCCCAATGTTTTGCTATCCCGGCCAAACGGGTTTCCGTTTCAAAAAGAAGCTTCGAGTGATAAAATATGGGGCTGCCTCCTGCATTTAAGCTATAACTTCTGGGTAGAATACAGTTCACCAAGCCCCTTCAGAGGATACAGGCCCTATTTGCAGTTGAGTGAATCTTTATGGAATGACGCAACTGAAAAAATGGTAAAGGAAGGATTGAATTTGGTCATCGTCGATTTAGGCGATGGGGTCAGGTATGAAAGTCACCCAGAAATTGCTGTAAATAATGCTTGGTCTACAACGCGGCTGAAAAAGGAATTGGATAGGCTGCGTAAAATGGGGCTGGAACCCGTGCCGAAATTGAATTTTTCGGCCGGCCATGATATATGGCTGGGAGAGTATTCACGGATGGTGAGTACAAAAAAATATTATGAAGTATGCAGCCATCTGATTGAAGAAGTTGCAGACATTTTTAATAAGCCCCGTTTTTTTCACCTAGGTATGGATGAAGAAAATGCGGAAGACCAGCGATACCTCGATTTGGTTGTCATCAGGCAAAACGACCTGTGGTGGCATGACTTTAATTTTTTTGTGCACGAAGTAGAAAAAAATGGTTGCCGCTCATGGATTTGGTCAGACTATTTGTGGCATCACCCGGAAGACTTCTTCAAAAAAATGTCCAAATCAGTAATTCAAAGCAATTGGTATTATGGTGAAAGTTTTGATGAGAAACTGACTTCGGTAAAAGCTTACAACGATCTGGAAGGTTATGGTTATGACCAGGTACCTACGGGCGGATTTTATAAAAAAAATGGAGAAGGGGAAAAGAACATTATGGAAACGGTGAAGTTTTGCGAGGCCCACATTACAGACGGACGATTGCTTGGATTTTTACAAACTTTTTGGGCGCCAACCACAGAGGAGAACAGAAAAGGTATTTTAAAAGCAATTGAACTTCTGGGGGATGCAAAAAGGTGGTATGATAAGAACCATAGACGCAGATGAGGTGTGATCCATATTTTAGTTAGGTCCTCACCAGATTTCAAAAGGCATTATTTTATCGAAAATGTAAAGGTATGAATGACAAGATAGAGACACAAGCAGCAAAGCCCCAATTGCGGCGGGTGTTGGGCCTGTGGGATTTGATTTTTTATGGTATTGTGCTTATTCAGCCAATTGCTGCCGTTGGTCTGTTTGGTGTAGCTTCGAAAGTATCTAAAGGCCACATGAGCGCGACATTGCTGATCGCTATGGTGGGGATGATGTTGACAGCAATAAGTTATGGCCGTATGGCTTCTCTATATCCTTCTGCTGGATCGGCGTACACCTATGTTGGTAAAGGACTAAACCCCTATTTTGGATTTATGGCCGGATGGGCGATGTTCCTCGATTATCTGATTGTTCCTGTAATCAATACCATTTATGCTTGCCTGACCTTGCAAAGACTGATACCCTCAATACCTTTCGTGATTTGGGTGATTCTTTTTGTTTTTTTCATCACTTTTATAAACCTGCGTGGTATACGTACAATGGCTCGTTCAAATGAACTGATGCTCTTTGTGATGTGCTTTGTCATACTTGCTTTTATCATACTTGGCATTCAATACATTTTTCAAGCCCGGGGGTGGAGCGGGCTGCTTTCCTATAAGCCATTTTATAATCCACAAACCTTTAGTCTTGGGGCCGTGATGACGGCTACATCGTTTGCGGCGCTCACATATATCGGGTTTGACGGTGTGACGACTTTGGCGGAGGATGTTAAAAATCCGAAGAGAAATATGCTGTTAGCTCCAGTACTGGTTTGCGTATTTACAGGTATTTTCAGTGTTCTGCAGATATACCTGGCGCAGCGTATCTGGCCTGACTACAACTCATTCCCAAACGTAGAAACTGCTTTTTTTGATGTGGCTGAAAGAGTTGGAGGCAGGTTGTTGTTCAATGCTATTGCTGTTATCTTGTTTATTGCCTGCCTGGGAAGTGGACTTGCAGGACAGGTGGGTGCGGCGCGCCTTCTATTTGGCATGGGACGAGATGGTATTATTCCAGGAAAAATATTTTCACACCTCGACAAAAAACGAGGAACGCCCACCTACAATATAATCATCATGGGGGGGTTAACAATTATCGGCTCATTGGTTTTGAGTTACCAGGGATCTGCCGAATTATTGAATTTTGGAGCATTCATCGCTTTCATGGCAGTAAATATTGCGACCTTCCGCCAATTCTTTTTTCTGCGACCTGCAGCAGAAAAACGCAGGATCTTTTATGATGCCATCCTACCGCTTGCAGGACTTGTCGTTTGCTTTTTGATCTGGGTAAGCCTTCCGACACCGGCCAAACTGATTGGTGGATTCTGGTTTCTTCTGGGGCTTATTTATTTAATTGTCAGAACAGGGAGATTCAAACAAAGGCCGGGCATTCTTAATTTTAAAGACATCTGACGTATAAATTGAGACGACATGAAATACATACCAAAGCCATTGGTTTTATTCTTCTTTCTTTTTGCAGTCGTAATATCTTCCTGCAGGCCAGATGATTCTGCTGTGCTAAAAGGAAACATGGCCCAGGTGAATATTACTCCTCCTGTAGGGTCACGGCTGGCGGGACATTTTTACGAATCCTTTTCTACCGGAATACATGATTCTCTCTGGGCGAAAGCGATCGTACTTCAGCAGGGAAAAACGAAATTTGCATTTGTGTTCTGTGACCTGATCGGCATGACACCTGAAATTAGTACAGAGGCGCGAAAACTGGCAAGCGCCGCTACCGGAATCCCGTTTCAAAATATCCTTATTGCAGCAACGCATAGTCATACAGGACCTCTGTTTTACGGTTTCCAGCATACTTATTTTCATAATAAAGCGATTGCTTCGAAGGGAGTAGATGAACATGAGAAAACGAACTATCCTGATTTTTTGATGCATCAGATTAAAAAGGTAATCGTAGAAGCAAACGAAGGAATTAAACCCATTGAAATAGAAACAGGCATGGCAGAGCAGCAAGGACTGTCTTTCAACCGCCGTTATTACATGAAAAACGGAACAGTTCTTTTTAACCCGGGGCCATTAAATCCTGATATTGTTGGGCCGGCGGGTCCTATTGATCCCGCGGTGGGCATATTGTTGATCCGTGACCCACAGCAAAAAAAATATACAGGAGGTTTGACCGCTTTTGCCATGCATGCTGACTGTATTGGCGGTACCGAGATGAGTGCAGACTATCCTTATTACCTCGAACAAAATCTTAAAAAGGAATTGGGGCAAAATTTTATCTCTGCTTTTGCTCTTGGACCTTCAGGAGATGTGAATGATGTTGATATAACGAAAGATCAACCCATCTATAGTGATTCCAACACACAAAAGATCGGTAAAACGTTGGGGCAAACTGTAATTCAGGCGATGCCTAAGCTCCAGGGAATTACCCGGCCATCCTTCGGTTTATTTTCTTTGAAAATCTTGCTGCCTTTGCAGGTTCCTTCGCGGATTCAAATTGACTCCGCAGAGGTCTTGATCAACAACCTTTATAAGGTCCGTGAAACGGGTGCTTACATTAAAAATGCCGGCGGAGAGTCGGGAGATTTTCTGAAGCGGGTGGAAATGAGCAAATACCTGGCTTTAAAAAATCAAAAGCCTGCGGTAGAGGCGGAAGTACAGGTTTTCAGGATAGATTCCCATACCGCGATTGTAGGCCTTCCAGGTGAAATCTTTGCCCAGCTGGGGCTTGACATTAAAAAGAAATCTCCTTTTGAAAATACGATTGTGATGACAGTATGCAACGACAAGACCAGTTATGTACCAACAATACAAGCATTTAAGGAGGGAAGCTACGAGGTAACCAATTCGATACTCAAACCGGGAGGAGGTGAGATGCTGGTGGAAGCCGCGGTGAAGCTTTTAAACGAAGCAAAAACTACATCCAAATAAACTTTACTGGTTTATTAAGTGTGGCGTTATGTGATGCCTGATTCAATCGCAAATTCAGAAGCCGCGAAATGCTTGTGGAGCGTATTATGAAGCTTTCGAAGCAAGCAAAAATCTTTCAAATAAAAAGTCTTCCGGAATATTAGGCAAAAAGCAGGTAGCCTTAGACGTGTAAGGTCTTCCGGTATTCGCTGGGTGTCATGTTTTTAATTTTTTTGAATTGACGATTAAAATTAGCCAGTGTATTGTAGCCGCATTCATAGGCAATTTCAACAACATTGAAATTTTTCTCTCCCAGTAATTTACAGGCATGGGCTATTCGCACAATATTTAAGTATTCTACGAACGTAACCTTGTGGTGCTGCTTGAAAAAATTACAGAAGGCAGTCACTCCCATATTTGCAATCGCTGCAATTTCCTGAAGTGTTATATCATTGTTGAAATTGCGCATGATATAGTCCGTTATCTTGCTGAAACGGTCCGAATAATTGCTATCCTGTATCGATTCTTCATAGGTGGGACTGGCCAGTAATTCATATTCACGAGTGCCAGACAAAATATCAAATATCGTAAGCAGAGAAGCAAGGCGCTGCAGCCCGTTTTGGCTACGCATTTTGTCCATTAAGGAGTTGATTGTTTCGCGGGTTTTTCCCTGGATAGCCAGACCGCGTTTTGACTTCTGCAAAATTTTTCGGAAGGGTTCTATTTCAGGAATATCCAAAAAATGGTCGCCGAGGAACCCTGGAACAAATTGTATCACGATAGCTTCAGCAGGAGTGGCGGCTTCTCCTTTGACGTATTCATCGTCATTGACCCATACATGCGGCAGGGCAGGACCCATTAAAACGAGGTCACCCTCCTGGAAGTAACCGATATGATCTCCTACCATTCGCCTACCTGTACTTTTGGTAATTAATACCAATTCATATTCGGGATGGTAATGCCACGGATAGCCAAAATAAGTTCCCTTTTCTTCAAACAGAATAAAGGATTTGTCAATTTCTTTCGGAAGGCGCCACTCGACAGCTTTCATGATGCACTGATATTGAAGTGGAAAATACGAATTTGCCGAGGATTTGAATGTTGAAAAATTTATTTGAAAGAACAAAAATCTTTTGTGGATAATTTGAAAGCATTTATGCAAACCTTATGGTTTGGATAAGACGACTTGAAATCAAATTAGGAAGTCGCAAAGAAACCCGAGAGTATGTGTTTTAAAAGAATGGTCAAAGAGCCGTATTGTCTAGTCTGAGCGCTGACCTTCTTTTGATCTACGGGCCACCGTATTTTACGGTACAAGAGAACCCGTGTTGCAGGATAATATCAAAAAAGCAATGAAAAGTACAATTTCCTCTACGTACGGTTATCTACTTTTGAAATGATCAACTCTTAGAGAAAAGTAAATACCTAAAGTTTAGATATGGAAAAGGGCGTAATTAATTTATAATAACAGTTTTTGTAGCAGTAAAAACTGTTTCGAGATTTTATAAGCCACCTATAAAATAATATCGAAGGATTTATATGTATCAGGTAAAAGTTTTGGAAAACAACCGTTTTTCTAAAGTACAACAGATTGTGGGCTATTTTATGAGCGATATAGACCAGGGTGTGCTGAAGAAGGGAGAGCGGTTACCTACCATTAACGAGTTCAGTGCAGCAAACCGGGTGTCACGGGATACTATCGAAAAAGCTTATGGGCGTTTAAGAGCGTCAGGTTATATACGGTCTTACCCGGGAAGGGGTTATTTTGTTCTGGACAGGAACAAAACAAAGACAAAAGTTTTGTTGGTCTTTAATAGACTCAATTCTTTCAAAAAAATTGTCTATGAAGCATTGCAAAAAGGGTTAGGAAAGGATACAAAAGTTGATTTATGTATTCATCATAACAGTCCAAAATTGCTCAAGGAAATCCTAAAAACAAATCTTGGCAGGTATGATTATTTTGTGATCATGCCCCATTTTCGCTCTGATGCAAAGCCTGCGGAGTTCCGGAGTATTCTGGAAATGATTCCGGCCCATGAGCTGATTGTCTTGGACAAACATGTTGAGGTTTGGGGACAGCGTACTAAGATGGTTTACCAGGATTTCAGAAATGATATTCGTGAGGCACTCTGCAAATCTGGTTCGTTGCTTGAAAAGTATAAGAGCATTTCATTAATTTTCCCTGAGAAGGCGGACCATCCAAAAGAGATCATTGAAGGAATTGCAGACTTTTGCCTGGAACATAGAATGCATTTTAAAGTAATTAGTGAGATAGAAAAGGAGATGCCGCACAGATGCAGTGTTTATATTCCTATAGAGGAAGATGACCTTGCAAAGTTGATAAAAAAAGTACGGCGCACCAGTCTCATTATAGGGAAAGATATTGGAATCATTTCGTTCAACGAGAGCGTATTTAAGGAGTTGTTAGATATAACCGTGTTTACAACGGATTTTGAAGCAATGGGACGAACCGCTGCTGATTTTATTTTGGGAAAAGAAAAAGGGGCTTGCAAAAATCCTTTTTACACGATATATAGAGGCTCGCTATAAACCGACATTCTTTTCAAAGGTAGTTAAGTAGTTTTTTAGTAATCACAAGGGAAAAGGATTAAGATAGATTTAAGTGTCATCTATGGATTCGAACCACACATTTTTTGAGGAGTAAGCACAAAAAACATCGGTTTACTATAGGTTTGGTATTCCGAAAAATGACGGATTGCATTCGGATACCTTTATCTAAAAATTCTACCTTTATATAGCTATGTCAACACATGTAAAGACTTGTAAGAATTGATCGCTCTTTGCTAATTTGATCGAGTAAAAAATCGAGTAAAAACCTAAGTAATTCTTTTTCAGCAAGATATTTGACTGAGCGGAGTCCCGTCCGGTCCGCAAAAGCTTCGAAGAAATTCGAGGCTTTTTGTTTTATGACCTCGGGTCAGCAAGAACAACCATAAAATGGTGCACAAAAAAACCTCAGTTAGCCTGAGGTTTCATTTCAACTGATTTTCTTGAAGGGGATCACTTTGCCATCTTCAAAAAGCTTTTTAATAGGAGTGGGCTCGGGGCTGATTCTTTCTGTTGGTCCCAATAATCTTACCTCTGCCTCTTTTTGTTCTTTAATACAAACATAGGTTTCATAGCGTTCCTGTCTAAATTGCTCCAGTTTTTCCATAATAGTATAATGTGTAAGCAAGCTTTTAAATTTCCCATATCTGCCATTCCTAGCGAGTTCAAAAAATACAATAAGGTCTTCCATACTTAACTGGTCTTCATCTGCAACTAAAATGAGGTCGCAGGCAACAACAGAAGTTTTTGTTTCCGTGAGCTTTTTGCTTTTAGGAAGCGTAATTGAATAGCAGAATTCAATCAGCACCAATTTAATTAACCGGTGCATTCTTTTTAGACCATACTCGCTAATCAGTGACGGAATTCTTTCCGAAAGAGGAATAGAAAGTAAAGCCTCGAAGTTGGCACCGTTGGCGGTAGAATACTGCTGCAATGCTAAACTAGCTATCAGCTCATATTCGAGCGAACGGGTAAAACGCTGCCTGCTTTTCTTTGCTTGTTCTAGTGATATAATGTTGTTATCGCTAATCATATTATTTCTTCCTTTTAAATTGTGAGTGGTGATTGGTCAGTGGCGAGTAGCCTACCAATGTCTATTTTCTTAATAAACTTCCGAAAGACAAGGCGAGTGGTCGATATACTCACCATTCACCACTTGCTAAATCAGCTTGCTTTTGCATAGCTAACTCTCATCAACTTCAAACGTTGATATAAACTTCCAATTACAAGAGCTGCGTTGTCGTCGGTCAATTCCACCTGGTGCCATTGTTCATCACTGTCCATAACAAACAATTCATCCTTCGGACTAACACATGCAGCCCATGCATTGAACGGAAAACTGTGCGGAGTTACTTTTACTTCGATAGCCGTATCGAAGTACAGGAATTCATGTCCCACCAACTCCTTCACTATATCTGCGCATTCTCTATAAATTGTCTTTGTCATCTTGATAGTGTTATTCTATAGGTTGATTTAGATGTTTTCAATGGTCCTTCCAACACTTCGCCCGTTTCAGGATCAACAGCCATTCTTCCAGGCGCCAGCTTGCGCAATTTTTCTTCCACTGCTTTTCTCTGGTCTGTCAATATTTTTATTTGTTGATCTAATTCTCTCCATTCGCCATTGTTGGAATAATCATACATAACCCCGGCTTCACATGTTTCTATTCTTGCGCCGGAATTAGTTGTCAATCTACCGCGATGCTTTGTTAACTCATCTCTTAAGAACTCAACAAATCGTTCATCCTTTCTTACATTTTTTACAAATTCTTCCATTGCAGCCAGTGCTTCTGCTACCTGGAAAACATTGCCTTCTTCCAAAACATTATTTACAGATAGCTCTGCTAAATCAGCAATTTGTTTTTTACTCAGTCCTTCGGATATTGAAGGAAGCGTTTCTTTATGCTGCACTAAGTGTTTTGCCATTGATTTGATTTCTACGGTTAGAAATTAATTGCTGTAACAAAGGGTTTGAATCCACTTCGGTTTTATTCTTTTGATACAGATCGACTAATTCTTTTTGAGTAGTACAATTGTCAACCCTGTTGTACCAATCGCTGCCTGGTTTGATGTTGAATGACTCTTCACCTTGTTCACACCAGTTTGCAATCAACTCACCTGTTTTTTCAGAAGGAACAAATGCAGGTTTGCCCATGAACAATTGCGTTCTGTCTTTTGATGCTGTTGCATTATGATGTGTATCCAATTCAAGATTGATCGTCAATTCATACTCAAATCCTTCACGAGTAATCTCTTTCAATCCGCCTTTTTCAATCCTGATCTTGTTACCATCTTTTATCATTTCATAATCCTGCTTTCTTCTTACGGTTGTAATGATGTGCGAAGGACTATGAAGGATTGCTTCAATAAATGCCTGGTGACGTGGAGTAACTTTTGCCCAGTCCTGGTATTTACCACCAAGAGATTCAACAATCTCCAGACACCCACCTTTGCCATCCCATTCATGAGAAATAGAATCGATAATAATCACTTCCATTCCTGCTTTCTCGCAAGATTTAATCGCTTCGATGTAACGTTCAGGCGTGAAGGGTGCTGTTAGCGGAAGCACATTGAAATCACCGAGGTGTGCATACAAATCAGCGCTTCCATTTTCGGTATCAATGATGGCCACTTTGCTTAAGTCGCCAACCAAACCTTTTGCTACTAAAATGGCACTGTAGGTTTTTCCTCCGCCGGATACTGCCGAAAGTCCCAAACGGATCTTTGCTTTTTTGCGTGTTGCTTTTCTTAATTGCATTGTTTATCGTGTTTAATCGAACTCAGATTGTGAATGTTGAGTGTTAGTTGCAACATTAAAAAATCAAAAACTATAGTCGGGAAGGTTTAGGTTAGAATTTTGAACCCATCTGTATTACTACTATGGATCGCCTGTTGCGTCGCACTTCGTTCATCGTTCAGAACTACTATCATCAATTTCGAGCTTACTATTGAAATGTATGGTTCTTCACAGGAAAAATTCAATTTACTCCCGATAACTATCGGGATCGTTTGCCGTTTGCTAACTAAGCTGCCTTGCTCGATCCATGCTCAAATTCGTTAGCGAAATATCTTATCGATGCTTCCACTACATCATCCATTGCACCTGTAACTTCCAGCACAGGTTTAATGTCTGTGTCATTCCATTTTACAAAATCAATATCCACAGAGTAGCGTTCGAAAATATCCAGTACCGAAGCCGAAGGATCGAAATACCCAACGCCTTCAACCACCAGCTCACCAACATGCTCTGTCACTATTTTCAGGTCACGAACCACTTTGTGCTTCAGCGGATAGTGGAATGTGAATTCTTTGTGTATTCTCATGGTTTTGTTTTGTGAATTTTTCATTTACTTTTGTGAAGTATAAAGATACAATAATTCACATTATCCACATAAATTTCACATTGTAATCCACAAATATTTAACACTATGCTTGATGCTTACAAACTCATAGAAATCAGGAAGTCCTTGGGCCTAAACCAAGACGAGTTTGGCCGTAAAATTGGCTACAGTCGTGAAGTTGTGAGCAAAGTAGAGAATGGTAAAATGGATCCGTCTAAATGGTTTGTTGAGGCCGTTCTGAAGTTCCAGAATGACAACAATTTCCGACAGGAGGGGCATGATGTGAAAATTTTGGGTAAATTTTCACATGAGCCTAAAAAACTGAGCCAACCTTTTTACAAGCAAATCCAAACTTTAAAGAACCTTCCTTCCGAATATTTGGTTCCACTTGTTGGTATAAAAGCCCAGGCAGGTTATGTAAAAGGTTTTGAGCAAACCGATTTTATTGAAACGCTTGAAAAATTTTCTTTGCCTCCGGGTGTTAATCCAAAAGGGTTGGAGTGGAGTTATTTTGAAGTGGACGGCGATAGCATGGAACCAACTTTATCTGCCGGTGACATTTTACTCACTTCCTTATTGCCGCATGAAGACTGGAACGAGATCAAAAACTTTTGTGTGTATGTAATTCTTACCGATGAACAATTGCTGGTAAAAAGAGTCTATCGAAAAAATGAAAGGGAATGGATTTTAATTAGTGATAATTCAGAAACCAATCCGCAGGTTTCAATTGATCTTTCCAAAATAAAACAGGTGTGGACTTTGAGAAGGCATATTCGTTCAAAAGTGCCGCAGCCGAAAGAGGTGAAGATAACTGCCTAATCATTCTTCATTTCTGCTAAAGCTCATTAAAAATTCAAGCAAGTCTTCAAATGTTTTTTCTCCCATCAACATCTTGTTCATTATATCTTCAGAAAAGGTTTCAAATTTTCTTGAATTGAATGGAGAATTGTGCGAGGTAATTATAAAATTATATTTTGAAAGATATCTAACTCTTGATATCGCCTTTGAGGCATCAACAACCTTCCCATTAATCACTGCTGCTCCGTCGTCATATTCTTCTCTTTTGATTGGTCTGCCATTAAGCAATCCAAATTCTTCCCAGCAATAACCAAAATATTCTTTTGATTGTTTTATTGATTCAGGGTTATGATCATATAATCCTGTAGGTTTTTCAGGTAAAGTTTCAACATAAATAAAGTTCTTATACAATGACGAATCGTGATATACACCGATTTTTTCGACAACAAATTCGCTTCGATTTATTAAGCACTTTGTTTTGTTTAATCTTTCAAAACTCTCAATATACATCGAACTCATTCCTCGAAACCACCATATAGGGTTTATCCAAGTATTATCTGTTTCGCCTCTAAATGTCAAAGGAGGTTTCAAGAAAATTTCCAGCCTGTCAAGCGCTTCTTTTGAATTATACCATTTTAATTCATTTCTTATACCCGGGAATGCATTTCCAACTTTTTCAGAAAAAAAATAGTAGTCTTTTTCTTCGTAATGAAAATATGGAACTTCCTGGGTGCTCTCGGTTATTTCAATGCCCTTTGATTTAAGCACTTTGATTCGTTTAACGATTTGCAGAAGTAATGAAAACAATAGGGCGACAACTATAAAAATTATCCATACCGGAACTCCGTAACTAGTTGAAAGAAAATGTCTCGCTTGTGAAAATATACTTGCAAATGGCATTCTTAAGTAAATGGCTTTTACAGCTAAAACTATCAATGTTCCTATTAAACTTAAAAAGCCTGTAATTAAAAAAGCAATTACCTTGCTACCTACAGGATCATTCCAAATTTTCTTTAGTGTGCTCTTATTTAAGTTCTTCAATTGATCAATTTATTCAAAACTATAAACAAGTTTAAATTGTTGCAAGCATTCTCACTTTGCCCAATAGAATTGCCGAACGTACAAGAGTGCGACGCAAGCGAAGTTTAATAGATAAATAAACCCCTGGCTCACAAAATTTCTACGCATTATTATACACCTTCAACACCGTTTCCCTCAACACACTTCCTTTCTCCGAAATCAAAAACTCCAACACTTCCGCCAATGCTTCCGGCTTTACCCATTTATTAAAATCTGCATCGGGCATGCTTTTGCGATTGGGCTCTGTGTCAATTGTACTTGGCGCAAATACCGAAACGGTAACATTCTTTCCTTTTGCTTCTGCATTTAAATATTCAGCGAGTTTGAAAAGAAGCGATTTGCTCAACCCATAAGCAATTAAATTTTTTCCTGCACTCGCCTGCAAAGCCGGGCGAGAACCAACGAAAACAATCTTTCCATTGTTGTGCTCCATCATGTGCTTAAATAAAGGGCGGGTGACATGATAAGCCGTATCGAAATTGAGAGCGATCTGTTTTTTGATGTCTCCTGATTTTGTTGCCGCAATGTCTCCCATGGCAAATCCGCCAACCAACAACAAAGCGCCGTCAATCGTTTGATGTTGCTCAATCATTTTATGGACAAAGGCTTCCGTTTTTTCTTCATCGGTCAGGTCTAAAACTTCAACCCGCAGGTTTTGATGTTGGGGAAGTTCTTTCAGGTCTTCTTCCTTCCGAACAGTTGCAATTACTTTATAATTCTTGGCTAAAAAACTGTTTGTAACGGCTGTTCCCAGTCCGCCATTTGCCCCCGTTATAATGACTGTTTTCATGGTTCTAAGTTCTGCCTTTTCGAAACACGGAAATTTTGATCAGCCAAAAGTCATTTTAGGCATTTCTTTCCTTTTCATTTATACTTTTTAGTACAAATAGGGCTACTTTTGCAAAATGAAACCAGAAGAAGTTTATCAGCCGGAGATTCAGGAGGTGGATGATAGCATGAGCGCAATTCACGATACCGTAAACAGTGAATATAAATACGGTTTTGTGAGCGATTTGGAAGCCGATGAGGCACCTAAAGGACTGGATGAAAGCACTGTACGTTTTATTTCTGCTAAAAAAAATGAACCGGGATGGATGCTGGAATGGCGGTTGAAAGCCTTTCGCCAATGGCAAAAAATGGAAGAGCCACATTGGGCCAATCTTCACTACCCCAAAATTAATTACCAGGATATTATTTATTATTCTGCTCCGAAGCAAAAGGTAAATCCTAAAAGTCTGGATGAAATTGATCCTGAGCTAAGAAGGACTTTTGAAAAGCTGGGGATTTCTTTGGATGAGCAAAAGCGTTTGAGCGGTGTTGCTGTTGATGCGGTGATCGACTCCGTTTCTATCGCCACAACTTTTAAAGAGCAACTGGCGGAGAAAGGAATCATTTTCTGCTCAATTAGTGAAGCGATCCAGAATCATCCTGACCTGGTGAGAGAATATTTAAGCTCTGTTGTTCCCGTTACCGATAATTATTTTGCAGCATTGAACTCTGCTGTATTCAGCGATGGTTCGTTTGTGTATATTCCGAAAGGTGTTCGTTGCCCGATGGAATTGTCGACTTATTTCCGTATCAACGCAGAGAATACAGGGCAGTTTGAAAGGACATTGATCATTGCTGATGAAGGTGCTTATGTAAGTTACCTGGAAGGTTGTACAGCACCGATGCGGGATGAAAATCAATTGCACGCAGCCGTGGTTGAACTGGTTGCTCTTGACAATGCCGAAATAAAATACTCAACGGTTCAAAACTGGTATCCCGGCGATAAAGAAGGCAATGGTGGTATTTACAATTTTGTAACAAAGAGAGGAATTTGCCGTGGCTACAAATCGAAAATTTCATGGACGCAGGTAGAAACCGGTTCTGCCATTACATGGAAATATCCGAGTGTGATTTTGAAAGGTGATCATTCGATTGGTGAGTTCTATTCTGTAGCGGTTACCAACAATTATCAGCAAGCCGATACCGGGACCAAGATGCAGCATCTTGGAAAAAATACAAGAAGCCGAATCGTATCGAAAGGTATTTCTGCAGGCTTCAGTCAGAATAGTTATCGTGGGTTGGTGCATGTAGGTAAGAATGCAAATGGCGCAAGAAACTTCTCTCAATGTGATTCTTTGTTGCTCGGTGATAAATGCGGTGCACATACTTTTCCATACATCGAAGTAAAAAACAACACGGCTGTTGTTGAACACGAGGCCACCACTTCTAAAATTGGCGAAGACCAGATCTTTTATTGCAATCAAAGAGGTATCGATACTGAAACGGCAGTTGCTTTGATCATTAATGGTTTTGCCAAAGAAGTAATGAATCAACTGCCAATGGAGTTTGCTGTAGAAGCACAGAAGCTTCTTGCCATCAGTCTTGAAGGCAGCGTTGGATAAACTTATAACATACAACTTAAAACTTACAACTATAAAACATGCTTTCGATAAAGAATTTACAGGCACGAATTGAAGAAAAACAAATCTTAAAAGGAATCAATCTTGACATAAAGGCTGGAGAAGTCCATGCTATCATGGGACCAAATGGTTCCGGTAAGAGTACATTGGCTTCAGTGCTCGCTGGCCGTCCTGAGTATGAAGTAACAGATGGCTCTGTTGAATTTTTAGGTAAAGATCTTTTGGAATTATCTCCTGAAGAAAGAGCCGGCGAAGGAATTTTTCTTGCCTTTCAATACCCTGTTGAAATCCCGGGATTGACCACAACGAACTTCATTAAAACAGCAGTGAATGAAGTAAGAAAATACCGCGGGCAGGAACCTTATGATGCCGTTCAGTTTTTAAAATTGATGCGAGAGAAAATGGCGATGGTGGAGATCAATCAATCTCTTTTAAGCCGTTCACTCAATGAAGGTTTTTCCGGTGGTGAAAAAAAGAGAAATGAAATTTTCCAAATGGCAATGCTCGAACCAAAGCTGGCTATTTTGGATGAAACCGATTCTGGTTTAGATATCGATGCCATTCGCATTGTTGCCAATGGTGTAAATAAATTACGCAGTAAGGACAATGCTGTTTTAGTAGTGACGCACTACCAGCGTTTGCTCGATTATATCGTTCCGGATTTTGTGCACGTGTTATATAACGGTCGCATTGTGAAATCAGGAACTAAAGAATTGGCTCTTGAACTGGAAGAAAGAGGTTATGATTTCATTAAAAACGAAGTTGGACAGGAAGCTTAATCAAAGGATATGAACACAATCGAAACTATTAAAGAAAGATATCAGCAATTGCAATCGAACAACGGTAGCAGTGCATTAACACCGATTGAACAAAACGCTTTCAACTCGTTTAATACATTGGGCGTTCCAACTGTAAAGCACGAAGAGTGGAAGTACACCCGCATCAGCAGCGTGTTCAACAAAGAGTATGCATTCAATCCTGAGAATCTTTCTTCCAACATCACACAAAAAGATTTAGACGCCATTCGTTTTCCCGGCTATGAAGGTGCCAACGAATTGGTTTTTGTAAATGGAATGTATTCCTCGCAACTTTCTATTATTCGTTCAGAAAACCTTACAGTGATTTCCTTAGAAGAAGCAACAAAGAATGAATATCGTGAATTGGTATTGCAGCATTTAGGCCATAGTGGAAAATATATCAAAGATGGGTTGAACGCATTGAACACAGCTTTTGCTGCAGAAGGTGTTTTCATTCACGTGAAAAAAGGCAACATTGTTGAGCATCCTGTTTACATCTATAATATTGTTGACGCGAAAACCAACAATATTCTTTCACAACCAAGAACGCTGATCTATCTGGCCCAAAATGCGCAAGTAATCTTTGCTGAGACTTATGCAACCATTGGGAAATCCGAAAGCTTCATCAACCAGGTTACGGAAATTGTTGTTGAACAAGATGCATTGCTTGAGTATTACAGAATTCAAAATGATGCGTCTCATGCCAACCAGGTAAACACAACTCATATTCGTCAAATAGGAAAGAGTTTGGTGAATACGGTTACTGTGTCATTGGATGGTGGAATTGTTCGCAACAATTTGAACATCGCTATGGAAGCAGAACATTCCGAATCACATTTCTATGGTTTGTATTTTTTGAAAGGCAATACACATGTTGATAATCATACTGTAGTTGACAATGTAAAGCCTCACTGTGAAAGCAATGAATTATACAAAGGCGTGGTTGATGATAGTTCAACTGCTGTTTTCAATGGAAAGATCTTTGTTCAGAAAGATGCACAGAAAACAAATGCTTATCAGTCCAACAAAAACCTTTTGCTTTCCAATGATGCTTCCGTAAATACAAAGCCGCAGTTGGAAATTTTTGCAGATGATGTAAAATGTTCCCACGGTTGCACGGTTGGACAATTGGATGAAGAAGCATTCTTCTACCTGCGTTCGAGAGGCGTTAGTGAAAAGGCCGCAAAGTCATTATTGATCCATGCATTCGCGGTTGATATTTTAGAACATATCAAACCTGAAAAGGTAAGAGCGTATGTTGATCAACTAATTGCTGAAAGATTAGGTGTTGAATTAGATTGACACGAATTTGTTGTCACGAATTTCACGAATTGAAAACAATGATTGAAACTATCGACATAAATAAAACATATGATGTTGTTGCAGTACGCAAACACTTCCCGGCATTAAACCGCGAAGTGAAGGGGAAACCGTTGGTTTATTTTGATAATGCTGCAACAACACAAAAGCCTCAAGCCGTAATTGATGCATTGGTAGATTATTACAGTAATTACAATGCAAACATTCATCGCGGCATCCACACTTTAGCCGAAGAAGCTACGGCAGCATTTGAAGCAACAAGAGATACAGCGCAAAAGTTTATTAATGCTGAGACTCGTGAGCAAATCATCTTCACAGGTGGAACAACTGAAGGAATAAATCTCGTTGCGCAAACCTGGGGCAGACAAAATATAAAACAAGGAGATGAGATCATTATCTCCAACATGGAACATCATTCCAATATTGTTCCCTGGTATATTCTGGCACAGGAAAAAGGTGCCGTACTTAAAGTGATTCCCATTAATGAAACTGGTGAATTGATGATGGATGAATTTGAGAAACTGCTTTCGAAAAAAACAAAGCTGGTTTCAATTGTTCATGTATCAAATGCATTGGGAACGATCAATCCTGTGAAAACAATTATTGAAAAAGCGCATGCAGTTGGTGCTGTTGTTTTAGTGGATGGCGCACAATCAACTGTTCATTTGGACATTGATGTGCAGGATTTGAATACTGATTTCTTTGTTCTTTCCTCTCACAAAATTTATGGTCCCACGGGTGTGGGTGTGTTGTACGGCAAGAAACATTTGTTGGAATCAATGCCTCCTTACCAGGGCGGTGGTGAAATGATCAAAGAAGTTTATTTCGACAATATTACTTACGCAGATCTTCCTTACAAATTTGAAGCAGGCACCCCAAACATTGCTGATACAGTTGCTTTCAAAGCAGCATTAGATTTTACAAAAGGAATTGGCAAAGAAAATATTCGTCACCACGAAAACGGATTACTGCACTACGCTACAGAACAATTGGAGCAGATTGAAGGATTAAGAATTATCGGTAAGGCGAAAAATAAAATCAGTGTTATTTCATTTGTGATCGATAAAGCGCATCCGCAAGACTTGGGAATTTTGTTGGATAACAGAGGGATTGCAGTTCGTACAGGACATCACTGTGCACAGCCCCTGATGGATTGTTATCGCATTCCCGGAACAACAAGAGCATCCTTTGCTATGTACAATACAAAAGAAGAAATTGATGCGTTGATAGCAGGCTTGCATAAAGCCATTAAAATGTTGTCTTAATGAATGATCATAAAACGATAGAAGAAATAGAGCAGGAGATAATCGAGGAATTTTCTTTGTTTGATAGCTGGGATGACAAGTACGAATACATTATTGATCTCGGTAAAAAATTACCGGTGCTTGAAGATCAACACAAGAGAGATGAAAATAAGGTAAGAGGTTGTCAGTCTACTGTTTGGTTGGTAGCTGATTATAAAGACAGAAGAATTTATTACAAAGCCGATAGTGATGCGATGATCGTGAAAGGATTGATCAGCATGTTGATTCGTGTGCTATCAGGACAAACACCGGACGATATTGTAAATGCAAAACTGGATTTTATAAGAGAGATTGGAATGATGAGCCACCTGGCACAAACAAGATCAAACGGACTATTGGCAATGGTGAAGCAAATGAAAAATTATGCGCTGGCTTTTAAAGTGAAGCAGGCAGCAAATGGTTAAAACTGATTATTGATTATGGAAACTGACGTTCTAAGAGATAAGGTGATTGATGTGATCAGATCGATTTATGATCCGGAGATACCTGTAAACATTTACGATCTGGGATTAATTTACCGTGTAGATATTCTGCCGATCAACAATGTGCAGATCACGATGACATTGACAGCACCAAGTTGTCCGGCTGCTCAATCTTTGCCGGTTGAAGTAGATCAAAAGGTAAGAGCACTTCAAGATGTAAATGATGTGCATGTACAAGTAACCTGGGATCCACCATGGGATAAAAGCATGATGTCGGAAGAAGCACAACTGGAACTTGGTTGGTTATAAACGAAACAAAAGTGAAACGATAACAATGAAGATAACCTCACAGGAAGAATATGGTTTGCGTTTGCTGATACGCATTGCCGCTTGCAAAGACAAGGAGGGAATGAGTATTCCCCAATTGAGTGAGGCGGAGGGATTGACTCCTCATTATGTTGCAAAGCTCACACGTGTTTTGCGAATGGCAGGTTTCTTAAATAGCACGCCAGGCAATAAGGGTGGTTATGTGTTGTCGATGCCTGCCGATCAAATTATCATCAATAAAGTCATCAAAGCATTGGGCGGACCATTGTTTGATGACGAGTTTTGCGGAACACATTCAGGTGCTATTCGCTTGTGTACGCATTCGGTGGATTGTTCTTCACGTTCACTTTGGCAAATGGTTCAATACACATTAGATAAATTATTGGATAAGGTTACGCTTCACGATCTTGTCAATCCTGAAAAAACTTCGGCAAAAATCCTGGAACAATTGCTTGAATCCAACGGTGAAATTTTGGGCCAGCATTTTCGGCCTGTAAAAGATTTGTCTTAATGTCTTCTTCCCCAACAAATTCTTAATAACAAACCCTGCTGTCTTTTCGCGCCGGTCAATTTAGTTACCTTTGCAGGCCATGGAAAGACAGAGGTCAGTTGCATTTCACACACTGGGTTGTAAACTCAATTTTTCGGAGACTTCAACGCTTTCACGACAGTTGGAAGCGGAAGGCTTTTTGAAAAAAGAGTTTGACGATAAGGCCGATGTGTATGTGATCAACACCTGTTCTGTTACAGATAATGCTGATAAAGAATGCCGTCAAATTGTTCGTCGCATTCAAAGAAAAGCTCCTGAAAGTTTGGTGGTCATTACTGGTTGTTATGCGCAATTAAAACCAAAAGAGATCTCTGAAATTCCCGGAGTGGATTTGGTTTTGGGTGCTGCAGAAAAATTCAATCTTGCATCACACTTGAGAGAATTAGCGAAAGGTGATTCTGCAAAGATCAGCAGCTGCGACATTGATGATGTGAGCGGTTTTAATTCTTCTTATTCATTAAATGACCGTACAAGAACTTTTTTGAAAGTTCAGGATGGATGCGATTACACTTGCTCTTTCTGCACCATTCCCATGGCCCGTGGCAAAAGCAGGAGTGATAGTATTGAGAACGTCATTCGCAATGCAGAAACACTTACGCAAAGAGGTGTGAAGGAAATTGTTCTTACAGGAGTCAACCTCGGAGATTTTGGTAAAGGCGCTGATGGTGCAAAAAAGAACGAAGAGAATTTCTACGATCTTATTCAACAGTTAGACAAGGTTGATGGCATTGAACGCTATCGCATTTCATCCATCGAACCAAACCTGCTTACAAAAGATATCATTGAATTTGTTGCGCAAAGCAAAAAGTTCATGCCCCATTTTCATATTCCATTGCAAAGCGGAAGCAATGACATCCTGGGTTTGATGCGACGTCGCTACAAAAGAGAGATATATACGGAAAGAGTAGAGATCATCAAATCCTTAATGCCGCATTGTGCTATCGGTGTGGATGTAATTGTAGGATTTCCTTCCGAAAGCGATGAACATTTCAAAGAAACCTTTGATTTCCTTCATTCACTTGACGTTTCTTATTTGCATGTGTTTACTTATTCTGAAAGAGATGCAACAAAAGCATTGGAAATAAAACCTGTTGTTCCTGTGCATGTTCGTCATGAAAGGAATAAGATTCTTCGCAACCTCAGTTACATGAAGATGCAATACTTTACAGGTCAGCATACAGGACAAACGAGAAAAGTTTTATTTGAGGATCATGTAAAGAATGGCGTGATGGAAGGGTACACTGATAATTACATCCGCATTAATACCCCTTACAGAAAAGAATGGGCGAATCAGGTAGTTGATTGGACTATTGCCTAATTTAGTATCATCAATGAACAAGTATTTAGTCACGGTGGAGTTTGAATGGAACGAAGAAGCAATGCAGGTTATTCCTGAACACCGGGAATATATCAATACATTAATTGACCAGCAGGTAATTGAACATTACGCGGTCAGCATGGAAATTCAAACTGTGTGGATTACTTTAAATGCTAAGTCAAAGGCAGAAGTAAAAAAGATTCTTAACAAATCTCCTTTCAATAAATTCTGGAAGTTCAACATTCATGAATTGATTATCTGGGATGGCCAGAATTACCGCCTGCCGGTGGTGCAGTTGAATTGATTTAAGAAGTTTTTTAAAAATTATTTTTTCCCGAATAGACTCAACCCTTATTTTTGCACTCCCCAAACGAGGGAGGGAGTTTAGCTCAGCTGGTTCAGAGCATCTGCCTTACAAGCAGAGGGTCGGCGGTTCGAACCCGTCAACTCCCACCTGAAAGCCCGGTTATTAGCCGGGTTTTTTATTTCCCTTCGCTAATCAAAACTTTCAGTATTTATAACTTTGTGTCGATGAAAGGCCTCACAGACATAAAAGAACAAGAATTTACCGAAGTCCTTGAAGACATAGATGAACCTTTTCACCTTATTGTATGGAATGATGAAGTGAACACTTTTGAATGGGTGATTGAAACGTTGATGGAAATATGTAAACATTCATACGAACAGGCCGAGCAATGTGCTTACATCATTCATTTCAAAGGAAAATATGCAGTGAAGCATGGCAGTTATGAAGATTTAAAACCTATGTGTGATGCAATAACTGATCGTGGCATTGGCGCTACTTTAGAAACGGTTCGTGTATAAATACATCCCCATGTAATCAACGTCTCCATTTACCAGCACGCAAATATTAAACGCTCACTTCTTTAACCCATCCATTCGGCCCGCTTATTGTTTTAGACGTAACAATTCCTGTTTGTGGAAGTAACGAAAATGTGCGAAAGATGGGAACGCTTATCCGTATTAATGGAATCATATTCCTATTGAATATCCTTTTTTCAACCAGCAGCTTTGCATATAAAAAGGATACGCTTCGCGATGATCAAATTAGTAAAAATCATTCAGCCAATCCGCAGTATGAACGTCTTCAAAATGCATTGCAAAGTTTGTATGAAATTCAAAAGAAAGGTGGATGGCCAAAAATAATCGCAACCCAAAAATTTTATTTAAAAGGCCAGAATGCTCCAGCCATAAAGCAAATCAAACAGCGGCTTAAAGTGACTGGAGATTTTACATCGGATGACACCTCCTCAGTTTTTACCGAAGAATTGGTAGCTGCAGTGCAGCGAG
Organism: Flavisolibacter sp.; assembly: GCA_035554655.1. Classification (GTDB taxonomy): domain Bacteria; phylum Bacteroidota; class Bacteroidia; order Chitinophagales; family Chitinophagaceae; genus Flavisolibacter. The sequence goes on from DATMIF010000059.1 coordinate 24,599, forward strand.
TGCAAAAAAGATATGGCTACCGGCAAAATGGAGTAGTTGATGCATTGCTCATAAAACAATTAAATGTTCCAGTAGAACAACGCATTCAACAGCTATTGGTGAATATGCAACGCTTTCAAACAGCAAATGCTAGCGGTGGGACTCAACTTGTTGTAAACATTCCCGAATACAAATTGCATGTGTACGAAAGTGATCAACATATTTTTGATATGGACGTTGTAGTTGGTTCCGAAGAACACAAAACTGTAATGTTCAATGATAAAATGACCAACATCGTTTTTAGTCCTTATTGGAATATACCGGAAAGTATCGTTGAAAATGAAATGCTGCCCGCAATGAACCGCAACAAAAATTATTTGCGCAACAATGGTTACGAGGTTACAGGTTATGAAAACGGCTTGCCCGTTATCAGGCAAAAACCCGGACCGCAAAACTCTTTGGGACAAGTGAAATTTGTTTTCCCTAATGAGCATGGAATTTATTTTCACGACACACCAGCAAAAGGATTGTTTCAATATCCGAAGAGAACTTTTAGCCATGGATGCATAAGATTAGCCGACCCAGCGAAGCTTGCGGAATATCTTTTAAAAAGTTCTCCGGGTTGGAATGCAGATAAGATCAAAAAAGCAATGAACTCAGGTAAAGAACAATCTGTAAAACTTCCAAAGCCGGTTGCAGTAGCAATAGTTTACTACACGGCGTGGGTTGATGATACAGGATTGCTTCAATTACGACAGGATATTTACGGTTTGGACAGGAGTGCATCAAATAACGTCGCGAGTCGCTAAAACTTAAATTTTCTTACGGCATAACTAAATGCCAAATTTGTCGTGTGAAAATTTACAAGTGGATTTTTGTCATTCTTACGTTGGCCCAAATGGTTTTTACCGTTGTAAGGTTCTTCCTGGTAAAAAAAATTGACCGGGTAATGATTCTGAGCCTAACGGTTTATATCGCCTGCATCATCATAAGCATCATTGCTTATGAGGTAGAGAAGTACCGCAAGCGAAGAAAAGAAATGATCGACGATCTTCCTTAACACTATAACTTTATCTTCTTAACTCTTAACCATGTATCAATACAACTCACCTGTTCATTCCATAGAAGAATTAAAGAAAAGAGGTTTCACCGAAGATTTTAATTTGAAGGACAACTGCATCGTTTGTAACGATCAAAAATTCAATACTGATGAATTTGAAATAAGGGAAGTTTACCGCTTTGAGGGTGACAGCGATCCGGGCGATGAGGCAATTGTTTTAGGCATCGAATCTTCCAGCGGAATCAAAGGTATTTTGGTGAATGGCTATGGCTATTCGTCGGAACCGGTGGGAGATGAAATTGAAAGAAAATTAAAAATGCATGCTCACTAAGATTCGGGATTTACACTTTGCCCTTCCGTCTCGTCAGCAAATAAGATTTGCATTGAACCCAATGGCTTCTCCATTACATAATCATTCATAAAATAGCCGCTTCCGATATCGATGTCTTCTGTTCTTACAACAGTAAAGCCAAGTTTCTCGTAAAACAATTTGGCTTTGTTATACCTGTTTACATTTAATTGCAAACTGGTAGCCGTTTTCGGTTTTATATCGTTTATAATTTGCTCGATAATAAATTTACCCGTTCCCTTTCCTTGCTGCGAGGGTAATAAATAAACTTTGAACAGTTTGTAAACTGAAGGTTCTATTTCACCGTAAGCTGCAAAACCTACTGGTATCCCTGTATTATAGACAATGATGAACTGGTGATCTTTCCGCATTTGTTCCTTTATTGCCTGTTCATTGTACATCATCTTCATCATGTAACCAATTTGTTTTTGCGAAAGGATGGCTGCGTAAGTTTTAGGCCATATTTGTTGCGCTAAAGACCGTATCAATGGAATATCTTTTTCGGATGCACGTACAATAGTCAAAATTGGCTTTGATTGATAATAGCTTTGAGAGGTGCGGCGATGTGCATTTATCAAACGAAGACTTAAGGCAAATGCCGTAATTAAAGAAGCTATGGCTCCAAGTACAAGCAACATGCTGGAAATGGTTTCAGGCAAAATTTTCGTGAGAAATAAACAAGAGTCAAACACGCCATGAAAAAATGTAGCTAGCAAAATCCCTTTCAGTAACAACGCTTTTTTATTCACGATATCAAACTTTGCCTTTCCGGCATAATAACCCATGATAACTGCAAACGTGGCATGACCCGGCACACTTGTAAACATTCGCAGCATACCAACCTGCAAACCGTTTGATGCAGTGAGCACATACCCAATATTCTCGAGTGTAGCAAACCCCATTGCAATCATTACAGAATGCACAATTCCATCAAGCGGCTCGTCAAAGCTTCTTCTTGAAAATGAATAATAACGCAGTGGCAGAAACTTGCAAAATTCCTCAACCAGGGCGATAAAAAAGAAAGAAGATATGATGATGCCGGTAACCGTTTCATCGGTTAAATCCTTTGCTATCATTTCAATTGCAATGGCTGGAACGGTCACAATTAATCCCCACATAAAACTCATAAGCAAAGTGAACGCAGGCTCACGATTGTATTTGTCGCGATAAAAAATGTAAAGAGAAATGGCAAGTCCCGGCGCAATTGCCAGCCCAAGTAACAACATGGAATCCCGTTTATGTGAAGATAAAACAAGATTTTTCAGATTAAAACGAGAAGGCATATTACTGGCACAAACTTTAAGTTTAAATAAATGGCTTGATAATCTTAAATCGCATGAACCGTATTTATATTTACAAGTACCATTTATACCATGAATAAACTGACTTTCATCTTAGGATGTATTTTTTTAACACCGGCATTTCTACATGCGCAGCAATTCGGCGGTTTCCCGCCTTCAGTAAAATGGCGCCAGATCAATACGGATACTGCAAGAATCATTTTTCCTGCTGCCGTAGATTCCCAAGCGCAGGATGTAGCTGCCATCATTCACAAGATCATTACACAGCGTCCCAATTCATTAGGAAGTGATGTTCGTAAGATCAACATCATTATGCATAATAATACAACGCTTGCTAATGGTTATGTTGCTTTGGGTCCATTCAGAAGTGAATATTATCTGGTTCCAGGCTCTGACATTTTTGAATTCGGAGCAAATCCCTGGTACAAGGAATTAGCGGTCCATGAATTCCGACACGTTTTACAATTCAGCAATTTTAATAAGGGCCTGAGCAAAGTCGGCTCCTTTCTTTTTGGGCAGGAAGGCCAAGCGTTGATGAATGTATTGGTAATTCCGGATTGGTTTTGGGAAGGGGATGCTGTGCATGCGGAAACTTTACTGACAACACAGGGCAGGGGAAGAGTGCCCTACTTCTTCAATGGGTATAAATCGTTGTGGAGAGAAGGGAGGAATTATAGTTGGATGAAATTAAGGAGCGGTTCGCTCAAAGATTATGTTCCCGATCATTACAATCTTGGCTATTTGTTGGTGAATTACGGCTACCTGAAATACGGGAATGATTTCTGGAAAAAAGTTACAGAAGATGCTGTTGCGTACAAGGGTTTGATCTATCCATTTCAACATGCAATTAAAAAATATTCAGGTGTTAATTATAAAACTTTCCGACACCAGGCCCTGGATTATTACAGTCATCAAGTGAGCAGGAAAAGAACTGACAGTGTAAAGAGAGCAACAGTGATTAATTATTATTTTCCCCAGTATATCAATGATGATTCATTGCTGTATTTAAAAAAGAGTTATCAAACCTTGCCTGCATTTTACGTAAAAGACAAATCAGAAGAGCACAAACTTCGTTTGAGGAATATCAGTACAGAAGATTGGTTCAGTTACCGAAACGGAATGATTGCTTATACAGCTTATGAGGCCAATGCACGTTGGTCATTGATTGATTATAGTTCCATTTATCTCTACAACATTTATTCAGGAGAACAAAAAAAGCTTACGCACAAGGAAAAATATTTCACGCCTGATATAGCACCATCTGGTAATAAGATCATTGCAGTTTTGTTTGATGCAACCGGTCAAACTGTTTTGCATGTGCTTGACAATTCAGGTAAGGTTCTGAAAACCATTCTGCCCTTGAACCATTCTCAGTTTGTACATCCACGGTTCATTGATGAAAATTCGATTGTTGTAACGGAACGTTTAGCCAATGCTTCTATGCAAATGAGCAGGATCGATCTTTCAACAGGCGAAAAGGAAATTTTGATTCCTTCAACTTCTGCATTGATCGGCTACCCTTACCCGCATGAAGGTTACATTTATTTTGTTTCATCGGTGGCTGGCATGGATGACATTTACTCTCTTCGCCTCTCCGATAAAAAGATATTTCAAAGTGTTTCAGGAGTTACGGGCAAATATTATCCGAGTGTTTTTAAAAACAATTTGACCTGGTCAGCATTTACAAGTAACGGTTTAATGGTCCGGCAAAAACAACTAGATAGCGCAAATGAAATGAACCCATCTGCTTGGAAAGAAGTAAATATTCCTTATCCCGTTGCCGGTGCAGAAACAACTTTCAATGCAACTGCAAATCTTTCCAGGAATTTTCCAGAAAGCAATTATAAACAGGGTGCGCATTTATTTAATTTTCATAGCTGGCGACCCGACTATACTGATCCTGAATTCACACTAAGTTTGTTCAGTGATAACATTATGAACACATTCAGCAATGAAATTTTTTATCGCTATAACCAAAATGAAACTTCACATGCAATTGGTTTTAATTCTTCCTGGGGCGGATGGTTTCCAATCATCAATGCCGGTATAGACTACAATATGGGCAGATCAATTACAACGCCTACCCGTCAATATGATTTAAACTCGTTCGAAGGAAAGATCGGTTTCAATATTCCTCTCAACTTTACCGGTGAAAGAATGTACCGATTTCTTAACGTTGGTTCCAACTTTGTTTACAATCACACGGTATCAACTCAAAGGTCAAAAGATGCTTACGATCGCAGCGTTAAATACCTCCATCATTTTTTAAGGTGGTCGCATTATTTACCCCAGACAAGACAACACATCTATCCAAAGTTTGGATATACGCTATCTGGAGACCTTCGTCATGTTATCGACCACAATGGAAGCTTTATCCAAAGATCACAATTGCTTGACGGAGCACAATTGTTTTTGCCTTCCATAAAAAATCACAGTATTGTTCTATCTACAGCCTATCAAAGAGTGGATACCATGAGCACTATTTTTTCTAATAGGTTTTCCATGTCTAGAGGATATGAGGATTACTATTATAAAAACATGTGGCGACTTTCCGGCAATTATCATTTTCCAATTTGCTATCCTGATTTTGGATTTGCCAACATTATTTTTCTTCAAAGAATAAGAGGAAATATTTTTTACGATTATTCACGGGTGGATACTTCACGTTATTTCGGCCAGCCTCGTTTAATTGCAAACCTGAGAAGCACAGGAGCTGAAATTTATTTCGATACCAAATTATGGAATGAACTTCCGGTTTCATTCGGCATCCGGGGTTCTTATTTGTTAGATAATGGCCGTTCGCCCAACGATCGCAAAGGAAATATTTGGTTCGAGCTGGTGCTTCCTGCGAGTTTAATACCGGATTAACACCTTTTATCAATCGGTGAAAAATTTGACTGCATAGTTTCGATAACTTGTGCACCATAAAGTAAAACCAATGAAGCTTCTTTCGCTCGAACCGTTTGTTCCGTCAGGTGAAAATTTTGAAGGTTCCAAACAATTGTTCATCGAACTTGGATTTAACATTACATGGGATGCAGGCGATTATATTGGCTTTGAAAAAGACGGCTGCCGTTTCATTCTTCAGAAATATGTCAATAAAGAGTTTGCTGAAAACTTTATGCTCAGCCTAAAAGTCAATGACGTAAATGCATTCTGGAAGGAAGTAGTTGACAAGCAGCTGCCTCAAAAATTTGGGATTCGCATATCTCCTCCAAAACAAATGCCTTACGGTAAGGAATCAAATATGATTGACATCGCCGGCGTGTGCTGGCATTTTGTCGAGTGATTCATTTTGACCTTAATCATAAACCAGCAATTACCTCAGCTCTAACTTTGAACTATGGATTCTCTTGCATCGATCAGTTTTAAAAATATTTTTCGGTTATAGTTATGATTCTCGAAGTAAAAACCCAGAAACAGGCCAGGGCTTTTATTGATCTTCCAAGGAAGTTATATAAAGATGATACTTCTTGGGTTTGTACTTTGGACAATGAAGTCGAATCCATATTTGACCCTTCAAAAAATAGCTTTTTCAATCATGGCGTTTGCAAACGATGGATCGCCATTAATGGAGAAGAACCGGTTGGCCGTATCGCAGCATTTATCAATTATAAAAAAATAAATGGCAACGAAGAACCTGCTGGTGGCGTTGGTTTTTTCGAGTGCATTAACGATGCTCAATTAGCAAAGGAATTATTCAGTACCGCCGAAAGCTGGCTGCAGACCCAAGGCATGAAAGCGATGGATGGTCCAATCAATTTTGGTGAAAATGATAAATTCTGGGGGCTGCTTATTGACGGTTTTCAATCGCCAAGCTATGGTATGAACTATAACCCCCCTTACTACATCAATTTTTTCGAAGAATATGGATTTGAAAAATTGTATGACCAGTTCACCAATGTTTTGAAACTTGACAAGCCAATACCCCTTCGGTTTACAAAGATCTCAGATTGGGTGATGGGCAAGGCTGATTATTCTTTCGAACATTTTTCATCTTCAAACAAGGAAAAATATTTTCAGGATTTCCGGGAAATTTATAACGATGCATGGAACGGTTTTGAAAATTTTGTTCCCATCGATATTGAAACCATCCGCGAATCATTTCGCCAGATGGAACCCATTATGGATGAAAAAATAATTTGGTTTGCTTACTATAAACAACAACCCATTGCTTTTGTTATTTGTCTTCCTGACGCCAACCAGTTGCTAAAACCATTACACGGTAAAATGAATTTGCTGAACAAACTTCGCTTTGTCTGGTACAAAAACACTTCAACGGTTGATCGCCTGCGCATCATCGTAATGGGATGCAAACAAAAATTTCATAATCATGGCATCGAGTCGGCACTCATTCGTTGTTTGCAAAACGAAGTCTTACCCCGCAATACCATCAGGGAAATTGAATTAGCCTGGGTTGGCGATTTCAATAAAAAGATGATAGCACTTCACGAGGCCACCGGTGCCGTTAAGGCAAAAGTGCACCGCACATACAGGTATCATTTTTCGGAGTCATAAATTTTTTATGTAGCCGGCCGCATTGCTACTATCATCGCCTGTTGTGTCACTCACTTTTACGTTCGGTAATTCTGGTAGCCATAGTTCAATCAACCAAAACCACATACAATCATTTCCTGGTAGCAAATTAATTCGCCTGTACAGTATCCGCCTTAAATAACTGGTTACCGTTATAAAAACGAAGTACATATTTGCCTGCCACATTTGGCTGCATGACCAGGGTAGTATCCTTGTAATAAATTGCAGTCGCACATCCTCCTGGTTTGGTGGGGTAAGTTCCTATGGCATGGATATCGACAACAAATTGTTGGGGGTTCACCGTAAAATAGGCAAAGCGATAACAGAGATCTGGTCCCATCACTCTAACTGAAGAAACAATATTTTGGTTGACTGCTACATTTGCCGGTGTACTCGTCTGGGCAAAACTTAGCTCGGTAAATTGGGTATCGGATTCAATAGGTTTGTCGCAGGAAATCACTAAAGTTGCGAGCAAAACAAAAAAGCTGATGCTCTTCATGGTCGTTTTTGTTGGTTGACAAACCAAAATGATTTTCCGTTGCATTATTAAATAAAAATTCTTCGGTGTAAACTTGCATTTCAATCAATGAAAACAAAGAGAGCCACATACTCGTTAATACTGATCGTGCTGTTGCTTGTTGTTTTTGTTTACAGGCGTTGGCATGAACCGTTTCCAAAAGAAGCTTTTGACCGTCGCCCTTCTCATATTTATTATACGAAGCATGCGCTGTGCCGAATGGATTGCCGCAACATCAGCAAGGAGGATATTGCCGAGATTATGCAAAAGGGGATTATCAACTTTAATAAAAGCAATCGTCATGACAGGCCTTGTCCAACTTTTGCTTTGCAGGGAGAGACACACGATGGAGAGAAACTGCGGGTAATCTTTGCGCAATGCAGCGATGAAACTAAAGTTGTTACCTGTTATAACCTGGAAGAAGATTTTGAATGTCATTGCCCTGGAGATCCTTCGTCGGGTTCAGGACAAGCTCCAAACAAAAACTAAATGAAAATTCTTTTAAGGCCTTTTCAAATACTGTATGTCATTTATGCTTTCATTACGTTCGTTGCATTAATGGTTCTTGTGTTCATATGGTCACTGCTGGTATTACCATTTGGAAGAATCAAAGGCGGCAATTTGGTTTACTATGCATGCGTTGCCTGGGCCGATATCTGGTTTGCCCTTGTCTTTATTTTTCACAAGAACATTTATGTTGAAAAGCCAAAAAAAAATCAATCTTACATTTTTGTCGCTAATCACATTTCCTATCTCGATTCTGCTATCATTCCAAAAACATTTCGTCATCCTGTTCGTCCATTAGGAAAAGTGGAAATGGCAAAGATTCCCATTTTTGGATTCATTTATAAAAACGCAATCGTAACAGTTGATCGCAGCAGTGCGGAGAACCGTGCAAACAGCGTACGTCTATTGAAATCAATTTTGGCAAAAGGGATTTCTGTTTTGGTTTTTCCTGAGGGAACATTTAACATGACGCATCAGCCGCTTAAAGAATTTTATGATGGTGCTTTCCGGATTGCCATAGAAACGCAAACACCAATTAAACCAGTGTTGTTACTGAACGCTTACGACCGCATGCATTACCAAAGTATTTTTTCATTGAACCCTGGCAAAAGCCGTTCTGTTTTTTTGCCCGAGGTTTCGGTTGAAGGGCTGAATTTGAAAGATGTGGGAATGTTGAAGGAAAAAGTGTTTGATATGATGAAGGGAGAATTAGAGAGGAGAGAGGTTAAGTGGATTGAGTGACATTATTTTCTTTTAAAAACGAAACTAACTTTTGAAGTATCTACAGGAGCATGCTCCGTACAAGACTTACCAATGCAGAATCCTAGTCTCCAGCCTGACTTTAGTTCTATCCAATAAGAAAATCCCAGTTCCTCTTCAACATTTTTTCTTAAATATTTAGGTAAACTACCAAAAGCCGTTCCTAAACTATAACCTTCAATGGTTCTAAAACTCGAGTCCCTAGTAAATATGAAGACAGTAAGGTTATTCACTATGCCCACCTGGAAAAGCTTTCCCTCCATTTCCATTTCTTTATAGGGACTAATTTGTCCAGCACAGATTTGCATTAATTTAAAAGTGGAATCGAATTTGACCGATGAATGTTCCGTCTTGCCATTTAAATTTTTTCTGTCTTTACAAGCAACAAAAATTATTAAAAACAAATAGAAAGGAAGTTTACCCATAATTGCCAGTAAATGGTTGGCATAACTCTAAGCTAGTAAATGTTTCTAGATGTTTGAATATGTCAAATTCATGAATAGAGTTACAGAATGCACAAGAGTGCGACGCAAGTGAAGCATTATAGTAGCAATGTCGACTGGCTCATTAAAATCAACTCGATCTAAAACACTTCACAAAAATCAAAAGCTTCTTCCATCCAATAACATCGAACCTCAAACATCAAACCTCAAACATCAAACCTCGAACAACAACCCCGAACTCAACTTTCCCTATTTTTACACCTCATGTTTGCTGAAGTCATTATACCTCTTGCGTTGCCTAAGAATTACACCTGGCATATTCCCGATCCCATGCTGGAAATGGTCTCTGTTGGCTGTCGGGTGGAAGTGAATTTGGGAAAGAATAAAAAATATGCAGGCATTGTAAAACGCATTCACAACGATGCGCCGACTTCCTTTGAAGCAAAAGAAATTATCAATGTTCTCGATCCTGAGCCGGTGATCCAGAAATATCAATTGCATTTTTGGGAATGGATGGCCGATTACTACATGTGTAGCGAAGGTGAGGTCATGGCTGCAGCTTTGCCTGCACACTTCAAACTTTCAAGCGAAACCATTTTAGTTTTTAATGAAGAATATGGCGATGATTTTTCCGGGCTTGATAATGAGGAATACCTTGTTGCAGAAGCATTGCTGATGAAACATGAATTGCGATTGACGGAAGTGCAACAGGTACTTGATGTAACGCATGTTTATCCCATTGTCAATCGTTTAATAGGAAAGAAAGTTTGTTTTGTGTGGGAGTCGCTGAAGCAAACATTCAACCCAAAAAAGGAAAGTTTTGTTTTGCTTAGTCATGAATACGATAATGAAGACAAGCTTTCAGAGTTGTTGAATAACTGGGGAAGGGCGCCGAAGCAAATGGAGCTTTTGTTAAGTTACCTGCATTATATGAAAACGCAGGGACAAGTAACCAAGTCGGAACTGCTAAAAAAATCAGATGCATCTGAGGCGCAATTAAAAGGATTGGTTGAGAAAGGAATTCTTCGTATAGAAAAGAGAAGTGTTGACCGTTTGGTATATGCACCAAAAGATGTGAACGTCGATTTTGAATTAACACCTGCTCAACAGGAAGCTTACGATAAACTCGTTGATTTATTGAAAGAGAAACAAGTTTGTTTGCTGCATGGAATTACATCAAGCGGCAAAACACATTTGTATATTAAACTGATCGAGCAATATATCAGAAGAGGAGAGCAGGTTTTGTACATGCTTCCTGAAATTGCGTTGACGTCTCAGATCATCCGGCGATTGCAAAAACATTTTGGCGGCCATATTGGAATTTATCACTCAAAGTTTAGCCAGAATGAAAGAGTAGAGATTTGGAACAAAGTAAAAACCGGGGAACTCAAAATTGTTCTCGGTGCAAGATCTTCTTTGTTTCTTCCTTTCCTTGATTTGGGTTTGATCATTTGCGATGAAGAACACGATACATCATATAAGCAACAGGATCCGGCGCCTCGCTATAATGGCCGCGATGCTGCCATTTACATGGCATCGTTAACGAATTCAAAAGTTGTATTAGGAAGTGCGACGCCGTCGTTGGAAACCTATTTCAATGCAAAGCATGAAAAATATGGCCTGGTAGAATTACTTGAACGCTATCGCGAAGTAAAACTTCCTTCCATAGAAATGATCGACAATAGAATGATTGCACACCGGCCAGGAGAAAAAGTCATGATCTCTCCGCAATTACTTGATGAGATCCGTGAAACGGTTTCCAGGCATAAGCAGGTTATTCTTTTTCAAAATCGTCGTGGCTATGCACCTTACCAGGTGTGCACTGTTTGTGGATGGATTGCACAATGCAGGAACTGTGATGTTTCGCTGACCTATCATAAGTTCTCCAATAAATTAAAATGTCATTATTGCGGAAATGTGTATCCACCAATGCATACCTGCGAAGCATGTGGAAGTGATAAACTGGTACAAAGGAGCTTTGGTACGGAAAAGATTGAAGAAGTACTGGACACAGAATTAAAGGATGTGAAGATTGGCAGAATGGATTTTGATACCGTTCGAAATAAAAATGCGCATGATGTTTTGATACAACAATTTGAACAAAAGAAGATCGATGTTTTGGTGGGAACACAAATGGTAGTGAAAGGACTGGATTTTGATAACGTTGATCTTGTTGGAGTTTTAGATGCCGATGGCCTTTTGCACTTTGCAGATTTTCGTGTGAATGAAAGAGCTTTTCAACTGATGGAACAGGTAAGTGGGCGGGCAGGAAGAATGGATGGGAAAGGAAAAGTGATGATTCAAACTACGAACCCATCGCATCCAATTTTACAGCATGTGGCGCAACATGATTTTCTCACGATGTTCAATGAGGAGATTGAAAAGCGAAGGCAGTTTTTCTATCCACCGTTTTCACGCATCATCAATATTCATTTTCGTGATAAAGAAAGAGATGTTGTGTTTGATGCTGCACATTCATTTGCAAAAGCATTGGACATTCCATGGGGAAAATATATGGTTGGTCCTGCTGAACCGGTGGTGAATCGAGTCCGCAATATGTTTTTGATGGAAATGCTTTTGAAGCTACCGAGAGATAGTCAATTGATCCAAACCTGCAAACGAGATATTTTAAAGGAATGCTCCAATCTTCATAATAACAAACGGTTTAAAAAAGTAATCATTGTTCCGGATGTGGATGCGATCTAAATTTGGCAATTCGACAAATAGAAAATGTAGCAATGACAATACAGGAAAATATTTCTCTTAAGCCCTACAATACCTTTGGCATTGATGCAAAAGCAAAATACTTTTCATCATTTGATACCTTGGCTTGGTTAGAGGAAATCCTTAATTCCAAATTCCAAGCTTCAAACTCCAAACTTATTCTTGGCGGCGGCAGCAACATTCTCCTCACCAAAGACTTTGATGGAATTGTTTTAAAGAACGAGATAAAAGGAATTGAAGTAGTGAGTGAAGATGATGAGCATGTTTACATAAAGGCCGGGGCAGGAGAGAACTGGCACCGGTTTGTTTTGTATTGTGTAAATAATAATTATGCTGGCGTTGAAAATCTTTCATTGATACCAGGCAATGTTGGGGCATCGCCCATGCAGAATATAGGCGCTTATGGTGTTGAGATCAAAGATGTGTTTTATGAACTGGAAGCTTTTCACAAATTCGATAAGACAACTCAAAAATTTTCATTGAAGGATTGCGGCTTCGGTTATCGTGAAAGTGTTTTTAAAAACAAGTACAAAGATCAATTTGTAATCACTGGTGTTACTTATCGATTGAGCAAGAAGCCTTTTTTTAATACCAGTTATGGAGCAATCAACCAGGAACTTGAAAGAATGGGTATAAAGGAATTGAGTATACAGTTAATATCACAGGCAGTAATAAACATTCGTACTTCTAAACTGCCCAATCCAAAAGAAGTTGGTAATGCAGGAAGTTTTTTTAAGAACCCGGTTATCCCCAATAAACAATTCAATGAAATCAAAAAGGCTTTCCCAAATATTGTTGCTTTCCCTTCCGGTACTGATCATACAAAACTTGCTGCAGGTTGGCTAATTGAACAATGCGGATGGAAAGGCTATCGTAAGGATGATGCAGGTTGTTATCCAAAGCAGGCATTGGTATTAGTGAATTATGGCAATGCAACCGGTGAAGAGATCTTTAATTTGAGTGAACAGATCATTCGATCTGTAAAAGAAAAGTTCGGTGTAGCATTAGAAACAGAAGTGAATATACTTTGAGGTTCTATTTATATTCGAAAGTATAGAACGTTGGATCGCTTCCTCCATCAGGTAAAACAGAAATTGTTGCCGGCATCTTTTCCGCATTGTAAGTATAGATAAAGGTTATTGTCTTAGTTAAAAGATTGGTTGGACTGGTGTACGGATACCCTTTTACAACAATTTTTGATAATGGTTTTGTGAGAAATGGATTGAACACCGTTTCAAAATCATGCTCCATTATAAAACTCAAGAAGTTATAGCTTAATCTCAAGGTTAACGGTTCTCGCTGAAGTATGTAATAATCTTTTCCCAACAGAAGTTGAGGCAAGCTTTCCCATTCGCTTGCGATCGGGCTATTGTCGTAGGTATAATAAGCTGTGTCATCACCAGGATAGTAAACGGAGTCATTATTAGTAATGACGGTAGAAACTAAACCATTGTTGTAATTGTAAGTTTTAAAAGTAGAGCCAGAATAGCGATATTCAACGAGCGGATTATTCTGGGAGTTATAATCCGTTTTCCTGGTAGAAAAACCGCTGCTGAAGTGAAAACGTACTGAATCTTGTATCGTCGTTTTCCCAACCGATTGCTGAAAACTATAGTAAACTGTATCGTTGTACGGTATACCATTGGCCTCTTCTGCATTGCATTCAATAATCTTCTGGATTTGTCCACTACCATTTCGTGTAATAACAAAATCAGGTTGGAAAATGCCATTATATTCAATTGAGTTACTGCTTATCAAATATCCGTTTGCATCAAATTGATAGTCGATAGCAAGCAAATCTTATGGAGTTGAAGTAGTTGTATCGTCCAGGTAAACATTTAATTTTCTTGCAGCAGTATCATATTGCAAAGAAAGAGCTATATCAAGCGGTTCAGTTGCCGAAGGATGATGTACTTTAACTCTTCGCAATATCGATGTTGTAGGGGAATTTGTGGAATCGCCTAACATTGAAGCCGGTACTTCTTTTTGGCAAGCAGTGTTTGCTAAAAAAATAAATAAAAGCAAAATAGGTAAAACATATACCTTACTCATAAGAAGAAACAAATTAAAGAAGAATAGAGCAGTTTCAAAACTTGTCCCGTTATTTCTTTAACATAAGTTATTGTTTTGCTATTGCAGCATTTTAAATTTTATTTGTGTCAGTTTCAAAAACATACTTTATGAAGAGAATTTTATTTTTTGTTTTGTTGGTACTTGGAATGAAAACTACATTTTCGCAATCTGCAAAGGCTGCATATTTCGAACTCGGAGGTCCGGGATTAGCCTCGTTCAACTACGATACAAGGTTTTCAAAAAAAGAAGATGGTATCGGCGGTCGCATAGGTTTTGGAGGATTTAGTATTGGCGGGGCAGGTGCGGTTTTTATTCCAATTGGCCTGAACTATTTAATTGGTAAAGACGGCAGAAATTATTTTGAAGTAGGTGGTGGTGTTACTCCGGTTTTTGCGTTTGATAATTATGATAATGGTGATGCATTTTCCACGACGTTCGGCCATTTGAATTTCGGTTATCGACTGCAACCAAAAACCGGTGGTTTCTTTTTCAGAGCTGCTATTAATCCTGTTTTTGGTAAGGATTTTTTCTTTCCATATTACGGAGGAGTTGCTTTTGGCTATAAGTTCTAAATCAATTGTAAAGCATAATAAAAAAGACCTTCATTTGAAAGCCTTTTTTATCATCACTAATACTAATTAAAATCTTCTTCATCCAGTTCGTCATCGTAACTGCCTGACGACTGAATGTTGAGCATACTTCCCATTAAATCTTTAAACTCAATTGAAGTCTCCAATATTTTTTTGCTGATCAAAGAGTAAGATGCAAGACCGTGCAAAACAAATTCCATCAATAGTGCAGCTTCTTTTTCATTAGCGTGTGAAAAATGTTTTTTCACCAGCGCATTCAATCCGTCAATCTTATACAATTGATTGATCTTATCCCTGTCACTGGTAGCAAACATCAGGTTGAGATGATTTCCTTTATCAAACCATCCCGTTATGGAGCGATAGGGATTATCAACTACTTCAGGCTTATCACCTTTTCTTGCCGCTCTTCTTTTTAATGTATCAGGGTTCGGAAAATAATGAACGAATTGCGAACGGATAGCCTTGTCCAATAAATTCATCGCAACCTGGTAAGGACCTTCCTGTTCTCCTTCGTAAACCAATTCAATTTTACCTGTAATGGAAGGAATGATCCCAACAAGATCGCTGATCCAAACCTGCGTGTTTTTTTCATTGTTGATGATGGCTCTCCGCTCTGCCGCACTCACTGAATTTTCAAATGCAGAAATAGTAAGCCTTGCACTCACTCCACTTTTCTTATCAACAAATTCACTTCCTCTTGCTTCAAATGCAACCTGCTCTATCAATCTTTTAACAAGATCGCTTACAGTAACCTTTTCTTTTTGGTCTTCTGCAACATCAGCTTCCTGTTCAGTAATCGCTAAAGCATTCTCTAACGATTTTGGATAGTGTGTCAATATTTGGCTTTGAATCCTATCCTTTAGTGGAGTAACAATCGAACCTCGATTTGTATAATCTTCGGGGTTTGCGGTGAAGACAAATAAAATATCGAGCGGTAATCTCAATTTAAATCCGCGTATTTGTACATCACCTTCTTCTAAAATATTGAACAAGGCAACTTGGATTCTTGCCTGCAAATCCGGCAATTCATTAATTACAAAAATGCTCCGGTTACTTTTTGGAATGATACCGTAGTGAATTACTCTTTCATCCGCAAAACTTAATCTAAGATTGGCAGCTTTAATAGGATCAACATCGCCAATCAAATCTGCAACACTAACATCAGGCGTTGCTAGTTTTTCTCCATAACGCTGGCTACGATGAACCCATTCAATTGGTGTATCATCACCTTTCTCAAAGATCAATTCTTTTGCAAATCTTGAAATAGGATTTAAAGGATCATCGTTGATTTCGCTTCCTGAAATAATTGGAATGTATTCATTCAACAGCTCAGTCATTTGACGAGCCATTCTTGTTTTGGCCTGTCCACGCAAACCAAGAAAAAGAATATTGTGCTTACTTAATAATGCTCTCTCCACATCAGGAATAACAGAATCTTCATAACCGATAATTCCTGTAAAAGTTTCCTCTTTGTTCTGAAGTTTTTTAATCAGGTTAGTTCTTATTTCCTCTTTGATGCTCTTTGGTTGGTAGCCTGATTCTTTAAGTTCACCTAAAGTGTTTATGTGTTTGATGTTCATCTTTTATGTGCTTGTCTTTTGAATTACTATTTAGCTTTCGTTGTCACTCACTTGTACGTTCTTAATTCTATTGTGCTGACTTAGTATACAGTCTTCCTCTTTCCGCTTTCAAAATCTCTAAATATAAACGCACCTAATCTATCCAAACTTGCAAAGTAGGCTTTGCCATTATTTGTCTCGGTGAATTCCTGGACAAATCTTTGCAGATAAGGATCGGTTGCGATCATGAAAGTAGTGATAGGTATTTTTAATTTTTTGCATTGCGCTGCAAGATTCAGACAGCGGCTTGTTACTTTTCTATCCAAACCAAAGCTGTTTTTGTAATAGCGCTTTCCAATCTTCAAACAGGTTGGTTTACCATCCGTGATCATGAATATCTGTTTGTTTGGATTTTTTCTTCTTCGCAAAATATCCATTGCTAATTCTAGTCCGGCAACGGTGTTAGTATGATAAGGACCAACTTGCAAATAAGGAAGGTCTTTTATTTCAACCGGCCATGCATCATTTCCAAAAACAACAATGTCCAATGTATCCTTCGGATATTTTGTCGTGATGAGCTCACTCAAAGCCATAGCTACTTTTTTTGCAGGAGTAATGCGATCTTCTCCATACAAAATCATTGAGTGGGAAATATCAATCATTAGCACAGTTGACGTCTGTGCTTTGAAATCCGTTTCTCTAATCTGCAGGTCATCTTCCTTCATGGTGAATGAATCCAGCCCGTGATTGATCTGCGCATTGCGAATGGATTCAGTAAAATCAATTTGCTCCAGCATATCGCCAAACTGGAATGGTCTTGTATCAGGACTGATCTCATCGCCCAAACCAGGTTTACGTGTTTGATGATCGCCGCTTTTTGTTTTTTTGAGCTTACCGAAAATTTCTTCCAGGCTTTTTTTACGAATACCTTGTTCTGTTTTTGGTGTGATCTCTATTTTGCTTCTGTCTTCATTTTCGGTGATATAACCTTTGTCCTTGAGCTCCTCAATGAAATCGCCCATTCCGTATTCTTCGTTTGTGAGTTCGTATTGACGATCTAATTGATTCATCCAGTCCAATGCTTCAGCAACATCGCCGCTAGTGTATGTAAGTAATTGCATAAAAAGATCCAGCAACTGGTCAAACTTGGTTTTGCCATTTTCGTTGGGATCAAATTTTGAGAAATTAAAGCCTCTCATGTATGGTTGAATTTATCGTGAAAGGTGAATCATTATACGTGAACTGAAGATTCATTACGTTACGATGATCGCAAGGGTGCAACAGTGAGTGTTGTGAATTGACGATTCGCGATTTCCGATTCACGTAAGGCAATCTACAATAATTATGCATTGTTTGTTTCACTGACAGTGTTAAAGAAAAATCCCGGCGATTTGCCGGGATTTTAGAAGGATTATTTTTTTGTACTGTCTTTTCGTTGCGCACTGTCAGCTCTCTGACCCACATTCTCTGTTATATTGACAGCAGAGGGATTGTATTGCTTTTCGAAGGCCTGCATTTGTTGCAAAGCTCTCATACAAAACTGCTCGTCGTCCATCAGATCACCTGCATAGTATTCAGGTCTTTTATCTTTCAGATACTTGTAATAGTTCAACTGGTCATTGAAATCTTTGGTCAAAGCATCTTTCAGTTTTTTGATCAGCGTTGTATGACCTGCTTTGTATGCTGCTTCGAGGTAAGCCAGTGAAGTGCGGTTGTGACCATTGTTACGGCTAACCATTGCGTAAGGCAAAGCTTCAGTATGGATCAAAGTTTCTGCACGGTCAAGTAAGCCAACCGCTTCCTGCTTTCTTCCGGCATCTGCCAAGTTACCAGCAGCCTGTACATATGCAGCACGAATGCTTAACAAATGCCTGCGGTTTTCTTCATCAAAATAAACACCGGGCTTATCGGCATTACCTGTTCTAAACTGGTTCATCAACAAGTCTTTTGATTTGTCAACATCCATGTTTAGGGCCTGCGCCGATGGCAAATTGGTAACTACCGGAACGACCTGGTAAATTAATCCTACCTGGCGCAGGTAAGGACCAAAGCCAACCTCACCATATGGAGAAGTAAAGCAAATTGGCCTTTTCCAATTTGATGTCGCCAATACACTTAGCATAGTAAGCTGATCAAGTGAGAAGAATGATTTATTCGGAGACAGATCTATTGAGACTTGGTTCAACACGGAATCTGTCGGCTTAACCAATCCTGATTGCTTTACAGCATTTACATCTACAGGAACGGTAAGGTGTGAAGGGAAGGCAACACGAATACCGGTTCTTTGATCGCCATTCATGGCACCACCAAGAGATGTTTTCAGGAATTGTAACAAAGGTTGTGTGGAATTGGCTTTGTCGCCGCTGTTTACCGCATAAGTAAATCCACGCAATTGATCTTCGCTCCAAACGATATCGAAAGCGGGGCTTTCATTCACTTTATAACGGAGTTGGTTCACATACCAGTCAATACCGAGCAAGCTTGTGTTTACAATTCTCACATCGGGACGAACGCCTTCTACTTCCTGGGCATACCACAGCGGGTATGTATCATTATCACCAAAAGTGAAAAGGATTGCATCTTTAGGACAACCTGCTAAATAATCGTATGCGATATCCGGCGCCAAAGTTTTACGGCTCCGGTCATGATCATCCCATTCCTGTGCGCCCATGATAATTGGAGCAACGAGGCAAACAATACCGGCCACAATTCCTGATAACTTCAAATTGACCCCCTTACCGGAAACAGCCCGTATGGCGTAAACAAGAATGGCAGTTAATGCCGATGCCATCACGCCACCGAAAATAGCTGCCATAAAAGTTTTTCCGTTGATGGCATTAGCGTCACTCATTAACATAATGATTACGGTTGCTGCGCCAGTGTAGATTACTGTGTTTCTAAAATTCAATTGGTCCTGCACAAAGTCACGAGCCATTCTCACCAACGCAACTACCGCCAGCCCAATCCATATAGCATATGCATAAAAGGAACCTGCAAATGCATAGTCACGTTCACGTGGTTGATTTCCGGCCTGGTTCAGGTAAACCACAATAGCAACACCGGTGAAGAAGAACAATAAGAAAGAGACAATCCAGTCCTGCCGATTTTTAATAAACTGGTAAACACAACCAATGAGACCTAAAATAAAAGGCAACAAATACATCGCGTTGTGTTCTTTGTTATGTTTAATGCTGTCCGGCATTTTTGATTGGTCACCCAATCTTAAGTTATCAATAGCTGATATTCCGGATATCCAGTTACCATCGCGGCGATTACCTCCGCCCTGTATATCATTTTGTTTTCCTGAAAAATTCCACATGAAATATCGCCAGTACATAAAGCCCATTTGGTAGGTCATGAACCAACGAATGTTGTCGGCATAACTTGGAATCTTTACAGCGTAAGGTTGTCCTGCATATATAACCGAACCTTCTCTTACATTAGGAGCAGGTTCAAAATTTTCATCATAATAATATTTCTTTTGCTGCCCGCTTTCATCCTGGACTTGCAGAAATCCATCTCCAACACCCATAACGTAGCAACTCGTTTGTACATTCTCTGTTTCCAGGTTTAACCAGCTTATGTAATAATCAGCATGGCTTTGATCGTTTGACGGATCCCATACCCTTGGGAAGATGCGATAATCTTTACTGTCATAAGTATATTCCTGGTCCGGCGGCAGCTTCACATAGCTGTCAGGACCTTTTGCATAACGAACTTTCCCTTCCTTTAAAATCGGGTAACCTCTTTCATCACGTGCGGGTTGTGCAAGGAAGTGTGTTCCATATAAAATCGGTTGCGATCCATATTGTTCACGTCCCAGGTAATAAACAAGGTTCATTGGGTTGTCAACATTGTTCATATCCAACGAAGGATTGGCATTAGAACGTTCCATTGTTGTGAGGTAAGCTGAGTAACCCAACATCATAAAAGAAAAGCACCAGAGACCGAGGCGAAGGAAAGACCAGTTGTTTTTATCAGCCCATCTTAATCCCAGCCAAACCAAAACGCCTAACAACACAAAAAAGAAAGCAAAGCCGGAGAAGAAAGGAAGATTGAAACTATTTACGAAGGCAATATCAAATTTGCCTGCGAGTGCAACACTCCATTTAATAACTACTACCTGTACTAAGCCAGTAAGAATACACCCAATGATGAAAGCAATGATGGCTCCTTTGCGGGTGTAAGTATAACGATTGTAATAATACACCATTACGGCAGCAGGAATCACCAACAATCCTAAAAGGTGAATACCTATTGATAAACCGAGGGCGAAGAACAGGAAGACGATCCATCTGTCCGCACGATTGCGTAATGTTCTGTCATTACCTGCCAAATCATTAGCATGCTCCCATTTTAAAATAGCCCAAAACGCCAGGGCCGTGAAAAAAGATGACAAGGCATATACTTCACCTTCGACAGCACTGAACCAAAATGAATCGGTGAATGTGTAAGCAAATGCACCAACAATACCGGCACCAATCACTGCATATGTTTGTAAAAGATTGGGTTCTTCGTGTGAGCCCATCATGAGTTTGCGTGCAAAATGCGTGATGGTCCAGAAGAGGAAGAGGATGGTGGCCCCGCTGGCAAATGCGTTCATTACATTCACTGCTTTTGCAGCGGTCATCGGGTTATCGCCAAAAAGAACAATAAAGAATCGGCCAAGTAAAACAAATAGCGGAGCTCCGGGCGGGTGAGGCAATTGAACCTTGTAGCAGGCGGAGACAAATTCGCCGCAATCCCAGAAGCTACCTCTCATTTCAGCAGTTAAAATGTAAACGAGTGAGGCGAGAACAAACACTATCCATCCGGTAATGTTGTTGATTTTTCTAAAATTCATACAGTGTGGTTAGATTTTGACCTTTAACACGATGCCTTGTTTTAAAAGACAGGCAAAATTAGGGAAGCGACTAAATTAAGAGGAAAAGAATATGGGAAAAGTTAAAAGGATGTTGTTGGGTAGTTTACGGTTAGCAGTTTAAGGTTTTCAGTTGTTCGAGGTTTGAAGTTTGAGGTTCGAGGTTGGCTGAAGCTTGTCATCCTGAGATTAAGTTTATCCTGGGTAAAACAAAGGCAAAGATGTTTTATGAGATAATTTTTATTTACCAAACTGCATTACTACTATTGATAGTCTGTTGCGTCGCATTTTGTTCATCGTTCGGTAATTCTATTGGGCATTGTTCGAGAGGCTCCTATCTTTTTTAGCCTCTAAGAATTTCAGATCATTTCCCAATTCTTCTTTTTCGTAGTCCAAGGAATTTGAATTCATTCTTTTAGTTCTTGTGCAAAGCATGGTTTTAACTTTTGTATCTAAGTAATAGGTGAACACGAGCCAATCTTCTCCTATTTCTGGCGATATTCCACATGAAGCCCCTGATGATGGAGTGAAGACTTTAATCGTATCCCGACTTTGCTTGCCTTTATAATAAGTGTTCACTTTAAAACTTATAACGTTTTCAAGCCTTCCATCTTTTATTCCAACTACTCTTCCTGCAAAAATTATATTATACGAATTGTATTGCTCTTCGCTTATTTTTCCTAGAGGTTCACAATCACAAATGGTATGAAAGGGAACTAAGAAGAGCAAAGCAAAGTATAATTGCATTTGGATTTTTTATTTGTAGATGTAAAAGAGATTAAATTCCATAATTATGATAAGAACACTTACTCAAAAAAAACTTTCACCGTTTGGTAAAACAACCTGTTTTGCATCATTGTCGATGTTTGTCCATTGTTACCTTCATTATATCCACGCAAACCAAACAAACCTGCAGCATTGCCTTTATTAATCGCAATTTCCATGTAGCCTGCGCTGTTGAATAAAACCAATTTCTCTCCCTGTGGAACATCGGCATAAGAACCGCTGATGCGTTCAATAATTTCATCTCTTTTAAAAACAATTTTGAATCGTCTTCCTTTTCGTTGCTGTTCAAATTGTTCCTGTGTGATATTCACAATAACGTTTTCGAAATTGTCAATGAAAATAATTTGTCCTTCAATCCAATCTTCTCCCTGTGTTGGACGCAAGGGAAGTTTTTCAATGTAGTTTGTATCAGGCATGCCGATGTTTTGGATTGGTTCTCCATTCATTAATTGAGTAATTGCTTTTGCAGCAACATCCATGCAATACAAAGTGTTTTTGATAGCAGTTTTTTCCAATGGAATGCCAATAACCATTTCAGGTTTTTCTTCGATGATCATTCCGAGTAATCCATTGTCAGCACAAACAAGGTATTGTTCCTTATGAAAAGCAAGTAGGAGTTGTTCTGGCTTTGATTCAAATAAATTGACCAATACAATATGAAAAGTGAATTCGGGAAAATTTTTGATGGCATTCCTGCACACATATGCAGCTTGGGGATAATTGAAAGGAGAGAGTTTGTGGGTGATATCTATGATCTGGAACTCTGGGTTAATGCGAAGCAACCGTCCCTTAACGGCACCAACAAGATAATCTTGTTCACCAATATCCGATGTGAGTGTTACTAAGGGCATCGATGATTCAGAATTTCGAAATTAGGAATTGGAAATTGCTTATTTAATGAGCTTGCCTTCCTTAAAATAAAACTTTCTAACGAATTTATCTGCAAGGCCAGGAAAGAATTTCTGCATGAATACAGTTTCCTTTCCAGTGAAAGTCATCACCACAGTACGTTTTTTGTTTTTGATAGCCTTCAGAATAATTCGGGCACATTCATCTGCGGTCATCATTTTATTTTCATCCATTGGACTTTCGCCCTGTGCTTTGCCTTCATTATTTAAGGCTGCATTGCGAATATTTGAAGTGGTAAATCCCGGGCTCACCCACATCACATGAACTTTATCGCCGGCCAATTCTGTTTTAATTGCTTCGAGCCAGCCTTGCAGTGCAAACTTCGATGCCGAGTAAGCACTTCTTCCAGGCAAACCTCTGTATCCTGCAATTGATGAAATGCCAACAATGGTTCCTTTTCTTTCAATCAGTGAATTCAGTGCGTACTTGGAGCAGTAAACCGCACCAAAAAAATTCACATCCATCAATTTCCTGATCACATCGAGCTCCGCATCTTTAAATAACGAACGCATTGAAATACCTGCGTTGTTGATAATAATATCTATTCCACCAAAAACCTTAATGGTTGATTCAATAAAATGACGGCAATCATTTTCATTACTTACATCAGCAACTACAGTATGCAAAGGATAGGAGGGATATTCTCTTTGGAGTTTGTATAGTTTATCGTGATGGCGGCCACAGGTGGAAACTTTTGCTCCCTGGGCCAACAGTGCATCAACCAAAGCTTTACCAATGCCATCGGTACCGCCTGTAACAACTGCGACTTTGTTCAGAAAATAATTTGCCATAATCAGTGCGCAAACCTAATGAATAGTTGATTAGGTAGGAATGATTCATAAGGCATCTTTCCCATATTTTTTCATATAAGCGATCAGCCAAGCAACTACTTCATTGTAGGTTTCTTTTCCGTGAGGCTGGTTATTCATTTTAAGATAACGGTCGTAAGCAAGAGACATCACCGGTTCCACTGAATTTTTGCTTCTTAAAAGATATTGACGATAAGTTCTGTTATCTTTTTTTACCTGAGGATGCTCTGATTTTTTCAGTTCGATAAAGCAAGGGAGATTATAAACGAACAAATCGCTCATAGCATAGCCATACATATCGTAATATGCAGAATAGCGGAATTCCACATTATCAGATACTCTTCCCGCCAGGAAAGAGGAAAAATTGGCTTCGTTTTCTTTGGCATATCCAAGCTGGTGCCCCATTTCGTGGCAAACAATAAAAGGTTTTGTAAAAACGGGAACGTCTGTTTTTAATTGGGCTTCCCCGGTAAATGGATTGTAATAACCAGTGAACCCGAAATAGTTTCCTATATAAGTAAGTAAAGACGGTTTAATCGAAGGCTTCCGGTAACTCAAAAACAAATATTGCCTTTCTGCGTTTTTATAAGCCGCAATGCCTTCTTTGAAAAGTGTCTGATTCTTATTAAGTGATAGTCGCTTTATAGAATCTACTCGGTCAGCATAAAAATTCATCTTTTGTTGCAGGGCAGAAGTGAGTTCATACAAATCAGCCGGTGTGTACTGTTGAACGTTGAGGTCGAATTGATGTGCAATCCCCTGACGGTCGTAATTTAATCCCCAAAAGACATTAAAAACAATATAGATCCAGAGCACCAACTTCAGATATTTTTTGAACAGCTCCCAGGAAAGGTATTCTTTAACCTGCCGCCTCGCGAGCAGCCGAATGAATTTCCATGCCCTTAACACCAAAAAAATAAAAGCGGCCACGTAAAGAATGTCGCCCACGCTAAAAGGAATCCATCCTAAAAGACTTCTTAAAATTGAGGAAATGAAAGGATAGAAGCCAAACGTATAATATTTTTCGACTGTGGCTGGATTTAACGAAAAAATCTTAACTAGTATGGCTACTATTGCCAGGGAAATCAATAACCGGTCGCGAAAGATGCTTTTGAACATGTTTTGATAGGCAGATTTCGTTAAAATCCTGGCTCAAATTACATTCTTTAAGGCGATTTCCTTTACCTTTGCGACCCGCAATTAAGGCGGAGAAAGGACGGACATGAGCAACAGGCGTGAATTTGAAATAGCTTTTGTTGGTTTAAAACCCGGTGTTCATGAGTTCAATTACCATGTTGACGACAGGTTCTTTGAAGAATTTAATGAACAGGATTTCAGGAATCCCGATGCCAATGTAAAGCTGTTGCTCGAAAAAAGTAATGGTTTTATGATTCTCCGGTTTGAAGTTGGAGGAAAGGCGGAAGTAACCTGCGACCGTTGCAACAACAATTTACCCCTCCAGTTGTTTGACGAGTTCAAGGTGATGATTAAAATGACTGACGATCCTGATCTGATGAATGAGCAGGAAGAAGACCCTGATGTTTATTACATCTCCCGCGGTGAAAGCCATATTGATGTAAAGGACTGGATCTACCAATTCATTAACCTGAGTATTCCCATGCAAAAAACATGTGAGTACGAAAACATGGACGGTCCGCATTGTAACCCGGCAGCACGAGAAATGCTGAAGAACATGAAGCCGGATGAGAACCATGGTTCAAATCCGATATGGAAAGGATTAGAAAAGTTCAAAGGACTGGAGGAATAACGAACATGGAACAAGGAATTTCGAATGAAGAACTGTTGGTGACAGTTGTGAACTTCGAAAGTGATGATAAGTGATAAGGACGTACAAGAGTGCGACGCAACAAATGACCAATAGTAGCAATACTGGTGGTTCAAAATAAAAGCTAAGAGATAAAGAGCGGTATAGAGACAAAGAGAATAAACCTAACTCTTTTCCTTTTTAACCTTTAAACTCTTAGATAATAAAAATCAGAATTTAAATAATTAGTTATGCCTAATCCAAAACGCAGACACTCGCAGCAAAGAAGTGCAAAGCGCAGAACACACTATAAGGCTACGGCTGCCACGCTTACAACTGATAAAACAACCGGCGAAACACATGTACGCCATCGTGCACATGTGAGTGAAGGAAAGTTGTACTACAAAGGCCAGGTAGTTGCAGAAACTTCTCCGATTAAGAAGTAAGCAAAAACTTATTAATAGTCCATATTCCGCTGATTGGCGAGAGTATGGATTTTTTATTTTTGTTACTTCATGAAGATAGGAATTGATCTTATGGGCGGCGACTACGCTCCCCGGGAAGCAATAGAAGGCATACAGCAATATTTTTCAGAAGAAGGAAAAGCGCATTTGGTTTTGCTGGGTGATGAACAAAATATAAAAACGCTTCTTTCTGAATATTCTTTTGCACCTGATAGTTTTTCAATTGTTCATGCGCCGGAAGTGATCGGCTATCATGATTCTCCAACAAAAGCATTGAAGGAAAAAAAGAATTCCTCTATTGCAGTTGGTTTTTATTTGCTTGGAGTTGGTAAAACCGATGCTTTTATCAGTGCCGGGAATACTGGTGCAATGTTGGTTGGTTCGTTGTATGCGTTGAAACCAATCGAAGGCGTATTGCGGCCGACTATTTCAACAATTATCCCAAAAGAAAATGGAAGTACAGGTTTGTTGTTAGATGTTGGATTAAATTCTGATTGTAAACCTGAACAACTGAACCAGTTTGCTATTATGGGTTCAGTATATGCTCAAAATATTTTGGGCATTGACAATCCACGTGTAGCATTACTGAATATTGGTGAAGAAGAAGGCAAGGGAAATTTATTAGCACAGGCAACGTATCCTTTATTAAAAGAAAACAGGCATATCAATTTTATTGGAAACGTAGAGGGCCGGGATTTGTTATTAGATAAAGCAGATGTAATGGTGTGTGATGGGTTTACAGGCAATGTTATTTTAAAACTTGCTGAATCATTATTTGAAGTCACGCATAAAAAGCAAATTAATCACGAGTATTTTGAACGTTTCAATTTTGAAAATTATGGAGGTACTCCGGTTTTAGGCATCTCTAAGCCGGTGATCATTGGCCATGGAATTTCGAAAGGGAAAGCGTTTAAAAATATGATTGCGTTAGCAGAAAAAATGATTGAAAAAGAAGTGATGCAAAAACTGCAGGCTGAATTAGTTAGTTCATGATTGGCGATTTGTGAAAATGAATGAATAATTTTTGGCTGCAAGGATGCACAACCTTATTTTTGCACTCCAAATTTTACGGTCGATCTCGTAGCTCAGTTGGTAGAGCACAACACTTTTAATGTTGGGGCCCTGGGTTCGAGTCCCAGCGGGATCACGAAAGCTAAAAAGGACATTGATTTTCAATGTCCTTTTTTATTTAGTCGAATTGCTTATTAAAAATGGGCAGATTTTTTGGAATAATTGGCTTTGTGATTTATTAATTGAAAGTTAGACGACAATATAGTTTTAAACTCCAAACAATGCAAAGGCAAAGGCTTTCATTTTACCTGGAATTTCGGCCTTCCATTTAGCAAGGTCACCTTCAATTTTAAATTCGATGGGAACAAATTCAAGACCACGTAATTCTATGAACTTTTTGATTGTCCTTCTCACCCCTCAATTTTGTTGCATGGATTGCCTGTGATGTCATAGAAATGAAAAGAATGAAACCGAGTTGAAGTTGCTTCTTTGGTTCAATTATTTTTTTGACTGCTTTTTAATAAGTGATATTGTGTTTTAGCCAGGTTAAAATAAAAAGGGATCGGTAAGGTTTATCATGATGAGAGCTGTATTTTCTCCCTGTTTTTTTCTACAAGAAAGATAGAACTGGAACTGCATGGCAAGAATGGAATTGTAATATGCTGACCGGCCGGCATGGGTTTCAGGTATCGCAATACTGATAAATTCGGGCAGGATATTTTGACGGTCGATATATGCATTAAGACGATAGCTGTGTTCTTCTGATTCAATTAATTTCCCTTCTTCGTCTTCGTCATAAATCACCAGCAAGGCAAAGATGTGATCTTCGAAGGTAAGCCCGCCAGAATCAGACAGGCCAACAACACTATTTCCTTCCGATGGATCGGAGAGCAGAACTGCAATTTTTTCAATAGCTTCTTCCGCTTCGTTGCCTTTCTCAGCGAGTAGTTCGTTAAGCGTGGTGAAGTCGGTTTCTATTGAAATGCTTTCGATCTTACCATTCAATAAATTTCCATAGCAGGGCAGAAGGGTTACCTGAGAACTTTCATGGGAAATAAATAGATGGGAGATGCTCAAAAAGGACGTGAAGACGTAATTGGGGTTTTTGTGCGGATCTTTCATAGCAAGGATTTTATGAAAGTACAAACTAGATTTTAATTTTAAAAGATGCCCTAACTATTGTGGGTACACGCCGGCGGCGCTTTGCATGTTAGCGGGATACTGCCGAAGCCTGGCTGGGTGAAGCCGAGTCCTTTGTTACAATCAGGACAGCCGCTCCTTCGACATCAGGATGAAAAGGCTGATCGCCAGATCGCAAAATTAAATGGCATTGGCTCATAAAAACAATTCAGCCACCCCGGAGGTGGCTGAATTGCTGATACTGTTTTTTATTTCTTTGAGGGCATTGTATTGGTTGGCTTTTGCATCATTTTCATTACATCTGCCCAATTTAAAAATCCCCAATGCTCCACCATCTTGCCATCTTTGATTCTTACCACGTCCACCTGGTTGTTATCCATGGAGGTACCTATAGGCATGCCTTGGCTATTATCTGTTGCAGTTGCTTTGACGTGCACCATTGAAAAAACATAATCACCCCTTGCGGCATCACTCACCACCTCAAGGTTCATGTCCTTGAAATGATTGTGCATATCGGCGAGCATGTGCGTAATGGCGTCACCGCCTCTTATCTCACCACCATTGGGCGCCTGGTGATCTACGGCATCATCTGCTATAACGCTCCTGATAAAAGCACTGTCGCCGGTTTGAATGGCTTTGTAAACACCGCGGTTCTTTTCAAGATTTTGTTGTTCGTCACTAACAGTTGTGTCTTTAGCGCTGCCAGTGGACTCATTTGTTGTTGCAGTGCCCGAGTTGTTACATGAAGCAAGCGTAATGGCTGCCATTACCGCAATTGAAAGTGAGATGTGTTTCATTGTATTTGTTTTTGGTTTGATATGCTGATCGTTAGCAGTTCCAGGGGCACGTTAATCAAAACTAATATTAAGGTAAGGATTGCTTCTGTTAATTATCCATTATGTGCGCATCTTTTAATTCATCGAAAACCTGGCATTCGGTTTTGTGCGAGATGTATTAAGATTAAGCAGAGTCTTTTTGATCATAGTTGTCGTCTTGTAATTGAGTAAAACAAGTAGTATAACGGGAATGGATATTTTCGGAGAGATGTGTTTTGCCGAGGCTCGCTTGAGTGAAGCGAGGAAGAAAGTGAATGAAAGCCTGGTAGCATGTGTTGCCTTCTGCGAAAGATAGGTGTGGCGCCTGTGTATTGATTTATGTGTTGATGGCGGCACCATGTCTTGAAGCAAAATATGTTGGTTGGGACAGGCTGTAATGAACGAGTCTGAGGAAGCTGAACGAAAGGTAGCTGAGGCAGAACTACGTACCGGTTGCAAGCGGTGTGACAAACTGAGTAGCGCCCGAGCCGGAGTTTACGGAGGCGAAGGGCATTGCAGTTGCACACTTCGACAAGCCCAGTGTGACAGCAGGGTGCGACTGCAATGGTTTGGCGCAGTGCTTACCTAACGGTAGTACATACCTGTTTATATGTGGGTGTGATCTTATTCCCAGAAATTGGTGCAGACATTGCGATCATTAGAAAAGAAATGCACAAACATTCTTATCTGACAGAAAAAGTTTGAAATCTTCGGGTGAAGAAAAATTTCGACCAAGTGGTTGAAGTTTGAATGTACCGTTTCACTATGCATAGTAACAGATTCGGATCAGTACACATTGCTAGGCGTAAGGATAAGAAACTTCGGTCTACGTGGATTCAGTCGTTAAAAAGCTAGTATAATAAAATCAATTTACAACAGAGCACCGAGCCTAATTGCCAGGGCCAGACAATCTATCTTCAGTATTAGTACTCCTTATAATCCAAATCTTTTCGATTTAAATGTCTTCAAAAAAAATTGGGGATCCGGGAACTTTTTAATTCGTCCTGCGTCAGTTAAATAAAACCAACGTTATGCAAACCGAAACAACATCCCGGCTCGATACAACTGACCTTGAGCAGAAAGTGAAAAATATGTACCGTGAAGTAGCCCTTCACCCCCACGAGAAATACCATTTTGAAATGGGAAGAAGCCTGGCGGAAAAACTTGGATATGATCCAAAACAATTAGATCAAATTCCACAAGAGGCTATTGAATCTTTCGCAGGTGTGGGATTCTTCTTTGATTATGCTGCCCTAAAAAAAGGTGATAAAGTTTTAGACTTAGGTAGTGGTTCTGGAATGGATTCATTTCTCGCAGCATTGAAGGTTGGTAAAACAGGTTCGGTAGTGGGATTAGATATGACAGATGAGCAACTTCAAAAAGCAGGAAGGTTACGTGACCAATATGGATTTGACCATGTTAGTTTTCATAAAGGTTATCTTGAAAAGCTTCCTTTTGAAGATAACAGCTTTGATGTAGTCATTAGCAATGGTGTCATTAACCTATGTCCTGAAAAAACAAAAGTTTTTAAAGAGATTGGGCGAGTTCTTAAGCCAGGTGGACGATTGGCAATTGCCGATATTGTTTCAGAAAAGAATCTTCCTGATAATGTGGTTTGTGATGCTACGCTCTGGGCTTCCTGTATCGGCGGAGCCAGCCAGCAAGATGAATATTCAGAAGCCATCAAAAGTGGTGGATTAAGTATCACAACCGTTGTTACAAACGAGAGTTATGCTTTCATTTCCTCTTCTGCTCAAAGTGCATCCAAAAAATATGGAGTAAAAAGTGTTTCACTTCTGGCAGAGAAAAAACTTATCTCTGATGTGAGTTTAAATGTTCCCGGACTTGCCTGTGCAAATCTCACCCCGGCAATAAAAAAAGAAATGCAAAACCTTCGGGGGGGCCAGATCCTCGAAGTGATTAGCGATGATTTTGCCTCAAGAGAAGGAGTGCCTGCATGGTGTCGCCTTACAGGAAACAGATTATTAGCAGAGATCGATGAGAGTGAAGACAAAAACATTTTTTACATCCAAAAAAAATCAAACTAAAACCAACAAATATGTCAAAGCAAATTTTAGTTCACTGCACAGCAGGAAAAGAAGATGAAGAAAAAGCAACATTACCTTTCATAATTGGAAATGTTTCAGCCACTGCCGAACGAGATACAATTGTATTTCTTACTCAGGAAGGCGTAAGGATAGCAACCAAAGGTTATGCAGAGCAAATCCACAAAGAAGGTTTTGTATCATTGAAAGATACATTGGACTCCTTCATTGCCAATGGAGGTAAAGTTTGGGCTTGTGGCGCCTGCACAAAGCCAAGAGGAATTACCGAAGCAGATTTAATTGAAGGGGCAAAAATTGTTACGGCAGCCAACCTGGTTGAAGTACTTTCAAATGGTGCAGTTTCCTGTACGGTTTAAGGGGAATTAGAGAGATAAAACTTATCTTTCTTATAATAAAACCTCTGACGTGGCAGTTAAAGAATTGAGTAAAGAAACCCTTACCAATGAAGTGCTGAGCAACCTTTCAGCACTTCAGCGTTTTGCATTTAGTCTCTGCCAAAACAAACAGGAAGCAGAGGAACTGGTGAGCGAAACAGTTGTAAAAGCTTTTGAAAAAAGGGGCCAGCTTAAAAGTGAAGAAAAGATAAAGCAATGGCTGTTCAGGATTTTGAATAACCTTTTTATCAGCAACTATCGTAAACTCAAAAATAGAAAGACTGTTGATTTGCCTCAATTGTCCGGGAAATCATTTTCGCTTTTTGAAAGAGTGGAGATGAGCAACTTTACTGATGGAGGAACACCGGAAAAAAATTTTATCAGCAAGATTACAAAAGAAAAGATTTACGAGGCAATTAACGAACTGCCCGAAGAATTCAGGATAGCGCTTGTTCTCTGCGATGTAAACGAATTCTCTTATACTGAAATAGCAGCTATTACACAAGTTGCCATTGGCACAGTAAGAAGCAGGATTGCAAGAGCAAGAAATCTATTACAAAAAAGACTTTGGCAGTACGCGTTGGAACTTGGAATATCGGCTAAAGAGAAAAAAAAGAAACATGTTTGTACGTGCGGAAAAGAGAAAGAACAGACCATCAACACAGTAACAGTATGAAAAAGAAAAATAAACCCGTTCAACCTATCAATTGCGAAGAGGCTGTTGCCCGCTTCAATGATTTTATGGATAATTATCTCAAAGGCGAAGCAAGAGAGGAATTGATGAACCATCTCTCTGAATGTAGGCATTGCCTGGACCGTTTTGAATTTGAACAATTGCTTAAATCAAAGGTTCATCAACTTTCCGGCCCCGACGATCCGGCTATGAAAGAAAAGATTGAAAAACTAATCGCTTCACTTTAGTTTCTTGTTCTCTTTATCAGCGCTACAGACTTTCTCTCATTATTGCATTTACAATCATTTTTATAATCAATAAGGTTATGCCTGAAACTTCAATTATTGATACGAATACTTTGTCTCGTTGGCTTGAGTCCGGCAAACAAGTCACCGTTCTCGATATAAGACCAAAAGATCAACGGGAAGAATGGAAAATACCCGGGAGCATCTATGTTGATGCTTATCAGCGATTAAAAGAAGGAGATGCGTCTGTATTAGATGAAGCGCCTATTCCACAAAACACTCCGGTTGTTGCCGTTTGTGCTGAAGGCAAAACAAGCCAGATTGCTGCAGATGAGTTAAGAAAAAAAGGAATCGAAGCCTATTCATTGAAAAATGGAATGAAAGGCTGGAGCCTTGCATGGAATAAAGCCATAGTTAATTTTGAAGGCTATCAAATTATTCAACTTCGAAGAACCGGCAAAGGATGTTTATCCAACGTAATTCTTCTGAAGGCGAAGCGATAATTGTGGATGCTTCGCTTCCAATGGAAGTGTATGAAAGCACATTGAAAGAAATAACTGGCAGTTGAAAACCGTCATGGAAACCTATATCCATGCAGATCATCTTTCAAGATCAAAACAGGTGCTGATAAATTCCATAGTCCATTGCTACTCCCAATACCAAATAAAGTGCAGTTTGATTTTACAAAGCTTGCAGATGGTGAAATGATAAGCCTTGGAAGGGCCTAGATAAAAGTTGTCATTTCACCAGGTCACACTATCGAAAGTATTTCCTTTCTCATTAATGATGAAGTGCTATTAAGTGGTGATACCATTTTTATAAATGCAGTTGGAAGGCCTGACCTAAAAGCCAATGATGAAGAAGCTAAAAAAAGGGCAAAACTTCTTTATGACAGTTTGCAAAAACTTCTGCAATTGAATGAAGAAATTGTTGTGCTTCCTGCACACACAAGTTCTCCTGTCGATTTTGATGGGAAACCAATTAGCGCTACTCTTTCAGAAATAAAAAAGAATGTTTCGATTCTTAAGTTGGATAAACAAGCTTTTATAAAACATATTTTAGAAAAGCTGCCTCCGACACCTTCTAACTATTTGTCAATCGTTGAGAAGAACATTTCCGGAAATATTGCTGACGTAAACCCAATTGAACTGGAAGCCGGCGCCAACAAATGCGCAGTCTCTTAATGAAACCAAATGAAAGAAATAAAACTGGGGTTAAAAGAAAACTGGAAACAATTTACTTTACTTATTATCATCAATGCCTTCGTTGGTGGAATGGTAGGCATGGAACGTTCCATTTTACCCAAAATTGCTGATGCAGAATTTCATATTGCTGCGAAGACAGCTATTCTTTCTTTTATCATGGCTTTTGGCTTTGTAAAAGCAATTACAAACTATTTCACAGGCACATTGGCAAATAAAATTGGTAGAAAAAATTTGCTTGTCATTGGTTGGTTGATTGGAAGGCCCGTTCCATTCATTTAATGTATGCCCCGAATTGGGATTGGATTATCGTTGCAAACATTTTACTCGGTATTAACCAGGGATTGACATGGTCAATCACCGTGACGATGCATGAAATGCAATGGCAACCATTTCAGAAAACTGATATCCCGGATTTTTAATAATGCCTATATAGAAAGTTCATTACACCTTTTCGTAATGCCGCGAATTTTATTGAAAAAACTGAAAGTTTTGCTGAATGCCGCAATATGTTTCTAACTTCGAGTCATCCTCTGAATAATTCTCTTTAACCCTGTTTCCCTGCAGAAATTTTTCTCACCTCAAAAACCTTTGTTATGGAAAAAACAGTCGTTATTATGAGTTCTCCCGAATTCACAGCAAAAAACTATGACCAGGTGTGGGACGATCTGAAGACAGCCGGACACGAACATCCTAGGGGCCTTATCTCTCATGTTGGATTTGCAAACCCCGAAGGAGGATGGATGGTAGTGGATGTGTGGGAATCTCCACAGGCTTTTGCTGATTTCAGTAAGATTTTGGTTCCCATTATTCAAAACACCGGCGTACAGGTGCCTGAACCCAAAATCATTCCTGCACACAATGTGTATGAGCCACAAACCGAAAAGGCTTTGGCTTAGCAATTAAAAAACAAAAGGTGAAATGCGACTTCTGCGTTTCACCTTTTGGAGGCATGTCTCATTAAGATTGAATACTTGACTTTTCAACAAGCAATTAGCTAAAGATTAGTTCTTGTCCCTGGTATTTGTGTTCTGCTTTTTATATAGTCCGAACCTGTGAATGCATTGGTTGTTTAGTGAGTGACAAAGAAATAAAGATATCGTAGAAGGGCTGAGTTTTAACAGAATAGTGTAAACTAATTATTATTGAATAATTGATAAAATGATTTACGAAATAGTGCCAAATTTGTGTTTTAACAAGCTTGCAAAATCTGATTAATGAAGCCACTAAACACACTTCTTACAGTTATCATCCCTTTTGCTTTTATTGCTTGTAATAGTCACGCCATCAAAAGCTCAGATTCAATTATTGCACAAGGGCAAATGCCTAATTTATCCAGAGATAATTCAGGCATTGTTCATTTGGTGTATGGAAGCGGCGACAGTATTTTATATAGTTATTCATCGAACAACGCAACTTCTTTTTCATCACCTTCGGTAATTGCTGTCGTGCCTAAGCTTGCAGCTTCTCACATGAGAGGGCCGCAAATAGCCGCAACATCAAGTGGCATTGTGGTTACAGCTTGCAACAACATGGGTAACATTTTCTCATTTACAAAAGATCGATCGGGTGGCTGGTCGCAAGCTGTACGAGTAAATGACGTTGATACAATTGCAAAAGAAAATTTAATGGCGCTATCTGCCTATGGCGATAATGTTTTCTCAGTCTGGCTTGATCTGCGTGATGGACACAATAGAATATATGGAGCAAAATCAACTGATGGCGGTAAGTCGTGGTCAAAAAATATCTTGGTATATGCTTCTCCTGATACAACTGTTTG
Organism: Flavisolibacter sp.; assembly: GCA_035554655.1. GTDB lineage: Bacteria > Bacteroidota > Bacteroidia > Chitinophagales > Chitinophagaceae > Flavisolibacter. The sequence goes on from DATMIF010000059.1 coordinate 59,896, forward strand.
TGAATGTTGTAAGCCTTCCGTCGCAGTAAAGGGAAGCAATGTTTATGTGATGTTTCGAAATTGGCTAAATAAAAACAGGGATTTGTATCTCATTCAATCGGCAGATGGAGGCAACACGTTTGGGCAGGCCCAAAAGTTAGGAAATGGTAATTGGAAATTGGATGGCTGTCCAATGGACGGTGGTGGCCTTGCTATAATGAGAAATGGAACTGCAGAAACAGTTTGGAATCGTAAAGGAATTATTTACGCTTGCGAGCCAGGGCAGGAAGAAAAGAAATTAGGAAATGGCAAAAACTGCACTATAGAGTCTGTTAATGGAAAGAATGTATATGCATGGGTTGAAAATGGAAATGTGATGGTATTGAAACCACAAGGGCAAACAAAAAACCTGGGCACAGGACAACTTCCTGTTTTAAAAGGTGTCAACAATGAACATGTTCTTTGTGTTTGGCAAAATGATAAGCAAATACGTAAAGCAGTCTTAGAACTGTAAATGAATAATTATAGAGATGCGCTTCATTGACAGTTTAAAATAAGTTAGGTCAATAGCACTATGCGCCACATCAGAAAATGGCTGCTGATATTTTTATATACTGAGCACGAGGATCAAGCTCAATATGAACACCAATTTTTCACCGATTATTCAGCAATATAAAGCAGACAAAGAATCTGTTTACAACACCTGGTTCATCAATAACGAAGAAAGACTTAGAGCGTTCCGTTCTATTCGCAGGGGGGGTGATGTAAGTAATTGAGGATATCAAACAAAAGCGTTTCCCCAATGACTTTAAAGGTTCTTCGCTTGAATTTTTTTGACCGGAATTACGGAACAAAAGCAGGTTTTTGAAGGTGCTGCTCACCAGTCTTACTGGAAACCTAAACTACGTATCCTCGATATTTATGAGAATGAACCAAATAAGAATGCCTTCGGACAATTTTTGGAAAACTGTTTAAATGCAAAAACAGAAGACCAAATCATCAAAGAAATTATTCGATTAGACAGTCTAAAGATTAAAGAGTTGGGTCCTGCAGTTGCAAGTATTCTTTACTTTTTACATCCCACTATTATCCCGGCGTTTAATACTGCTATCATCAATGGCTTCAATTATCTGTACAAAGACAAAAGGAAATTAGGGAGTTGGGGTGAATACCTGAAACTAAGAGAAGTGATGGTCGCCACAAACAATGAACATCGCTCAGAACTTTCCTCAGACTTAGGTGCCATTGCGGGTTTGTTGTTTAAGATAGGTATGCAAAAATTAGTTTTGGGAGATGACGAATATTTATCTCAACAAGAAAGAATGAAATTGGAAAAACTGATTGAGAAACGTCATCAAGAGGTAAGAACAGAAAAAGAAGAAGAAAAGCTGCATACGGAAATGCAATATCATTTGCTTAAAATAGGAAATGCTTTGGGATATGACGTAATTCCCGCTTCTAATGACCGTTCTAAATATTATTCTGAAAATAATTTTTCTTTTATGAATCTATCTTCTTTTCCCGAATTTGATTTGGACAAAGAGACATTGAGCACAGTAAAACTTATTGATGTATTGTTGTTCCAAAAAGGAACAAACAATGTTATTGCTGCGTTTGAAGTTGAAAAGAGCACCAGTATTTACTCAGGCATACTGCGATTAACTGATTTAAGTTCCACCATCGCTGATGGTGGCTGCAGAAAATTTCAGCTAAAAATCAGTTGGTCCTGCTGTAAAAATTGATGAACCAAAATTTAGATGTTTTTTAGCACAGTTGTAGCGACTTCAATTGCTTTTTCAATATCCTCTTCTGTATGCACTGCACTGATATACCATAACCCCCTTCCAATAATTCTGATGTTGTTGTCGTGCATGGCAGCTACAAATCGATTTAGTTTGACTTTGTCATATTGCAGGGTATCGCGATAATCATACGCAGAAGACAGGTTCGTAAATCCTGTATGAAACACAGGTCCAGGGCCTTGTATTAAAAAATTTTGTCCGGCTTCTTTGGCGGCATTTCTCAAACCTTCCATTAATGCATTTCCAAGTGAAAACATTCGTGGATAGGGGTTTTCAGTTTCTAAAGTTTGAATAGTAGCAAGAGACGCAGCTACTGTAGGATTTCCAGAGTTCATTGTGCCCGCATGGATTACTTTTCCTTCTTCGATCAAATGCATCCATTCCTTTTTACCGACAATAGCACTAATTGGATATCCGCTTGCAATAGCTTTGGCAAAAATTGATAAATCCGGAACGATATTAAAATATCCTTGTGCACCACTCAGTCCCATCCTAAACCCAGTTATTACTTCGTCAAAAATCAGGGTAATGTCATGCTCGTCGCAAAGTGATCTTAATTGCTTCAGAAAATCTTTCTTGGGCACGATGCAACCATTGTTGCACATGACAGGTTCGGTAATGATTGCTGCAATTTTATTGTAATTTTCTTCAACTGTTTTTTTGAGAAGATCAATATCATTCCAAGGCAGTACGATAAACTCATCGCGGGTATTCTCCGGCAAACCTTCACACCACGGAAAAACATTTGGCTGATCTCTTTCACCGAGCTTTTCTAAAGAGGGCGTTGATATTCCCCATGAAACATTATCCAACCAACCATGATAATGCCCTTCGAAACGCAAAAACTTTTTGCGTCCGGTTTTAGCTCTTGCCAACCTTAAAGCCGTATGTATGGCTTCTGAACCATCCAAACAAAAACGAAGTAATTCTGCCGAAGGAATCAATTGCTGTATTTTTTCTGCAAGCTCAATTTCTTGCAAATGTTGGCCGGCAAATAGTTGACCATGTTTTGAATAGTCTTCAACTGCTTTCAATATGTTTGGGTGTGAATGGCCAAGGATGAGAGGCCCTTGACTTAGTGTAAAATCAAGATATTCATTGCCATCAACATCGTATATCCGGCTGCCGGTTCCGTGCGAATAAAATAAAGCATGGGGATAATTGTATTTTCTGAATTCGGAAGAAACACCGCCCGCCAAAACTTTTTTTGATCTGTGTAATAATTCTGCTGATTTCTGATAACGGTCTGAACTCATAGTGAATTTGTTTTTCTTGACTTAATAAGTAATAGCAATACAATACAAACTGGAATAAGAAGCGATGCTATCCGGAAAATATTGGTGAAGCTTATATTGGCATCTCTTAAATATCCTCCTGCGTAAATGCCAACTCCGCCTACAATGCAGCTAAAAAGATTGAGAACACCATATCCGGTGGCCCGGTTGTCTTTTGTTGCAATGGTTGAAAGAATGGGCATCATGTTCGTATCGCTAAAAGCTTTTGTGAAGGCATATGTGCCGAAAAAAATAATTGCAATAACAACAAGTGAAGTTTCGCTGGCAAAAAATACCATTGGTGCTGCAATGCAAAGACCAATAGCTGGCACAAGCATGCGTGCCCGTGGATTTTTTTTTCTCCATTTATCTGCGATGATACCTCCAAGAATTAAACCTGCAACGGATGCCGGATATAAGTAGGCTGTAGCATATATTCCCGCAATCTTTTGTGAAAATCCAAAGTGTTGAATATAGAAAGTCGGCAGCCACGCTGTAATGAGCCAGGCCACAATGCTCAATAAGCTCCAGAAGATGAGCATATAATAGAAAGACCGGTTGGAAAATAAGGTCCTCAATGTTTTTGAGAACTTTTGTGTTTGAACTATGCTTTGAAGCTCTGAGATTTTTTGCCTGGGAGCATCTCGTAAAATGAAAGCAATTAAAATCGCATAGGCAATACCGACAGACCCGAAAATAGTAAAAGCCAGATTCCAGGTATGCTCCTGCGCAATCCATCCACCAATAAAACCCAGGCTAGCACCAATGAATACTCCCGCCATATGAATGCCAGTCGCAGTAGATTGGGTTGGTCCCTTGTGATAGTCACAAATCAACGCAAGTGCAGCAGGTATATAACAGGCTTCGCTTAATCCCATTAAAGCCCTGGTAGATAAAAGTTGGTTGAAGGTAGTTGCATGTGCAGTGAGCCATGTTACTACAGACCAAATGAAAAGGCTTACAATAATGATTTTACTTCGGCCGAAGCGATCAGCCAAATATCCTGCAAATGGACTAAAGATGCCATAAGTCCAAAGAAAGACAGCCGTTAGCAGGCTGAACTGTTTGTCCGACATAGGAATCGCTTCTGTTATTGAGGTGTGCATTGTTGTTATCGTATTCCTGTCGAGGTAGTTCAACAGGCCCACAAAAAACAGAAGAATGACAGTGAGCCATGCTTTAGGCGGTAATTTTTCTTCAGCAATATTTTGCAATCGTTCGCTATTCATAATATTGTTCTTACCAACTGGTCCATCCACCATCGACCAATAAGTTATGACCAGTGATATAGGAGGCAGCCTCAGAAGCGAGGAAAACAACTGGGCCTTTGATGTCGTCATCATAGCAAAACCGCTTAAGAGGCGTTAATCTTTTGTAATTGTGGGTGAATTCATTTTCTCCAAATGAGTTTTCTATTCCCGGCCCGTAGCCACCTGGACTAATACAGTTGACGCGTATGTTGTATTTTCCATAGTGATTTGCCATCCATTTGGTAAGGCCAACCATACCCCATTTATCGTACGTGTAATTAAGCGGGCTTGTCATGCCTGTATTCCCATACACTTCAAAGTTTGGTCCGACTGCCCCCTGGATAGAACCGATGTTGATGATACTTCCATTTCCCTGTGCGATCAGTTGAGGTATGACTGCCTTGCATATCAGCATTAATCCTGTGGAATTAATATGCTGTGCCTTTTCCCAATCTTCTGGTGTAGCATCTTCCAAATTCTTGTATCCCTCACGTGTAACAGAATTGTTTACAAGGACGTCAATTCTGTGGTATTTGTTTTTTACAAAATCAATCAAATCGATTATGCTTTTTTCGTTACCCAGATCTAGCCGGATTCCTTCCGCCTTATAGCCATTTTTTGTAAGTTCTTTTGCAAAAGCATAACAGTTGTCAATGTTTCTTGAAGCGATAATAACCTGTGCACCTGCCTCCGCCAGTGCCAATGAAATTGGCTTGCCAAACAAACCTGTACCGCCTGTTACGATTGCTGTCTTGCCAGTGAGGTCAAATAGTTGTTTTATATTCATTGGGTTATTTTATTTTTCCAAAGTGCCGGTGTAATGATTTCGTCCGGAACATTCCCGAAACACTCTTTTATTTCATCATAAATTTCTTTTGAAAGAGGTGGAGTGCCGAGCAATTCAATGTTCTGGCAAAGTTGTTCGATGGTTTCCGCACCAACCACAATACTGTTGACACATGGAGTATCTCTTACAAATGAAAATGCAATTTCTTTGATGGAACGATTTGCTTTTGCAGCTATTTTTCTGAGCTGTTTATAATAAGGAGTTGCAAATGATAAAGAGTCAGGAAGTGGTTCTTTCATGGCCAGTAGGCCTTGTAGATAAACACTTCGGGCAAATACAATTACGTTTTGCTGTTCTAGCTGTTGTAAAATGTTTTTTTGTAAAATCCTGGTATCGAAAACATTTACTGGTACCTGGATATAATTCATATTTTCCCATTCGAGAATTTGATGCAGCTCATGTGCACAGTACACGGAAATCCCTCCCTTTTCAATCAGGCCTTCATTAATGAGTGCGCTAAAAACAACAGGTAAAAGATCGGTCACTTGTTCAATCGGCTGACTCATGTTTTTGTGGAAGAGCACAATAGGCAACTGCTTTCTGTTTAATAACCGACAGGACGTTTGGATACTTTCCCTTGCTTCTGCAATTGCCAATTTGATATCACCAACAGCAGCATCTGTGAGTTTGAATTTTGAAACAATGGTAAATTCGTTTGAATTTTTAAAAGAGCCGATCACATCTTCTGCATTACCATAAATGCGGGCTGTATCAAGTGTGTTTATGCCATTATCCAAAGCGAATTGCAATAATTTGTGGCTGTAATCTATAGATGGCTGCCCTGATTTGTTCGCAACACCGTAATTTAATCCTAGTTGCACAGTGCCCAAGGTTATTTTCGATATTGTACAGGATTTATTCATTGGTTAATTGAATTTTAACAACGGCGCCTGGGCCTGGCTCATTATACCCACCTGTCACGATCAAGGTATTGTCTTTTATAAAAAGATTGCTAACAAGATTAAATGGAAGACGGATAGATTGAATGAGTTCACCTTCGAGTGAAAACTGATGAACCAAGCCCATGCCATAATGTGCCACCCATAGACAGTTGTCATTGTCCACCTTTATTCCATCAGGCAAATTATTGCTTATTTCCATCGACTCATGTTGAGGTAGGTTAATCCATACCCGTTTATTAGCAAGAAAACCAGGTTCCTCAACGTCAAAAATCAAAATCCGATTTTGATAACTTTCGGCGACAAAAAGTTTTTTTTCATCCATTGAAAGGGCGAGCCCATTAGGATAATCAAGATCAGTTGCAAGAACTTTGTGTTGTCCATCGTTTCCAATAAAAAACAATTTTCCTTCGGTTCTGATCGAATCTGTAAAATAAATATTTCCTTTTCTGTCAGTTATCAGGTCATTAGGAACACTAACCTTTTCTCCAGCGCAGAAATAACTAACATCTTTTTGAAAAAACAATCCTTCTTTATCAAAGCGAATCAGTGCAGACAGGTTGCTATCGCAAATGACATGTTGCCCATCAGGCAAAATTATTTGCCCATTTGGAGAATGAGATTGCGCCCACTCACTTAATTGTTCTTCATCGTTCATCCGAAAGATTGTTCCACCTGTTAAATTGGTGAAATAAATGTCACCATTAGCATCAATTACAGGCCCTTCAGTATAGTAGGACTGAGGATACACTTTCATATCAGTTATTTTTTTCAGCATAGTAGAGAATCTTCAAACGGATACAAAGGTTTTCGCCGGTTTTTATAATTAAATCGGGTTATGTCAGCTTGCGACATACCGGGAGTGTAAGCATGTAAAACCCTAGGGCATACTTCAGCATAAGCCGCTATTGGGGCATTTACACCTTTTGCTATAATGACGTCAAATTTTAAAGGGTCTATATTGCAAGATGTAATTTGAACAAGGCTAAACGGAGGTATTCTTTTCGAATGAAGCAAGACCGTGTTGCCCGAAACCGTGCGAATTACTGCCGAGGTGCCCATATCGTAATTAGTCTGACCGCCGTGACGTGGTTTCTCTTCTTTAAATCTGCCGTCATGAATACTCATAAGATTGACCTCTGAACAATATGGATTCCCAGTTTTTGGATTATGACCAAATGAAATTTGAAATGTTTGCCCCTTTGAATAATTCAGGCAAAGTTCTACTGCTACAGGATCAAAAATGCAGATGAGAGTAGAGTAAGATGTGGCCTCTAATTTTTCCAATAAAAAAGTACTGTTTCCAAATGTTCCACCTCCTACATTGTCACCCATATCCAGTAATAATACGGGCTTATTAAGTTTATCTATTTTTTTTATCGTTTCATCGACATCTTCTGAATTACCCGCAAACTCTTTGAGATGTTTTACCATGTAGGTCTGCAATCGATTCTTTACAAAATCAATTTGATTTTGATTGTCACTGATTATAATCACCGCAGTCCCCATTTCAAAAACATCTGCATAAGGAAAGCCCAGTATAATTTCCACAAGCAAATTAGCGTGGTCTTCACAGAGGGTTTTAGCGTATTCATACAAGCTTTTACACGGTTCTGAAGCGGTATGTTGTTTTTCTATGCTGATTGCCACCGGTGCTTGCCACAACTCGTGCAGTGGTTTTGCTTTTCTTCTTAAAATCGAAATCAAAAAACTGGCTGCGCGCCTACCAGTTTCTCTCTGGTCAATATGAGGGTTTGTTCTATAAGGAAATAAACCTTGTGTAAGATCAACCATGCGCCGACTTACATTAGCATGAGGATCTAACGTGCCCACAATCGGGACATTCTCGCCGATTTTATTTCGCATACCCTCCAGCCAATTTCCATCCATATCTGAATGGTTAGTAGCTACGGCGGCACCATGTGGAACTACGAAGCAGGCATCAACCGGTAAAACTTTTTCTAACTCGTTCATCATTTCATCTACCAATTGCTGATATGCCTCTTCACTAATCATCCCTCCCGGCGTAGTTTCTGTATAAAAAACAGGAAGAATCTCTACATCATTATTCTTGAATACTTCGATAGCGCCTCCAATTTCATGATATGCGTTCTGATATTCTCTCACTATGGCGTCACCCTTCATCCAACGACCTTTCTTAAAATTGCTAATAGTAGTAGTTGTTCCTACAAATGTGTTGGTTTCATGGTAAATGCCCAGGATAGCTATGCGGAACCGCTTATCCTTTTCTGAACGCAACAACATCTACTTCGAATTTTAAAAGGTTCCCTAGGCATCCAATCAGGGTAGTTCTTGCAGGATAAGGTTCATTGAAGTACTCTTTATAGATTTCATTAAACCTTTTTAGATCTTCCTGGCTAGCAACATAGTTTCTAACCTGTACTACATCGCTAAAATTGAGACCAGCAGCGCTTAATATGCTACGAACATTTTCAAATGAGCGCCGGCATTCATGTTCAAAACTTTCATTAATGATTTTTCCGTTTTTGTCTACAGATGCCTGTCCGGACACGAAAACGAATCCGCCTGCCTCAACGGCTGGACTAAAGGGCAAGGAACTGCTTGGTATATGCTCACCTTTTAAAAACTGTATGTTCATAGACGTTAGTTTAAGAGTTGATGATTGTTGGTTCGAGGTGTTTGTTTACAATCTCTTCGAGATCGCTGACCATTTGCATGACCTCGTTGTCGTTCCATTTTAAGGTATGCGCCAGAAGCGGAGGTTTTGGATCTCCAATATCAATATTGTGTTTTAACTGCATTGCCCTGCGGTAAAACGACCATATTACTGGAAGTATGTCTTCTATTGTGTTCTGAAAGGCAAGCATAAACTCGTTGGCCATTTGTACTTCGCCAGCCAGGAATTTTTCTCTTACTTTTTTAAAGGTTCCAGGAAGTACATTGTATGTAGACCCAATGGCGCCTGCGGTTCCGCATAAGGCCGCCTGGCATATTAACTCGTCAGCTCCGCTGAAAAGTTGCCAGCTACCCTTGGTTTGCCGGTACACACTGCTTATTTCCAGTAGGTTTAAAGTCGTAAGCTTCATCCCAATGATGTTAGGTATACCTAAAAGTTTTTCTACAAGCGTTTTGTTGGTAGCATGTCCTATTTGATATGGGATAAATGGCAGGTCAGTGGCATGGGCAATTTTGCAATAATGTTCAAAGGCCATGTTCCCTGACGGAGCATAGTAAATAGGCCCCACAGCAGATATGGCATCGACACCTGCGAGTGCGGCATGCTTAGCTAAGCGAATACATTCTTCGGTGTTGATGGCACCCACCTGAACAATTATGGGTACACGTTTGTTGACGATCTGTACTACCTGTTCTGTAATCTCTTTTCTTTCCTGTTCACTAAACAAAAAACCTTGTCCTGTAGACCCTAATATGTATAAACCGTCAGTACCTTCCTTGATAAGCATTTCAATCAGCTTCTCAAGTTGGGAGTTGCTTACTTTACCGTTTTTCGTCACAGGAGTAAACATGGCTGGCCATACACCCTGCAGATTCTCTTTAAAATAGTTCATGTTATTCAATTGTTGCTAAAAAGTCTAAAAATTGATTGACGTTATATTTCTTTTCCTTAGCCAGAGGCGATATTGCTCGGCTTACAATATTCATATCTTTAAAGCCTGAACCAGTGATGAGACAAACAATATTGTCGTTTGCGCCCATAAATCCCTTCTTAACTGCCTCGATAACACCCTGCACACTCACAGCACCAGCCGGCTCGCAAAAAATCCCTTCTTTTTGAGCTAATAATCGTTGCGTTTCAAAGACTGATTCATCATTTACCAAAACGCCGGTTCCACCCGACTCTCGGCAGAAGCGAATAGTATTAGTTCCATCCAGGATTCCAGGCACTTGCAGCCCACTTATTTGCGTGACAGAATGGGTTATTTCTGTTGCACGTTCTGAACCACTTGCCAATGCGCCGGCAATGGTATTATTTCCAGCCGGCTGCACGCAATGCACTTTGCAGTCTCCTTTGGAACCGTAGGCAATCATTCCTTTCGCCATTGCCAGTGTAAGACCGCCGCCGCCTGCTGGTGAAAAAACGTGTTTGATTTTCCCATTCAATTCGTCCAAAATTTCATAGGCAATTGTCTGTACGCCAAGCATACCTTCGGTACAATAGAGATAGGCGCTTATGGGAAGCGAAACATTTCTTGTCTTGGTATATTTTTCAAGGGTTTCGAATACGTTATTTGTAATAGAAGTGTTCAATCCAAAACCTTCAACCATTATCGTCTTGCCTCCATAAAATTGCATTTGCTGTAATTTGGCTTCTGGTGCACCATCCACTACAATAATGAAGCATTCAATTTGGGCGGCAGCGCAATATGCAGCTAAAGCAGCACCTGTATTGCCGCTTGACGTGGCCAAACAAAAAGAAGATTTTTTTTGTACAAGACTACTGACAAATGCAGCCGCAAACCTGTCTTTATACGAACCTGTTGGATTAAGGTTTTCGAGTTTGAAAAAAAGGTTAGCTAATCCCAATAAAGGACCAACATAGCGGGACCGGATTAGCGGGGTCTGCCCTTCTCCGATAGTTATCCTTGATGACTCATCGAAAGCCGGTAAAAATTTATTATAGTGCCAAATCGTTTTCAATATTGCGTAGGGAATTGACGTTTCTTTATTGAATAACTATTGAAATTTGAGGTCAGACCTCCGTCTATTGTCAGATCGCAACCTGTTAAATAACGTGCTTGTTCCGATGCCAGCCAAACAATCGCATTCGCCACGTCAACTACAGAGCCGCCGCGATGAAATGGAATAAAATCCAACAGTTCGGTAATCATCTGTGAGCTTATATTATCTCCTTCCTCTGATTGGTAGTCGCTACTCATATCTGTATCAATATAGCCTGGGCGAACGCAAACTGCTCTTATACCGCTGCGACCATAGGTAACTGCTAATTCGCGGGTAAGGCTTTCCATTGCACCTTTGCAGGCAATATAGGCAGGACTGCTACCACTTGCTTTCTGAGACATCACACTGGAAACGTTTATAATGCATCCTTCATGTTTTGCCTCTTCCATGTGCCTGGCACAGGACTGTGCGAGGAAGGCTGGGGCAGTAAGACAGATACGTAGTGTTCTTTCCCAAGTTTCTACATTGATAGTGCGCATGGTTTCAATGCTTCGCCATGCAGCATTGTTAACCAGGGTATCAATTCGACCAAAATGATTTAACGTTAATGGAACTATCGTGTCCACAAAATTCAAATCTGACAAATCACCATAACAAACCTGACACTCCATCGAGTATGTCTCTTGAATCTCTTTCTTTAGTAGCAGCAGCTTTTCCTCATTGGTCGCAACTACAACTGTCTGATAACCCGATTCAGCAAAATTCAGAGCTGTCTGCCGTCCTATGCCTTTTGAAGCTCCGGTTATGATGACTACTTTATCTTGCATAAATTATTTTTTTGCCTTTTCGTGAAACCGGTAAAATACCACCTAATGAATCGCCGACAGTAACCTTTGCGGATATACGCAACATGAAAACAATACCACTTTGCTGAGCTTTTATTTCCTTATTTGTATAGTGTGCTGGATCAATGGTATAACCGATAAGACTTCCTTTTCTCACACGTTGGCCAATGGATACTACTGGCATAAAAATTCCGTCAGCAGGAGAAGGCATTTTTGACTGAAGATGTCCTTCTCCCGGCGTATAGTCTTCTATCCAGATGGGTTTATTTTTTGGTCTTCTACCAGATTTTGTGAGACCAAGATGAGTTAGAACATTGAGACATCCTTTTTCATATTGGGAAATAGTCGTGTTGGTAATGGCCAATCCACCTCGGCATTCTGCATAGATAGCTGGTATATTAAAGTCTCTTGCTGCTGAAAGCGTACGCCCTTGTGCTTGCGCATCGGTCCCCCAGATAATGGGCATACCAAAAGCCCGGGCCATTTGCTGCTGTTTTGCCAACACTTCTTTATTTGGATGCAGCATATAACCACACAAAGGAAGAATTGTAAAAAGGCTGCCGCCAGTATGCAAATCAATAAGGTAATCGGCTGTTTTTATGAGTTGATTTAGACTGTAAGCCAACCGTTGGGTGAAGCTTCCTGCTGCCTTTCCGGGAAACGTTCTTGCCAAATCCTTACCATCATCTGCGCAACGTTGTCCCAATGTGAAGGCAGAGGTATTCACAACCGGTAAAACTGTAACCTTCCCCTCTTGTAAAATCCGTGGTAGTTTTCTTATCAGATTCATGCATGCCAGCATTGGTTCAAACTCATCGCCATGAACGCCTCCCGTTATTAAAACATGAGCACCAGCTGGTTTTGCAGTTATTTCGTAAGTCTCGAAAAAGGTATGTTTTGTTTTTCTTACCAAGATGCTAGGTTTATTTTTAAATAGGCGATTAAAGATAGGGAAGAAAATTGTAAATATGTATTACATATGTACGTATATTTATTTTGAAAACGAAAAGGCATTGATTAAATGAAAAGAAACCGACGTGATTTTATAGGAATCGTTATGAGAGGAACCTTAGTTTCTGCCGTGGTTCCGGTCTTTTTTCCCAAAGCATTAATGGGTTGCAATTTGACGAGGGATATGCAGCAAAGTACAAAGGGGGACTTAAAAAAGTTAAGGGATGCTATTGGCGACAGGGAGCATTCTTTAAAATGGATATTTACCGGAGATAGTATTACACAGGGCGCTAAACATACCCTGGGCTATCGATCGTATCCCGAGATTTTTGCAGAGCGGATCCGTTTTGAAATGGGACGGTCCCGGGACATTGTAATCAATACAGCCATAAGCGGACACACGACGAGAGAGATCCTAAGTGATTTCGATTGGCGTGTGGGACAATTCAAGCCAAACGTGGTTTCGCTGATGATTGGCACTAATGATGCGGCGAAGAGTCGCCATATTTCGATTGAAGAATTTGAAGATAACCTGAAACAGCTTGTAAAAAAGATCAGATCAGTCGATGCAATTCCACTGCTGCAAACGCCGAACATTATTAATATGGGTGAAAATCCTGAAAAGAATGAACGAGCCGCACTTCCTGATTTTGCAGAAAAAATGCGCCATGTCGCTGCTGCCACTAATACCATACTAGTGGATCACATGGTGTACTGGGAAGAACGGAAGGAAACGGTTTTTAAAGAAGGTTGGCTAAACGATCCGCTCCATCCAAACGGGAAGGGACATCTGCAGATGGCTCGGCTATTATTTAATACACTTGATATTTGCGACGGACATTCATTTACCTGCGCAGGTGAGGTGAATTTCAATTAAAACAATTTATCTGTTAGAAGAGACTCATTATGAACCGGACTTTTTTTTATGCTACCATAGCATTTGTTTGCTTTCTGATGGCATGTTCAACGCCAAGGTCAGTTATCAAATATGACACGACCGACATGCCATTTGATCTGGAAATTATTAAAGACAGCAGAGAAGTTGTTTTAACCCAAACACTTCCTTGGGAAGAGCAGATGATGGGTTATTTTAAGGTACTAAAGACAGGTGATAAGAAATGGCAGATGTGGTATTCATCCTGGGATAACAGGCGCAAGGACGACTATTCGGATTATCTGGTCTATGCTCATTCAGCAGACGGCAAGAACTGGATAAAAGAAATACCTGGCAAGGAAAACAACATTTTGAGAGGCACCGGGCATCCACAACGGGATGGAATTGTGGAACAGGACGTTTTTATAGATTCACGTACTGAATATCCATATAAAATGATTTATACTGCCAAGGACAGTATGGACGGGTGGCGGGAAAAAACTTTTGTCGAAGAGTCTAAAGATGGTATTGACTGGGTACATAAAAAAATTCTTTGGAATCAAAAACATGATTCACAATTTTCAGTGGTTCTGCACAATGGATTTTATTACATCTACCTCCGCCATTGGGAAGCACGAAATGGGTTTCGTTACCGTACGATTGGTTTGGCTATAACCGACACCAGCTGGAATACCATGGAAGAGCCTCATAATATTTTTGCGGCGGATTTTAATGGGCCTTTTCCACATTTATATAATCCCGGTGCGTCAAAAATCAGTAGTGATCTTGACATCCTCTTTCCTACGTTCTTTAATGAAAAAAATAACGCTGTGAAATTTGGCCTGGCCTATGTCTATCGCAACAAACCTGTTTTAACTGATTTGAATTTTACTGAAGCCTTCCTTTCAGGTGAACCAGCTAACTGGGGCATCGTTGCTCCAGGACTGGTACCTGCAGGGAAAAATATATTCTGGCTGTATTATTATGCTACTAATATGGTACATAGCGACTATGACAAATCTGGTCGTAGATTTAAATACTATCGTATAAAAATAAGAGTTAAAGAAAAATGATATCGTTCTTCGGAAGTCTGACGCCTTTCAATCAGGAAGCATTTAAAATGGTAGTTAATGGAATGAGAGCAGATATTTTCACTTTAAAAAATAAAAATGGTCTCACAGCTTCGTTTTGTAACTATGGTGCAAGGTGGTTGTCTTTTATGGTGCCTGACAGAAACGGTGTATTTAAAGATATTGTTTTGGGGTTCGATTCTCTTGAGAAGTATTTGAATGCGGAGGAACAGTATCATGGTGCAACTGTTGGGCGTGTTGCGGGCCGCATTCGGCAAGGTAAGTTTATGCTTGACAACCATATCTACCAGCTTTCGATCAATGAAAACCTACCTAATAATCTCTGTAATCATTTGCATGGTGGATCAGGGGGGCTAAGTTTCAGGGTTTGGGAGAGTAAAAAGGAAACAAACGAAAAGAGCGAAGAAAGAGTGGCATTTACCTATTTTTCCCCTCACGGCGAAGAGGGATATCCGGGCAATCTCAGGATTACGATCACTTATACCCTAACAAACAACAATGCCATAACGATTGAATATTTTGCCCGAACAGACAAGATTACACCACTTAGTTTAAGTAATCATGCCTATTTTAATTTAAGCGGTGATAAGAGTGCTACCATCTTAAATCATACTTTGCAGATATCAGCAGGTAAATTCCTTGAACTTAATAATCAAAATTTTTGCCCAACCGGTAAAATTCTTTCAGTACAAAATACACCAATGAACTTTCTAAAGCTAAAAACAATTGGTGCAGATATAAATGCAAATCACGTTCAACTAATGAACAATAGTGGCTATAACGTTTACTATATGCTCGACAAAGACAAGGGCGGAGCTGATGCTGTTCTGGAAGATCACCTTTGTGGTCGCAGATTGGAGGTATTTACGACAGAACCAGGTTTGCAACTTTATTGTGGAGGATACTGGAGTGGAAAAGATTTAGGGAAGCATGGATGCCAGTACAAGAAATATAGCGGAGTGGCGATTGAAGCTCACCGGTATCCTGATGCGATAAACAACCTCGGTTTTCCAGATGTTCTGTTGCAACCCTGGCAGGAATACAAGCAGGTTACTATCTACAGGGTGTCAAATTTTTAATAGTACCCGAATTGCCTCTTAAAAAGTTCTCAGTTTCCACTTTAATTTCAAAGCTTAATTCAGCTAATGACACTCTTTCTTGCACTCACTTTAGGCGAGTTACAGACGATTTGTCCTACGGATATCTAATGGTAAACTCCGCTTACTTACTAATTACGCTCAAAAATACCTGATGCTTGTCTAACGATCTCTTTTGCAATTAGGGAAGTAGTTGCCGTGGTAACTGGCAACCTGGGGTTGGCAGCTAAATAATGTTTTTTAGATAAGGACTGAGATGTTCCTTCATTTTCATTCGAAACTCATCCGGATTACCAGCATTTAAGGTATTATAAAGATCTCGGTGAGTGATCTCATTGTTTCTCAAAGGCTGTTCCTCCAGGTGTAGGCCTTTAAATACGTGATTGAAAATAGGAATTAGCATTTTTTGAAAACGTAGCATCGTTTCATTCCCGGAAATTTTGTAAAGCATCGAATGAAACTCAATATCATATTTGAGTATTTCTTTTTTAGATGTTGCCTTTTCCTCTTTTTCAACTATAATTTTCAGTTCAGCCAGATTTTCAGCATTCTTCCTTTTAAACAAAAGTTCGCTCATCCCGATTTCCAATACCAAACGCAATTCGAAAATGTCATTTAAGGTTCGGCCCCCTAATAGCCTCGGAGTCATTACGCGTTCCAGGTTGACCATCGGGTCAGGAAATGCCAAAGTCATGCCCTTGTTTTTACGGCTTTCAATTAAACCCAGAGTCTTAAAACGGGAAAGCGCTTCACGCAATGCAGTGCGACTAACGCCGAGGGCTTTCGCCAGGTCCATTTCTTTAGGTAAAGCATCTCCGGGCAACAAATTGAACCGGTCGAAATATTCCTGTAATGCCTGTTCGATTTTGTCCACCTGTGTCAGGTTTTCAATTGGTTTAAGCTTGGCAAGTTGCATATTTAAATACTAATTTTTTAATTAAATCGAGAAGGCTGAATTTTCAATGAGGAAGCAAATTTATAAAAATTCAAAAAAAAATTTTTTTCTTAAATAAGTCCTATATTTGAAAGTACAAATGTACGACATATATACATTCTAAAGAACGATTTTTAAGATTCTACCAGTTAAATGACCTAAATTAATTGTTATGAAAAAAGTCTGCTTGCTATTTCGAATTGGTCTATTTCGGCCTGTATCAAAAATCCTAAAATCTCCAGTTTATGCATTCGGTTTGTTGTTTTTTTTGGTTGTATCTGTTCATGCCAACTCTCAGGAAGTTACTAGCGGTACTGTAAGGGATGCAAACGGCAATCTCCTAAACGAAGTAAATGTGCTTTTAAAAAATAGTGGTATAGGTTCGGTTACCGACGCCAATGGTCATTACAAAATTCAACGAACAAAATCCAATGATACGCTTGTTTTCTCTTTAATTGGTTATGTAACAAGAGAGGTTGCAGTAGCCGGGAGGGAAATAGTGGATGTGGAATTGGAAAAAGATGTAAAAATGATGACTGATATAGTGATTGTGGGATATGGTAGCCAGAAGAAAGTGAATCTGACAGGAGCCGTTGACCAGGTGGGAAGTGAATATTTTGAAAATAGGCCGGTTCCCAACATTAGCAGAGCCTTGGAAGGAGTTATCCCAAATCTTAATATCAACTACACAAGTGGAAGGCCAACGGCGGCACCGGCATGGAATGTAAGAGGACTTACCTCAATTGGAGCGGGTGGGGAAGCACTTATACTTATTGATGGTGTATCAGCAGACCCGCGAAATTTGAACCCAGAGGATGTTGCGAGTGTCACAGTGCTAAAAGATGCTGCGTCTGCAGCAATTTATGGTTCTCGCGGGGCGTTTGGTGTTATTTTGATTACCACAAAAAATCCGGGGAAAACAAAACCAAAAATAACGTTTAACAGTAGTTATAGCTTTAATCAGCCGATTAACAAGCCGGATGTGGTTACAGATGGATATACTTGGGCTAAATTATATAAGGAGACTTATGGTGGGTGGTATGACTACTCACAAACTCCATCCTCAATTGGCTCTAGTGGGTTGCCTTTCTCCGATTCCTACCTTGATTCTTTAAAATACAGATCCGAACATCCCGGGACTCTACCATCAGTTACTGTTAATCCTGTCAATGGTAACTATGTTTATTATGGAAGTACCGACTGGTATAGTCAGCTTTATAAAAGTAGCATTCCTTCTATCGAAAACTCAATTAGTGTTTCTGGAGGAACCGATAAAGTGGATTATATGCTTTCTGGTAAAATCTATAAGCAGGAAGGTATTTTTAAGTTAAGGTCGGATGAATATAACAAATATGATTTCAGGGCGAAGGGTGGAATTCAAGTAACTGATTGGTTAAAGATCAATGCTGGAACCGTTTTTTCAAGCTATGATTACACAGATCCGTTCCGATTTAATATTTGGCAGGTGTTGAACATTTTTGGTAATGGAACTCCTCTAGCAATGATGTATAATCCGGACGGCACGCTTACTCAGACGTTTGCAAATAGCGCAGGTGCTTTGACAGGTGGTAATAGGGTTATTAGTAAGCAAACATTTCAGCAGAACAATGCAGGTTTCGCCGCAAGTTTCTTAAACAAAAGTTTAAATATAAAGGGCGATATTTCTTACTGGATTACCAACAGTTCTACAGATGATAAGGTAGTGCCCCTCGCTTATAGCGTCAAGCCCGGCGTAATGTCTGCTACGACGACAAGTTCTCTTGGAAAGTCGTTAGGGAATTACAAATATCTGTCCTATAATTTATATTCTGATTATGCCAGAACGTTTGGAAAACATTACTTTAAAGTTCTTATAGGCGATAATTTCGAACAAGTGCGGTATGAGCAGTTGAGTATTTCCAGGGATGGTCTTCTAATTCCAGATCTGAACGATTTCAATCTAACCGTTGGTGATAATAAAAATATCGGTGGTGGCGGATACGAATGGGCGAACAATGGTTTGTTTGGACGATTAAATTACAGTTTTGCAGATAAATACCTTTTGGAAGCTAATGGAAGATATGATGGATCATCTAAGTTTCCAGAATCAAAAATGTTTGGCTTCTTTCCTTCTGTATCTGTAGGTTGGAGAATTTCAGAAGAATCCTTTCTTAAGGATAAAACAAGTTGGCTTAATGAACTTAAATTGAGGGGTTCCTATGGCTCGCTAGGTAATAGCCAAATCAGCCCTTACTTATATCTGGAGCAACTAAGAGCAAACACGTCGCCAGTTATCATCGATGGTACACGACCAACATACATAAGTGTTCCTTCTGCACTTGCAGGTAATTTCACTTGGGAAACAGCGACCACCATGAATGGCGGATTGGATTTTGCGTTTTTTCTTTCACGTTTGAGAGGAAGTGTTGATGTGTACAAAAGAAATACCTATGACATGGTTACCCCAGGGCCAAGTTTGCCTGCTGTTTTTGGAACATCAGTCCCTAGAGGTAATTATGCCGACTTAGAAACAAAAGGATTTGAAGTGTCTTTGACGTGGAATGATAGGGTACAACTCAAGAAGCCTCTCTCTTACAGTGTACGGGTTACCTTGGCGGATAATGTTTCTTACATTACAAAATACAATAACCCGAGTGATCTTATTAATTACGAGCCATACACATTTGTTACAAATTATTATGTAGGACAGAGGGTAGGCGATATCTGGGGTTACACAACAGAAGGCTTATTTACATCGCAAGATGACATTGCAAAGCATGCAGATCAAAGTGCTATCCAGGTGTCAGCGGGCAACAAACCAATGCCGGGGGATATAAAGTTTAAGGACCTCAACGGTGACGGTAAGGTTAATAAAGGGAAAAACACTTTGGCAGATCATGGTGATTGGAATGTTATCGGTAACTCGCGACCAAGATATATCTATAGCTTTACTACAGACTTCGATTGGAATAATTTTTCGCTTTCAGCATTTTTCCAGGGTGTGGGTAAACGTGACTGGTATTTTAATACCACTGAATTTTGGGGACAGTATAACGTATGGTATTCTGTGATTCCTAAACATACGCTTGAAAATAACTGGTCTCTTAACGGTGGTGATCCTAATTCATATTGGCCCCGATACAGAGCTCCACTTGTTTATGGAGACAGGGAATTACAACCTCAGACAAAATATTTGCAGAATGTGAGCTATTTGCGGTTAAAAAATATTTCGTTAGGATATTCTATTCCCAAAAAATTGATCTCCAAAATTGGCATTAGCAACCTGCAATTTTATGTTTCAGGTCAAAACTTATGGACAACTTCGCCACTTTATAAGATCGCTAAAGGCATTGATGTAGAGAACCTTGATTTTGAAAGTGGACAGCGATACAACAACAACAACTATCCGAACTTGAAAACAGTGACGGTCGGCGCAAAACTCACATTTTAATACATAACATTAAGCTTATTATAATGAGAAAATATTCTATTGCTATTGTTGCCATTGTACTAACCTTCTTTTCCTGTAAAAAGAATTTGGAAAAAGATCCATTGGATACATTAACGCCAACGCAGGCATTTGCTACCGAACAAAATCTACAGCTCTATGTAAATTCATTTTACCAGATGGTTCCCTCTGCCCAGGCAATTTATGGTGAATCAGGTGTTATCCAGGGGTATTATCTCCATGGGAATGTGTTAAGTGATCTTACAATTTGGGATCAGAAAAACACCTATCTGCATGGGGGTTTTACAAGCAGGGATGCGCAAGGATGGAGTTGGGGCGATCTTCGAAATATCAATTATTTCCTTGAGCACTATAGCCAGGCAAATACGACGACAGAAAAAAAGAATCATTATGCCGGCATTGCTCGTTTTTTCCGAGCCTGGTTTTATTATGACAAGGTGAATATGTTTGGCGACGTTCCCTGGTATGGGAAAGTTTTGAATTCCAACGATCCCGATCTCTATAAAGGCCGTGATCCAAGAACACTTGTTATGGATTCAGTACTTGCAGATATAAATTTTGCTGTAGCAAATATCACTAGCGTAAAAAGTTCTTCTGCTTCAACCGTTTCCAAATGGACGGCTCTTGCTTTAAAATCGCGGATTTGTCTTTACGAAGGAACATTCCGTAAATATCATACCGAACTGAATCTGGCGAATACTGCTACTAAATGGCTCGAAGATGCAGCGAGTGCTGCAAAGGAAGTAATGAATAGCGGACAGTATGCTATCTATAATACTAACAATCCAACAAAGGATTACAGGACACTCTTTACCAGTTCAAATCCAGTTGCAAGTGAAGTAATTCTTGCGCGGGTGTATAGTGATGGTTTAAAAATATATCATAACGCAACGGGCTTCTTTTCCAATTATGGTAAATATCAACCGTCATTTGTTAAGCGGTTTATCAATGCCTATTTAAAAATTGATGGGAGCCGTTTTACCGATGTTCCTGGATACGATACCATCCAGTTCCAAAATGAAGTGCTAGGAAGAGATGCACGGCTTTCACAAACTATAAGAACACCCGGATACAAACGCTCAGACGGCACTGTAGCACCACCTTATCTGGCTGCAGCTGCGGTATCGGGTTATCAAATTTTGAAATTTTCATTGGACGATCCTAAGCTTGACCTTTCAGGTATTAGTTACAATTCCATCCCGGTTATTCGTTATGCCGAGGTTCTGTTGAATTATGCGGAAGCCAAAGCCGAGTTAGGCACATTTACTACGCAAGACTGGGATCAGACTATTGGTCTGTTGCGTAAAAGAGCCGGAATTACCAACCTGACGATGCCAACTACTTTGGATACATATATGCAAGCGAATTTTTACAGCAATGTCACTTCCATTCCTCTTATGGAAATAAGAAGGGAAAGAGATGTTGAATTAGCTGCAGAAGGATTCCGTTATACAGATTTGAAAAGATGGAAGGAAGGAAAGTTATTGGAAAAGGAAAAGGATGGTATATACGTACCGCAGGAAGGTCAATTGCTGGATTTGAACAGTGATGGAAAACCGGATGTGGCTTTTGTTACCACTACCCCTTCAAATCCGGTAACAGGTGTTTACTATTTCAAGATCAATAATGGCATTGCTAAATTATCACAGGGAACAAAAGGTAAACTGATTTATCAGCTTAACTTAACGCCAACTTATCCGGATTATAAATATTATGCGCCATTGCCTTATACGGAGCTATTGTTGAATAAGAACCTTATTCAAAATCCGGTATGGGATCATCCCTAATGGAATTATTTGATTTCCCGGGTTCGTAAAACTGTTTTTTGAACAATTGGATTAATAGGTTGGTGGTATAGGCGACACGTCTTTTGTTTACTAGTTAAGATTGTTTCATTGTTACACATGGTAATCAGATGAAGGTCTAATGATTATTTAAACGCTTAGGTTGGCCCAATGAAAAATAGTGTCTTTGCTTTTTTGTTGATATTGTTTACTAATACCGTACATGCACAACAAGGCAATAAGGGAAGTAGTGATTACTTTATTCTTACTCCCGGACCTGCGAACAGCCCCCGCTTAAACAATGCCTTAGTTTACGGTTGTGGGCCTGCCAGGGATTTTTTATATCGTATACCGTGCCAGGGAAAAAGACCGATTAAATTTTCCGCTTCGGAATTACCAGCGGGACTAAAATTAGATGAGAACACTGGGATTATTACGGGTTTATCTCCTCAAAAAGGTACTTATGATGTAATCTTGAAAGCAAAAAATAAATACGGCGTTTCTAGCAAGAAATTCCAGATAAAAGTGGAAGGTAAATTGGCCTTAACGCCACCGATGGGCTGGAGTAGCTGGTATGCCTATTATGACAGGATAACTGATAAAATTATTAGGCAAACTACCGACTTAATGATTGAAACGGGTATGGCTGATCTAGGTTATAGTTATGTCAATCTGGATGATTGCTGGGCAATTTCTGCTCCGAATAATAAAATGATGTTGTTAGGAGATACGACAAGATATGGAATTGCAAGGAAGAACGATGGCAGCATTAATACGAACAGGCACTTTCCTGACATGAAAAGTATGACTACTTATATTCATTCAAAAGGACTTAAGGCAGGCATTTATTCATCTCCCGGTCCTCAGACTTGTATGAATTTTGAAGGGTCTTACAAACATGAAGCACAGGATGCAAAACAGTTTGCTGAGTGGGGGTTCGACTTTTTGAAATATGACTGGTGTTCTTATTGGAATATTATTCCTCAAACAAGAACGACTGCAGATTTTATAAAGCCCTATGCCCAAATGGGACAGGAGCTTAACCGGATAAACAGGGATATTATTTATTCTCTTTGCCAATATGGCCACGCCGATGTATGGAAATGGGGCGCATCAGTTGGAGGAAACTCGTGGCGTACTGCAGGCGATCTTGGATTTAAAGAACTTGACAAAGTTTTTGATATTGCCTTACGTAATGCAAGTTTCGGTAAATACAATAAACCTGGCGAATGGAATGATCCAGATTATATTTCTATCGGTTATTTTGGAGGTAATTTAACTAGAGGTTATCCTGAGAAAACAAAAATGCCTGCCTGGCTGCAATATTCATACATGTCATTATGGTCCATGATGGCATCTCCGATAATATACAGTGGCGATCTGACGCAAATCGACGAATTCACTTTAAATGTGCTTTGTAATCCTGAAATAATTGAGATTAATCAGGATCCGCTGGGCCAGTGTGGAAAAGTGATCATGCATAGTGATAAGCAGTTTATCATGGTAAAAGAACTAAGTGATGGAACCAGGGCTGTAGCACTGTTCAACAGGGAGCACACTCCGGTAAAAATTTCAACCCGTTGGAATGAGATAGGAGCAGATGGAAAGCAAAAACTTCGCGACGTCTGGCGACAGAAGGATCTGGGAGCATTTACAGATGCGTTTGAATGGGATATTCCGGCACAAGGCTGTATGGTGGTTAAGTTAACACCTATAAAATAGAACGTCTCCAAGGAAACGGTTTGCCTTTATTAGAAACGTTCAAGACTTTACGATCTGAAATTTCAATAGACATGAGAGAAAGAATATTTTTTCTGGGATTATTGCTTATTTGTCAGCTCCTCTATTCACAGGAAATTATAATTCCCATTGAAACCGAAACAAAAGCTTTGGCTTTACAGGTAACTAACGATCAGCATTTGAATACTGTTTACCTGGGAGAACGGCTAAACACCGAAACAGAATATTCAAAAATCGCTGGTGTGAGAGTTTTAAATGAGCAAGGTGCGTCCTCTAATTTTTTAGCTTATTCAACAGCAGGAACCAACACCATGTTTGAGCCTGCCATAGCATGTGCGCATTCGGATGGTGACAATTCTTTAGACTTACGTTATCAAAAACATTCATCGGAAAACAATCCGGATGGCAGCATAGTAACGCGAATAACATTAAAGGATCCGGTTTATGATTTTTTTGTTGAATTGTTTTACAAGGCCTGGCCAGATGAAGATGTAATCGAGCAGTGGACAGTTATTACCAACAGGGAAAAAGGCAAAGTAGTTCTTAATAAGTTTGCTTCGGCCAACCTCTATTTTTTCAACCGCGAATTTTACCTTACAAGCTACAACGGTGGCTGGGCAAGGGAATTACAGCCGGTTGAAACAAAACTGCAGCAAGGAATTTTTTCAATCAATTCAAAGCTCGGAACTCGCGAAAATCTTTTAGGCTCTCAAAACTTTATGCTTTCCTTAGACGGACAGGCAACAGAAAAAAGCGGAGAGGTATTGCTTGGGCAGCTGGCATGGAATGGAAATTACAATATAGAATTCGAAGTTGACGCTTATAAAAATTTGAGATTGATCGCGGGCATCAATGCTTATCAATCCGCATATGAGCTAAAACCCAATGAAAGTTTTGAAACACCACATTTTATTTACACGCTTTCTAACCAGGGTAAAGGGCTTGCATCCAGAAATATTCAGACATGGTTGCGTAAACAGCAATTGTTGAATGGAGGAGGTGAACGCCTGACACTGTTGAACAACTGGGAAGCCACTTATTTTGATTTTGATGAACAAAAGTTGATATCACTTTTTGCAGGTGCCAAAGATCTTGGCGTTAATCTTTTTCTACTTGATGATGGGTGGTTTGGAAACAAATATCCACGTAACAACGATAAAGCTGGATTGGGAGACTGGCAGGTAAATAAAAATAAAATTCCCAATGGTATCGGTAACCTCACGAAAGAGGCTGCAAAAGCCGGTGTGAAATTCGGAATATGGATTGAACCTGAAATGGTAAACCCCAAGAGCGAATTATACGAAAAGCACCCGGATTGGGTGATTAAAGAGCCAAATCGCCCAGAAATTTACTTTCGAAATCAACTCGTGCTCGACCTTTCGAACCCGGAAGTTCAGGATTTTGTTTTCCAGGTAGTTGATAATCTTTTTACTGAGGCGCCCGAACTGTCTTTCATAAAATGGGATTGCAATGCACCTATTTATAATGCACATTCAAAATACCTGGAAAAAATAAAAAAACCTCAATCACATTTATACATCGACTATGTAAAAGGCCTTGAAAAAGTATTACAAAGAATACGCAAGAAATATCCCAAGGTTCCTATGATGTTGTGTTCCGGCGGCGGCGGTCGTACAGACTACCAACTCTTAAAATATTTTACTGAGTTCTGGCCTAGTGATAATACCGATCCTATTGACCGCATCTTTATGCAATGGGATTATTCTTACTTCTATCCTGCAATTACTATGTGCAATCATGTAACCAATTGGAGTGATAAGCCTATCAAATTCAGAATAGATGTAGCCTCAATGGGAAAGCTTGGGTTCGACATTCGGGTGGACCACTTAAGTAGTGAAGACCTGGCGTTTTGTAAACAGGCAATTAAAAATTACGATGCATTCAAAGATGTTATCTGGCATGGTGATGTATATCATTTGATCAATCCTTACGAAACTAACATGGCTTCACTGGTATATGTAAATACTGATAAGACGGAGGCTGTTATGTTTAACTATCTGACCGACTGGCGTTATACAACCACGGCAACTCAAAGACCAGTGAAATTGCAGGGCCTTGATCCAAATAAATTGTACAAGGTAACTGAAACCAATTTGAAGGAAGGGCAGTCAAGCCCGGTTTCATCGAAACAAAACTATTCTGGTGAATTTTTGATGAAGGTTGGTCTCAATCCCGTTGTCACCAATGGGAGGACAAGTGTTGTATTGAAAATTTCGGCAGTACAAGGAAGATAAACTTTCGAAAGCGAAATATATTCTTTCAAATAATCAGACTAGTTGATGAAAATTACAATGACAGAGTCCTATACATACAACAGTGCATATGTCATCGGCATTTCTTTTATATCGGCATTGGGAGGTTATCTGTTTGGGTTTGACTTTGCAGTAATCTCCGGCGCACTTCCTTTTTTGCGTACAGCGTTCCAACTTACCGAATGGTGGGAAGGATTTCTCACCGGCTCACTGGCGTTAGGTTGTATTGTAGGGTGTTTAATTGCAGGGAGGTTGGCGGATCGTTATGGTCGCAAGCCCGGCTTGATGACGGCTGCATTCATTTTCGCAGCATCATCACTTGGCATGGCCTTCTCTCCATCTCTTACAATTTTCATTGTAATGCGTTTTGCCGCAGGTATTGGTGTAGGAATGGCTTCCATGTTAAGCCCAATGTACATTGCTGAAGTCTCGCCTGCATCCGTACGTGGAAGAAACGTTGCGATCAATCAGCTAACAATTGTGCTTGGTATTTTAATTACCAACCTTGTCAATTATACATTAGCAGATAAGGGTGCAGAAGCATGGCGGTGGATGTTTGGCCTCGGTTGTGTTCCTTCTTTATTGTTTTTGGTTGGAGTGATATGGCTACCGGAAAGTCCACGCTGGTTAATTAAAGCGGGCCAAAATAAAAAGGCAGAAAATATTTTAAGCAAAATAGGAGGTGATGATTTTGCATCCAACACCATCAATGATATTGGTCTCTCACTAACCGGTGCAACCAAACAATCTTACAAAGCTGTATTTGAAAAAGCAGTGCGGCCAGCGGTATTGGTAGGAATTACGTTAGCCGTATTTCAGCAGTTTTGCGGAATTAATGTTGTCTTCAACTACACTTCAACCATTTTCGAATCGGTGGGTGCGAACCTGGATCGCCAGTTATTCGAAACGGTTTCAATCGGTGTGGTCAATCTCGTGTTTACACTTATTGCCATGTGGCAGGTAGACAGGCTTGGACGGAGACCGTTAATGTTGTTTGGTTCACTGGTTTTATCTGTCCTGTATGTGTTGCTCGCCATTCTATTAAAATCAGGAGCAAGTGCAGGATTGGTTTCTGTCTTTGTCTTGCTAGCCATTGCAAGTTATGCTACCTCCCTGGCACCGGTAACCTGGGTATTGATCTCCGAAATTTTTCCAAATAAAATACGTGGAATTGCTACATCAGTAGCGGTGGTTTCATTGTGGGCAGCTTATTTCATTTTAGTATTTACGTTCCCTGTTCTTGCTAAAACTTTAGGAACGTATGGTCCTTTCTGGTTGTATGCGGGTATTTGTTTGCTTGGATTCCTATTCATTAAATCAAAAGTGAAAGAAACCAAGGGCCGTACACTGGAAGAACTGGAAAACATCATTGCACATTGACGAAATCTTTAGCGAATAAAAAAATTTTACTAACGAGAAGCAGAGAAAAGAAATGGAAAATTCAATAGTAAAAATCTGGAAAGAAAAAGTGGTGATCCCAACTTACGAAGCAGGTGCGCCGGATAAAAACCCAATGTTTTTTGAGAAACGCATTTACCAGGGAAGCAGTGGTGTGGTGTATCCGAATCCTGTAATTGAAAAAATATATGATGACAAGAAGGATAAAGAATACATTGGTTTATTCCTCGAAAATGATTACATAAAAATTATGATCCTGCCTGAATTGGGTGGCAGGGTGCAAATGGCTTATGATAAAATAAGGCAGCGTCATTTTATCTATTACAACCAGGTAATCAAGCCTGCATTGGTTGGTCTTTGTGGTCCATGGATCTCGGGCGGAATTGAATTTAACTGGCCGCAGCATCATCGTCCCAGTACATTTGAACCTGTCGATTATACCATTGAAGAAAATGAAGATGGAAGTAAAACAGTTTGGGTAAATGAAATAGAAAGAATGTTCCGCACCAAAGGAATGGCGGGCTTCACCTTGTACCCGGATAAAGCCTATCTCGAAATAAAAGTCAAACTATATAATCGTACACCGCTTCCTCAAACTTTTTTGTGGTGGGCTAATCCTGCTGTTAAAGTAAACGATCGTTACCAGTCAGTTTTTCCACCAGACGTGAATGCGGTATTTGATCATGGTAAACGCGATGTATCAACTTTCCCTATTGCAACGGGTACCTACTATAAAGTAAACTATGCACCGGGTACTGATATCTCCCGGTATAAAAATATTCCGGTTCCAACTTCATACATGGCCATCAATTCTGATTATGATTTCGTTGGGGGGTACGAACATGATACAAAAGCAGGACTATTGCATGTTGCCAATCACCATGTGTCTCCGGGAAAGAAACAGTGGACATGGGGACATAGTGATTTTGGGAAGGCCTGGGACAGAAATCTTACGGATGAAGATGGTCCATATATTGAACTGATGACCGGTGTGTTTACGGATAATCAACCCGATTTTAGCTGGTTGATGCCTTATGAAGAGAAATCTTTCACGCAGTATTTTCTTCCCTATCGTGAGTTGGGATTGGTAAAGAATGCAACCAAAGATTTGTTATTATACTTTGAAAAGGAAAATGATGAATTGCTAATAAAACTGTTTGCTACATCAAAACAAAATATAAACATTCGTTTGCTGAAAGCAGATGCATTGCTTTTTCATAAATCGGTTGCTGTGGCTCCTGAAAAAATTTTTATTACTTCAGTGAAGGCAGATGCAGATGTTACAGATAAAAACATACTGCTGATTATTTCTGATAAAGATGGCAAAGAAGTTCTGCGATATGAGCCTGCATCCATCAGGCAAAACCAAATTCCCGATCCTGCAAAGCCTGCATTTGAACCAAAGGATGTTGAAAATAACGAGCAATTGTTTTTAACGGCGCGGCATCTCGAGCAGTACCGCCACGCTACCTATAGCCCGGTTCCATATTATGAAGAAGCACTCAGAAGAGACCCTAAAGATATTCGGTGCAACAATGCACTTGGACTTTGGTATTTCCGCAGAGGGCAATTTGCAAAAAGCGAAACTTATTTCCGTAAAGCGATTGAAACCAGTACTGAGCGTAACCCCAATCCTTATGATGGAGAACCTTATTACAACCTCGGACTGTGTTTGAAAATGCAGGGAAAACAAAAAGAAGCCTATGAAGCGTTTTACAAATCGGTATGGAACAGTGCGTGGCAGGATAGCGGCTATTTCTCCATTGCACAGATTGATATAGCAAAAGGAGATTATCAAAAAGCTCTCGAAAATATTGAACATTCACTCGACCGGAATGCCCGAAATGGTAAGGCTTACGTTTTGAAAATTGCAGCATTGAGAAAACTGGAAGATTATATTGAAGCGTTGAGCACTTGCGCCATTGCATTAAAAAGAGATCTGCTCAATCTCGGTGTTTTTTTTGAACAGTATAAAATTTATAAGGCACTGAATAATGATGTTCCGGCAAATAATGTGATTGGTAAATTGAATGAATTAGCAGGAGGCCGTGCACAAAACTACATTGAGTATGCACTCGACTATGTAGCCGCCGGTTTATTTAATGAAGCTCTTGAATTGTTAGAACAAGCCGTTGGCGAGAACGAAAACGTTTACCCTATGCTGTGGTATTATCTGGGATGGGTGCATTATCAATTGAAGAATGACGACGAAGGAGAAAGCTGTTTTAAGAAAGCTGGCAATGCTGATGCAGATTATTGTTTTCCAAACAAGCTTGAAGATATTTTGTTATTGCAACTGGCAATAGAAAGAAATCCGTCCGACGCAAAGGCGCCTTATTATCTGGGCAATCTTTGGTACGACAAACGTCAATACAAAGAAGCCATTGAGCAATGGGAACTTTCCGCTAAAAGAGATGATTGTTTTGCAACGGTATTCAGGAATCTTGGCATTGCTTATTTCAACAAGCAAAACGATGCGAAAAAGGCGATGGCTGCTTATGAAAAAGCATTCCGATTGAATCCTTCCGATGCCCGTGTGTTAATGGAGATCGATCAGTTGTATAAAAGATTGAATAAAGAACCCAAAGAACGTCTTTCATTTTTAGAAAAACATCTTGAAGTCGTGAATCAAAGAGATGATCTCTACCTTGAAAGAGCAGCTCTGTATAATTTTCTTGGTGATTTTGGGCAGGCCTTTGAGCTGATCATGCAAAGAAAATTCCATCCATGGGAAGGTGGTGAAGGAAAAGTTTCAGGACAATATATTTACAGTCTTGTGGAAATGGCAAAACAATACATCCATTCGGGTGATTATTCAAAAGCAATTGAATTACTGGAGCAGGCACAAACCTATCCTCATAATTTAGGTGAAGGAAAATTATTTGGGGCACAGGAGAATGATATTTTTTACTGGATGGCTTGTGCATATGAAGAGTCGGGAAAGGAGATAAAGGCGAAAGAATTTTTTAAGAAAGCCACACAAGGCCTTGCAGAACCTACTGCCGCCATGTTTTACAATGATCAGCAACCCGATAAAATTTTTTATCAGGGGCTTGCCTGGTACAAGCTTGGAGAACAGGAAAAAGCAAAACAGATCTTTTCCAAATTAGTTGAATATGGTTTATCTCATCTGAATGACGATGTGAAGATTGATTATTTCGCTGTATCGCTTCCGGATCTTTTGATTTTTGAAGATGACCTGAATGCAAGAAATAAAATCCATTGTTATTATATGATCGGATTGGGCTCCCTGGGTCTGGCAGAGGGCGAGCATGCAAAGACAGCGTTTCAACAGGCATTGCAGCAGGATGCCATGCATTTTGGATGTAAAACGCATTTGCAATTAACCTCTGAATTGGATAATAAGACCATGAAAATATAAGTGGTCTTTAAAATTTAATAGTGTGAGGCAATGCCTGACGATATTGCCAATGTTGATTTAACCAGTTACCCCTTAAATAGCAAAAACGAATTTTAGAAACAGATCAATAAAGTCGAAATAATGATAAAAGGATTTTTTCTTGCCTTCGCTTTTTTTTCGAGTGCCATTTTAAACGCCCAAGAAGTTAGCCTCATACCTCAACCTGTCAGTATTAAGACACGTAGTGGAAGTTTCGTAATTGATAAAAACACGGAACTTACATTTAACTCTGTCGATAAACAATTAAAAGCTGCTGCAAATTATTTCTCTTCTTATATAGCTCACATTTCAGGGCTTAGGCTACCTCAAAACGTAAAAAGGCAAAAATCAATTGCATTTAAAATTGCCGAAACAAACGAGATAGGAGATGAAGGTTATTTACTGAACGTGACACCATCTTCAATTACTATTACTGCAAATACCAAAACAGGAATTGTGTATGCCATGCAAACTTTGTTTCAAACATTGCCTGCCGTTCGTACCAATGCAATTTTGCAAATTCCTGCTATGCAGATAAAAGATTACCCACGTTTCAAATGGAGGGGGATGCTGTTGGATGTAAGCCGACATTTTTTTTCTCCCGATTTTGTTAAAGAATATATCGACCTGATGGCTTTGTATAAATTCAACACGTTTCACTGGCATCTTACTGACGATCAGGGATGGAGAATTGAAATCAAAAAATATCCTAAGTTGACGCAAATTGGTGCCTGGCGTGTTGATGAAACAGATAAACCCTGGACACAACGACCACCGGCAACAAGTGATGAAATTCCAACTTATGGAGGTTACTATACCCAGGAGCAGATAAAGGACATTGTGAATTATGCAGCACTTCGCAATATCACTATTATTCCTGAAATTGAAATGCCCGGACACAGTGCCGCTGCTATTGCATCTTATCCATATTTAAGCTGCAGCCAACAGCTGCAGTTACCAATGACGGGTGGCAACTTTACAAACATCTCTTCCAATTATTGCGCGGGCAATGATAGTGCGTTTGCATTTTTAGAAAATGTATTGGATGAAGTAATTAGTTTGTTCCCTTCACAATACATTCATATTGGCGGTGATGAAGTAGATAAAACATCATGGAAAAAATGCCTTAAATGCCAAGCGAGAATGCGAAAAGAAGGTTTGAAAAATGAAGAGGAGTTGCAGAGTTATTTCATCAAGCGAATGGAAAAATTTTTGATTAGCAAACATCGCAAAATGATCGGTTGGGACGAAATTTTGGAAGGCGGTTTGGCGCAGGAAGCAACAGTAATGAGCTGGCGTGGGGAGCAAGGCGGAATTGCCGCAGCAAAAATGAATCACAATGTAGTCATGACGCCGGCCGATCCTGTCTACTTTGATTATTATCAGGGTGATCCTGCAACAGAGCCATTGACGATAGGCGGTTTCAATACGCTGAGAAAAGTTTATAACTATGAGCCTGTGCCGAAGGAACTTAATGAACAGCAGGCAAAATTAGTGCTGGGTGCTCAGGGTAACTTGTGGGGAGAGTATATTACCACACCAGAGTATGTTGAATACATGGCATTACCACGGATGCCGGCACTTGCAGAAGTAATCTGGAGTCCGAAAGAGACTAGAGATTGGAATAGTTTTAATGAACGTTTGAAAAATCATTCTCAAGCCTTTGACCAAAAAGGATTGCGTTACAGCAAAGGCAATTTCAAGGTAGAAATAAAACCGGTGGTGCAGAATGGAAAAGTGTTTGTGCGCCTCTCCACTGAAGCCTATAAAGGTGAAGTTCACTTCACCACCGATGGGGCCATTCCAAGCCTTCAAAGTAAAAAATACTCAGGACCGATTCCGGTTGATACATCACTGACATTAAAAGCGATCGCAGTAGTGGATGGCAAAACTATGAGTATCATACCTGCACAACAATCCTTTGTAATGCACATAGCAGTTGGAAAAAATGTGAGTTATATTAATCCCGTGAGCCGTTATTATACGGCAGAGGGCATAACCTCGCTTACAGACGGCATCAGGGGAACATTAGCTCACGGTAAATACTGGCATGGCTTTGAAAAAAAGGATATGATTGCAACTATTGATCTCGGTGAAGAAAAAAACATCCACTCCGTTTCCTTGGGTTGCTTACAAAAGTATCGCGAATGGATCATGATGCCAGAGTGGGTAAAGTTCGAGGTTTCCCGCGATGGGCAAAACTTTATGGAAATAGAAACGGTGCCGAATGATGTTCCAGTAAATGAGCAATCGCCAGTAACAAAAGATTTTATTGTTGATTTTCCACAGCAAAAGGCAAGATTTATTCGTGTGACAGCAAAAGTGTTGGATGCATTGCCACGAGGGCATTCAGGAGAAGGAAAGCGTGCATGGCTATTTGCTGATGAAATCGTTGTAGAATAACCAGTTTTCATTTAGCAATCATTAATACGGCCATGCCCAGGAACTTAGCGAAGGAGGAATTGCAATATATAAATGTTAATACAGACTCAGTTTTCATGGAATATTACTGCAAGCAACATCGTGACCAGCATTTCTCTAATAATTGCAAACGATGCGGAAAAAAGACTTCAAAGTATTTATGTATAAGCTGTGCGGCAGAACTTGAACTTGAAAAAAATTAGTTGTGGTCGACCTTCACTTTACCATTGTCTAGTTATATAAATTATAAGGCAAGCAAT
Source organism: Flavisolibacter sp. (assembly GCA_035554655.1). Classification (GTDB taxonomy): domain Bacteria; phylum Bacteroidota; class Bacteroidia; order Chitinophagales; family Chitinophagaceae; genus Flavisolibacter. The sequence goes on from DATMIF010000059.1 coordinate 93,086, forward strand.
AATTTGTATTTTGAACCTATCGTCAGCTTGGCGAATGATTCTTATTTTAAAAACCAATAACTGAAATGAGCAACTTGAATGATATATTGAAACCAGCTCAACCTCATCGTGATCTAAACAGACTTGCTTATGGTGGCGACTGGGTTGATCTGCTAAAACTTCGACAATCTGTTTAGTTATGATGGCTCGCGATTGGTCCTTCACAAGTAACTAAAACACATTTGTATCACAAGTTTGAACAAATGAGCCACACTCTGAATCCGCAAGGGTTTATTTTTGGTGGTAGTTTTCTTCCGTGAAGTTGGAATGCTTAAGGGCTTGCCAAATAATTCAACGATTCTAATATGATAGGGAATAAGTGCTTGCGAATAGTATTCCTGCTGACAGTCGTCAGTCTCGTATTGTCTTCTCAACATCTTCTTGCGCAGCCAAATCAAAAACACCGGGTGATTATATTATCAGACATAGAAGCTGATCCGGACGACACCCAATCATTCATTCGACTGCTTTTATACTCCAATGAAATTGACATCAAGGGACTGATCGTTACAACATCAGTGTGGCAAAAAACAAGGGTGGCACCTGAATCCATAAAAAAGATCATCAGGGCTTACAGCAAAGTTCAGCCCAACCTCAATAAGCATGAACCGGGTTTTCCTGGTGGAGAAACGCTTTTAAAAAAAGTAAAGCAAGGAATAGCAGCTTACGGAATGCAAGGCATCGGAGATGGGAAAAATTCAGAAGGATCCGACTGGATTATCAAAACACTTGAGGAAAATGATGAACGTCCTTTATGGATTTGTGTTTGGGGTGGTTCCAATACACTTGCCCAGGCACTTTACAAGATCAGGCATACAAAAACAGATGCCGAAGTCAAAAGGTTAGTCAGTAAGTTAAGAGTGTATACAATATCTGACCAGGATGATAGCGGCATCTGGATCAGGAATAATTTTCCGGACTTGTTTTATATAGTTAATCCCGGAGACGATTATGGCAGCGCAATATGGAGCGCAATCAATTCCCAAATAAAAGGCGTCAGTAATGAAGAAATAAGCAATCAATGGCTGGCAAAAAATATTCAACAGGGACATGGCGCACTTGGAGCCGCCTACCCCGATGTATCGTGGGGAATGGAAGGCGATACTCCTTCGTGGTTGAATTTAATTCCGAACGGATTGAATAATCCTGAACATCCAAACTGGGGAGGTTGGGGTGGTCGTTATGAATTGTATAAACCTGATATCTCCAAACTAAAGAAAGGTTCTTCCGGAGTTCCGTTTGAAGCGGAGACGAGAGAAATATGGACTGATGCTACAGATAACTATACGCCGTTTATTCCGAACAATTTTGGAAGAGTAATAAGGCCGGATACTTTGCATTATAACGACAATAAAGCAACGCTTTGGAGATGGAGACAGGATTTTCAAAATGATTTTGCTGCACGCATGAACTGGTGTATAGCAGATTACAAACATGCTAATCATCCACCCGTCCCGGTTTTGAAACAGCCTACAGAAATCACAGTAAGATCAGGTCAAGGCTTCAGTCTCGATGCTTCTTCATCTTATGATCCGGACGGCGATAGCTTCGGTTTTCTATGGTTTTATTATCCTGAAGCAGGCACTTACAAAAAAGAAATAAAGGTTTTGCCAGAAAATTATCCCGGCATTTGGATAACAGCACCTGAAGTAGATAAAAAAGAAACTGCCCACTTTATTTTAAAAATTACTGACAAAGGAACTCCGGCTTTATCGAGGTATAAAAGAATAATTGTGACCATACTACCTAAATAGAAAAATAAAAGTCCACAATGAAACTGCTGATCAGTTTTCTTCTTTTTGTATTTCTGTTTTTAACCGCTTGCCGTTCAACTAAGACAAATGGCATTGCAGAACAAAAACACTACCGAAATCTTTTTTTGGAAGCAGGTTATAAACAAGAGGCTATCAAACAAAAAATAGAAAATGCTTTTCACAAATTGTTTTATGGCAATAAAGAAACAGAAGCAGTCTATTTTGAAGCAGGACAAAATGCAAATGGAAAGCTCGCCTATATTCCTGATGTAAATAACAACGATGTCAGAAGTGAAGGAATGTCTTATGGAATGATGATAGCATTGCAGATGGACAAAAAAGAAATTTTTGATGCGCTTTGGAACTGGTCTAAAACCTACATGTATCATAGCAACCCTGCACATCCTGCCTATGGATATTTTTCATGGTCTTCAAAAACAGATGGCACTGCTAATGACGAGATGCCTGCACCTGATGGGGAAGAATATTATGCAACGGCACTTTACTTTGCCTCAGCAAGATGGGGCGATGGTATTGGAATATACAATTACAAAAAAGAAGCAGATACACTAACAACTTTTATGCGGCATAAGGCGGCAATAACCGGCGAAATACATGGAAGGAAAATGACAGCAATAAATTTATTTGACGAGAAAAATGGGATGGTGCGTTTTACTCCAGACCTGCCTAATGCTGAACATACAGATGCGAGTTATCATCTGCCTGCGTTCTATGAGGTGTGGGCAATAAAAGCACCTGTTGCGGATAGAGCATTTTGGAAAAAAGCAGCAACAGTTAGCAGAGAATATTTTGAAAAAGCTGCGCATCCGTCAACAGGCCTCACACCTGACTATGGCAATTTTGACGGTACTCCCTGGATAGCGCCTTGGCGTCGTGAATCAGGCAACTTTAGTTATGATGCATGGAGAACTGTAATGAACTGGGGCGTTGACTGGAGTTGGTGGCATAGAGATGAACGTGCAATCCAAAGAAGCAAAAGATTATTGAAGTTTTTTGAATCGGAGGGAATGAGCTCATACGGTAACCAGTATACCCTTGATGGCAAAAAATTGCAAAGTGGACAGCCGACCGGATTAATTGCGTGTAATGCTACTGCAGCTTTGGCTGATACAAGTACCAATGCTTTGAAGTTTGTAAGAACTCTTTGGGACCGTGATGTTCCGACCGGCCGATATAGGTATTACGATTCCATGCTTATGATGATGGCTTTATTGCATTGCAGCGGTGAGTTCAAAGTTTATTTATGACAAGTATTTCTTTATCGATTCTCAGATTGCGAAAGAAAATTTATAATAACATGATGTGCAGTGTATCAAAATGTTCTCTTCTAAGTCTTGCAATTTTTTGTCTGCAGTTTTGTGCGTACTGCCAGAATGATGGTCTACAGAAACAGGATAAAAGAGTAAGGGTTATTATTACATCCGACTTCCCACCAATTGATGTTATTCCGGCTAAAGGATGTACAGGCCCTGCAAACAAATGCAGTGACCCCGATGATCTACAATCAATGGTTCGCTTTCTTCTGTATACAAATGATCTCGATGTTGAAGGTCTTGTGGCTTCCGCAGGCACCTTTGCCAATATTGCAAGAAAGCAAAACATGCTGGACATGCTGAATGTCTATGACATGGTAGATGAAAATCTTCGCAAGCATGATCAACGTTATCCTACTGCAGCATATTTAAATTCCATCACATGGCAGGGCCACGATAACACGTATGGAAAGCCGGCAGCACAAATTGTTGGAGAATGGATGGATAGCGAGGCTTCGAATGCAATCATCAGTGTTGTAGACAAACCTGATACACGTCCGGTTTGGATTTGTTGTTGGGGCGGATCGGCAGATGTTGCACAAGCTATATGGAAAGTGAAAGCAACACGCAATGCTGCCGGCTTAAAAAAGTTTCTCAACAAACTCCGCATCTATCTTATCGGTAAACAAGATGGATCAGCACAGTGGTTACTCGATAATTTCCCTGAGTTGTTTGTCATCATTTCAGAACGAAACTATATGGGCATGTTTTATGACATGTTTGGCGCAGATGCTAAACTTGCCGATCTGCCATGGATAAACAAAAACATACGTGAAGACCATGGACCTTTAGGCGCCTTATATCCAAAGAGCGGCTTTAACCCCGAGAAACAAGGGCAGCAGGAAGGTGATACGCCTTCATTTTTATATTTGGTTAGCGCAGCTCATGGATTGAACGATCCTGAAAAGCCGAACCAGGAAAGTTGGGGCGGAAAATTTACAAGGCCAGACATAACGAAAAATCATTGGTTCGATGATCCGACTGGAACGCAATGCGTTTCAAAATGGCGTCCGCAGGCGCAAAAGGAGTTTGCAGAACGTGCAGGCTGGATGTTGAATTGATTGGACAGGAATTTGTTTGTTATCCACTTAATTTTTCTCCGTTTTTCTTTCTCATCTTAGTGAGATATTCAGATGGCAGCATGTTGAACTTTGCTTTGAAGGATTTAGCGAAATAATTCGGCGTCGCAAATCCAACCGAGTATGCAATTTGGGCAACGTTCATTTCACTCTTCTCCAATAAAACTGCAGCTTTATCAAGCTTTACAGAACGGATATATTCAACAGGACTTTGTCCCGTCAATTCAAGTAATTTGTTGTACAAAGAACTCCTGCTCATACCTACATGCCTGCTCAGTTCTTCAACCGATAATTGTGAGTCAGTAAGGTTCGTGTCAATGTACAGCATGATCTCATTCAATAGCTTCTCGTTATCTGATTCAATCTCAACTTCGGGAGTGAGCACTTTAATTTGCCTGGTGTATGTATTTTTTAAACTGCTGTTTAGTTCCAGTAGGTTTTTAATTTTTGCATTAAGCACTTCAAAATTGAATGGCTTGGTAATGTAATCGTTGGCGCCGGTTTCTAATCCTTTTATCTGGTCCTGTTCGCCTGTTAAGGCTGTTAGCAAAATAACAGGAATGTGACTTGTTCTTTTATCTGATTTGATTTTTTGAGTGAGTTCTATTCCGTTCATATGCGGCATGCTGATATCGCTGACGATAAGCATGGGATGATGTGCCAGGGCTTTTTGCCATCCTTCTTTTCCATTAGCAGCTTCAAAAACTTTATAGTGCAGCCGAAGGTTTTCTTTCAGATAAAATCTGAAGTCTTCATTGTCTTCCACCAACAAAATTGTAGGCATTTCTGTTTTGCCATTTACTCCATTCGTTTTATTCCCATTAACTACGTTTGTCAACGGTGATAGTTCTGATTCAACTTCTGGTATTTGTATTGATGATACCTGGTGACCATTATTGACCGGCGCTTCTAATGTAACAAGTGGAAGACGAATGCTGAAGGTTGTGCCTCTGCCTAACTGGCTTTCAACATCTATAGTACCTCCGTGCATTTTGATGAACTCTTTTGTAATGGATAGGCCAATTCCTGTTCCCTGGTTAAGCACAGACACAGGACCACCGGTTTGAAAAAAGCGTTCAAATATTTGTTCCTTTTGATTTTCTTCAATGCCAATGCCGGTATCAGAGATGCTTATGGATACCCATGTGGTGGAGTCATCAGACATTTCTTCAAGCTTTTCAACCGTTAAAGCTATTCTGCCTCCTTCCAATGTAAACTTGAAAGCGTTGGATAATAAATTGAATAAGATGCGTTCCATCTTATCATGATCGAAACGTGTATACAACTGGTCAATAACGCTGATGTAAACAAAGTCTATCTTTTTTCTTTCTGAAAAATCTTTGAACGAATCAGTTACTTCATTGATAAACGATACCAGTTCTCCATTTGATGTATTTAGTTTTAGTTCCTGACTTTCCATCTTACGGAAGTCGAGTAACTGGTTAACCAGGTTTAATAATCTTCTTCCGTTGCGCTTGATCATACTCAATTGGTCAACTGACTGTTTATCGCCTTCTTTTGTAAGCAACGAATCAACCGGGCCGAGGATCAATGAGATCGGCGTTCTGAAATCGTGACTAAGATTGGTGAGGAATTTTATTTTGAGCCTGTCCAGCTCGTGTAAGCGTTCGGTTTCTTTACGTTCCTGCTCCAGTCTCATTCTATCCTGTTCCAATGCAAATTTTCTTTTCAGTTTTTGAAAGCTTCTATATCGCAGGTAAAGAACGAGGCCAATAATTATCCAGGCATACAAAATATAAGCAAGTGTAGTTCTCCAAAATGGAGGGTGCACATAAATCTTTATCGAAGTGCCTTCATAATTCCAAACACCGTCGTTGTTACTGGCTTTTACACGAAATACATATTCTCCGGGGTCGAGGTTGGTGTATGAAGCGGATGTGGAATTGCTCACATAGTTCCAATCTTTATCTAAGCCCTCCAGCTTATATGCATATTGATTTTGCTCCGGCGAAGTATAGTTCAATCCTACAAAACTTAAAGAGAAGTTTTGTTTGTAATCGAGGTTAATCTCTCTTGCAAAAGAAACATGTTCCTTGATTGGTCCCTCAGCCGAAGGAATTACTGACTGATTGGAAACCCGTAAATCTGTGATAAGAACAGCAGGCGCATTATTATTCTTTTTGAGGTATGCAGGATTAAAATAGTTGAAGCCGTCCTGTCCACCGAAAAACAATTCGCCACTTGACAATCGCAAACCGGCATCATGAACAAAGTTGTTGGTTTGAACACCATTGTGACCATTATAATTATTGATCTTCTTTGTAGCAAAATCAATACTGCTGATGCCCCGGTTAGTACTTACCCATATCAAGCCATTTTTGTCTTCAAGAACTTTATAGCAGGTATTGTTTTTCAAACCTTCTGTTTCGGAAAAAGTTTGGAATTGATTTGTAGTTCTGTTGAATACTGCAACGCCGCCACCATATGTTGCTGCCCAAATGTTTTCTTTGCTGTCTTCATGCAGTGAAAGAACTTTATCATTGGGCAATTTGCTGTTCGTTGTATTATAAAAACTAAATTGGTTGGAACTTGGATGAAAAACAGCAATGCCGCCTCCGTGTGTAGCTATCCAAATGTTCCCGCCTTTGTCTTCTTCAATATCCCTGATATAACCATTAATAGCTAAACGAATATCGTTCGTAAGTTTTGGGTTTGGCGTGTACCTGTTCAACACTTTACCTTCAGCACTTAAAACGTTCAAGCCTTCGCCGTTTGTGCCTACCCAAATATTTCCTTTACTATCTTCTTTAATTGTAAAGATGCTGTTTGAATTCAGGTCCTGTGCGTTGCTTCCCGCAAGTAATTGAGTGTAGTTACCTGAAGCCGGGTCCAACATGAATAGTCCATCGCCATAAGTGCCGACAAAGAGTTTTTTCTTTTTTGTCATTTCCAAAGCCATCACTGCAAAATGTCCATCAATACCTCTTCTTGCTGAACGAATATTTAAATGCTGAAATAATTTTGTCTTGCAATCGAATAAACTAAGTCCACCTCCGTCTGTTCCTACATATACTTTACCATTTTCTTTTTCTGCAAATGATGTTACCACGGGAGCGTTCAGTCCCTGCTGATCAAAAACATTACTTTGAACAAAGTTGAAAAGGTTGAGATTTTTGTCGTGTTTATTTATGCCGCCGCCTGTCATGCCCAGCCAATAAATACCACTCTTGTCGATATAGATCGATTTGACCTCCTGCGCAGTTAAACTGTGGATGTTCCTGTGGTTGAAGCTGAGTTTTTGAAACTGGCCGCTTACTGGATTTAATATATCAAGCCCTTCGTTTGTTCCTATCCATATTTTGTTGTCATCAATATCAACTGAATTAATCGTATTGCTACTTAAAGAATAAGTATCATTACCCTGGACATAGTTGACAAAGCCTGTCCCGCCTTTTTTCAACATGCTTAGTCCGCCGTTTGTGCCAATCCACATATTACCCGCTTTATCTTCTTTAATTGCAGTGATGTTATTATTTATTAGGCTCGTTGCTGACTGGCTAGAATGCAGAAATTCTTTTACCGATTTTGTTTTAGGGCTGTATTGATACAATCCGTTGTTTGTTCCCATCCACATGGAATGCCTGCTGTCTTCAAACAGAACCAGGCAGGGTTTAGTAACGATGGCGCCTGCCTTTGAAAAACTGTCAGGTACCCTTGTTACTTTTTTTGTTGCCGGATCGAGAATGCTAATGCCGTCCCAATGCCCAATCCATATCTTCCCCTTGTAATCGCTGTAAATGGCATTGATTACATTATTGCTTATGGAATTAGGAGCAGTGCGGGAAGGGAAATTAATAAAGACATCTTTTTTCCTGTCGTACAGGCTTAATGAGCCTCCGCCGGTGCCTACCCATAAATTACCAGCATTGTCTTCGTGAAGCGACAATATCTCATTGGTCGGCAGTGTTGAGAAGTTCCCCGGTTTGTTTCGGTAAACAGTGAAATTGGTTCCATCAAACTTGTTCAAGCCATCCACAGTACCAAACCACAAAAGCCCGAAATGATCTTTCAAAATGGCATTTACAGAATTGGACGAAAGTCCATCCCTGGTGGTCAACGACGTGAAATTGATTTCTTCCTGCCCAAAAGCCCGGAACCCAAGGTTGACGATTAAAAAAGCAAGCAGGATAATTTTTGTTAGTCTCACAGTTTAAAGCAGTTCTTTTTTGTACAGCCCAACAATTCGCCATTTTGTTTCGGTCAAACATGCCCAGCCAATTCAATCATTAATTGAATAAACAAACGGTGGAACGAGGACCCCCGATCTTAAGATTACAATTCATCAGTCCCGAAACCATATCAAATCGTCTTCGCTGATAACTCGTTGCCGGAGTAAATTGTTGGCATTCGCTTCATCCAAAAATAATGATTAAGGATAAATGTGTATTAAACATTTATTTCCTGCCAGATGATTTTGGTCAGGTTAAGGCTGATTTAAAGGCGGAAAACATTTGTTCCATAAGTTTCAACAAATGAGCCGTTCCTCAAATAACGGCCCTTTTAGCTTTGAAACAGGCTACAGGATTTCTCGATCCGGTTTGCCAAATGATTCTCTGATCAACATAAAAAGACTGCTGTATGAAAAGAGTAACCTGACTAATACCACTCATCGCAACCGACACTGTGGTAACAATCTCCACTCATTCCAGAAATTAAATGCTCTGCGGAGCAAATACTTTCCTAACTCAAAACGTGATATGAAAAAAATTAAACGAGATCCTTCGTTTGGTCAGCGGTCGCTGGCCTTTAGTCGTTTGGTTCTGTCTGCCCTTATTATATTATGCAGTTGCCTGTTTTCGCTGCAATCTTCCGCACGGGATGCAAAGAAGCATCCGGATGCGATGACAGTAAGCGGAAAAGTTGTTGATGACAAAGGCACGCCGCTCAATGGCGCCAGCATTACTGAAAGAGGAACCAATAATACAACCCTCTCAAAAGCAGATGGGTCGTTTTCCATAACTGTTGCAAACGAAAAAGCCATACTGGTAATTACTTATGTTGGTTTCACGCAGCAGGAAGTTGCTATCCCAAAAAGTCAAACTCTTTTGATCAGGCTAATGCCAATAGCCCAGGCAATGGACAGTGTTGTTATTGTTGGCTATGGCCGTCAAAGGAGGGAAGGCGTAGTTGCTTCTGTTACACAAACAACAGGGAAAATCTTGGAAAGAGCTGGTGGCGTTTCAAACATCGGAGCTGCTTTAACAGGTAATGTGCCCGGTTTAATTACTGCACAAAGTACTGGTTTGCCCGGTGAGGAAGATCCCATGATTGTGATACGCGGCCGTAATACATGGAACAGCTCTGACCCACTGGTTTTGGTTGATGGAGTGGAGCGTTCGATGACAAGTGTGGACATCAGTTCTGTTGAATCGATAACAGTTTTGAAAGATGCCTCGGCAACTGCCGTATTTGGTTCAAGAGGTGCAAACGGCGTTATCCTCGTTACTACCAAGCGTGGACAGGTTGGAAAGGCTTCTATCAGGGGAACTGTTAACACCATAATGAAAAGACCATCTAAGCTGCCGGGGAAATATGATTCTTACGATGCACTGCGTATCCGCAATGAAGTAATTGAATACGAACTGGCAAAGAGCCCATCTAGTTGGAATGATTATTTGCCGCAGGATATACTTAATAAATATCGCTATCCGGCTAATCTTGAGGAAGCAGAGCGTTATCCAAATGTTGATTGGGTAAATGCATTGTTCAATGACTACACCATGTCGTACAATGCCAACCTGAATATAAGCGGCGGTACTAGATTCGTGAAATATTTTACCAGTGCTGACTTTTTAAAAGAAGGCGATCTCTTTAAAATATACGATAACAAAAGAGGATACAAACCTGGTTTTGGCTTCAACAGGGTGAATGTCAGGAGCAATCTTGATTTTCAATTAACCAATACTACTGTTTTTAAAACCAATCTTTCGGGTTCTTATGGAGTAAGGAAAAGTCCATGGGGATTTAGTGGTAACCAATATGGTCCATGGATTGATGCCTATTCAACAGCACCCGATGTTTTTCTGCCTGTGTATGCCGATGGTTCATGGGGATTTTATAAACCCAATGAAGGAAAGGGTGAAAACTCTGCAAGGTCTCTTGCTATTGGCGGTGTGCAATTCCGTACTACAACAACCCTAACAACTGATTTCACACTTGAACAAAACCTTGACATGTTGATCCGGGGATTGAGATTTTCCGGAACACTTTCAATGGACAACACATTTGTCGAAAGCGATCGCGGGGTTAATGACTTGTACAATGATACACAACGCAAATGGATAGATCCCAAGACAGGCATCGCTTATTACAGGCAGGCTTATGATGGCGTGACAGGTTTTGATTTCCAGGAAGGGATCAAATGGTCTCCTGCAGCGGGATCTGTTACCGGCAACAACCGCAGAAATTTTTACCAGTTACAATTGAACTATAATAAAACAATTGCAGGAAAACATAACATCACTGCCATGGGACTTCTGAACCGTAATATCACAGCAAACGGTAGTGAGGTTCCTCGTTATAGGGAAGACTGGGTGTTCCGTACCACCTACAATTATAATAACAGGTATACAGTAGAATATAATGGTGCTTATAATGGTTCCGAGCAATTTGCTCCAAGCAAACGTTTTGGTTTCTTCCAGTCAGGTGGTGTAAACTGGATCGTTTCCAACGAGCAATTCATGAAATCAATGAAGTTTTTAAGCTTATTAAAGCTTCGTGCATCTTACGGCCAAACCGGTAATGATAATATTTCAAGCAATGGTCGATGGTTATACATGGATCAGTGGGCATATGGCGGCAGATCCAGGCTTGGTGTAACCGGAGAAGCTGCTGAACAAAGCCCTTACTCATGGTATAGGCAAACAGCAATTGGTAACCCTAACATTCAATGGGAAGTTTCAGAGAAAATGAATATAGGAGCCGACTTTGAATTGTTTAAAGGATTGATCAAGGGTAAGGCAGACATCTTCACCGACAATCGTTCCAAAATTTTATTGGCAAACAGGTCGGTTCCGTCTTACTATGGTGCAACACCTCCTCCTGCAAATCTTGGTAAGATCAATGCTAAAGGTTATGAATTTGAACTTCATTTCAACAAGTCGTTCAATAAACAATTGCGTGTATGGTCCGATTTGAATATGACCCATACCCAGAACAAGATTATTGAGGCCGATAATCCTGAACTGCTGCCCGACTATCAAAAGACACAGGGAAAATCTTATGGTCAAACATACTCTTATGTAAGCGCAGGATATTATAATACATGGGATGAATTGTATGCAAGCACCATACACAATACTAATGATGATGTGAAATTGCCCGGCAACTATTACATCGTTGATTACAACGGCGATGGTGTTATTGATGATAAAGACAACATTCCATACGGTTACTCCAACTGGCCGCTCAATACCTATAATGCAACATTTGGTGTTGACTGGAAAGGATTCAGCGCCTTTGTTCAATTCTACGCGGTAAATGATGTTACACGCCAGGTGGTGTTCGGCAGCCTTGGTTCACAAAGTCATACCGTATATGACGAAGGAACTTATTGGACAAAAGACAATCCGAATGCGGATGTTCCGATGCCTCGTTGGTTAACAACACCTGCAGGCTATTACAGAGGTACGCAATATATGTTTGATGGTTCGTACATCCGTTTGAAAAATGCAGAGATATCCTACAATATCAGTGGACGATACATCAAGAGACTTGGTTTATCCGGCTTGCGCATTTATTTAAATGGTAACAACCTGTATGCATGGAGCAAAATGCCTGATGATCGTGAATCCAATTACGCAGGTACAGGATGGGCATCGCAGGGAGCATATCCAACTGTAAAACGCTACAACCTGGGTGCTAACATAACTTTCTAAAACAAACGAATCATGAAAAAATATTTGAAGATTTTATTTGCCTTTGTGGTGCTGAGCATCGCCTCGGGATTGTCTTCCTGCAAGAAATTTCTTGACAGGGAACCGCAATCTGTAGTGTCAGATGTTGATGCTTACAAAAACTTCGTGAACTTCCAGGGATTCACGGAAGAACTCTATCACTGCATTCCTGATTTCTCAAACGCTTATTGGACAAACTCGTGGAACTGGGGTGAAGATGAAATACAATCTACCGCTCTCGATTTCCATTTCATTGTAAAAATTGACAACGGTAATTTTTGGGGCTGGCAATCACAATTCGACGGATGGCAGGCAGGTTGGATGGATAGAAACAATACCAGCACCAACGATGACAGGTTTACAAAATCATTATGGAAATTAGGTTGGTACGGTATACGCAAAGCCAACATGGGTCTTGCCAACATGGATAAATTGACCGATGCCACACAGGAAGAGAAAAATCTTATCAAAGGCCAGCTATTGTTTTTCAGAGGATGGTTCCATTTTATGTTCATGCAATACTTTGGTGGACTTCCTTACATTGATGAAGTACTTCCCGGCGATCAGAAATTAACCTTACCCCGTTTAAAGTATAGCGAGTGTGCTGACAAAGCTGCGAAAGATTTCAGAGAGGCAGCAGACTTGTTGCCTGTAAACTGGGATAATACTACAGCAGGTAAAAGAACACTTGGTAAAAACCAGTTGCGCATTAATAAAATAATGGCGCTTGGTTATCTCGGTAAAAATTATCTATGGGCAGGTAGTCCTTTAATGAACTATGTTTCTACAGGCAATAAAACCTATAACACAGAGTACTGCAAAAAAGCTGCAGCTGCACTTGCTGAATTGTTACAACTGTGCGAGAATGGAGAAGCTCCTTACAAGCTTGTGGATTTTGCAAAATACTACACCAACTTTTATACTACAGGTCAAAACTGGGCCATGCCTGGTGGAACCGAAGCAATTTTCTTTGGACCGTATTATGGTGCCAACGGATCAAACTGGGGTACCAGCAAACAATACCAGCCTACAACAATTGAAGGTGGCGATGTGAAGTTCTTGCCTACAGCCAACTATGTTGATTATTATGGAATGGCTAATGGCTTACCAATTAAAGATATTGCCCAGGCTGATGCTGAATCGGGCTATGATCCTAACTATCCATGGAAAGGAAGAGACCCAAGATTTTACAATGATATCGTTTATGACGGCGTGAAATGTGTGCAGGGAAGTATACCAACCCCTTCACAGGAAGTGAATCGTTATGCTAATCTGTTTACCGGCGGTAGCTATCGTAACATCAGCACCGGAAGCCGCACGGGTTATCTTCTTTACAAGTTTATTCCAAGAACTGCAAACATGTATGACAATGGATACAGTTACGATAAGAGCTTGAATATTCACTTGCCTTACATGCGCCTGGCAGATGTGTACATCATGTATGCCGAAGCTGCAGCCGAAGCTTATAATTCACCACAAGGGAAAGCTGATGGATATAGCAAGACAGCAGTTGATGCTATCAACTTCATCAGGGATAGGGCTGGTGTTGGCCACGTGGCAACGAAGTTTCTTGGAACGCTGGAAGATTTTATGGGTGAAGTAAGACGTGAGCGTGCAGTAGAACTTTCGTTCGAAGGTCACCGCTTCAATGATCTCCGCCGCTGGATGTTGCTGATTCAAAGTCCATACACGTTGAAGAAGTCAGTTGAATTCGATCGGTCAGGAACATTTAATATAAGTGATCCGACACAAAACAGAGTAGTTAACCTGCGTGAGGTAACTATACTTGAACGCAAGTACACAGAAAAACACTACTGGCTGCCTTTAAAAAATTCGGATGCTAATATGTACCTGGAGTTTAAACAAAACCCGGGATGGTAAGAGCCGGGTTTGAGTTACAATACTTGAATAAATAAAAGAGAAAAAAATGAAGTACATCAAAATATTATTAGTGGCATGTTTGGCAGTGGTATTTCTTCCCACCCTGTTGAACGCACAAAATGCCACATTGAAAATTAACGGCGTCGTTGTTGATGTCAACAAGATGCCCGTAACAACTGCCGTTGTTCAAAGGCTGGATCAGCAAGGAACAAAGGTTACTGTAGATAATGCGGGACGTTTTTTCATTGAGGTTCCTGCTAATACTCCATTGTCAATACAGGCGCCTGGCTATAAAACACTTGTTGTAAATGCAATAACAGTATATAAACAAATCACACTTACTGCAAGTGATGATGCACAACAAGTGCAGGTTGCTTTTAAGAAAGTGGACAAACGTGATATTGTTGCCCCGGTATCGGCAGTAAACATTTCTGAACTTTTAAAAAAGAATTACTACACCTATAGCCTGGATGGTCTTGATGCGCTTACAAGTGGTGTCAATGGTAATAGTCTTTGGGGAATGGGTAGTTATCTTTTATTGATTGACGGTGTTCCCCGTGAGGCAGGCAATGTTGTACCTACAGAGATCGAGCAGATTTCATTTCTGAAGGGTGCAAGTGCAGTTGCACTGTATGGTAGCAGGGCTGCTAAAGGTGTTATCTACATCACTACAAAAAGAGGCGGGGCATATGATCGCAAGATTGATGTAAGAGTAAACGCAGGAGTAAATGCACCGAAGGCTTATCCTCAATATTTAGGTTCGGCCGAATACATGACGCTGTATAACGAAGCCCGTAAGAATGATGGCTTATCTGTATTATACAGCCCGGAAACAATTTATAATTATGCCTCGGGTAAAGATCCATATCGCTATCCAAATGTTGATTATTATTCTTCTGATTATTTGAAGCAGTCCTATAATCGCTATGATGCGACTGCAGAAATATCTGGTGGAAATGAAGTTGCCCGATATTATACTAACATCGGTTACCAAACCAATGGCTCGCTATTAAATTTTGGTGAAGCCGTAAAGAATGACAGATCTGAAAGACTCAATCTTCGTGGTAACATTGATATAAACCTCAACAAGTACATTACGTGCAATGTAGATGCCACTGCAATATTTTATTCAGGGAAAGGGGTGAACACTAATTATTGGAACAGTGCTGCAACAGTAAGACCATATCGTTTTTCACCACTCATTCCTTTGAGCATGATTGAAGCAGATGATTCTCTTTCGCAGCTTCTAGTAAAGAACAGCAGCCATATTATCGACGGAAAATATCTGCTCGGTGGTACGCAGCTTGATCAAACCAATTCAATTGCATCGATCTATGCCGGCGGTAATAACAAATACATTAGCCGCCAGTTTCAATTTAATACAGGTGTTGGTGCTAATCTTGGCAATTTGTTGAAAGGACTAACATTCCATTCTGCATTTGCAGTTGACTACTCAACTACTTACTCTCAGGCATACAACAACACTTATGCAACGTATGCGCCAACATGGAATAGCTATTCTGGAAAAGATTTGATCAGCAGTCTTACCATGTACGGCCAGGATACAAAGAACGGGGTGCAAAATGTAAGTGGCAGCTGGTACAGGCAAACCATTGCAGTTAACGGCCAGTTCAATTATGAAAATAGCATCAATAACATGCATAACATTTCTGCCATGTTGGTTGCTAACGGCTATCAACAATCAGAGTCTGCAGTTTATCATGCCACAAGTAATGCTAATCTTGGTTTACAGGCAGGGTACAATTTCAAACACAAATACTATGTAGATTTTGCAGGAGCAGTGATACATTCTGCAAAACTGCCCGAGGCACACCGCAAGGCTATTTCGCCAACGGTATCATTGGGCTGGAGAATCAGCAATGAAAAATTCCTTGCAAATTCTTCTGTTATCGATGATTTAAAACTTACTGCATCTGCAGGCGTTATCAATACCGATCTCGATATTACTTCTTCAAATGGTGATTATTATTTGTACCAGGGATATTATACAGGGTTGGGCTCATGGTACGGATGGAAAGATGGTACGGGTATACAGGCAACGGAATCACGCCGCGGAGATAATCCCAACATGGTATTTCCAAAACGTAAAGAAATAACTGTTGGCATTGAAGGAACCTTCTTCAAAAATTTACTTAATGTGCAAGGCGACTTCTTCGTGAATAAAATGGTTGGCAATATCACCCAGGCTTCTGTTTTGTTCCCGGCATATTTTAGCACAGGCTGGCCCGTTTCTTCTTTCATACCTTATGTAAACTACAACGACGACAAGCGCATTGGCTTTGACTTTAGCGCAAACCTCAATAAAAAACTTGGGCAGGTTGATTGGTCACTTGGTTTTGTTGGCACTTATTATAAAACCACGGCTATAAAACGTGCCGAAGTTTATGCAGACAATTATCAATACAGGCAGGGAAAACCTCTGGATGCCATCTGGGGCTTACAAAATCTTGGATTCTTCAACGATCAGGCTGATATAGACAATTCACCGAAACAATCGTTTGGACAGGTTAAGCCTGGAGATATTAAATACAAAGATCAAAATGGTGATAACATTATTGACACAAGAGATGAAGTTTATTTAGGCAGAGGTGGTTGGTTTGGAGCACCATTAACACTTGGTGTAAACCTTACAGCAAAATGGAAAAACTTCAGCTTCTTTGCTTTGGGCACCGGCAGGTTTGGAGCTTATGCAATGAAGAACAGTTCTTATTTCTGGGTAGATGGTGAAGACAAATATTCTGTAGTTGTACGTGATCGCTGGACAACAGATACTAAGGCTACTGCAAAGTATCCACGTTTGACTACTGGTCAAAGTGATAACAACTTCCGCTCTTCCGATTTCTGGATGTATAGTACAAATCGTTTTGATGTAGCAAAGGCGCAGATTTCCTATGATCTTTCGGGTAAGCTGAAAAAAAATGGTTTTGTTCATGAACTCAATGTGTATGTTACAGGGTTTAACCTGCTGACAGTTTCTCCCGAACGTGATATTATGCAATTGAACATTGGAAGTTCTCCTCAAACCAGATTGTACAACGCAGGTGTTAAAGCTGCATTCTAAACTGTTGTTTACCTCTTAAAGAAAAGAAAATGAAGTATAAAATAACATTAGCAGTAATAGCGGCAGTTTTTACAATGAGTAGTTGTAAAGACCTGATTAATCCCGCTATTGAAAATAACCGGCAACTGGACGAGAGTACAACTGTACCAAGTGATGCAAGATTTCCTTTTGCCGTTCTTCTGAATGCATATAACCGCATTCCTACCAACTCATGGTCATTTAATGATGTGGCTACAGACGATGCAGTCACTAATGATAAAGCCAGTGGTTTCTTAAAAATGGCTACCGGCCAATGGACAGCTAACAACAATCCTGTTAACCAATGGACAAACTGTTACGCTGCGATCCAGTACATCAACATCATGCTTGATGAAGTTGACAAGGTTACCTGGACAGCAGATACAGCTGTGAGCAAACTTTTTGCAACACGTATCAAAGGCGAAGCTTATGGTTTGAGAGCATTGTTTATGTTCCATCTTTTGCAGGCGCATGCAGGTGTTGGCGAAAATGGTCAATTGCTTGGAGTTCCTATTCTTCTTGAAGCACAAACTCCGCAAAGTGAATTTAATAAACCGAGAGCATCCTTTGCAGATTGCATGAAGCAATTGTATGCTGATCTTGATAAAGCAGAACAATTGCTTCCATTGGATTATGAAGATGTGGCCAGCGCAACAAGTATTCCTTCCAAATACGGATCAATTACCAAAGACCAGTACAACCGTGCATTTGGTGCAACATTCAGAGGTTTGTTAACTGCACGTATTGCAAAAGGTATAAGAGCAAAAGCTGCGTTGATGGCAGCAAGTCCTGCATATACATCTGCCGATAATACAACTACATGGGCAGATGCAGCGAATTATGCAGCAGATCTTATCAATCTTAAAGGTGGAATTACTTCTTTGTCATCAACAGGGTTAACATGGTACGCTAATGCTTCGGAGATATCCGGTCTTGCTTCTGGTGCTAATCCTTCTGAAATACTTTGGAGAAATAACTATGCTGACAACAGGGATCTTGAAACACAAAATTATCCTCCTACCTTGTTTGGAAGTGGTCGCATCAATCCTACTGAAAATCTCGTTGAAGCATTCCCAATGGCAAATGGTTATCCCATTACAGATGCTACAAGTGGTTATGACCCCAAAAATCCTTACAATAACCGTGACCCAAGATTGAAAACATTCATTCTTGTGAACGGTGGTACTGCAGGACCCAACAGTACGGTCATCAACACAGCAGCAGATGGTACAACAAACGATGCATTGAACAAAGTTGAAACATCTACAAGAACAGGGTTTTATTTACGCAAACTGCTTCGCCAGGATGTGAATCTGAATCCTTCTTCTGCAAACAATCAAAGACATTACAAACCTCATATCAGGTACACTGAAATATTTCTCATTTATGCTGAAGCAGCCAATGAGGCATGGGGACCGACAGGTACAGGCGCTAACAGTTTTTCTGCTTACGATGTTATTAAAGCCATCCGCAGAAGAGCCGGAGTGGGAACTACCAACAACGACCCATACTTAGAAGCAGCAAAAACAAGTAAAGATGCCATGAGGGCATTGATAAAAAATGAACGTCGTCTTGAATTGTGTTTTGAAGGGTTCCGTTTTTGGGATTTACGCAGATGGAAAGATAATCTTACCGAAGGAGCTAAAGGTGTAAGCATCCAGGCAGGGAACTATAATATTATCTCTGTTGAAGACAGGTTGTTCCAAAATCATATGGTCTATGGTCCTATTCCATACAATGAAGTGCTAAAGTATAGTGCATTACAACAAAACAAGGGTTGGCGTTAAAACAAGCACTCAATGACTATGAATATTATTAATGAATCGTTGAAAAATGAACTTATGAAAAAGTTTTTAATACCGGTGATACTGTTAGCAGTGCTGGCATCATGTAACAAGAAAAAGGATTTTCCTGATTACAATTACCAGACTGTTTACTTCGCCTATCAATACCCGGTGCGAACAATTACATTGGGCGAAGACATTTTTAATACTGACCTGGATAACCAGCATAAATGCAAAATCATGGCTACTACAGGCGGTGTTTATTACAGCAAACAAGATGTAGCTATCGGTATAGCAGTTGATAACTCTTTACTGAACACTCCATTATTATTCGCTCCCGGAGGTGCTGATGTTCTTGCAATGCCATCCAATTATTATTCACTTGCCTCTAATCAAATTGTGATACCAAAAGGCGGTTTAACAGGAGGTGTAGAAGTGCAGTTAACAGATGCTTTCTTCAATGATCCGAAGGCAATAAAGAACAGTTATGTCATTCCTGTACGTATGTCAAGCAAAGGAAGCGCTGACTCTATTCTGCAAGGTAAAGACTTTATTCTTTACGCGGTGAAATATGTAAATCCATGGTCAGGCAATTATTTGCGTCGTGGTAAAGATGTTATAACCGGAAGCGTAAATCAAACCAATGTTCGTCATCAACAATATGTTGAAAGCGATGAAGTGAACAAGTTAAATACACGTTCAATGAAAGAGATTGAGTTTCCTGTTGTATATAAGGATGCAGGAGGTAATAATATTTATTGCACTCTGCTTCTGACGTTTGATGATACAGGTAAATGTTCAGTGTCATCTGCTACTGCTAATGTCACAGCAACAGGAACCGGTGCATTTGTAAAAAGGGGAGAGAAAAACAGTTGGGGCAGTAAGGACCGTGATGCGATCTATCTGAATTACCAGGTGAACCTTACAGGTATGCAGGTAGCCACTAGCGATACTTTGGTATTGCGTGACCGTGCGGTAACAATGGAAACATTTACTCCGGTAGCCAAGTAAAACTTTAATCGAACCAATAACTTTTTATGATGAAAAGACTAAATAAAATAACGATAAGCTTAGCTATGTTAGTTGTAGTGGCTTCATGCAAAAAGTATGAACCGCTCAGCTTTAATGTAGATAAGCCGCAAACGGTTACTGACCAGGAAAGTATCGATTCCCTGTCAGCATTGAAGACTTATATTAACCGTGCCGCTCATCCTAATTTCAAGTTTGGGGCAGCAGTTAGTTTAAGTGAGTACATAAACAAAGGCGTTATGTACAGGTTGGCTAACAGCAATTTCAATGAGCTTGTTGCAGGCTATGAAATGAAACATGGTGCTGTTGTGCAGGCAGATGGCAGTTTGGCTTTGGATAATACAAAGAAGTTCCTTCAAACTGCAAAAGCAGCAGGTATGACCGTATACGGGCATACATTGACATGGCATGCCAATCAAAATGCCAGCTATCTGAACAATTTGATTTCGCCAATGACTGTTACAACTCCCGGTTTTGCAAACGCTTTAACTGTAACAGGTCTGCAGGATGGAAGCTTTACCGGTTGGACCAAAGCAAATGCCGGTGCAGGAATTTCCGTTGTAAACGCACAGGGCATGGCGGCAAATACAAAAGCAATACAATTGATCTCTTCTGCAAGTTCAAACACACCTGAGGCTTTGCAGTTGGTTTCTCCGAGCATTCCTGTTACAGCAGGACATAAATATGAGATCGTGTGTTATATCAAATCCGATGTTCCTGGTGAAGGACGAATTGCATTTGAAGGTTTGAGCAACAATACGCCGCAAAGTTCATTTACTACAAGCATTTCGTGGAAGGAAGTAAGATTTAAAGTGAATGATTTTACAGGTTCCACTATCAAGCTTCATTTCGATTTGGGATACAAGCCAAATGTTACTTACTACATCGACATCAACAGTCTTTATGTATATGATACGCAGGGAAGTCCTCTTGTTACCAATCTGGTTCAAAACGGAGATTTTGAATCAGGAAGTGCATGGGGCGGGTGGGGCGGTACCTCGACAAGGGGAATTACAGCTGCAGGTTTAGGTTATAATGGCAGTAAGGCTTTCTATGAAACCAATCCTACAAAAACTACTAATTATTGGGATGTTCAAACCAGCTACACTTTCCCTGGTGGTGCACTAAAAAATGGTGAGACATATACTTTGAGTTTTTGGGTAAAAGGTACTGCTACCGGAATTATCAGGCCGGAATTGCAAAGCGCAAATTATTCGTCTAACGGCTTTGGACAGGTGTCAGTAGGTACGGACTGGAAGTATGTAAGCATTTCTACTACTGCAACTGCTGCTGACAGGATCAGGTTGATAGTAAGTTATGGTGAATTCGCAGGAACAGTTTACATTGACAATGTTGTATTGAGCCCTTCTTCTGCAGGAGGTACTATTATTGTAAACAAAACAGCTGCAGAAAAGCAATTAATTATTACAAATGCACTCAACACATGGATAACGGGAATGGTTGGCGCATGCAAATCTGATGTAAAAGCCTGGGATGTTGTGAACGAGCCAATGGATGATGGGAAGCCTTATGAATTAAAAACCGGCGTTGGTAAAACCTTAGCTGCAGATGAATTTTACTGGCAGGATTATCTCGGAAAAGATTACGCCGTTGCAGCAATTTCAATGGCAAGAGCGGCTGGAAATTCAAATGATCTTCTTTTCATCAATGATTATAACCTGGAGTACAATCCAAATAAATGCCGGGGCTTAATCGCTTACGTAAACTATATTGAAAGTAAAGGTGCTAAAGTTGATGGTATCGGTACCCAGATGCATATCAGCATAACAACCAATAAAGACAGCATTGCTCAAATGTTTACGTTATTGGCTGCTACCGGTAAGCTTATTAAAATATCTGAATTGGATATAGGTGTTGGTGTAAAAACAGCACAGGCAACTGCGCAGAACTACAAAGACCAGGCAGACATGTACAAGTATGTAATTGATAAATATTTTGAACTCATTCCTTCCGCACAGCGCTATGGTATTACTATTTGGTCGCCTACGGACAGTCCTGCAAGCTCCTCGTGGAGGGCAGGTGAACCAATAGGTATTTGGACAGAGCCAAATGCAGGCTACGTTCGCAAACTGGCCTATGCCGCAGTAGCAGATGCTTTGAAGAGAAATGCTAAGTAAAGTTTAAAAACAAGTTTTTTTAGTCTCCCAAATAGCAGTCACGGAAGGATGATTCTTCATCCTTCCATTTTTTTTTGAAAGTTATTGCAGATTGATGTTAACCTCATCTTCCTTTCTGTAAGAAAAGAATTTGAACATTTCGTTCACTAAAATGTCTAAATGTGCTATTGAATAGACAATGATTTTTTGAATTTTAATGTGAAAAATAATGTCCACTAATTTCTAACGCATCCCCTGTGAATGATAACTCTGGTTTTAAAACATTGTGTAAAATGAATTCGATGTACCGATCTTTTATTGCAGGAATTTTTCTGCTGTCCTCAATTTTTTCCAGTGCCCAAAATACAGTTCAAACAAAATTGGTTAAGCTCATAGATGCGGATTCCCTGAGCTATTATCAAAGTGTAAGAACCTATGTGAACCCGGTATTGCCTGGCGACCATCCTGATCCTACTTTATTGAAAGTTGGCGATGATTTTTATCACTGCGGATCAAGCTTTCACTTCACACCTTATTTACCTATTTATCATTCAAAGGATTTGATTCATTGGGAAGTGATTTGCAGGGTAGTGCCTCCACCCATTGCGGGTTTTGTGACAGATAGACCATCAGGTGGAATTTGGCAAGGTGCTATCACTTACTTCTATGGCTCATACTGGATTTATTTTTCTGCAAATGGCCAATGGTTTTCTAAATCAAATTCTCCCTATGGTCCATGGTCAACACCTGTGGAGGTGAAAACAAATCATGTTACCGGCCCACTTGGTTATGACAATTCCATCTTTGTTGATGACGATGGCAAACCATACATGGTGATCAAAAATGGTCAGAAAGTTAATCGTTTGCAGGCCTTGGGAAGAGATGGACAACTTGCAGATACTGTTATTAATCTCGACTGGATCAATCGTAACCTGCAATACAGTTGGGCAGAAGGGCCTGTGATGTGCAAAAGAAATGGTTACTACTATTATTTTCCTGCAGGTGATGTTTCAGGCGGTCAATATGTGCTTAGAACAACTGCACTTACAAGCGATTCAACCAAATGGGAGAGACTTGGAAATTTCTTCAAACCGATAACCGATGCTAATACCGGCTTCAGAAGTCCCAACCATATTTCTGCACCTTTACAACTTGCTGATGGTACGTGGTGGACACTTGGCCAAAGCTATGAACGGTTGCCTGGAAATGACTGGTCAGGTATGGGCAGACAAACTTCATTGTACCAGGTGATATGGGAAGGTAACCGTCCATGGGGTGTAGCACCAACAACTGCGCCTTCGTTAAGGCCAGATCTTCCTGGCTCAGGAAAATGGCGTAGTGCCCATACCGATTATTTCAATACTGAATCTCTCGGTAACTGGTGGCATTTTTTAACAAAGAAATCATTCGGTCAATATTCGCTTTCTCAACGAAAAGGATGGCTAAGACTTACTCCAGATTCTTCAAGAGCACACATTGTTCAAAAAGAGACGGATCATTATTATTCTGCAGTTACACGAGTTGATTTTAATGCAACTGATACTTTAGCTAGGGCAGGTTTTTATATCACGAATGGAAATCAAAGAGAGATTATAAAGCTGTATAGTGGCTATGATAATGGGAAGAAAATCATTTTCAGATTTGATACCGCTGTTCGGACGCTGGCCAATTCTTTTGGTAACATTGTTTGGTTGAAGTTTGAAAGAAAGGAACATCAACTAACTGCGTATTATAGCGGCGACGGGAAGAAGTGGATGCAAATGGGTTCTTCTATCAACTCTGCAAGACTCGATAAGGAACAGCCAAACTGGAACTCCTGGGTAGGAACCAGTATCGGATTATTTGCAGAAGGAAAGCCTGCCGATTTTGATTTCTTTATTTGTAAAGATGGCTTTTCTACTTTACCTGTCGCAGGCTACAGCAATTATTTTGGAATAGAAACTATCAAAGGGAAGTCGGAAAAGGTTGTAACCACTGCTTCTGCTAATGGTGGATGGCTCATGTTATCAGGTGTGGAATTAGGCGAAGGGAAAAATGCAGCAGCTAAAATTGAAGTTGAGGCTTCTTCGAAAACCGCCGATAAAGTTGAGATATGGTTGGATGATTTGGCGACAGGAAAACTAATTGCAATCATACCCGTTGATGCCACAAACGGAGAAAATAATTGGAAGACATTCAGCAAAGCCATAAAAAATTTTTCAGGACATCATGATGTGTTCCTAAAGTTTAAGCAGGGAAGTGATCATAATTTGTTTGTTAAGGCAATACGTTTTGTAAAATGAAATAAAGAGAGCTCCGGTTTTCGTTGCAATGATGAAGCGGGTCAAAAACATCTTTCTGCTCCTGATTTTAGTTGCATAGTTAATGCCCTACCTCGCATTTAGTCCTGATCATAATTTTTTAAGCAAATCAAAAATTAGCTACTGACTCCTTTCCTGCTGAGCTAACAAGCGTAAGAAGATAACACCGCCGCAACGTTAATTTTTCTTTTGTAGATTTGTTTTCGATTGCTTTATTGCTATGAGAAGTCGGGTACAAATATTTAACCATGATTGCCTTGCTGATATTGCCAACGGAGACCAGGAAGCCTTCTGCAAGTTTTTCCACGCATTTAAAAACAAGATTTATTCTTTCTCCTATTCTTTTACAAAGTCGCAGCAAGTAGCAGAAGAAATAACCCAGGATGTCTTTACTAAGGTCTGGACAAATCGTGAATCATTATGTGAGATTGAAAACATCGATGCCTGGCTGAGTACAATTACAAAAAATTTGTGTTTCAATTATTTGAAGAAACTTGCGTTAGAAAGAAAAACAAAGGATCAGCTTCTGAAAACACGAAACTATTCTGACGAGAATGTAGAGCAATACCTGTCTTATAAAGAAAAAACAAACCAGCTTGCCGAAGCTCTTGACCAGTTGTCGCCCCAACAGCGATTGATCTTTACGCTTAACCGCGACAAAGGATTAAAAAATGGAGAAATAGCAGACCAGCTTCATCTTTCTCCAAGTACAGTTAAAACGCACATGGTAAATGCATTGCGTAAGATCAGGACTATTCTGGAATCCCATACTGCACATCTTTTTGGTGTTCTTCTAATTTTTCTAAAAAATTTTTAAACCACCCTAGTCCTATTTTCTTTTTCGGTTGTCATTACTCTAAACAGCCAACATAAGCTTTTAGCTAACAAACTTGCATATGAGTGATAGCCGTTTAAAATATCTGCTTGACAGCTATATAACCAAAACAATCTCTCCTGAAGAAGAACAAGAATTGTTTTACTTAATTGCCAGCGGAAACTTCGATGAGCAAATAAAGGAATACATGTCAGATGCGTGGCATATGGAATATTCCGAACTGATGAACAAGCAACAATCAAAAAAAATACTGGATGCAGTTTTCAGTCACGAGAGAGCTAAAGTTGTTTCTATTCAACAGCCATCAAAAAGAAAACTTATTTGGGTTGCCGCTTCAATTTTATTGGTCGCTGCAAGTGTCACAATCTTTTTAATAGTTGGGAACCACGCTACAACATCAACCTTATCTAAAAATCAAAACAAGCAGATTACAAATGATGTAATGCCTGGCACATCAGGTGCTATTCTCAAACTCGATGATGGTTCATCGGTTGTCCTGGACAATGCTTCTAATGGCAACCTGTTGCAACAGGGCAATACGCTTGTAGTGAAAAACGGTGCATCAATAAGCTATGTAAATGGTAATGTGCCGGATGAAAGGCAGGTCCGTTACAACACTGTTGAAACACCAAAGGGCAGGCAATTTCAATTGGTATTGGAAGATGGCACAAAGGTTTGGTTAAATGCAGCTTCTTCTATTAGATTTCCCGTTGCTTTTGTGGGAAAGCAACGAGTAGTTGAAATAACAGGCGAAGCTTATTTTGAAGTTGCCAAGAACAAGCAAAAGCCTTTCCAGGTAATGTACAATGGTTCTATCATTGAAGTGTTGGGCACGCATTTTAATGTGAACGCATATGCAGATGAGGAAACGATGAATACTACGCTGCTGGAAGGTTCCGTAAAAATTGTAAAAGGGAGTAACCAGAGGATGATTGAACCGGGAGAGCAAGCCCAGGTCCATAAAGACGGTAGTGTTCATACCACATCGAACGTTAACGTAGATGAAGTAGTGGCATGGAAGAATAATACTTTCTTATTTGATAATACCGACGTAAGGAAATTAATGCGCCAACTATCGCGATGGTATAATGTGGATGTGGTGTTCAAAGGCGCAACTGGCGAGCCATTAACCCTATACGGAACGATTTCCAGAACTGCGACGCTATCCACTGTTTTAAAAATGCTGGAATCTACCGGAGATGTAAAACTTTCAATTGAAGGAAATAAGATCATTGTATCAATGTAGCAAGTTTAATTTTTTTCACTCTAAAAACGGAGGTGCCATTGTAACATAACAATTTGCCCATAAAAAAACCGGAAGTGCTGGAACACTCCCGGTGAAAATTGTCGGGGCCAGAAAAAAATAAACGAACAATTGATTTACTCTTTTTAATAACCCAAACAACACAAAAGTATGAAACTGCTTTATTTAACCGAAGTCAGTTTGCAGAGATATCGGTTAGGACTAACAAAACTTGTCCGTATTATGAAGTTGTCCATTTTTTTCCTGATTGTTGCCTGCTTAACTGCTAGTGCCAAAGGAATCTCCCAACGCATTTCTTTGTCCATGCAAAATGCACCGCTTCAAAAAGTGTTCAAAGCAATTGAATCGCAAAGCGGCTATCAATTCTTATACACTAACAGGGCAATATCCAAAGCAAGACATGTAAGTATTACTATCAAAGATGCATCGCTTGAAGAAGCTTTGGCCCAGTGCTTCAAAGATCAGCAACTCACTTACACCATCATAGAAAAAACAATTGTTATCAAGGTAAAAACCGACCCGGAACCGAAAACCATTATAAATACGCAATCTACCATAGTTAAAATTCCCATTGAAATAACGGGCCGTGTTATAGATGAAGACAATAAGCCCATCACCGGTGCAAGTGTGCTCGTAAGAAACACTAACATTGGTACCACTACAAACGAAACCGGTTCTTTTGCTATAAATGTTCCGGATGCAAACGCTGTTTTGGTAATTAGCTCTGTTGGCTATGTAACCAAAACAGTAACGGTAGGCAACAACAGAAACTTTGATATTGTTTTATCCCTGGAGAACAAAAGACTCGAAGACTTTGTGGTTATCGGCTATCAATCGGTAAGAAAGAGAGATTTGACTGGTGCTACCGGCGTTATCAACATGACAAATGCAAACAGGGTAACCTCACAATCTGTAGGCGAAGCGATCCAGGGTTTGATACCTGGTGTTACCGTAAGGAATACAGGAAGGCCTGGCTCAGAATCTTCGATTGAAGTCAGGGGTGTTTCCAACTTTAGTCTTTCTCGCCCTTTGTTTGTAATTGATGGAATGCTTTCAGACGCCAATGTTACCATCAATCCTGATGATATTGCATCCATACAGGTTTTGAAAGACGCTTCTGCAGCTGCTATTTATGGTTCGAGAGCAGGAAATGGTGTTGTTATCATCACTACTAAAAAAGGAAAAGAAGGGCCTGCAAAAATTAATTTTTCTGCAAGGTATGGTATTCAGCAAATTCCAGAAAAATGGGACGTGATGAATGCGCCACAATTTCTTTCTACAATAAAACAGCAGTATCAAAATTCCAACGTTGCATTGCCAACAGGAATTGCTTCACAAGTCAACAATAATACCGTTAATACAGATTGGCAGGATGAAGTGTACCGTACCGGCCAGGTGCAGGATTATAATATTGGAATATCTGGCGGATCTCAAACTGCTAACTTCCTGCTTTCTGCAGGTTATTATAAAAACAAAGGTGTTCTTATCGCCAATGATTTTGACAGGGCATCATTACGTCTTAATTCCGAATTCCGTAAGGGTCGTTTAACAGTTGGTGAGAATATGATGCTGAGTAATAGCAATGGGAAAAACCCGGGCGGTGGTATCAATGCATTTTATGAGGCTCCGCTTTCCCTGCCAATTATTGCAGTGAAAGGAACTCAATACAATGGTATTCCTGCCAATCCGCAAGGCTGGGGAATGGGGACCTCGGACGTTCCTTCCTATGCAAGCAATTATGTTGCTAATGCTGCTTTGGATAAACAACGTTTCAATTTCGCAAAGCTTATTGGAAATACTTATGCTGATGTGAAATTGATCAACGCTCTTACTTATCGCTTTAATGTTGGTGCAGAAGTCAGCTTCGATTATTTCAGAGAACTGCGTGATACCGGCATTTGGCGCTACGCAAATCAACCACCAAATACAAGTATCAATGAAAGCAGGCAACGCTTCACTAATTTCCTGATGGAGCACACACTGAACTTCAACAAAACATTTGGCAAACATGCAATAAGTGCTGTTGCCGGTTTTTCAAGAACAGAACAAAAAAGAGAAGTTACAAGTGGTGGGCGTGTGAACCTGTTAAGCGCAGGTGGCTATTTGTTTACTTCAATCAGTTCTGCAACAGGAGCAATTTCTGCTGCGGGAGGAACACCAATGTTCTGGAGATCGCATGGCTATTTAGGGCGTGTAAATTATACTTACAACGATCGTTATTTGCTTACACTTACAGGAAGAATCGACCAGGATTCAAGATTCGGTCCAAATTTTCAAACAGGTTATTTCCCTTCTGTAGCGGCGGCATGGAGAATCAGCCGTGAAGATTTCTTCAAAGTAGATTGGCTTAATGATCTCAAGCTTCGTGCATCTTACGGTAAACTTGGTTTTAGCGACGTTTTGGGTTCGTGGGATTATTTCGCAGTGATGAATGTTTTTCCAACTGCAGTTTATGGAACATTTCAAACTCCTGTTTCTGGAGCCTATCAATCCCAGTTAACCAATCCTGATCTGCACTGGGAAGAGAGAACACAAAAGAATGTAGGCTTTGATGCGAGTTTGTTGAACAATCGTTTGTCTGCTTCAGTGGATGTTTACAATGCTTTATCAAAAGATGTGTTGGTATTTCTTACACCGCCAAGATATCTTGGCTACAGCGGTGATGTTGCTACCAACGCAGCATCTATCAGAAATACCGGTGTGGAATTTTCTGCAACCTATCGCAGTGCAAACAGCAGCGGATCAGCTGCATTGAAGTGGGATGTATCAGCCAATTTTACTACAATAAAAAATCGTGTTGTTGATGTAGGAAACCGTGGTGTTGATGCTAGTGGTAATAAAGTCAACTACATTGAAGCAACAAATTTCATTCGTGCACAGGTTGGGCACGCAATCGGTGAATGGTATGTAATTAAGACATCGGGCATTTTCAGAAGTCAGCAGGAGATTGATGCGTACACAAACAAGAGCGGGCAGAAAATTCAGCCTAATGCCAAGCCAGGTGATGTGAAATATGTAGATGCAAGCGGCGATGGTGTAATTGATAACAATGACAGGCAATTTTCAGGATCGCCATGGCCCACTTTACAAACAGGCGCCCAGTTCAATGCTTATTATAAAAATTTCAGCTTGAACCTTCAACTTGTTGGAGTATTTGGAAACAAAATTTACGATGATATCCGTCGCCAGTTGGATTCATACCAACTATCTAATTTCAGAAGTGATGTCAATCCATGGTCACAATCAAATCCAAATGGGTCTGATCCACGCTTGGCCGTCGATCAATCGAGTGACCCTACTGTTTCCTTCAATAACATGGCGCAAACAGACCGCTGGCTTGAAAGTGGCTCTTATGTAAGGGTTCGCAATCTGGAACTGGCTTATCAGCTTCCAAAGAGCCTTATAAGCAAGGTAAGTTTCTCCGGCGCACGTGTATATGTAAGTGGTCAAAACCTTTTTACGATTTCAAAATATAAAGGTCTTGATCCTGATGTACAGGGAACAGGAATTATTTCCCGTGGTTTCGACGCAGGCAACTGGCCATCAAGCCGCATCATTTCTGTAGGAATTCAAGCTGATTTTTAAAATCAAAAACGAACTGAAATGAAAAAACTTTTTATAACAATACTGGCTGTAGCAACATTGTTGGTTGGTTGCAAAAAAAGTGAATTGAAAATTGACAACCCCAACCAGGCTACTACACAACAATTCTGGAAAACGGCTACAGATGCTCAAAAAGGTATCAATGCTATTTACAGTACTTACCATCGGGCAGGCATCAGCCGGTGGATGCATTTTTTAAATATTGTGAGAGCGGACGAGGGCTTTAGTACAAGCCCGGCTCCATGGATACGCAACTACTACGATCTTTTCAATTATGAGAATTACAATGATGGTTTGATCTCTTCTTTATGGGAAGATTGCTACATCGGCGTTAACCGTGCCAACCAGGTATTGGATAATGTTCCATCTATCAGCATGGATGCGAATTTGAAACAACAATACATCGGCGAAGCAAAGTTCATGAGAGGAGTGTTTTATTATTTGCTTGCCTTGCATTATGGTAATGTGCCTGTTATTCTTCACCAGCCAAAACCCAGCGAATATTATCCTGCCAACTCAACCCAGGACCAGGTATATTCACAGGCTGCACAGGACTTTACAGATGCATCAACTACCTTACCAACTACGTACGATAATGCAAACAAAGGACGAGCAACAAAAGGTGCTGCCTTTGCCATGCTTGGTAAAGTGTATATGCAACAGAAACAATGGCAAAAGGCAAAAGATGCTTTGCAATGGTTAGCAGAAGGACCGGGGACAAGCGTTTACAGTTTGGTGCCCAACTACAGGGACAATTTTGTTGAAACCTCCGAAAACAATGCTGAATCTGTTTTTGAATTTCAAAACCAGGCCAATCCAATTGACGCATATGATAATGATGCAGGTGATGGCAATCCGAATAATACACCTGACAAATTAAATTACGGAACTTCAATTCCTCCATTCTTTGCACCTCGTCCAATTGGCTTTACAGACGGACAAGCTTTTCGTTGGGTAGTCTGGGAGTTTTTGAAAGAAAACCAGGCAAACGGTCAAAGAGATCCAAGAATTGCCGCAACTTTTCTTTATGATTCAACAGACGAAGGAGGGCCAAATTTCACCATGGTATATGGACAAACATGGACCCAACGTGCAGCCACAACACCTTACTCAAATGATCCTGGTGATCCAATTGGTGTGGCCACTAATCACACCGTGTACTGGAGAAAATTTTTGGATGATGCGACTATGAATGGAGAAGTATTTCATTCGGGAAATAATTACCGCTTCATTCGTTATGCAGATGTGTTGTTGCTGTACGCAGAAGCTTTAAATGCTTTAGGCCAAACAACGCAGGCCTATCCTTTTGTTGATAAAGTAAGACAGAGAGCAGGTTTGAAGACATTATCATCTGTAATGCCAGGATTGAGCCAGGCAAATTTTCTTACTCAACTGAAACATGAGCGAATGACAGAACTTTCAGGCGAGGGACATCGCTGGGAAGATCTGGTTCGTTGGGGAGATTTGAGTTCTTCGCTGGCATCGAAAGATCCTGCCTTCTCGCATTTTCAAAAAAATAAACACGAGCTTTTGCCCATACCTCAATTTGATCTTGACAACAACCCTAATTTGAAGCAGAACCCTGGTTATTAATTAGATTAAGGCGTTGTGCAGGCAACGCCTTAAATTTATTATGACGATTGTGAATTACATAAACATGATTTCATTAAAAGCTTTGATCGTTCTTTTATTGCTGACTGATTTTGCCTGCAATAAAAAACCAAATAACCCCGGCGGAGGAACAACAACTTCTGTTGATACGTCATTCATCAATCCATTATTACCAAGCGGGCCTGATCCATGGGTAGTTCAAAAAGATACTTTCTATTATTACACGAATACTTTTGGAAATAAGCTGGCAATTTATAAGACGAATAAAATGTCTACACTTGCCAATGCCCCTCTCACAACAATATGGACACCGCCAACTACAGGCGCTTATTCAAAAGATATATGGGCGCCGGAACTCCATTATTTGCAGGGAAAGTGGTACATGTATTTTGCTGCGGATAGTGCCGGTATCAACAGTACGCATCGCATTTATGTTTTAGAAAACTCTTCTTCTGATCCAACAACAGGAACATGGACATTCAAGGGCAAAGTTTCTGATCCATCTAACAAATGGGCTATTGACGCTTCTGTTTTTGAGTACAATGCGAAGACGTATTTGATATGGTCCGGATGGCAGGGAGATGTTGATGGCGAACAGGATATTTTTATTGCACAATTATCCGATCCGTGGACAATAACCGGTAATAGGGCTTTGATTTCTTCGCCTACCTATCCATGGGAAAAAAATGGAGCACCACCTGTAGTGAATGAAGGTCCGGAAGTAATTAAAAACAGTAGCGGAAAAGTTTTTTTGACCTATTCTGCAAGCGGATGCTGGACGGATGATTATGCATTAGGTATGTTAACGTTAAAAGATAATGGCGATCCATTGAATCCAAATGACTGGACGAAAACATCGTCTCCTTTATTTGTAAAGAAACCCGAGAACGGAGCATATGGTCCCGGGCACAATGGTTTTTTTAAATCAAGAGATGGAAGTGAAGACTGGATCATCTATCATGCAAACCCATTATCCGGACAAGGTTGTTCAAACAATCGTAATCCCCGCATGCAAAAGTTTACATGGAATGCAGATGGTACACCAAATTTTGGAGTGCCGGTACCCATTAACGTTCCAATTAAAAAACCACGAGGCGAATAATTTTGTAACTAACACATAAATCAACTGTTCAAAAAATTATCTTTTACACTATGCGAATAAAAAATCTATTACTAATTGCTGTTTTATTTTTCTCCGTTCAGCTTCCTGCACAGAAAAAAAATCAAAAAACCGTAGCTATTGTTTCGCAAGTTGGAACGGTTTGGTCTGTTGAAAAAGCAAATGCATGGTATAATCAACACAAATGGATTTGCGGTTCTAATTTTCTTCCAAGTACTGCTATCAATCAATTAGAGATGTGGCAGGCAGAAACATTTGATCCCGCAACAATTGACAGGGAGTTAGGTTGGGCTGAAAACATCGGTATGAATACAATGAGAGTTTTTCTGCACAGCGTTGCGTGGAAGGTAGATCCCGACGGATTCAAAAAAAGAATAGATCAATTTTTGTCCATTGCAGATAAACACCACATTCAGCCTTTGCTTGTTTTTTTTGATGATTGCTGGAATAAAATTCCGCATGCAGGCAAACAACCGGAGCCAAAGCCAGGCATTCATAATTCAGGATGGGTGCAGGACCCGGGCCAGCCTTTGTCAAACGATACAACCATCTTTCCGGAACTGGAGAAGTATGTTAAGGATGTATTGACGACATTTAAAACCGATAAAAGAATTTTGCTGTGGGATCTTTATAATGAACCAGGTAATAGTGGCAAAAGAGATTCTTCACTGCCGCTGTTAAAAAAAGTTTTTCAGTGGGCAAGAGAAGTAAATCCTGAGCAACCTGTTTCAGCAGGACTTTGGGCCTGGGATTTTGAAAAACTTAATGCATTTCAAATTCAAAACTCTGATGTCATCACTTACCATGATTACGAAGAACCGCAATGGCATCAAAGAGTAATTGAATTGCTGAAAGCAAATGGCAAGCCTCTCATTTGTACAGAATACATGGCAAGAACACGCAACAGCCGCTTCTCAAATATTCTCCCGCTGTTAAAAAAACAAAATGTTGGCGCCATCAACTGGGGATTTGTTTCAGGCAAGAGCAATACAATTTATGCATGGGATACACCAATTACTAATGGAAGCCAACCGATAGAGTGGTTCCATGATATCTTCTTTAAAGACGGAACGCCTTACAGGCAGGATGAAGTGAACCTCATTAAAAAGTTGAATTCTGACGCTAAACTCTGATTGTAATATTTTCTTTATGTGGAATGCACTCAAAGCTGTTGTGCATTCCACATTTTTTTATGGTTTTAGTCAATTAAAAATTCAAACCAAAATTTCAAAACTTACCAAAATCAACGGATGAAAGCCGCTGATGCAGTACATTCATTCTTGAAAATGGAATTCAATGTTTGACGATTTGAAAATTGGTTTTTTCGGTGAGCTTTATTATGATGATTCTTCGTCGCACAATGCCATTCGTATGGCATATGCAACAGATGCTTCTGTTTACCAGGAAAGGCCAGTAGCCGTAGCGCTTCCCAAAACAATTGATGATATTAAATCACTCATCCAATTTGCCGGCAAAAACAATCTTACGCTTATTCCCCGGGCAGCCGGCACTTCACTTGCCGGACAAGTTGTAGGAAGCGGTATCGTAGTAGACATATCCAAATACTTCACTTCTGTTCTTGAAATAAATAAAGAAGAGCAGTGGGTGAAAGTAGAACCGGGTGTAATTCGTGATGATCTGAATGAATATCTTAAGCCGGTTGGTTTGATGTTTGGTCCCGAAACTTCTACAGCCAATCGTGCAATGATTGGTGGTATGATCGGAAACAACTCCTGTGGATTGCATTCTATCATTTGGGGCGATGCCAGGAACAATCTTCTGGAGGTAAAAGCGCTTCTTTCTGATGGCAGCGAAGTTGTTTTCAAAGATTTGACAAATACAGAATTTGAAGAAAAATGCAAACTGCAAAATCTGGAAGGAAACATCTATCGTTCGCTTAATAGCTTACTAAGCAACAGCGATAACCAGCAAGCTATTGTAACAGGCTTTCCAAAAAAATCAATTACCAGGAGAAATACGGGTTACGCTTTGGATGCATTGTTGAATGCTTTTGCATCTGAACAAAACATTCCCTTTAATTTATGTAAACTCATTGCAGGCTCTGAAGGAACGCTGTGTTTTATTACTGAAGCAAAACTCAAGCTTCAGCCTTTACCTCCAAAACAAAAATGTGTTGTAACTGTACATACATATACCATCAAAGAAGCACTCAAAGCAAACATCGTTGCTTTACAGTATCATTGTTCTGCATCGGAACTGGTGGACGATATCATTCTTGAATACACCAAAACAAACATCGATCAATCGAAGAACCGTTTCTTTGTTGTTGGTGAACCGAGGGCAATTTTGATGGTAGAGTTTTTTGGTGAAAGAGCGGAAGATGTAGATTCAAAAGCCATGGCTTTTATTGAAGCTATTAAACAACAAGGTTTAGGTTATGCTTATCCTATCCTCCATGGCGATGAAACAAACCGTGCATGGGATCTTCGCAAAGCTGGCTTAGGGCTATTGCGTAATGAACCCGGTGATACACAGCCTGTGAACTTAATTGAAGATTGTGCAGTAGATGCCGAAGACCTGCCCGATTATATTGATGAAGTTGAAGCTTTATTAAAAAAGTACAATGCTAAATATTCCATGTATGCACATGCAGCCGCAGGTGAATTGCATGTAGAGCCAATGATCAATTTGAAAACTTCGTCGGGCAAAATTTTGTTTAGAAACATTCTGCAGGAAACTGCTGCAATTGTAAAAAAATACAACGGTTCATTAAGCGGCGAACATGGCGACGGAAGGCTGCGTGGCGAATTCATTCCTTTTATGATGGGAGAAAAAAATTATGATCTTTTCCGGCAGGTCAAAAACATTTTTGATCCGAAATGTGTTTTTAATAAAGGAAAGATTGTTGATACGCCTTCCATGAATGAATTTCTGCGCTACAAGCAGGATGCAGAAAAAAAGGAGCTACATACAATTTTTGATTTCACTACACAGGAAGGAATTTTGCACCTCGCAGAAAAATGCAGTGGTTCGGGAGATTGCCGTAAGACGCATGTTTCAGGTGGTACGATGTGTCCCAGCTATATGGCAACTCGCAGCGAGAGAGATACCACAAGAGCAAGAGCTAACATGCTGCGCCACTTCTTTACGAAAAAAGTTTATGATAATGCTGTTCCGGTTACAGAAGAAGAAGTGAAGGATGTACTGGACCTTTGTCTTTCCTGCAAAGCATGCAAATCTGAATGCCCTTCAAGTGTTGATATTGCCAAGATGAAAGCTGAATTCACTCAAAGCTATTACGACAAACACGGCATTCCTTTTCGAAGTAAACTTATAGGCAACTTTTCGAAACAAATGAAATTCGCTGCTATCGCTCCTTGGGGATATAATTTCATTTTCAAAACAAACTCACTAAGAAGAGTGGTAAATAAGTTGGTTGGTTTTCATCCTGACAGGACGATGCCGCTGCTTCATAAAACAACCTTGCGTAATTGGTATACAAGACATAAAAAGCAAACCAATAATGATCATGCAAAAAGAACGGTGTATCTGCTTTGCGATGAGTTCACCAATTACAACGATGTAGTTATTGGCCAAAAAGCAATCTTATTATTGGAAGCGTTGGGGTACGATGTAATCATTCCTGAACATACCGACAGCGGAAGAACCTATCTGTCGAAAGGAATGGTAAAAAAGGCCAGGGACATTGCGATAGAAAATGTAAGTGCGTTAAAAGATAAAGTAAATGATGAATCGCCAATCATTGGAATTGAACCATCAGCTATTCTCACCTTGAGAGATGAGTATACAGAGTTAGTTCCCTCTGAATTAAAAGCGTTTTCAAAAAAAATTGCTCAGAATAGTTTTTTGTTTGAAGAATGGTTTGCAAAGGAAATTGAAAGAGGAAATATTGACGCAGGCTATTTCAGGCAAACGGAAGCACCTGTTTATATTCATGGGCATTGTTACCAGAAGTCGTTGTCATCTACAAAATACATTAAACGCAGCCTTTCTCTTATTGCCGATAAAGTTGAGGAGATACCATCAGGATGTTGCGGTATGGCCGGAGCTTTCGGTTATGAAAAGGAACATTACGAAGTGTCAATGAAAATTGGCGAACTTGTGCTTTTCCCAACTATAAATCAATTAGATCAAAGCACAATCATTGCCGCATCAGGTACGAGTTGCCGTCACCAAATTAAAGATGGCACGGGAAGAAAAGCCAAACACACGGCGGAAATTTTGTTTGATGCGATGATTCAAAATCAATAAGTGCGTCGCATAACCTTGGGATAGATTAAATAAATAAATCGTCAACAAGAATCACTTCTGCAGAAAATGAAAATCGTTATCGCTCCGGATAAATTCAAGGGAAGCCTGACGAGCTTCGAAGTGTGTAATGCTATTGAAAAGGGTTTAGCAAAAGCATCCGCTTCATTCGATATTGTCAAACTACCCATGTCGGATGGTGGAGACGGACTATCTGATGTTATAGCTCACTATATAAGTGCCCAACGAATGACCAGTAAAGTGCAAGATCCTCTCGGGCGAATTGTCCATGCACAATGGTTATTATCCTCCAATGGTAAAACTGCATTCATAGAAATGGCCAAAGCATCCGGCTTGCAATTGCTCAAGCCCAATGAATATAATCCCCTGCAAACATCCTCTTACGGTACAGGGCAACTAATTAAATCTGCAATTGAGTATGGTGTTGAAAATATCATTATCGGCATTGGCGGAAGTGCAACAAACGATTGTGGAATCGGTATGGCTGCTGCATTAAGCTATCGCTTTCTTGATAGCGATGGAAACCAGTTATTACCTGTTGGTAAAAATCTTGCACACATCGAAAAGATAAAACGTGATATAAGGGAGGATTTAAGCAACATACATTTTAAAGTGGCCTGCGATGTAAAGAACGTTTTGTATGGAGGCAACGGGGCAACAAAAATATTTGCTCCTCAAAAAGGTGCTGACCCACTAATGGTAGATGAACTTGAACAAGGGATGATTCATTTTGCCTCTGTCATTAAAAACGATTTAGGCATTGACGTTTCCGGCATCGAAGGAGGTGGTGCTGCAGGGGGTATGGGAGCAGGCTGTATTGCGTTTCTGAATGCGCAATTAGTGAGTGGTATTGAATTCGTGATGCAATTGGCCTCTGCAGAAAATCATATTAGAAACTGTGATGTCGTTATCACCGGCGAAGGCAAAATTGACAAACCAAGTCTTTACGGAAAAGTTATTTCCGGAATTGCTTCACTTGCTAAAAAGCATGATAAAAGATTGTTTGCAGTCTGCGGTAGTACATCCATCGATCCATCAGAATTAAAACACTTAGGCATTGAAAAGACCTATGCAATTCTAAACGGCTCTATAAGTTTAGATCATGCAATGAAAGATGCTGAAGTCCTTTTGAATCGTTTGAGCTTTAACATAGGAAAGGAATTGCTTGCACGTCGTTCACAATAACGATCCCTTTAACATTACTTTCACCCTGTAGTTTATGTAAACTCCCTAGCTCTCTCATCTTTCCGGAAATGATTTTTATGAAACCGACTGTTTTCACCATCTTGGTGATGCTTCCATTGTTTTGCCTTTCACAATACACTTACAAAAACCTGCAGGTAAACAATGGAAAGAAAACCTGCCGAGTTTAATACTTATTATAGCAAGGGGAGTATGAGTTTACGTAAAGTGGTTGAAAAAGATAAAGACCAATCGAAAGTGTGGTCAAAAGTGGAAGAGATTAACACAACAAATAAAACACAAACATCAACCAAAACTTATACGGCCATCAGCAGTTCGGAAAGTTTCAATAAAAAGCTGGATGCGTATGTAAGATTCTTCAATAACAAGTTCGCTGATCAAAACATCGTTGGTGTGATAGTAGTTACGGGCAATAAAGTTTTGGGTTGCGATCTGTTTGCAACTAACTCAATCTTTCAAGGACAGTTACAGAGCCTGTTACATTCTTATGCTACTGAAGCCATATTGAATGGCTCGCCTGTTACTATTTCATCGCAAATGGTAAGAAACTATATGGATAGATTACTTAAGGATGAAGCAACACAAAAAGAGACATTAAAACAAAAAGGCAACTCTTTTACCAATAACGGTAAAAAAATAAGAGTGTCTAGTTTTGATTGAAACTGTTAATGATTAGCCGGATTATTTTTTATTGTATTGACAATTTCATTTGAGATGGTTTCAGGATCATTCTCTATAGAAAAAAGGTAAGCATCGACAGGCTTTTCCAAAACTTCCAGTTGTGATTTTAAAAGTGTCCCGGGCATAAAGTGCCCGGTCCTCCTTTCTATTCGCTTTTGCAGGGTTGTCTCGCTTCCGTCCAGGTATATCCAAACAATTTTTTCGTTGAGATCTTTTTGAAGTATTTCCCTGTACCTTTCTTTTAGTGCAGAACAAGCAAGTATTGCGCCTGTCTTTTCATGCGATTGCAATTGTTCTGAAAGTGACTGTAACCAAGGATATCTGTCTTCATCATTTAAAGGAATACCGCTGCTCATTTTGGCAACATTTTCTTTTGAATGAAACTCGTCTGCTTCAATAAATGGTAACGAAAATTTTTGCGCCAATAGTTTTCCTATTGTGCTTTTGCCGCAGCCCGTTACACCCATAATTACAATTATCATAAGAGATATATAGTGGTATTTCCTTCCCTGTATAGTAATCGGAAAATTACGAAGTAAAGAAATCGACTAATTAAGTATTTTTTTCTATTGACATAAAATTCTCAGAAGTATAATTTAGTACTCAATAATTCAAATCCTAAGTAAAAACTCAAAGCTTAAAAGAATATCCATAAATCCCATAAAAATATTAAGGTGTCAATCCTTTGAAAAGCTAAGGCGTCCGTTCCTTATTATTAACCAAAACAAAAATTTATACAATTAAGCGCCTTATAGTTCCCCTCAAAACTGAGGGGATTTTTTTTAATCATTCGGCAATCTTATGCTGCTGAACAAAAACTTGTGAACTTCCAAACTATGACGGTTTTTTATTTCAAATTAGGTCGGTTACGTAATTTCAGGGGAATTTAACTGCACATGAATAAAAAAGCCGGTTGCGTCGTTTCGTTGTTACTTTTCTTTTCTGTTTTAGCCATGCTCAACAGAAAAAACTATTTATTCATGCCGATACTCTCAGGGATGCCATTACACCAGAAAGAGCCTGGTGGGATGTGTTGCGTTATGATATTACAGTGAGGCCTGAAAAGTACACAGTTGACTGAAAACTAAACAAGCTGTTTACAAGAGATGCCATAAAGAAAATGTATTACGTCGATGCCGTTTATACAAAACAATGAACTTATCATCTCAAATAAAGAATGAAGTTTGTATTTTGCTTTATTCCATGATTTTAAAAACTCCGAAAACAATTTCTATGCGATTGATCAAATGCCTGCTTATTATCGTTTGTTCATTTTCCTTTTCTGTCTCTATTCATGCACAAAGAGGACTTCAATGGTCGAAAGATGGGAATAGTTATTTTACGACAGAAAATAATGCTATAGTTCAATACCAGTTGCCATCATTTCAGCAAACAATAATTGTAGATACTTTGAAGCTTGTACCTGTTGGGCAAGACAAAGCCTTGCGCATAAGAAGTTTTTCTTTCAGCGATGACGGAAAGAAAATCCTGATTTACACCAATAGCAAAAAAGTTTGGAGACAGGATACCAGAGGTGATTATTGGGTACTTGATCTTACAAACAAAAGCCTGAAACAACTGGGCAAAGGGAGACCTGAATCTTCTCTAATGTTTGCGAAGTTTTCTCCTGACGGAAAGAAGGCCGCGTATGTGTCTGAACACAATATTTATTTGGAAGATCTTGCCACCAATAACATTACTCAATTGACAAAAGATGGAACCTCAAGATTGATCAACGGAACTTTTGACTGGGTGTACGAAGAAGAATTTGATTGTCGCGATGGTTTTCGATGGAGTGCCGATGGCAAAAGCATTGCTTACTGGCAGATAGATGCTACAAAAATTAGAAACTTCCTGTTGATCAATAACACAGATTCAGTGTATTCTTTTACAGTGCCTGTTGAGTATCCTAAAGTGGGCGAAGATCCCTCACCTTGTAAAGTGGGTGTTATCGACATCGCTACGGGTAAGACACAATGGATGCAGGTGCCGGGCGACAATCGTCAGCATTATATACCACGTATGGAATGGGCGGCCAATTCTTCTGAAATTGTTTTGGAACAATTAAATCGAAAACAAAACGAGGCGAAAATTTTTATCTGCAATGTGTCAACAGGTGCGGCAAAAGAAATTTATTCGGAAAACAATAATGCATGGATTGATGTAAATGATGAATTGCGATGGATCAACAACGGCAAAGAACTATTATGGGTTTCGGAAAAAGATGGCTGGCGTCACCTTTATCGTATTGACAGAACTGGAAAAGAAACGCTGATCACAAAAGGGAATTATGATATTATTCAAATAAGCGCTATTGACGAAAAGAATGGGAATGCATACATTGTTGCTTCGCCGGAAAATGCTACACAACAATATTTATTCAGGATTGCGTTGAATGGAAATGGGAACCTGCAAAAAGTCTCGCCGGCTTCTCAACAAGGTACGCATTCATACAGCCTTTCCTCCAATGCAGTTTATGCATTTCACAATTTTTCGAACATAAAAAATGAACGTGTAACGGAGTGGGTCGGTTTGCCTGGTCATCAAACCATAAAAATGATCAGTCAAAATACTCCGCGTAGCACGGGTACACAAGCCGAAATGTTTAAGGTTACTACTGAAGACGGTGTTACTATGGACGGTTGGATGGTGAAACCAAAAAATTTCGATAGCACCAAAAGATATCCAGTTTTATTTTATGTGTATACTGAGCCGGCTTCTCAAACGGTAAGAGATGCTGCGGGAAGCGCTATGCCTTTTTTGTACAATGGTGATATGGCCGCCGACGGATACATTTATATGAGCGTTGATGGAAGGGGGACACCTGCACCAAAAGGCGCAGCGTGGCGGAAGGCGATTTATAAAAAAATTGGTGTGGTCAATATTCGCGACCAGGCAATGGCTGCAAAAAAAATTATGCAATGGCCTTTTGTTGATAGCAATCGTATTGCAGTTTGGGGGTGGAGCGGCGGCGGTTCAACAACACTGAACCTGTTGTTTCAATATCCTGAAATTTACAAAACCGGAATATCAATTGCTCCTGTTGCTAATCAATTGTTGTATGACAATATTTACCAGGAACGTTATATGGGACTGCCGCAAGAAGATAAGGAAGCTTTTATAAAAGGCTCGCCAATTACCTATGCAAAAAATCTTCAAGGTAATTTGTTGGTCATTCATGGAACCGGTGATGATAATGTTCATTACCAGGGGACAGAACAATTGATCAACGAGCTGGTAAAATATGATAAGCAGTTTCAGATAATGGTCTATCCAAATCGCACGCATAGCATCAATGAAGGGCAGGGGACATCAAGACATTTGTCTGACCTGTTTACCTCTTACCTGAGAAAATACTGTCCGGGCGGACCTAAGACATTTTAATTTGAATGTAAAAGATGAATTTGTCAGCACAAATTGCGAAGAACTTAAGAGAAGTCTATTTTGGAGGTAATTATGCCGGCGTAAACTTTAAAGGTGCACTGACAGATGTGGATTGGAAAACTGCAACGAAAAAGGTTAGTTCTTTTAATAGCATCCTGGCATTAGTCTACCATATCAACTACTACGTGATCGCTGTTTCAAAAGTCTTGCTGGGAGAACCATTAGATGCGAACGACAAATTCAGTTTTGACTATACTAAAATTCAGTCGGAGGAAGAATGGAAGGAGTTCCTAAACCAATTTTGGAAAGATGGCGAAAACTTTGCGATATTAATTGAACAAGTACCTGAGAGTAAATTTCTGGAACTTTTTTTAGATGGAAAGTATGGAACTTGTTACCGGAATATTGCCGGCGTGATTGAACATGCGCATTATCACCTGGGGCAAATTGTTTTGATAAAGAAATTGCTTTCACTACAGTAAAAACATTTTTGATTGCGGCTCCGAAGGAGCCGCTTATTTTACGCAGGAAATTTTTAAACATTGATTGCAATAGTCGTGAAAGTCGAATGTGATGATAAGAACTACTGAACGTACAAGAGTGTGACACAACAGACGGCGATACGTAGCAATGATGCTGAATACATAAACTGAAAGCAAAAGTTTCTTCCGGCTAAGCTCTCAACCGGGGAACAGGGGCCTTAAAACTTATTCTTCCACATCATACTTTCAACAGGCTTGTCGGGCTGCCCGCTGTATTTTGCATCTTTCTTTTGATTGTATTTAATTTCAATTTCGCCTTCAACGGGAAAATAAATCAATTGTCCAACAGGCATCCCGCGATAAACTTTCACGGGTTGCTTCACCGAAATTTCTAAAGTCCAGTGACCGCAAAAACCAACATCACCCTTACCTGCTGTTGCATGAATATCTATTCCCAAACGCCCTGTAGAAGATTTGCCCTCGAGAAAAGGAACGTGTGCATGCGTTTCTGTATATTCTTCTGTAACACCTAAATAAAAAATATGAGGATAGAGTACAAAACCTTCTTCAGGAATTTCGAAGGACTCAATTTCATTATGTTTTTTTGCATCAAGAATATGCTCTCTGTAAGTTGCAAGGTATCTTCCCAGATGAACATCATAGCTGTTACTTCCCAGGCATTCGCGGCGGTAGGGTTCAATTTTTATAGTTCCTTTTTCTATTTCTTCAAGGATGCGCTTATCAGAGAGGATCATATTTATTTTTGATTAGCGAGGCAAAATAATCGTGAAATTTGGAATCATGCCCATTTTTTATCAACAGGATATTGACGATAGCACCAAACTTGGCGTATGGAAAATTGAAGAAGATGAAGATTTCTTTTTAAAACAAGTGCCGCTGCAAAGAGAGATTACGCATCCTCACAAACGTTTGCAACATTTGGCCGGAAGGTTTTTGCTGAAATATTTGTTCCCTGATTTTCCGGTTAAGCTCATCAAGATTGCAGATACAAAAAAGCCATTTTTAGAGAATGAAGCGTACCACTTTTCGATTTCTCACTGCGATAATTACGCTGCCGCCATTGTAAGTAAAAAAGCCAGGGTGGGAGTGGATGTTGAAATCCCGTCTTTTAAAATCGATCGTATTAAGAACAAATTTCTAAATGAACAGGAATTTTCTATTCTCGATACCCAGTTCTCTATCACCCAGCTTACACTGATGTGGTGTTGCAAAGAGGCCGTTTTCAAATGGTGGAGTTATGGCGGTGTCGATTTCAGTGAAAAAATAAGGTTGCAGCCTTTTGAACTGCAACCTACCGGGAATTTACCTGTAAAATTTTATTTAGGAGATGAAGCTGATCTTAATCTTCACTATACAATTTTTGATAAGCTTTGTCTTGCCTGGTTAAAA
Source organism: Flavisolibacter sp. (assembly GCA_035554655.1). Taxonomy (GTDB): domain Bacteria; phylum Bacteroidota; class Bacteroidia; order Chitinophagales; family Chitinophagaceae; genus Flavisolibacter. The sequence continues at coordinate 137,263 of DATMIF010000059.1, forward strand.
ACCTGATCAAAGTTTCCTGATGACAAGATCATCGTAATAAATTGTTTGATAGTTATACACTTCAAGTCCCGCATAGTTTCCAAAACGGGAAAAGTCATTTGCACGGGTTATATACTGGCCATTGATGTAAATGTCAATATAATTATAATAAACACGTACTTCCAGTTTATTGTTTGAATTGCTACCTTGGTTGATGGCACTGGATTTTGTCCACGAAATAACGTTGCTGAAGCTGCCATTTGACATTTTAGAAAGTCTGTAATAACCTGTATTGGTAATATTCAGGCTATAGCAATTCTTCCAGTCAGACGCTGCGAATTTGATTCCGTAACCATAATCATCTTCTCCATCGTAATGCTGTGCATTTATTTCAATGCTGTAATACGCATTGGGAATTGAATAGTAAGGTATGGGCACTATGTAGTTGTCGCCGGTTTTTCTTCTGTTCCTGAACAGGTATGTATGGTTACTTGGATTGTCAAGCGTATTGATGTAAATGTAATTGCTGTCTTTAAAATCGTAGTTGCTATACCAGTTGTTATCACGGGTTTGAAAATCTTCTCTAAAGAGAACATCGGAAGAATAACTGTTGTTATTTGATGATGAACTGCTACCCAGTGATTTGATATACAAATCATCGAAGTAAATGGTTTGGTTGTTGTACACTTCCAAACCTGCAGTAGAACCAAACGGACTGATATCTACTTTCCTGATGTATTGTCCATTGATATAGAACTCAGCATAATTGCTGAACACACGAACTTCCAGTTTGTTTGTAGCAGAACCTGTATTGATGGCCGAGGAAGTTGTCCATCCAATGATGTTGGAATAAACATCATCTACTTTTTTGGAAATACGGTAAAAGCCATTAGATGAAATATTGAAATTGTAGCAATTCTTCCATCCACTTCCAGCGAACTTTATTCCATATCCTGAATCATCGATGCCATCATAATGTTTCGCGTTGATTTCAATACTGTAATTAGAAAAAGGAATTGACTTGTATGGAATCGGCACAATATAACCGTTGGCAGCTTTCTTGTTCCTGAATAAATAATAATGGTTACTCGGATTATCTAATGTAGCAATGTAGATGTAATTGCTATCCTTGAAGTCATAATTACTGTACCAGTCATTGTCGTAGGTCTGAAAATCTTCCTTGAATAAGACAGTCCCGTAAGAACTGTTATTGCTATAATTGGTGTTATATGTTTGATTATTGGTGGTTGATTTTGTTTTATTGGCTACGTAACTGGAAGCACCTTTTTCAAATTCTGATTTGTCAGCATAAGCAAATGCTGTACTTGAATTATTGATCACATAATTGGTGAAGTCCTGCGATGAACTGAATTTTTTTGAAGTTGGAATATTGTCCTCTTCGAGAGGAATAACAGCCAGGTTCTCGCTTTCAATACTTAGCACTTTATAAATGGCATAGCTTTTACCTCCGTCTCTCTCTGCTATAAGATAAGTTGATCCATTGTTGGTAACAGCGTATCCCGAGCCTGTCTCTTCTCCGGCGCCATCATCCGTATCATGATCATCATAAATGTAACTGAACCTATAATCGTCAACACGAATAATTTTCAGATCAGTTTCTCCCTGGTGCCATGTGCCAGTAAGATTTTTATCATACTTAACTTTCGTGCCATCTAAAGGGAACTTTGATTCGTACGGACATCCCATACAAAGGACCATTACAGTAAAAAGGAGTGTAATAAGCAATTGCAGTTTGTGTGGTTGCGTTTTCATTTTTCAAGAATTAAGCAGTTATGAAAGTAGTCGTTGGTTTGATACGGTTCAATAAGGGGTGTTGGGTATTTTATAGGCAGTAGCTTGGAATGACAAGATAGTTTTTTCTTGTATTTTTCATGTTTTGTCGAGACCTAAATATCCGTTAATATGAGATGAAAATATTTTTTATGAAAAGAATTATTTGGAGACGAACTTGGGTTCCGATTCTTCCTCAGTTCCATCCTCTAGTAAAGGAATATTACCAATTGATGCTCCTGCAATTCCTTTAATGGAGCCATATAATCCGGAAGTACTCAATAAAACTTTCTCTAATTGTTTTTCTCTCTCTTTCCAAAGTTTTTCCATTTGAATTCGTTCCTTGCTGATGGAGTTCTTCATGGAAAGAAAACCTTCGACGATGGTTTCTATTTGCTGGCGAAATTCAGTGCCTGTGAGATAACTGTAGAGCATTTGCATCTTTTCACCTTTATTCTCTTCAGATCTTTTTGTCTCTGCAATGCGCATGATGGTATGACGCATTGCTGTTGTCAAGGCGATTACTTCGCCAAAGGAACACACCCACACCCCTTCTTTTTCACCAAAGCAGCTCATGTCTTTCGGATAAACCTGTGTAACAAGAATGGCAACGTCTGCTTGTTTGTTGCGCATGTCTGTTTTCAGTTTTTCAATCCAGCCGGAATTAAATGTTTTTGTTCGCTTGCTTTCAAAAATTATTTTGCCACAATCAGTGCCAAGGTGGTTGCGAACAATCTGAATACAATCAGCTCCTTCAACACCTTTGCCAACTTCGCCAATGCTGTCGTAAGGGAAATAATCACGCAACATTTCTTCGAGTAATAATTCCTGAACTTCACCCTGTAATTGCATCGAGCCTTGTTCGGCTTTGCGTTTCATTTCATCGGCTAGCTTGCGTTGATCTTCGAGTTGTTTTTCGAGTTCTTTTAGTTTCAGTTGGTATTCTGTTTCTTTTAGCGAGTTCCTGCTTTCTTCTTCTTTCCGTATTTGCTGCATCAGAACATTGCGTTCTTCCAGTAATTTCTTTTGAAGAACAATTTCCAGTTCCTGTTCTTTATTTTTTATTTCCTGTTCTTTTTTTAGAAACTCAAATTCTTTCTGGCGGGCCTGTTTTAATTTTTCTTCGTTTTCCTGTGCAGATTGTTGCAGCAACCGCAACTGGTTCTCATAATCTGCAGTAATTGTTTTTCTAAGTTGTTGCTGAATATCCGACTCAAGTTTTAGCTTTTCCTGCTGCAGCCTTTGCTGGAAGAGTTCATTCTCTTTACGCTTTTTTTCTTCAAATGCTTTCTGTTCGTCTTCCAGCTTTTTCTTGTCGTTATTTATTTGCGATAAAGATTCCTGTAATTGCTTTTCATAACGTTGCTTCAACTTCTGTTCTACATCGGCAGACAAAACATTTTCTACATCAAACACCGTAGCACAGTTCGGACATTTTATATGGGTTGCCATTCGCACAATTTTTTACAAATTAAAGCTTCTTAACTAAAACTTTTAGCATCTGTGGAAAACTCTTACCGGGCAAGGGTTTCAACAGCCTCTAAAAAATTTATTTGCAGAAAAAATATTTCTGACCTTATCTTTGCTCCAGTTCTTTATTCAATTACTTATCAAGAAAGGCTGAGGGAAATGGCCCGAAGACGCCTTGACAACCTGCCGCAGTTTAAAAGCTGTGTGCAAGGTGCCAACTCCATCTCGCAGGATTTTTGCGGGACAGATAAGTCAGATAATAGCTTCAAATTTCATTGTACTTAAAATATTGAAAGCTCTTCTGATTTATCGGGAGAGCTTTTTTGTTGTCTGCCGTTAACAAACGCAGGCTCGAAGGTTCTTTCCGGTAAGCCTCTTTTGGTAAGTCGTTTTTCAAATTTTAAAACCAAAAGAGATGAGCAATACAACACAAATCATTCACAGTATCCCAATTGACCCGTTGACCGGTGCAATCTCCGTTCCTATATATCAAACCTCCACGTTTGTACAGGATGCTCCTGGCGTAAACAAAGGCTTTGATTATGCAAGAACAAACAATCCTACACGCCAGGCATTGGAAAAAATAATTGCTGAGTTGGAAGGTGGATCCGTGGCCACAGCATTTGCAAGCGGTTTGTCAGCAATTGATGCTGTTGTAAAATTGTTGAAGAGCGGTGACGAAATTGTAGCTGTGGATGATCTCTATGGTGGCGCCTTTCGTTTGTTTACGCAGATCTATGAGAAGTTTGGTATTACAGTTAAATATGTTGGCACAACCAATGCTGAAAATGTTTTTGATGCTATCACTTCTAAAACGAAATTGATTTGGATCGAAACACCAACCAATCCAACGCTAAAGATTTCTGATATTGCATCCATCGCAAAAATTGCGAAAGCTTCCAATTGTTTGCTTTGTGTTGATAATACTTTTGCTTCGCCTGTCCTACAAAAGCCATTACTTCTTGGTGCTGATATCGTTATTCATTCTGCCACAAAATATTTAGGCGGGCATAGTGATTTGATCGCAGGTTTAGTCGTTGCAAAAGACAAAGAGTTAGGAGAGAAGATCAAATTCATTCAAAACGCAAGCGGTGCTATTCTTTCTCCTTTTGATAGCTGGTTAGTGATTCGAGGCATTGAAACTTTACCGCTTCGCGTCAAACAACATTGTGCAAGTGCACAGCAGGTTGCCGAGTTTTTGGAACAGCATCCCGATGTTGACAAAGTTTTCTATCCGGGTTTAAAATCGCATATCAATCATGATGTCGCGGCAAAGCAATCAAAAGGTTTTGGCGGTATTGTTTCTTTTACTTTGAAGAACAATACTGAAGAATCAGCTATCCAATTTGTTAAATCAACACAACTTTTCAAGCTAGCAGAGAGTTTAGGTGGAATTAAGAGTTTACTTTGTCATCCCGCTAACATGACGCATAAGTCAATTCCTGCAGAAAAAAGAAGAGCAGCAGGTGTTGCAGATAGTCTCATTCGCTTGTCTATTGGATTGGAGGAAGCCGAAGATTTGATCCGTGATTTGGAACAGGCATTCATTCATGTAAAACAAAAACAGTTTCAGACCATTTAAATTTATTGAAATGATTAATCACAAACGGTTGACGATTGGTTTATTTGGATTTGGTGTAGTAGGCGAAGGTATTTACCAGGTATTGCTGCAAACACCATCACTCAATGCATCCATCAAAAAAGTTTGTATCAAACACCCGGAAAAGAAGAGGAATGCGGATACAAGTTTGTTTACAACAGATTACAATGAAATTCTGAACGATCCTGACATCAATTTGATTGTTGAACTAATTGATGATGCAGACGAAGCATACAAAATTGTTACTACTGCACTCAAAAGCAAAAAATCGGTTGTCAGTGCAAATAAAAAAATGATTGCAGAGCATTTTGCAGAATTGATTTTTCTTCAGCAGGAACATGATGTATCATTTTTGTACGAGGCTGCAGTTTGCGGAAGTATTCCTATCATTCGCAATCTTGAGGAATACTATGACAACGATTTGTTACAAAGTATTTCGGGAATTGTCAACGGTTCTACCAACTATATCCTAACAAAAATTGGAGAAGGATTGAATTATAAAGAGGCTTTGTTGCAGGCACAGCAACTTGGTTTTGCAGAAAGTAATCCAAAATTGGATGTTGAAGGAATTGACGCTGTGAACAAGCTCACCATTTTATTAGCCCATGCTTATGGTGTTATTTCAAAGCCAGAAGACCATGTGCGTATTGGCATTACACGTTTGCAGGAAGCCGATGCCAATTTTGCTAAGGAAAAAAATTACGAGATCAAGTTAACAGCGCAAACCATTAAACTTTTTAATGGAAAAGTTGCTGCCTTTGTGTTGCCTCAATTCATAAAAAATGACAGCCAGTTATTCAATGTAAAGAACGAATACAATGGCGTGATCATTGAAAGCAAATTAGCCGACAAACAATTCCTTTATGGGAAAGGTGCAGGACGTTTCCCAACTTCATCAGCGGTTATCAGTGACATTTCAGCATTAACTTATGATTACCGTTATGAGTATAAAAAAATAAGTAGGCACGAGCAATACACTTTGACCAATAATTATTTTTTGAGAGTGTATGTTAGTTTTAACGATTGGGCTGAAGTAAACCGCTGGGATTTTGAAAAAGTGTTTGAATCGCACAGTACCGACGAAAGACAATACATTACCGGTTTAATACAGGTTGATAAATTAAGAAATGCAAAATGGTATAACGACCCATCTGTTTCTGTTATCTTGTTACCTGAGGCTGTGACAGAAAAAGAAGATGTGGTTGCAGAAACACTAAAGAAAGTAAGCTTGCAACTTGCAGGCGTGAACTGAATAAGGGAAGGCGATCATTAACGATTGCCTTTTTATTTATTAGTCGAGTTTCTGGAAGATTCTCTAATAACTAATTCCGTGTCCAAAACTTTGTTTTGAAATTCAGTGACTGGTCTTTTGCTTTCAATGATTTGAATTAGAAATTCAATTGCGGTTTGGCCAATATCGAAAGCCGGTTGTTTGATAACCGTAAGTGAAGGACAGAATAAGTCTCCCACACTGGTATTTGAAAAACCGATAAAACCAGGGTTTTTTTTCAGTTTCATTTGCTTCAACAACTCAAAACTGGCAATAGTAAGCCGGTCACCTGCAGCAAATATGGCATCCGGTTTTGTTTTTGATTTGAACAAAGTATTCAAAGCGTTTTCAACTTCATCAGCTATCATGCCTCCGTGTGTACAATACTTCACCATTGCCTCGTTGAAGGGTATGTTGTGTTTTTCCAAAGCATCGATATATCCTTCCAGCCTTTCCTTTGTAATAGATAAATAAGGCGAACTGGTAATGTGGGCAATTCTTTTAAAACCCTCGAAGATGAGATGTTCAGTTGCATGAAATGCGCCGAGATAACTGTTAGCCGTTACAGTATGTGTTTCAATTTCACCTGTAATGCGGTCAAAGAAAACGATCGGCATTCCTTTTTCATGTAGTTCCTTCAGATATGAGACGTCGTTGGACTCGCTTGACAGGGAAATTAAAAGACCATCCACCCCTCTTGCGGCAAGATGTTCAACGTCGACACGTTCCCTGTCCTGCGATTCATGGCTTTGTGTAATGATGACGTGATAGCCCTTATTGTATGCAATGGATTCAATGCCATTGATAGCCTGGGAAAAAAAGTTGTTAGCAATCTCACTTACCACGACGCCAATGGCTCTTGTCCTTCTTTCTTTTAAGCTTAAAGCAATAGGATTAGGACGGTAGTTAATTTTCTCGGCATACTCCAGCACCTGTTTTTTTGTTTCAGCACTGATCTCGTAGCTTCCACGCAAGGCCCTTGAAACGGTTGATGTAGAAAGGTTTAACGCTTTTGCAATGTCCTTTATCGTAGCACTTTCAAACTTCATTCAGCAGTCCCTATAGTTCTAAATTTCGCTTAAAAGTATCGAATTTTTAAGCACTGGAATAATTGCAAACGTTATCGGTAACGATTGCGTAAAAAAAGGTATTTAATAAGCTTGGAAGGTGTGGATTTCTATTTAGAATTGTTCTTGAGAAGAACTATCGTCCGGCGCTTATGTTGACTGTAATGCCCCTCGGTAGAAAGAACCAAACTAAATTCAAAATCTAACTTCAAGCTTGTATATGAAAAGTAAAATCTGCCTAACGTTGCTTGGCTTTTTGTTTTGTGCGATTGCATGGTCTCAACCCCGACAGGTCTCAGGACGGGTTTACAGGGAGAATACAAACCAGCCAATTCAATCAGCAACGGTTCGAGTAAAAAATGGTACAGCCATTACTACCACAGACACTGCAGGTAATTTTAGAATTGCTGTTCCCGGTAACAATGCGGTTCTTGTTGTTTCCAGTGTGGGATTCAGTAATACTGAAGTTGTTGTTGGAAGCCGCTCCGTTGTAGAAATTTACATGCCCCAGGTAATCTCCACTATGGAGGATGTAGTGGTTATTGGATACGGCACTGCAAAAAAGAAAGATTTGACCGGTGCTACTGCTTCAATTTCAGGATCGCAACTTGAAAAGATTCCGGTATCAAGTGCAGCAGAAGCAATTACCGGTAGATTGGCGGGTGTGCAGGTAACTACCGTAGATGGTGCACCGGGTGCCGAAATTGTTATCCGTGTAAGAGGTGGTGGTTCTGTTACACAGGACAACTCTCCGTTGTATATAGTAGATGGATTCCCGGTTAATAATATCAATGACATTGCACCGCAGGACATCGCAAGCATAGACATTTTAAAGGATGCTTCTTCCGCTGCCATTTATGGTGCAAAAGGCGCTAATGGCGTAGTGATTGTTACAACAAAAAGTGCAAAGGGTGGTAAAACGGTGGTTTCTTATAACGGATTTGGACAGGCAAGGACCTTACCCAGAGAATTAGATGTTTTATCTCCGTACCAGTTTGTATTGGCTCAATATGAATATGCCAAGCTTAGAAATGATACAACCGGCTTTACAAAATACTTTGGTGTTTATGACGATCTTGAGTTGTATAAGAATCAAAAACCGACAGACTGGCAAAAGAAATTATATGGAGAACCGGTTTACTCACAACAACACAATATTAGTGTTACAGGTGGTACTGATAAAACCAAACTGAGTCTTAGCGTTTCTGAAAATAAAGACCAAGGCTTGATGGCAGGATCTGGTTATGAAAGACAATACATCAATTTTAAATTAAACCACGAGATCTCCAAATCAGTTAAAATTGATCTAGGCACACGTTTCAGTAACGCAGTAACAAATGGCGCCGGTACATCTGGTAGTTCCAGCGTTCGAATAGGCGATGCCATAACTACACGGCCCATAAACGGGTTGGCTGACTATATTGATTTTAGTGATTTAGATGTTGCCGCAGGTGATGACGAATATGAGCAGTTTTTAAGAGCAAGAGTTAGCCCAACAGAACTTGCTGCCCAGGATTATCGAAATAGAAAAAACAAGACTCTGAATTTAATGGCTGCCGTAAACTGGACTGTGATCAGGAATCTCCTTTATCGGTCTGAGTTTGGTTTTGATTTAACATGGGACCGCACAAAACGTTTTTATGGTCCACTTACCGGTGAATCAAAAAATGTCGGAGGTAATCTTCCACTTGGAGAACTTACGAACACTGATGGTAGAAAATATCGTTGGGCAAATACACTGTCTTACAATTTTAATATAGGTCACAATAATGAGTTTAAAACACTGTTAGGTCAGGAAATCATCGGTCAATCCGGTTTTGTTGAGTTCAACCGTGCTAAGTACTTCAATATTAATACGCCGCCGGATGTTCTTTTTGCCAATATGCAATTAGGAACAGCTGATGGACATACAACTAGAGAAACTCTCGGTGAGAATATGTCGTCCTTCTTTGGTCGTATTGATTATACTTTTCTTAACCGTTACATTTTTACAATGACGGCTCGTGCCGATGCATCAAGCAGGTTTTCACCTGACAACAGGTGGGGCATCTTTCCCGCCGCTGGTTTCAAATGGAAGATATCGGAAGAAGAGTTTATGAAAAATGTGAATTTCGTTTCTGACCTGGGACTAAGAGCAAGCTGGGGCCAGGCCGGTAATAACCGTATCTCTGATAATTCCTGGAGACAGATTTGGTCTACATCAGTAACCCGCACTTATGGTTGGGGCGATGTTAATAATACTTACTGGACCCCCGGTTCCTCTGTTTTGCCAAACCCGAATATTAAATGGGAAACCACGCTTACACGTAACATTGGCTTAGACTTCTCACTTTTCCGCAACAAACTCTCAGGTACACTTGAGACTTACTGGAACACAACAAAGGACTTGTTGGTTCAGCAACCTATCCCTCCATACACAGGTTATACAAGCCAGATCATCAACATTGGAAGCACATCAAACCGTGGTGTGGAATTGTCATTGAACAGTGCCATTATCAGCAAGAAAGATTTCCAGTTAACACTTTCGTTTAATGCTGGTACTAACAAAACAAGAATTGACGATTTAGGTGGAGCAACTTCCTATGCTTTGTTCTCAAACTGGGCTAGTACCGATTTAAAAGCGCAGGACGATTATTTATTTGCAGTCGGCAAGTCAATCGGATTGATTTACGGATTTGTAACTGATGGATTTTATACCCCTGACGATTTTGATTCCTATGACCCTGCATCAAGAAGCTATTCACTGAAAAAAGGCGTAGCCAATGATGTTGGAATTTTAGGTCTGTCAGGAAGCTATTTTAAAAGCGGAACATTGTATCCAGGTCTTTTAAAATTAAAGGATCTCGATGGTGACGGCCTGGTAACTGCAGACAAAGACAGAAGAATTATTGGTAATGCCTTACCTAAAGCGCAGGGTGGCTTCGGAGCTACTGCAAACTATAAAGGTTTTGATGGTAGTTTATTCTTTAACTGGGTATATGGCAATGATGTCTATAATACTGGTAAGATATCGTTCAACCAGTATTACAGGACTACCTATGGCAATTTGCTGGACGACATGAATTCTTCAAAGCGTTTTAGATATATCGATGCAAATGGAAATCTTGTAACAGATCTCGCTGAACTGGCAAAGCTCAATGCCAATGCTTCAATCTGGTCGCCATTCTCATTTGGAACAGCTACTCCCGTTATTCATTCATGGGCTATAGAAGATGGGTCATTCCTTCGCTTGAATAACGTTACGATCGGTTATTCATTTCCAAAAAGCATGATCTCGAAAATTAGCATGACCAAGCTGAGAGTGTACGCTACTATTTATAATGCATTGTTGTTTACAAAATATTCTGGTTATGATCCGGAAGTAAGTACCACGAGAAGTAGTGGATATTCACAACTGACACCAGGTGTTGACTATTCAGCCTATCCTAAATCCCGTACTTACACATTCGGAGTTAATGTTAGTTTTTAATGCAACCAGTTAATAATATCATCAATCAAAGAATAATGAGAAATCTAATTATAATAGCGATTGCTTCTCTTGCACTGTTTTCATGCAAGAAGCATTTAGACACTACTTCGCCTTCGGAGTTTACCACTGCATATGTTTTTTCCAATGAAACAGATGCACAAATGGCCGTGTCCGGTGTTTATGCATTGTTCAACCAGGATGCTTTTACTTCGCGTGTATCAAACAATTTTACAGGCAATACCGATGTTGAAGTAGGGCCCGTAGGCGCTGCTCCTGACAACTCTCGCCGTGATATATGGTCATTTGAAGCCGGTGATGCCAACGCCGATTTACTTACCGTTTGGAATAACGCCTATAAAGCAATCAATCTTGCCAATGAGGTTATTGCAGGCGTGAATACAAGTGCTATCAAGGATAATAAAATGATGAAGCAGATAAAGGGCGAAGCGTTAACCCTTCGTGCTTTCTGGTATTATTTGCTGATGAACCATTGGGGTGATGTTCCTTTTAAAACAACACCAACACGTGCTGGCGATAATTTTTATCTTCCACGTGTTGGTAGAGATACCATACTTACAAGTTTAATTAACGACCTGGTTGAAATAGAACCCGACATGTATTGGGCCGATCAACTTGATTATGGAATTCAGCGCATCAACCGAGAATTTGTAATGGGCATGATCGCACGCCTTTCATTAATGCGTGGCGGTTATTGGTTGTATCCTGATATGACCATGAAGAGAAAAGACGATTACCGTAAGTACTACGAAATAGCAAACACTTACTGTAAAAAACTGATTAGCCTGAAACCTCATAACATGAGTGATTTTGCAACAGTGTTCAATACAATCAACAAAGGCGGAAAACCAAACAACGATGATGTGTTGTACCAGGTAGCGTTCCAGCCTGGCTTCGGCGATGTAGGTTGGTCAATTGGTGTAACGGTGGCATCTGGTCCTAAAAATCCTTACGGTTCCACTACCATCCAAATTAATCTTACCCCAACCTATTACCATTCTTTCGATACTACAGACTTAAGACAGCCTGTTACCTGCTCAATAATTGCATATAACGATACGCTGGGGCAAAACCCCACTGGTACCGGCTCTATCACAACAAATAAATGGAATCGTTTGTTGTTGCCTACGCCTCCTGGTTCTGCTTCTGCGAAAGGAACCGGAATTGATTGGCCTTTGATGCGCTATGCTGATGTATTATTAATGCTCGCTGAAACAGAAAACGAATTGAATGGTGGTCCTACAGGCGATGCAATCAATGCATTGAAAACAATAAGAAGAAGAGCTTTTGTCCAGTCAGCATGGTCTGAAAAAGTGGATGCTTATGTTGCTTCCGTATCAACCGGCAAAGATGCCTTCTTTAATGCAATTGTAAATGAACGTGCATGGGAATTTGGAGGAGAGTGCTTGCGTAAATATGACCTCGAACGCTGGAATATTTATGGTAAGAAAATAGTTGAAACAAAAAATGGATTGAATCAAATGGGAAGGGAAGCCAATGCAGGAACTGGAATCGTTCCTGACTATATGTATTACAAACGCAATGCTAACGGTACCATTACCTGGTTGAATAAATTCACTAAAGTTACAGGCGTGCCTGTTGTTAATGTACCTTCTGTTGGCGATAATCCGAATGGATACCTGCGGCAGTCATGGGCACTCAGTTTGTACAGTTCAACCAATCCTGATAACGCAGCCGATTATACTTTGAGGCAGTGGAGAGGGTATAAAGATGCTACAGGAACAGCACCGGTTCGTTACATACTACCTGTACATAGTTCAGTTGTTACCAGCAGCAGGAACGCTATTTATAACACCGGCATGTATGGATATTAATCACCAAAAACTATTTAAAGTGAATACCAATAACTGTAAAATAAATAACTACGCTTTAGTTGTTCTTGTCACTACTGCGTTTATGTTTACTGCTTGCATCAAGGATAAACAAGCAGAGGGTGGAGCACCTGACCGCCTTTTCCGTCCTACTATTAAAGGAACTTTGAAGGCAGACGGAAATTATATTGCTGCAACATGGGAAAAAGTTGCAACTGCAGTTTCATATACGGTACAATTAAGTAAGGATACATTTAAAACGATTGACCGCACTGTTACAGTTGATACAAGTGCCGTGCTTTTGCAAAATCTGCTTTGGGATAAATTGTACCAACTGCAGGTACGTGCCAATGCTGCTGATAGCACGAAGAGTTCTAAGTTTGGAAGCCTGGGTGCAATCAAAACTCCAAAGTTTCCAAGTATTCTAAAGCCTTTTGGTCTGAGCGATGTAACCGACGAAGCAGTAAAAGTTAGCTGGACAAGCTCAGGTGCTACAGTTACTTCCATCAAGGTTTTAAAGCTAGACAGCTCACTTGTTAAGGATGTGACACTGACTCCAACGGATGTTGCTAACGAATACAGGATCATAACAGGTTTGGCAAGTTCAACTTCCTACATTATCGAATTATTTAGCGGCACTACTTTGAGAGGTTATGATACCTACACCACAAAAGCACAATTATCAGGTACTATCGTTGATCTTAGAAATATAGATGGAAGGCCTTCTGTGTTGTCAGATACTTTGCCAACTATTCCATCAGGAAGCACCGTTCTTTTGAAGAGAGGTCAAACCTATAATATTTCATCCGCTGTTTCGCTCAGCAAGTCTGTGTCTATCAGGAGTGGAGACGACCTTTCTGTAAGTTCACAGGCCAGTCTTTATTTTACCAGCAATTTTAATTTTTCTGCAGGAGCAGTTATTGATTCGATTGAGTTCAACGATCTGTACATGAAGAGTGATAATTATGGGTCAAGGTATATTTTCAACACAACTAATAGCGCTACAGTCGGGAAGATGAAGTTTTTGAATTCCAAAATGGAAATATTCCGTGGGATTACAAGGCTGCAATCGGGTACTACAACTGTGAATAATTACATTGTTGATAATTGCGTAATTGACAGTATAGCCGGTTACGGAATTCTTACAGTTGATAATACAACCGTAAAAGCTGATAATATTTCCATTACAAATAGTACCATTTACAAGGCGGAAAAATTTATTACAAGCAGTAAGCAAACTGCCGGTTCCTCTTCTGTTATTGTAGCAAACTGCACCTTCAATGAGACGCTTGTAGGTACTAATATTCTTATTGATTATGGAAGTTTCAATGTAACAAATGGTATTAACGTTTCGAATTGCATTTTTGGAATTGTAAAGGGAGGAGGTACAACTCAAAGGGATGTCAGGGCCGGCGCTTCTACGACTATTAATGCTCCAAATTGTTACAGAACCGCTGACTATATTTCTGCAGGTGCCGCTAACGATTTTCCAAGCGTGACAACTTATCCAAAATCGTCTACCCAATTATGGCAAGACCCCATTAATGGTAATTTCAAAATTATTGATGGCACCTTCCCTGGTCGTACCAACACTGGTGATCCAAGATGGAGACCATAAAAATTAAACACAAAAGGTGTGAGGAAATCTTCACACCTTTTTTATCTGGATACTCTTTTTGGTTTTATCGTTTGCGAGTTTAAACATAGAATATGATCAGGTTTTTTTCCGGATTTATTTTGTCGGTTTGTATTTGCACGATTAGTTGTGCCCAGCAAAGACTTGCTGTAAAAACTATTGATGAAAATCCAATTGCATTTCCGGGTGCAGAAGGTTTTGGTAGATACACCACCGGTGGACGAGGCGGGAAAGTAATGATTGTGACTAATTTGAATGATGATGGTGCCGGAAGCTTCAGGGACGCTGCAGAAAAAAATATTCCCCGCATTATTGTATTTGCAGTCTCTGGGACAATCCATTTGAACTCAAGACTGTTTATCAAAGGCAACGCTACCATTGCAGGACAAACAGCACCGGGCGATGGAATTTGTCTTGCGGACAACTCCGTTCAATTGAATGGAGATAATATCATCATCCGCTACTTACGTTTTCGTATGGGCGATAAATTTCAAAAAGGCGGAATGGTTGACGGAAACGGAGGCGATGATGCATTTGGAGGAACACGCAGAAAAAATATCATCATCGATCATTGCAGCGGAAGCTGGAGCACCGATGAAGTGTTTAGCATTTATGGTGGTGACAGTACAACGGTTCAATGGAATTTAATTGCTGAACCTCTGAATTATTCTTATCATTTTGAAACTAGTGATACTGGCTATGAGCATCATGGCTATGGTGCCATTTGGGGAGGTAAACATTCTTCATACCATCATAATTTAATTGCTCATTGTAATAGTCGCACACCACGTTGGGATGGCATAAGGAATATTCCTGAAGAGAATTGCGATTTTGTAAATAACGTCATCTACGATTGGGGGCATAACAATGTGTATGCAGGTGAGGGCGGCAATTACAACATCGTCAATAATTATTACAAATATGGACCATCAACAAATAAAAGTGTGATGTACAGGATTGCAAATCCTTGGGCAAAGCCACCTAAAATTGGTTTTGGTAAATGGTATGTTGAGGGGAATTATGTTGACGGCAATGCTGAGATCACTAAAAATAATTGGGGCGGAGTAGATGTTGAAAAAGGAACCGTCAATGATGTAAGGGTCACATCATCTGCGTTTCAACTGGTTGCAGTGAATACACAATCTGCTATTAATGCTTATGAATCTGTACTGAAAAGTGCTGGCGCCATTCTTCCAAAAAGAGATACACTCGATGAAAGAATCGTCCGTGATGTAATAAACAGAACAGGAGGAATGATTGATGTACAAGGAAATTATCCTCACGGTACTCCGTACGAACAAACAACAAATGCATGGCCAACTTTAAAATCCTTGCCTGCTCCAAAAGACGCTGATAATGATGGTATGCCGGATGAATGGGAAACAAAAAAAGGATTGAATCCGAATGATGCTTCAGATGCATCGGCTTACAAGATTGATAAATTCTACACAAATATTGAAGCTTACATAAACAGCCTTGTAAAAAGCTAATTATGAAAAAACTTTTTTTGATAGCACTTGTTATTGCCATGGCTTTTGCATTGCCACCACGGAAAACGAAAGTGTGGTTAATCGGCGATTCAACGATGGCAAATAAAGAGGTAAGAGCTTTTCCTGAAACAGGGTGGGGAATGCCATTCGCTAATTTCTTTGATTCAACTGTGAATGTTGATAATCGTGCAAAAAATGGTAGAAGTACCCAGTCATTTATCGATGAAGGTTTGTGGAAACCTGTTGTTGAAAATTTGAATGAAGGCGATTATGTCTTCATCCAATTTGGGCATAACGATGAAGTGCCAACAAAAAAAACTTACACAACCGAAGAGCAATTCAAAACAAATTTGATCCGCTACGTTAATGAAACAAGAGCAAAAAGAGCTGTTGCAGTATTAATTACTCCTGTAGCAAGAAGAAAGTTTGATTCAACAGGACATATTGTTGGCACGCATGAAGTGTATTCAGAGATAGTTCGTTCGGTTGCCAGTCAATTGAATGTGCCTTTGATTGACCTCGATAAAAAGAGCCAGGCATTGCTTCAGCAATTTGGGCCTGACGCTTCAAAACTTTTATATAATCATCTTGAGCCTGGTGAAAATCCACACTATCCTGAAGGAAAAAGCGATGATACACATTTTAGCGAATTGGGAGCAAGAAAGATAGCTGAGATTGTATTGTCATCTGTAAAAGAATTAAAGCTTGGATTAGCAGAACACATTTATCGCCCTGCAATTAAAAAATAAACTCTATTCTCTGTGGTAAAAAGGATTTCAATTATTACAGTTGTCGCCTTGATGGCATTTGCATTACCGCAAAAGAAAAAGATTACTGTTTATTTGATCGGCGACTCCACAATGTGTGACTATGATGCAAAGAGAGCGCCGCTAACGGGATGGGGTATGCCTTTCAAAAATTATTTTGACTCCTCTGTCGTGATTGATAACCGTGCAAAAGGTGGGCGAAGTACGAGAACTTTCATCAGTGAAAACCGCTGGCAGCCAATTGCAGATAGTTTAAGTGAGGGCAACTATGTTTTGATTCAATTTGGACATAATGACGAAGCAAAAGAAGAAAAGTATAAAGATCGATACACACCTGTTTCTGATTACAAAAACAACCTGGTAAAATTTGTTACCGATGCCAGAGCTAAAAAAGCAATTCCTGTTTTAATTACCCCTGTGTCAAGACTAAGGTTTGATAAAGATGGAAGGCAAGGGGAAACACATGCCGAGTACACGGTTGCTTGTTATGAAGTGGCTAAGCAATACAATGTTCCGTTAATTGATTTGGATAAGAGAAGCAGGGAACTGTTTCAGCAACTAGGCCCCGGAAATGCAAAACTTTTGTTCATGCAATTAGAGCCAGGTGAAAATCCATCTTATCCCGACGGACAAAAAGACAATACTCACTTTAATGCCTATGGTGCAAGAAGAATTGCTGAACTGGTTTTGCAGCAAATTCAGGACTTGCATTTGGGTTTAGCAGATCATATCGTTAAAAAATAGTGCCTTTATGATAAAATTTTACTCAGCCAAGACTAAAATTCTTTTTACTGCTTTAATAGCGGTTCTGGCTATGCCCCTGTTTGCACAGCAACTAGCATTTCCCGGCGCAGAAGGCGCAGGTATGTACACTTCGGGAGGTAGAGGAACCACAACAACACCAACAACAGTTTTCGAAGTAACCAGTCTTCTTGATGATGGTTCAGCAGGAACGCTTCGTTATGCACTCAATACGTCTGCTACTTATCGCACGATAGTGTTTCGTGTTTCGGGAACGATCCATTTGAATTCGAAGTTAAACATAAGGGCTAACACAACTATCGCAGGACAAACGGCTCCTGGTGATGGAATCTGCATTGCCGATTATCCAACTGTTATCAGTGGTGATAATGTAATAGTGCGTTACATGCGTTTCCGCATGGGTGATAAAAACCAAAACAAAGGAATGGTTGATGGCAGCGGAGGTGATGATGCTTTTGGCGGATTGGGTGTAAGCAACATCATCATCGATCATTGTTCTGTAAGCTGGAGCGACGATGAAGCATTAACCATTTATCGTGGCGATAATCTAACGATTCAATGGTGTTTCATCACCGAACCATTGAACTATTCATATCATTTTGAAACTGGTGATGTTGACTATGAACAACACGGTTATGGCGGAATCTGGGGAGGAAAAAGAGGAAGTTTTCACCACAATCTTCTTGCTGATTGTCGCAACCGTAATCCACGTTTTGCCGGTATCAGTACATATACACCCAATACGATAGGAGTAGAAAATTGCGATTTCAGAAACAATGTAATTTATAACTGGGGTATCAACACAGTGTATGGCGGCGAAGGTGGTAATTATAATGTGGTAAACAACTATTATAAGTATGGTCCTAACACAGGAAGCGGCGTTCGTTACCGTATTGCCAATCCCAGTTTTAGTGCCACAGTGCCCTACGGTAAATGGTATGTGAATGGAAACTTCGTTGATGGATCTTCAGCTAATACTACCAACAACTGGTTGGGAGTAGTACCGCAAAATGGAATGAATGACACAACAACTGTAAAGGCCGTAAACGCTTTTGATTTGGGTTATCCTTTAACCATGGAACCAGCGTTGCAAGCTTATGAATCCGTTTTGCAAAAGTCAGGCTGTAGTCTTCCTAATCGTGATACGCTGGATCAGCGTATTGTAAATGATGTTCGCAACAGAACAGGACGAATCATTGATGTGCAGGGCGGTTACCCTCACGGTACTCCTTATGCTCAAACAGTAAATGCATGGCCTGCATTGAATTCAACTGCAGCACCGGCAGATACCGATCACGATGGAATGCCCGATAGCTATGAAACAGCAAATAGTTTAAATCCAAATGATGCTTCTGATAGAAATAGCGTTGCAGCAAACGGTTATACCAATCTTGAAAATTATTTGAACTCACTGGCTGTTCCAACTGCAAATACCAATCCCACGATTTATGCAAATGCATCGTTTAATAATTTCTCACAAACGATAGGAGGGCCATCTGCAGCGCAAACATTTACAGTATCAGGAATTAATCTTTCTGCTCCGTTAATAATTACGGCACCAGCTAACTTTGAAGTTTCATCCGACGGAATAACATGGGCTAACTTTTTGTCTTTAAACCCAACCGGCGGCTCTGTTTCTTCCACAACAATTTCTGTTCGATTGAATGCGTCTGCCATAGGGTCATATTCCGGTACTATTTCAAGTGCAAGCACTGGTGCGTCTGCAGTAAATGTTTCCGTGAACGGAACTACGGGCCAAAATCTTCAAAACAGTGCAATTGGTTCTTTCCCTGAAATGGATGGAGGGTTTGAGTTACAAACGCCAGGCAGCTATTCAACAGTCACTTCGCACTCTTCTACTACGAAGTGGGAAGCTTCTGCAGCTTGGAGTATTATGGCATCTGGTGCCAGGTCTGGTGATAAATATTTTCACTTCAATCAGTCAAGCGGCAGCAGTAAATATATTTTTAGTCCGGTTCTTACCAATAATCCTTTGCAACAGAATTCACCATACATGATACAGTTCTGGTATCGTGAACCGAACACACCAAGCCGTCTCGCACCAGACTCCGCCACAACTCTGTCAGGCTGGTCAACGGTCACAGGAGCAACCGGAGGTACCGGCACCACTACTACCGGTACTACCGCAACAATTGATGCATCAACTCAGGCCGGAGTTTGGAAACTATTTACAGGCACATTAAACTCTCCAAATTCATCGGTCACAAGCACCTATGCAGGATTGAAAGTGGTTAAACCAGCTATACCTTATTTTGATATAGACGATTATGTTGTTTATGCCGGAACAACTTCTGATGACACTTCACCAGATCCGGTCACCAATGTTGTTGCGAATGGTTCTGCAAACGCAATCACAGTGTCATGGTCAGCACCATCGACAGGCGTTGATGGAGGTGGTTATACCGTAGTTCGCAGTACGGTCAGCTCAGCGCCAACGCCAAACGCAAAAGGAGTGTATGCTACAGGCAACAATATAGGAACCGACTATACAGTTGTGTACATTGGAACCAGCACTTCGTTTGTCGATAATAATGTAAGTAGCGGTACAACTTATTATTACTACATCTTTACAGTTGACAAAGCTTTCAATTATGCCACTGTTGTTTCTGCAACAGGTACCTTGGGCGCAAGTACACCAGCGCTTTCTACTTCAGGCTCGTTGAACAATTTTACTCAAACAATTGGCTCCCCTTCATTATCACAATCATTTATAGTGAATGGTAATAGCCTGACGGGCAATGCAACGGTAACGGCACCGGCTAATTTTGAAATCTCGGAAGATGATAATTCGTGGAGCACATCTTTAACGCTTTCTCCTATTGATGGAGGTATTCAGTCAACAGTGTTTGTTCGTTTGAATGCAAATGCTGTTGGAAATTATTCAGGTACAATAACTGTAGCAAGCACGGGTGCAATATCAGTAAACGTCCCTGCGAGTGGAGTTACCAAAACGGCTATTGTTGTTCCTGCAGGAACGAATGCAGTTGTTTCCAAAGATGGTTCAGGTGATTTCTCAACTATCCAGGCTGCTATAAATGCTGCTCCCACAGGTCGCACTAGTCCGTATAAAATTTATATCAGGAAGGGAAAGTATGAGGAAGCAGTGAACATTCCATCCAGTAAACCTTTCATTCAATTAGTAGGAGAAAATCTTGCAGAAACAATTATCTCCTATGATAATTATTCGGGTAAACCAAATCCTGCAGGTGGTACTTATGGTACATCAACCTGTGGAACGCTTATCATCAATGCACCTGATGTAATGCTGATGAATTTATCAGTAGAAAATTCAGTGGCTTACGGTAAAGATGCAAATGCAACGCCTCCTGCACCTGGTGATGGCCCGCAGGCGGTTGCCGTTTATACAACATCTGACAGAGTTGTATTTTTTAATTGTCGTTTCAATGGAGGACAGGATACTTACTACGGAGGTAATAATCCTGCAACGAGAGCTTATTTGAAGAACTGCTACATTGATGGTAACACTGACTTTATGTTCGGTTCTTCAACCATCATTTTTGACACTTGTGTCATTTATCCACGTACAAGATTGGATGGCGGCAACGGAGGTTATGTAACCGCCGTAAATACGAAACAAGTTTCAGGTTATGGATATGTTTTCCGTGATTGTAAGATCACAAAGAACAGAGGAACTACTTTCTATTCATTAGGACGTCCATGGCAAAATGATGCCAGCACTGCCGATGCATCCAAGTCATGGAATAAAGTTGCTTTCCTTAATACGCAAATGGGTTCTTCAATAAATGCAACGGGATGGAGTACATGGGATGCAGGAACGAATACGAACTACATTACTTATGCAGAATACAATTCCAAAAAATATGATGGCACTCCTGTTGATGTAAGCAACCGCGTATCCTGGTCGAAGCAATTAACTGCGGCAGAAGCTGCGAAGTATTATAGTAATGATACTGTCTTCATGAATGCGAACACGCCGCAAATGGCTGCATGGAATCCTTATACAACATGGGCCGAATTGAGTACTCCGTTCACGCCTGAAATTTCCGTTTCTAATTTGATCGCTAAAAAAGGAAGCACCACTTCAACCATTACATGGAATTTATCATGGCCCATGCCTGGTGTGATGTGTGATTTGTACAGGAGCAATGATAAGTCCAATTTTACTTTGGTGGATTCACAGGTTAGCCTGGAAGATTCAGCGGGTAATTTCAGCTTCACTGAAAATGTACCTCAGGCCGGACAAACTTATTATTACATAGTAAGAGCATCGAAAGCAGGATTTGCTTCTATCACTTCAGACACGACTTTGGTTTCAAGCACGCCTACCATCACAACAACGGGTGCTTTCGTAAATTTTCTGCAGGGCGTCGGCACACCATCGGTAACCCAATCATATTCGGTATCTGGAACAAATATGCTCGACAACATCACTATTACACCTCCAGCCGGTTACGAAGTTTCTTCGGATGGAGGTACTACATGGCACAATAGCTCAAGTCCATTGGTACTGACTCAATCGGGCGGAACTGTTGTCAACACAACCATTACAGTGAGGTTGAATGGCACAACTACCGGAACATACAATGGAAACATCGTTCATATTTCCAATCTTGCTACAACAGTTAATATGCCTGTTGTGGGAACGATTCAATCAGATCCTGTGCTTATTCCTGTTGTGTTGCAGCAGTGGCCTTTATCGCAGGATGGTCAGGATGATGCAACTGTTCGGTCTTCAGGAGTAGTGGCAAGTTTACCAACTTTCAATAATCTTTATTTGTCAAATGGAACAACATCGCCAACATATCCTGCATATTCATCTTCCAATGGACAGGCATTCGGAGCTACTTCTAATGGTGATGGTTCATGGGTTCCGTCCCCGGGTGGTACTCCAAACAGAGCTTACTACGAACAATTTACTGTAACAGCAGCTCCTGGTTATAACGTGAGAGTGGATTCACTTCTGTTGTCAACCGCTTTCCTAAGTACAGCAAACGGAAGGCTTGCCGTTTCCTGGTCGTTGAGCAATTTTGCTTCTGATTCGTCAACAACAATTCCGGCTGCAACACCATCATCGCCACTTGTTATAAACAACCAAAACATCGGCTTTACAAATGTCGGTTTGGCATTGTCAGCAACCGGTGTTCAATTAAGCCCGGGACAGACGCTTACAGTTCGATTGTATTATGCAGCAGGTTCTTCAAGCCCGGCACGTTATGCGCTGCTCAATAATGTCAGGTTTAAAGGCATTGCTTCAACTGTGCCGGTAACCGCGACAATCATCACAAACGGTACATTAAATAGCTTCACTCAATTGATTGGTACGCCGAGCACTACACAAACTTACTCACTTCGAGGCACGGGTTTGACAGGCGCTATCACCATAACGCCACCGGCCGGTTATGAAGTTTCGTCAAACGGCGGCACAACGTGGTTTAATAGCTCAACACCTTTAGTGTTGTCGCCAACAGGTGATTCTGTTATTGCCATGGTTTCGGTGCGTTTGAATGCAAATAGTACTGGAGCATATAGTGGTAACATCGTACATACAAGTGCAGGTGCGAATTCGGTAAATGTAGCTGTATCAGGAAATACAGTTCCGGTGCCTGTAGTTACCGTTACAGGTACACTCAATGCTTTCAGTCAGACTGTCGGTGCACCATCTGCTGTACAGTCGTACACGATTTCTGGAAGTAACCTCGCTGGAAATATTACTATCACGCCACCTGCTAACTACCAGGTTTCATCCAATGGAGGAACCACATGGTCATCATCTGCAATAACATTAACACCAACATCAGGAACAGTTGCTACAACTACCATCAGTGTTCGGTTGAATGCAAGTGCAGCAGGAACGTATTCAGGAAACATCACCAATGCAACAACCGGAGCAACTACTGTGAATGTTGCGGTAACAGGTACAACAATTCCTGCACCTTCAATTACAGTTACTGGAAGCTTACAGGCATTTTCTCAAACTTTAGGAAATCCATCCGCTGCTAAAACTTACACAGTTTCGGGTGCAAATCTTACAGGTAATGTTGTGATCACTGCACCGGCCAATTATGAGTTATCGACTGATGGAACAAACTGGTCTTCATCAGCGATAACATTAAATCAAACTGCGGGCACAGTAGCAGCCGCAACTATCAGTGTTCGATTGAACGCAACTGCTGCGGGTACTTATGTAGGCAACATCACACATGTAAGCACAGGAGCAACTACGGTTAATCTTGCAGTAACAGGAACAGCAGTTCTTCCACCGGCCCTAACAATCACTCAATCATTGAAACAATTTTTGCAGGTAATTGGTACGCCTTCGACGGCGCAGACGTATACGATTTCCGGCGCTAATCTTACAGGCAATGTTACAATTACACCGCCTTTGCGTTATGAATTATCAATTAATGGAAGCGCATGGCAAACAACAGCAATCACAATTGTTCCGCTGAGTGGCACAATACCAACAATAACAATTAGTGTAAGGCTGAACGGGATTGTGACAGGCCCATACAATGGCAATGTTGTTCATGCCACACCAGGATTTACAACTGCGAATGTGCCGGTAAATGGAATTGTGACAATTAAACCACAGTATGGCGTTTACCCGGTACCTGCTTCCCGCGTCGTTTACGTTGTTCATCCAAGACCGGTGAAAGGAACAACAATAACCATTTACTCAGCTACAGGACAGAGATTAAAAGTGATAAACGCTCAACCGAATACTTTTGAAACACCGATCGATTTGACAGGCATGAGGAACGGGTTATACTTTGTAGAAGTGAACGCCGACAACCAAAAGACGATGTTGCGGTTTATGAAACAATAAGGAAGGTTTGCTAATTTTTATCACAGGGAGTTTATTAAAATTAATGACTCCCTGTGATCATTTTAATTTTACGAATGACTATGAAGAATTTGTTTTGTGCTGTTGTACTATTTTTCTTTTTAGGTCAAGGTTTTGCCCAATCAACAGCTGGTGTCACAGGCAAACCCGATACAGCTTACACCACTTACAGCGCTTACATCAGCAGCAGGAAAACAAATCCTAACATCAAAATTGTACCTGAGTTTCATTCAAAAGCAGTAAAGGGAAAAAGAAACATTACTTATTGCAAGCTTGGGGAAAGAAAATTATTGCTGGATGTTTTTTATCCTTCTGTAAAAACTAAAAGTAAAAGAGCCGCTATCATGATCATTCATGGCGGTGGATGGAGAAGTGGCAACAGAATGCAGCATTACCCGCTTGCACAAAGGCTAGCTGATTTGGGTTATGTGTGTTTCACTCCCGAATATCGTTTATCAACTGAGGCCTTGTATCCTGCGGCTGTTTATGATTTAAAATCTGCATTGAGATGGATTCATGCAAATGCGAAGAAGTACAATGTTGATACGAATAAAATTGCTGTTCTTGGTTTTTCTGCAGGAGGACAGTTAGCTGCATTATTAGGTGTAACTGTCGATGATAAAAAATTCGAAGGTGATGAATGTAATTTGAAATCTTCGTCTTCAGTAAATGCTATCGTTGATTTGGATGGTACGCTTTCCTTTGTCCACCCCGAATCGGGCGAAGGAGATGACAGCAAGAAAATTTCGGCAGCTACTTATTGGTTTGGTTATTCAAAAAAAGAAAATCCGGAATTGTGGAAAGAGGCATCGCCATTGACATACGTAGGGAAAAATACACCGCCAACAATTTTCATTAACAGCAGTGTTGATCGAATGCATGCCGGAAGAAATGATTTTATAAAAATGCTTAATGAGAACCATATTTATTCAGAGGTAAGAACATTTTCAGATGCGCCGCATTCTTTCCCTTTGTTCGATCCATGGTTTGAGCCAACCGTAAAATATGTAGATGATTTTTTGAAAAAAATTTTTGAGCTAAAATGAAGAATATGAATCGCACCCTTTTAACCACATTTGTTTTGATGGCATGCTGCTACCAAAGTTTTTCTCAAACATCAAATCCACAGCAGTACAAATATGTTTTTACGGTGGCAAAAGATGGCAGCGGCGATTACAGGTACATCCAGGACGCCATTGATGCCATGCGTGTATATCCCTTGCAGCGAATTACATTGTACATCAAGAATGGAGTTTACAACGAGAAGATCGTTCTTCCAACCGATAATACCGATGTAACCTTTATAGGCGAAAGCGTTGACAAGACAATTATAAACTTTGATGATTATTCCGGCAAATCAAAGCTGACCACGTTCACCTCTTACACAGCAAAAATTTCCGGCAATCGTTTTGTTGCGGAGAATATCACCTTCAAAAATTCTGCAGGGCCGGTGGGGCAGGCACTGGCATTGTACGTTGATGCGGATAAAGCTGTTTTTAAAAATTGCAAATTCCTCGGCAACCAGGATACTATTTTTTGCACAGGGGAGAATGCAAGACAATATTTTGTTGACTGCCATATCGAAGGAACAACCGATTTTATTTTTGGCCCTGCAACTGTTGTTTTTCAAAACTGCATAATAAGGGCAAAAACAGATTCATACATTACTGCAGCCAATACGCCGAAAGGTAAAAAGTTTGGGTTTGTTTTTTTGGATTGTAAAATTATTGCTGATTCATCGGTAACCAAACTTGCTTTAGGGCGACCATGGAGAGCATATTCACGAACTGCATTTATTCGTTGCCAGTTGCCAAAACAAATTGCGCCGGCGGGGTGGAACAATTGGGGTAATCCAGAAAATGAAAAGACCGCATTTTATGCCGAATATAAAAACACCGGCGAAGGAGCTGATACAAAATCGAGGGCGGCATGGTCAAAGCAATTGAACGATAAGGAAGCGAAGGAGTATGCTGTTGAAAATATTTTCCTTAATGTAAATTCGACGGTACAGGATGATGCAAATTGGTTTAAACAAATTCCACCGGCTTCGTTTGACTGGCCAACAAAAAAATAAGAATGAAAAAAGTTTTTGTTTTAGCTGCGATCATTTTTTTATCGAATGAAATAATAGCGCAAGAATTTATTCCTCTCTGGCCCACAGGTAAAAAAGCAGATTGGAATGGAAGGATTGTAACCGACAGCATTCATAACGAACGCTACTTTCGTGTTGGCACTCCCGGCATTTTTGCTTTTCCCGTTCGTAAAGAAAGTAATAAGGGCACAACAGTTTTGATCTGTCCCGGTGGCGGCTATGATCACGTTACGCATCTGTACAACGGTTTTAATTTTGCGTCATGGTTCAATGCGCATGGCATCAATGCATTTGTGTTGGTATATCGCCTGCCTAATCAAAATGATTTAAAAATTCGTGAGGAAGCCCCGTTAGCCGATGCTCAAAGAGCTATGCAAATTCTTAGGGCCAATGCATCGAAATGGAATTTAGATGTAAATAAAATTGGTGTGATGGGAATTAGTGCAGGCGGACACGTGGCAACAACCATCGGCACACACAAGGAGGATGTGTCTTCGATAAAGGATTCTCTGGACGGAATAAGTTTTCGTGCAGATTTTATGATCTTACTTTCTCCAGTAGTGAACATGGGTAAGTATGCGCATGGAGGAAGTAAGAAGAACTTTTTAGGTAACGATACAACAAAGTTGATGATTGAAAGATATTCAAATGAATTGCAGGTAACATCATACACGCCGCCGGCATTTGTGGTGCATGCCCAAAATGATAGCACGGTAAATGTTCACAATAGTTTGCTTTTCTATAATGCGCTTATTGATAAGGGCGTGCAGGCAAGCATTCATGTGTTTCCGCAAGGTGGTCACGGAATTGGTTTATTTGATAATCCAGGCTCAACCGATTTGTGGTTGGATTTACTTGACAAATGGTTGAATGAAAAAGGCTTTGTTTCTCCCATAAAGAAAAAATGATGAGGTATCTGTTTTTGTTTCTTTTCAGTTTTTTGAATCTAGTTCTTAATGCACAAAAGAGAATTGTTGTGGCACAAGATGGAAGTGGCAATTTCAAAACGGTGCAGGAAGCTTTTGATGCAATTCCTTTAAAAAATAAAAAGCCAACAATCATTTTTGTAAAAAATGGTATTTACAAGGAAAAGCTACATCTTGATTCATCAAAAAGTTTTGTGACACTGATTGGTGAAGACAAGTTCAACACCATTCTTACTTTTGATGATCATACAGGAAAAGTTTCATCATCCGGTGAAACGATCAATACCAGAACTTCCTGGAGCTTCTTAATTAAGGCAAATGATTTTATGGCGAAGAGCATCACCTTCCAAAACGATGCAGGCTTTACTGCCGGACAAGCAGTTGCAGTGGAATCGGACGGGGATAGAGCATCGTTTTTTAATTGTCGTTTTGTTGGCTTCCAGGATGTATTGTTTACCAACAATGACAAAAGCCGCCAGTACTACAAAAACTGTTACATAGAAGGAACTACCGATTTCATTTTTGGATCTTCAACTGTTTGGTTCGAACAATGTCATATTCACAGCAAAAAGAATTCACACGTTACTGCGGCATCTACGCCAAAAGAAAATCAAATTGGTTATGTGTTTAATGATTGTGTACTGACAGGCGATTCCACATTACATGGCGTTTCATTGGGAAGACCATGGAGACAATTTGCAAATGTTGTTTACATACATTGTTATATTGGTCAGCACATTATTCCGCAAGGTTGGTCCAATTGGAACCAAACCGAGAATTATAAAACTGCCCGCTACTCGGAGTACAAAAATTACGGTCCTGGTGCATCAATCGAACAACGGGTGTCATGGAGCAAACAACTCACAGACAAAGAAGCCAATAAATACATACTGAAAAATGTTTTTGGTAACTGGAACCCCGAAAAAGAATCGAAATGAAAAATCTGATTTCAATTTTTATTCTCGCCATTTCATTGAACGCATTTTCACAGAAACCTTATGTGTCTAAAGTTTGGGTAGCAGACAATGGAGATGGCACTTATAAAAATCCTGTTCTTAATGCAGACTATTCTGATCCGGATGCCATAAGAGTTGGTGATAATTTTTATTTGGTTTCTTCTTCTTTTGAGGATGTTCCAGGTCTTCCTATTCTCCAATCGAAAGATTTAGTGAATTGGACTATCGTTGGACATGCACTAAAGCGTCAGCCTCCATTCGAACATTTCTCTGTACCCCGGCATGGTGAAGGTGTGTGGGCTCCATCGATCCGTTATCGCAATGGAGAATTCTACATCTACTATCCCGATCCTGATTTTGGAATTTATCTCACCAAAGCAAAGAATGCTTCAGGTCCGTGGAGTGAACCAATATTAGTCGAAGGCGGAAAAGGTTTGATTGACCCTTGTCCGCTTTGGGATGATGATGGCAATGTTTATCTCGTTCATGCATTTGCAGGAAGTCGTGCCGGGATTAAAAGCGTCATCATTGTAAAGAAATTAAATAAAGAAGGAACAAAAGTTATTGATGATGGTGTGTTGGTTTATGATGGTCATGAACTCGACCCAACCATTGAAGGTCCAAAGTTCTATAAGCGCAATGGTTACTATTACATTTTTGCTCCCGCTGGAGGAGTACCAACCGGATGGCAGTTAGTTCTTCGCTCCAAAAATGTTTATGGTCCTTATGAAAGGAAAGTGGTGATGGACCAGGGACATTCAACAACCAATGGTCCGCACCAGGGTGCATGGGTAACAACAGGAACGGGTGAAGATTGGTTTTTACATTTC
The DNA here is from genome assembly GCA_035554655.1 of Flavisolibacter sp. Classification (GTDB taxonomy): domain Bacteria; phylum Bacteroidota; class Bacteroidia; order Chitinophagales; family Chitinophagaceae; genus Flavisolibacter. Next base: position 166,065 of record DATMIF010000059.1, read on the forward strand.
CAGGATAAAGAAGCTTATGGAAGAGTGGTGCATCTGCAGCCAATGAAATGGGTTACCGATTGGCCGGTTATTGGTGAAGATAAAGATGGTGATGGAAAAGGCGAACCGGTTCTCAAATACAAAAAGCCAAACGTTGGAAAAACTTATCCAATTCAAACGCTTGTTGAAAGCGACGAATTCAACAATAATACACTTGGTCTACAATGGCAGTGGATGGCCAATCCAAAACCAACATGGTATTTCTTAAATCTATCGAAAGGTTCTTTGAGATTGTTCTCTTGCAAACTTCCGGATAGTGCAAAAAACTTATGGGACGCACCGAATGTATTGCTTCAAAAATTTCCTGCCGATGAATTTATGGTAACAACCAAGATGAATTTTATGCCCAATACTAAACTCGAAAATGAAAAAGCCGGACTTGCCATCATGGGTTTGAGTTATGCGAACATTTCTGTTAAGAGTAAGAAGGAAGGAATATTTTTAGTGTATTCTGTTTGTAAAGATGCTGATAAAGGAAAAGCAGAAAAAGAAACGCTAGTCAAAAAACTAAACAGTAGTGAAATTTATTTACGTGTGCAAATAATCAAAGGTGGTAAATGCAACTTCTATTACAGTGAAGATGGAACAACATTTACTAAAGCCGGAGAAGAATTTACCGCTGAAGTAGGACGATGGATAGGCGCTAAGGTCGGAATTTTCTGTACAAGAGAAACGCAGATCAACGATAGTGGTTGGAGTGATTTTGATTGGTTCAGAGTTGAACCTTTACATTAAAGCAGCTTTTAGTCAAACAAACTAACTATGAAGTCGATTTTTTCACTTGTAATTCTTCTTTTCAGCACTTCAGTTTGCGTGATGGGTCAGCGTAAGGAAGGTTTTTATGATGCCAGGAAAAGGGAATGCAATGCAGATCATGCCCGTTACTATTATGTTATAGAACGCCAGGATTCTCTTTGGCAGCAGGCCATATATTTTGTACCGGAAAGGAAATTGTACATGCTTGGCACCTACCTCGATAGTAATTGCAAACATGAGCAAGGGACGTTCATCTACAAGTATCCGTCCGGCCAATTGGAAAACTCTGGTGAATTCATAGACCACAAAAGGCAGGGAATTTGGTTGGGCTTTCACCCCAATGGTGTGATGCGTGATTCCTCTGTATGGAAGAATGGTAAAAAGATCGGGACAAGTTTAAGCTGGTATGAAAACAGTTTTATAATGGATTCTTCCATTTACAATGAGGACGAAAGTGGTATTTCGGCATCATGGTTCGATAATGGCAATCCTGCTGCTGCGGGACATTATACTGCAGGTAGGAAAATGAATGGCAAGTGGCAATTCTTTTACTACGATGGTAAACTGAGTGCTATTGAAACCTATCAATCGGGCAAATTGGTAAGTAAGGATTATTTTGATCAGCAGGGACTGCCAACCGATACATTCGACATCGACAGAAAAGCTTTTTTTGCATCCAGAGAAGACTTCCAGGATTTTCTTTCGAGATCAATTAATAGACGTATACCGGCAGATAGAAAAGCACCTGTCGGGCTTTATATTGTAACCATACGATTCGTAGTTGGCTTAGATGGCAAAGTGTCCGACATATATCCATTATCAAAAGAAGGTTATGGAATGGAAGAAGAAGCCATGCGTATAATAAAAAGAACAACCTGGGTGCCTGCAATTGAACACCACCGGAAAGTGAAAGCATATTTTACACAACGTGTTATGTTTATGGTCAGGGGTTAACCCCTCTCTAAAATGGCCTCGACAATCTGAAATATTAGTTCATGAAAAAGATCCTGCTAGTCTTTCTGTCATTTTTTTCAATCAATTTCTTGTTCGCACAAAAAGGGAGAATAGAAAAAGATATTTCCGGAAATGACTGGCAACTATGGTTAGATACTGCTGCCAGTTGGAAGAATGATATATTGTTCCCTCCGCCGGTTGATATTAAAAAGCTTCCGGTAAACACTCCAACAATTGGATGGGATGCTTTGGAAAAAATGAACGCAAAAACGGTTCATCTACCTGCAACTGTTGAAGAATTCTTTTGGGGAATGAATGGAAATGCATTTGGCGTTTCAGGAAATTATCTTGGCGTGTCATGGTTTGTAACAAAAGTTTTTGTTCCTGCTTCATTAAAAGGTAAACGGGTTGTTTTAAATTTTGAAAGTGCCCGTTTTCGTGCAGAGGTCTTTGTCAATAGAAAGTTGTCCGGATATGATCTTGTAACGGGAACACCTTTCGATGTTGATGCAACTGATAATATTCAATATGGGAAAGAAAATTTTATTGCTGTTCGCATCACGGACCCCAATGGAAATTTTGATTGGAGAGATTCACAAACTTTTATGTGGGGAAATTATCGCACCAACCCAACTCATGGCTTCGGAGGCATTACAGGCAAAGTAAAATTGATTGCTACGGATAATGTTTTCATCGAAGATGCTTTTATAAAGAATAAGCCCAGACTGAATGAAGTTGATATAGCAATAACCATGAAGAATCATTCAACAAAAAAAGTAAACGGATCATTGTTGTTGCAAGTGAAAGAAATTAAAACAGGCAAAACTGTATTTGAAAAGAAATATGATGTTGCCCAACAAACAGGAAGTAACGAAAAACTTTACGCAGTTTCTATAAATAATCCAAAACTATGGTCTGTTGAAGATCCGAATCTTTATTCAATTGTTGTTACATGGAACAGTTCCTTTTCATCAGACCAAATTCAAAAACGTTTTGGTTTTCGTTGGTTCGAGATCAAAAACAATAATGGTGATCAGCAATTTTATCTAAATGGTAAGCGTATTGTTTTGCGTTCATCCATTTCATGGGGCTTTTGGCCGGTGAACGGTATTGCACCTTCTGATGCGTTGGCAAAGAAACAGGTGATGGATGCAAAAACACTTGGGTTAAACATGCTCAACTTTCATCGCACCATCGGGCAAACAAATGTGCTGGATTATGCGGATGAATTAGGATTGCTCTATTACGAAGAACCAGGCGGCAACCAGTTTCCTTTCAATTTGTATTATGCCAGCGATACCATTAGTAAGATGCAACGTGATTTTTATTTTGCTGTTCGCAATGAAAAACTTTTCAGGATGATCAAACGTGACAGGTCGCATCCTGCATTGATCATTTACACTATGCACAATGAAAGAGGAGCGGAACCGCAACAAGTTGATAGAGATGAAATGCTGGCTGGCCATCGGCTTGATGAAACAAGGCATATGAGTTACAATTCATCAAATGGGCCAATAAAGGACGGACCTGATCCAAGATTCAAATTGCATCTCTTACCTTACGATACTACATTCTATGATTTCGGTTGGTTTGATCAGCATCATGCTGGTGGGCCGGGAACTTATCACAACAATGTTTATAACAACCCGAAAGATTATTTGAAATACACCGAGAAAAACGATGAAGTTATTTTTTACGGGGAAGAAGGTGCCATTGGAACACCGCCGCGTTTGCAATTAATTCGTAATGAAATTTTGAAGACAGGAAAGAACATTGGCTGGGAGACAAATGCATATTTGAGGTGGTACGATGCTTATGACCAGTTTCTTAAACAAAGTGGATTTAATAAATTTTATCCGAACGTTGATTCATTGACGAGACGAATTGGCAATGTAGCCTATTATTACCAGGGAAGAACAATAGAAAATGTTCGCATCAACAATACGGTTGATGGCTATGTAGTGAATGGATGGGAGAGTATGAAACTCGAAAATCATTCTGGCGTCGTTGATAATTACAGGAATCTGAAAGGCGATCCTGAATTGATTTCTAAATACAATCGCCCATTGTATGTCGCCGTCAAGTTGAATAAAAAAGTTTTGGCGCCAGGTGATACAACTACGGCAGATTTCTTTATCGTAAATGAGAATAACATTCGTGGTGAATGTTCATTGGTTGTAAAAGCAACAAATGCTTCAGGTAAAACGGTTTGGAATAGAACAATTCCGGTGCACGTTACTGGTGGAACACAGTATGGAGAATTATTATCTGCCGGTAATTTATTTTCTCCTTCAACAAGCGGCTATACGAAAATTACTGCGCAGTTGACGAAGGATGATAAAATCATCACTTCCGGAGAAGATAATTTGTTTGCAGTACAACTAAATACAAAAGATATTTCTAACAATGGAATGATTGCAGATACATCCGGCATTCTTTCAAATTATTTGAATAGCATTGGCATTAAACCAACTCTGTACAAAGGCGGAAGGCCAGAAGGTTCTTATCTATTGATTGGAGCGTATGAGCCACAACAAACCGGCAATCCTTTGGTTACAGATATTTTGGAATGGGTGAATGGTGGCAATACATTGATCATAGTAAATAATGCAGAGCATTGGGCAGATCATTTGGCGAAGAAAGAAGTGCTGGATTATACCGGGTCAAAAATATTAGGAACCACATGGTATGGCGGAAATTTTTTCAGCAAGAGCCATCCTCTATTTAATGGCTTGCCACAAGCCACCGTTTTCAATTGGGAATACCAGTGTTTTGCTACTTACAACAAACAAAGAATTGGATTACGGTTGAACAATGGTGAAACCATCGTTGCCTGTGTCGCCGATCACAAGCCTGAGGTGTATTCTGCTTTAAGTATTATTCCGCATGGAAGAGGAAAAATTATTTTAACTACGCTGGATATTTTTTCCTGCATCCGTGATGTGAAAATGGAAAAGAGGGCAGAAGGTGATGGAGAAAATGCTTCGATGAATACTTTCAATAACGCTCGGAAAAACTCAGCGAATGTTGTGGGACAACAATTGCTGTTGAATATGTTGAAGTTTACAGGTAAATGATTGCTGTAAGCTTGATTTGTTTCTGGATAGACTTGGGAACTAGCTATAATAGCATATATAATAGGCAAAAATTGGTATAACAAACATTCCAGCCGAGCAAATTCTCTCAATACCGTTGGCAATTCGTTCTTCGCCTATAACAATATTTAAGTTAACACTTACGAGTCCCAATTCTTGTTTATAAAAGAACAATGAAAATTGGCGACAAAGCTGAAAGAAGACAAGTAATATTAGTGGAGTAATTAAAAAACGGGAGTAATTTCTCTGTTGCTCATATTTGTCTAAATAACTCAAATAATCATTATTATAGAAGGCAAGAAACATGCTGAAGTGAATCAAAGCAACAATTGACCAGGCTATAAATACTTGCCTCCTGCGCAAGGGTCTAAAATGAATGAAAGATAGAATAGCCCAAACTCCGAGCACGAGCATTTTTATTTGAACGCCAATTTGCGTTTTCAGCACATTTGATTGAGCATAACTCTTAAGATCAGTCCTGTAAAAAACAAAGCGAGCAACAATAGAAGTATTTCGCTCGCAGTAAAGGATTGTTTGGTTCTATTCACAAGACTCAAAATATGTTTGATATTTTAATTAAAGAATGACCGCAACATATAAAAACTCACTATGACTTTGATAATTAGAATTCCAAAACGTACAAGAGTGCGACGCAACAGACGATCATTAGTAGCAATGCGAGTTGGTTCATAATACTTCTTTCCTAAATCGCAATTTTAGTAAATCAATTTAAATCTCACTTCTCCCTCCCCGTCAATATATCTTCCAATCTTTTTCGCTTTACATAATTATCAAAGTGAAAAGATTTGGCCAACGCAATTACTTGTTCTTCGGACAAATCCTTAAATAGATTGCAATATTCCGGCAGTAATGCTTCAGAAATAAGAATGTGCCTGACAAGCAACGCAATTTCTCTTTCCCTTCCATTGGGATAAGGATCATAATTTGGAAATTCTTTTTTCATCAAATCTTCCAATGGTACAATCGTCTGCCTGATGTTTTTATCCGTTGAACCCCATGCATCCGCACCAAGTGAATCTTTTCGTGCAAGAAATTTCGAAACCAGTTTCATGTAAGGTGTGTTTTCATTTTGATGCATGATAGCCTGCAAACCCATGTCCTTATACAGCCAGATGCACCAACTCACTTTGTATTTATCGTAATACGCCAGTTGATCTTTCAGTACACGGTAACGCATTTCATCCTTTGCAGGATTGCCAGTATACACAGGGCCAAATTCACCTACCCAAATTGGCACATGATGCGATAACATGAATTCACTCTTCTTCAAAAAATCTCTTTCAAGTGTATCCTTATCATAGTATTTATCACGAGTGTAGCCGGGATAATCGCCGCCGGAAACAAAACCAGGGCCGGCATAATCATGATTGGTATAAACGACATTGCCCCATATCTCGGTGAACTTGCTGAAATCAACAGCATACTTATCGCCTTCTAAAAAAAGGATATGGTCAGGATCGATCTTTCTAATGGCATCACGTAATCTTTTGTAATAAGGAAAAACTTTTTCACCTGTAGGATCGGCGGGTTCGTTGATCAAATCATAACCTGCTACCCACGATTCATTTTTATACCGCTTAGCTATGACTTCCCAAAGGTGCAAGGCTCTATCCTGGAAATCTTTGTGAATCCAAAACGATGCAACATGCGTTGGATTGTCGCTGTGCCAGTGTTGGTTTTGAGAGCCAGGTAATGCATGCAGATCAATGATAGTATACACCTGGTGCCGTGCACATCTTTCAATTACACTATCAAGATAGGCAAATGCCTCTTGTTTGATGACGCCGGGATTCATGTCATCTTCAAACTGGTGGTAATTAATAGGAATGCGAACGAGATTCAATCCAAGGCTATGGATATAAGCTGCATCGGCTTCAGTGAAATAATTTTTAAGAAAATTGTCGAAGTAAAGATTGTATTTCTTCTCACCTAAAACTTTTCTTAACCCTTCACGCATGGCTTCTTCATTGGCAGGATAACCGTCAATAAAGTTTTCCATGTGAAGCATTCCACCCAAACCAAACCCACGCAGATAGACAGTTTCTCCTTTTTGGTTTACGATTTGGTCGCCTGATACATGCAAGCGATTTTGACTTGCTGAACCCATGGTTTTATTTTTTTGCGAGAATGAAATGAAGCATAAGCTGAAGAAAATAAACAGCAGCAAAAGTTTTGTTCTCGAGGTTAATCAGTTTTAATCGTTGCTAATAGAATTATCGGCACGCGGCAAACGGTAAGTTATGTAAAGTTGACTAAAGAGAAGATGATTGAGAAATATTGGATGCTCCGGACTTGCTGAATAGAATTACTAAAAGTACAAGAGTGCGACGCAAGTAAAGCTTTATAGTAGCAATACAGGTTGGTACATGACACTTCTCCTGGATTGGCTCATAACTTTAATCATTGCAATGCCCTACATTGCTTTTTCAAAACCAATTGCTATCATGAAACAGAGTTTTGCCTTATTGCTGAAAAAGAGATTCATTTATCTTCTGCTGATTTTTTCTTTCACCAATGCCTTGTTTGCACAAAACCCCGAAAAGTATTTTGATAAGAAAGACCTCATGACCATCGGCTCCTATTATTATCCGGAGCATTGGCCAAAAGAATATTGGGCAAATGATTTAAAAAAGATGGCTGATGTTGGTTTTGAGTTTACACATTTCGGGGAATTTGCATGGAGCTTTATAGAGCCACAGGAAGGCAAGTTTGATTTCTCATGGCTGGACGAAGCAGTTGAGTTGGCGCATAAAAACGGCATCAAAGTAATCATGTGTACATCAACACCAACACCTCCGGCCTGGCTGGCACAAAAGCATCCTGAAATTTTAATGGTGAATGATGAAGGACGTGTAATGCAACATGGTTCGAGGCAGCAAATCTCGTGGTCAAGTCCTGTGTACAGGGAATACGTTTCGAAAATGGTGGAAGCAATTGGCAAACATTATGGCAATGATAAACGCATTTGGGGATGGCAGTTGGATAACGAGCCTTCTCACTATGGGCAGTATGATTACAGTGACGCTGCACAAAAAAGCTTTCGTAGTTGGCTAAAAGAAAAATACAAGACGATTGATTCACTGAATTCAACATGGGGCACAGCATTCTGGAGTATTCGTTACGACAATTTTGACCAGATACTGATCCCAAATCAAAAAGAATTAATTGCGCAACCTTCGCCTCATGCGGTTCTGGATTTCAAACGTTTTTCTGCAGAAGAGTGCAATGATTTTTTGGCCATGCAATACAAAATCCTGCGCAAGTACATTTCGCAAGATCAATTCATCACTACGAACTTAATGCCCGAGCATGTTGAAGTTGATCCGACGAAGATCAACAGCCTTGATTTTGTTACTTATACAAAATATCTCGTTGCAGGTTATGATAAAGGCGTCGGACCTCAGGGTTTTCGCATGGGATCATCTACAAGTATTGCATTTGCAAATGACCTGTTTCGGCCATTTAATGGTGTTACAGGTGTAATGGAATTACAACCAGGCCAGGTGAACTGGGGCAAATTCAATCCTCAGCCTATGCCTGGTGTCGTTCGCATGTGGATATGGCATGCGTTTGCAGGCGGAAATAAATTTGTTTGCAACTATCGCTTTGATCGCCCCATTACCGGTGGTGAACAATATCACTATGCTATTTTGAATGCGGATAGAAAAACAATCAGCACGAGTGGAATTGAGTACATAAAAGTGATCAATGAAATAAAAGAATTGCGTAAGTATTATAATGCAAATGCTATTGCTCCGCAACGTTACCAGAAAAGTTTAGCAGCTGTTTTGTATAATCCTGATAATCGCTGGGAAGAGGATAATCAGCCGCAAACAAACCAGTGGAATTTCATGTCGCACCTGAAAAGATATTATGGCGCATTGAAACAATTGGGTGCTCCTGTTGATGTGATCACAGAGGAAAAAGATTTTTCAAAATATCCTGTGATGGTTGCTCCAAGTTATCAGTTGCTCGATGCGAAGCTTGTTGAAAGATGGAAACAATATGTACAGAATGGTGGTCATTTGATATTGACTTCCCGCACAGGACAAAAGGACCGCAATGGAAAATTATGGGAAGCACAGTGGGCTGAACCAATTTATGATTTGATTGGAGCAAAAATTCCTTTTTACGATCTGCTTCCGGACACAGTACAGGGAACAATAAAGTTTGGCAACGCAGCTTACAAATGGAATAACTGGGCTGATGTGTTAGAAGCAAACGCAGGAACAGAAGTGTGGGCAACATACACCAATCAATTTTACTCAGGTAAAGCAGCAGTTGTGCATAGAAAACTAGGAAAGGGAACAGTAACTTTTGTTGGTCCTGATACAGATGATGGTTTGCTGGAAAAAAATGTACTAGCAAAAGTTTATCAGCAGGCGGGTATCGCAACAGAAAATTTTCCTGAAGGTGTAATGATAGATTGGAGAGATGGTTTTTGGGTTGGTGTAAATTATTCGGGTAATGTTTACAATGTTTCTATTCCTGCGAATGCAAAAATTTTAGTAGGCACCAAAATGTTGAAGCCTGCAGATGTTATTGTTTGGAAGGAGTGAAGTGCCAATAAATCGTTGTTAAAGAAATCATGGTTATTGACAAGTTCATTAAGATTGTATTCCTTTCTGTTTAAATAGTGTTCTGATGCATTTTAAAAGTTTCCGCCTTGTTTTATTGGTGATCTTTTGCTGTTCGTTGAGTGCTTCATTTTCCCAACAAAAGGAAGGCTTTAAATTATTTTTCGAAAAAGTATATCTCCATCTTGATCGTTCTTACTACGCTCCGGGTGACGATATATGGTTTAAGGCATATCTCGTAAATGCACAGAATAATCTTCTACTCAACACAAGCAACAATCTATATGTTGAACTGATAGACCCATCCGCATCGATTATGTCGAGAAGAGTCATTCGCATGGATAGTATTGGTGTTGGAGATTTTCATTTGGGTGATTCCATTTCAGGAGGTACATACCGCATTCGTGCCTATACCAACTGGATGAGAAATTTTGGTAACCGTTTTGTTTTTGAAAAAGAAGTCTACGTTACGGAGATTCCGCAATTAACAACAGCCGTTGCTGCAACTAAAAACGCGAACAAAAAAAATAACAAGGTTGGTGTTGGAGATGCTGCATACAAAATTCAATTCTTGCCTGAAGGTGGAAATATGATTGAAGAAATGCCCACCATTGTAGCTTTCAAGGCCGAACATGCAAATGGAAAAGGGGTAGATGCAAAGGGATATATCTTATCTCCAAATGGAGATACGGCAGCAAAATTTAAAACTACGCATTTAGGTATGGGAAGTTTTGCCTTTACTCCGAAAGCTCAAACAACTTACAAAGCATTTGTGCAATACGGCAAGAGTAATTTTGTTGAAGTTCAACTTCCTGCAGCATTGCCAACAGGTTATGTAATGAACGTTGAAAATTCAAATGCAGATTCTATTTTAGTTACTATCAAAACTAATCCTGCTACAACAAAGCTTTATGCGACAGGTGTAATAAATATCGCGGCGAGACATGCCGGCAAGTCTTACTTTAAGCAACAGGTAAATTTGAATGATGGCCAAGCGACCGTCAACATGCCCAAAAAAGATTTTCCCGGGGGAATCGCCTACATAACCTTGTATGATGAGAACATGCGTCCCAATTGCGAACGATTGGTTTACATTGAAAAAGAAACAGGATTGCATGTAGAACTTATGCCGGATAAAAATGTTTATAAGCCAAGAGAACAAGCAACCATTAATATCTTGGTCACCGATGAACAACACAAGCCAGTGAAAACAGCTTTGTCATTCGCAGCGGTTGAAAATGGTGCCGACCCAATGACATCAGGCAATATTGTTTCTTATTTAATGCTGGAGTCTGATCTGCAAGGAAAAATTGAAAACGCTTATCAATACTTCGATAAAAAAAATCCGGAAAGACTTCAACAACTTGATCTTTTATTACGTACCCAGGGCTGGAGGAGTTTTTTATGGAGACAAATTGCTGACACCACAATCCGCATTAGTTATCTGCCTGAAGCAGGCGTCACTATATCCGGCGAAGTATTGAAACCATTTACCAACAAAACAATGAATGATATGAACATCACTCTATTTGCGCCGGAAGCAAAAGGTGATAAGATCTATCTTACTAAAACAAATGCGCAGGGAAAATATTATTTAGACGGTTTGCCTTTGTACGGCATACAAAACATAAGATTAAATGTTGGTGATGGTGGTGCAGGAAAAAGAGTTGGCGAATTAAAAATGGATACATTGTTTGCAAATCCACTTGCTGTTACCCCGCAAACATTTTATTCAATAGACAGTTCGTCTTTTAATTCGTTTGAAAAGCTGGCAACCATGCGCTGGAGCAAATTTCGAAACAACCAGTGGCCTCATATGTTGCCCAATGTAACTATTAAAACAAGGGGAGCAACTTTATTGCGTGATGGCGAGGCACTCGTAAACTTTGGTTATCCGGAGTATAACTTAAGTATTACCAATGATGATTACCAATATCCGAGGTTGCGTGATTTTCTTGTTCAAAAAATTCCCGGCGCCAGGTATGATGATGATTTGGAAGGAGTCTATTTTTTATCGAACGGGAAACCTACAAGGCCCATTTTATTTGTTAACGGGCAGCAGGATGTTTTTAATAGGCTTGATTATTACAGTCTTTCATTGAAGCAAATAGAAAGAGTAAACGTTAGACACATGGTTGGTTCACCTACCTACGGAGGCATTGGTAATATCGGGAATGAACTTGATGTTGAAAATTTCAGGCTGCCCCCGGGCATCAATGATTATTATCTCGTTTCGCTGGTGGTGAAACCCGGTAATGCCAACCAGCAATTATCCAAAATATCTGCAAGTGTAAATGGGTATTACGATGCCCGGATTTTTTATGTGCCTAATTACTCAAAAGAAAATCCTGTCGAAGAGGATGAACGCATCACCATTCATTGGGCGCCGTTCATTAAGACAGATGAAAATGGGAAAGTCAGGATAAGTTTCTATAATGCTGATCCCAAAACAAAAATTAAACTGAATGTGCAGGGGCTGACGTCAACAGGCATTCCTGTTTTTGCAACCGGTAGCTATGATGTGAAATGAGAAATTTTATTTAGTAGGCTGCATTACTACTATTAACATTCGTTGTGTCACTCACTTCAACGTTCAGTAATACTGTTGAGCACATTTCAGACTTGCCTTACGTGAATCAATCAGCCTGTTGGTGCAAGATGCCCAAGGCCATAAACTTTCTCTTATTATTTTTACAGCATGCAAGCAATTAACACAGCCTTACTTTCTTTCGGCATGTCAGGACAGGTTTTTCATGCGCCTTTTTTAAAAGTGCATGAAGGTTTTAATTTTTATGCAGTGTGGGAACGCACAAAAAACCTAGCACAGGAAAAATATCCTTCCATAAAAACATATCGTACACTGGCAGAACTGTTGAGCGACAGAGCCATCGAATTAGTTGTTGTGAACACACCAAGTGTTACGCATTACGAGTACGCAAAACAATGTTTGCAGGCAGGTAAAAACGTTATTGTTGAAAAGCCTTTTACCGCAACAGTTGAAGAAGGAGAGGAACTGATACAACTGGCAAAAGAGAGAAATTTATTGCTTAGCGTTTATCAAAATCGCCGTTACGATAGCGATTATAAAGTTGTAAAAAAAGTTGTTGATGAGAATTTACTTGGTGATTTGATTGAAGCCGAATTTCATTATGATCGTTTCACTGAGCAATTGAGCTATAAAGTTCATAAAGAAACACCGACGCCGGGTGTAGGCATTGTCTATGATCTCGGTGCTCATCTTGTTGACCAGGCCTTGCAATTATTTGGAATGCCCCGTTTCGTTTTTGCCGATATTGATACGCTCAGGCCAAACTCTAAAGTGGACGATTACTTTGAACTCCTGATGTTGTATGATCATTTCCGCGTAAGGCTGCATTCAAGTTTATTGGTTCGTGAGCAATTACCCGCTTATATCTTGCATGGTAAAAAAGGTTCTTTCATTAAGGCAAAAACCGATGTACAGGAGGTGGCTTTACAGGCTGGCAAAACTCCTGATATGCCTGGTTGGGGAAAAGAACCTGAGAATGAAAAAGGATTATTGCATACAGAAAAGCATGGTCAAATCGTTCGTGAATACATTTCTTCTTCGGCTGGAAATTACATGGAATATTATGATCGCATCTATAAAGCCATGCTTTTGCAAGAGCCGCTTCCTGTAACTGCAGAAGAAGGATTGGATGTAATTCGCATCATCACCGTTGCACATAAAAGCAGCGAGCAAAAAAAGGTTATCGAGTTATAGTCGGACAGTCGAGGGTCGAACTTTTACCAAATTTATACAAGACACCAATTGTGTGGCTTTGGTAATGATCATACAAGCCGGGGTTAGCTGCCTTACTAAATCCATCAAGGTAATCTGTTCTTGTTAATCGGTAAGATGTTTCGCCGATCAAAGACAGTTTTTTTGTGATGGAAACCTGTATGCCAATGCCAACGGGAACAACCGGAAGGATCTTCGGAGTTTTATGAGCAATATCTTCCTGTAGTCGTGAATACAGATCTTCACCGTGGGCAGAAAAATATTCCGTGTTGAAATTGCTCCAGCTTCTCTGGATATTTAAAAGACTAAAACCGATTCCGCCAAATGCATACGGAGTAATTTTTCTGTTGGTGTTCCATGCATTCCATACAATCATTTCAGTTAACTCCAGTGGATGCGTTATAAAATTGAAACTTCTTTGCTGCCTCCAATCAGGATTTTTATAGGCGGCATCATTACCGTTCAATCCTCCGTAAAACAAACTTGTCCGGAAGGAAAAAGAAGGGTTTAAAATTCGATTGACAAAAAGGTTTACAGTCGGCCGAAGTGTTCTATAGGAACCGAATTGTGATGGCGTTAAGTCTCCTTGGTAAATAAAGGTTCCGGCAGTTAATCCAAATTCAAGTTTGCTAAGATTGATTTGAGCATGAGCTCCGCTGCAGGCAAAAAACAACAAGGTAATGCCAACGCCTTTTTTCTGAAAAGCATTCATGGATTTTAGTTTGCAATGAATAATGTGTCTTTTCCAGAATGTACTGATGCCGATTAGCGAAAGAAGGTTGTTGTACCTATTAACGATGAATTGCGCATTTTCTTGTACGGATAATAATAAGAACTATGGATGAGGCGGCTCAGAGATTCTAAAAACTTGTTAAAGACTAAGGCTACTTTTAGAATTTTTCGTCCCGGATTATTTCTGGCTGTCATAATTCAACTAGCTAAAATGCAGCACCAGTAACGGTTTTGTCTTATTCTGTTCTTTTTTGCCATTGTAATTCCATTCCCTTTTTGACTTTATTCCTGCATGAAGTCAATATACTTTTACATCATCGATCAATCATTGAAACACACTCGGTCCGGATCAATAAACGAAGACAGGTCTAACTCCTCAGTAACACCCAAAAAAATTAAACATGAAAAATAACAAGCAAGAGCCTGTACAAGTTGTGTTGACCTACAAGGCCAATGAAAAAGACAATCTTCGTGCAAATGTTGTTACAACTACTGTAGCTAACATAGAAGGTAAACTTGACAAACTGGATGATAATACCAAGGTTGTTCGTCGTTACTCCTTCGACGATAACGGTGGTGGTTATCTTGGTCTTTAGTTTTCGAAAAACACACCAATCCGACTGCATTTTGAATGCAGTTTTTTTGTGTCCGGCCCTTTTTATTTCCCTCTCTTTTCCCTCCTGGTCCAGGCAAAAAAAGCCCTCAATTTCAGTACCCCCAATTTCGGCAACGTTTTCGGTAACGTTTGCGTAAAAAAAGCCTTCAAATCTCCTTGTAATACCTGAATATCTGTTTAGACTTGTTCTTGAATAGATAAAAATTTTTCTCTTAAAAATGCTATAGTAACAAGCAATCGTTCAACCGGCTATGCAGTTTCGACCTGTGTGGCCCTTTTTTAATCTCATGAATTATGAATAGAGCGTGTATATTCCTAGGACTTTTAATTTTCTCTTCTTCAGTTTTTGCTCAAAACAAGTTGCCTGTAGTAAAGCAACCTGTTTTTAAGAAAGATTCTTTTTACATTACCAAATACGGGGCGAAAGCAGATGGGGTTTTCTTAAACACCAGCGGCATTAATGCAGCAATTAATGATTGTAATAAGAAAGGCGGTGGCGTAGTGGTGGTTCCTGGCGGACTTTGGTTAACCGGTCCGATTGAATTAAAGAGCAATGTGAATTTGCATCTGCAGAAAAACGCATTGCTGCAATTCACCAACGATTTAAGCCAGTACAAGTTGGTTGAAGGTAATTGGGAAGGACTTCCTCAAATGCGTAATCAATCGCCATTATCTGCAACTAATGCAGTGAATATCGCTATCACAGGCTTTGGAATTATTGACGGCAACGGTGATGCATGGCGAATGGTGAAAAAAGACAAGCTCACCGAAACACAATGGAAAAAATTGTTGGCTTCAGGCGGTGTACTGAGCGATGATAAAAAAACATGGTACCCTTCGGAAAAATCTTTGAAAGGATCAAAATTGAAAAATCCCGGAGAAATCACTTCTGATAAAAAGCCTGAGTTCTACGAAAGCGTAAAAGATTTTCTTCGGCCGAATTTATTAGTGTTTACCAGTTGTAAAAAAGTTTTACTTGAAGGTGTTACATTTCAAAATTCACCTGGATGGTGTTTGCATCCTTTAATGTGCGAAGATCTGACGGTGAGAAATGTGTATGCAAAAAATCCATGGTATGCACAAAATGGCGACGGCATTGACGTAGAGAGCTGTAAAAATGTTTTGATAGAGAACAGCACATTTGATGTTGGCGATGATGGCATCTGTATTAAATCAGGAAGAGATGAAGCCGGAAGAAAAAGAGGCATGCCTACAGAAAACCTGATTGCACGCAATTGTGTTGTTTACCATGCACATGGCGGTTTTGTTATTGGAAGCGAAATGAGTGGTGGTGCAAAAAACCTGTTTGTTGAAAATTGCACTTTCATTGGAACCGATATTGGGCTTCGTTTTAAAACAACCCGTGGTCGTGGTGGCGTTGTTGAAAATATTTTCATCAATAATATCTCGATGAAGGATATTGTTGGAGAAGCCATTTTGTTTGACATGTACTATGCGGCACAGGATCCAATTCCCTTGGTTGGTGAAAAAAGAGAACCACCAAAAGTGGAAACATTGCCAGTAACAGAAGCTACTCCCCGGTTCCAGAATTTCTACATCAAAAATGTGGTTTGCAATGGGGCAGAGAAAGCAATTTTTGTAAGGGGATTACCTGAAATGAGTGTGAAGAATGTGGTGATGGAGAACATGGTCATCCAATCGAATGAAGGGTTGGACATGACCGAAGGCTCTGATATTGTGTTAAAGAATGTAAGCCTTATCACGAAAAATGTGAACCCCGTGATGAACATCCATAACAGCCGTAACATAGTGTTAAATAAAATCAGTTATGCAAATGCTGATTTGCTGTTGAATGTAACCGGTGAAAAAAGCAGTGGTATTGCTGTGACGTCAACAGATGTTAGCAAAGCAAAGAAAGGTGTTGAAGTAAGTTATGGTGCGAAAGAGTCGGCTGTAAAGATGAATTGATAATGTAACAACTGCTGCAGAATGCTGAATAGCGTTATGGACGTACAAGTGAGTGACACAATAGAAGTTTAATAGTAGCAATTAGCTAAGTAAAAAATAAAGATGAAAAAATTAGGAGTTATAGCAGTATTGATGATTCTTTTTGTAACATCAAAGGCACAATCGAAATCGTATGCTGCAGAAATGGCAAAGACAGTAATGACCGTTTGGAAGGATTCAATGTCAAACGGAAAACCTGCACGTTGGTCTTACGACCAGTCAGTTATTTTGAAAGGCATTGAAGGTTTGTGGCGAGCTACCGGCGAAAAAAAATATTTCGATTACATACAAAAGAGCATGGATCTTTTTGTAGAGGACAATGGTAACATCAGGACGTATGATCAAAAAGATTTCAATATTGATAATGTATCGTCCGGCAGAAATGTTCTATTGCTTTACAATGTAACAGGCAAAGAAAAATACCTGAAAGCGGTACAAACAATTCGCCAGCAATTGCGTGAACATCCAAGAACTAATGAAGGTGGTTTCTGGCATAAGAAAATTTATCCTTATCAAATGTGGCTGGATGGTTTGTACATGGGTGAACCATTTTATGCTGAGTATGCAAAAACTTTTCACGAGGATACAGCATTCAATGACATAGCACGCCAGTTTATTTTGATGGAGAAAAATTCTGTTGATAAAAAGACAGGACTAATGTATCATGGCTATGACGAAAGCCGCCAGCAAAAATGGGCTGATAAAACTACAGGTCGTTCATCAAATTTTTGGGCGAGAGCAATGGGCTGGTATGGAATGGGATTAGTTGATGTGCTCGAAGTGTTTCCTGCCAATCATCCAAAAAGAAAAGAGTTAGTGGATATATTAAACCGCTATGCAAAAGCTGTAAGCAAATACCAGGATGCAAAAACAGGTTTATGGTGGGATATTATGGATATGCCCAACAAGGATAAAAATTATTTTGAGGCATCCGCATCAAGCATGTTTGTTTATGCGCTTGCAAAAGGCGTTCGTCTGGGTTGTTTACCTCAATCCTACCTGGCCGTTGCTAAAAAGGGTTATGATGGCATTTTGAAAACTTTCATCAAAGAAGAAAATGGCCAGACCAATTTGCATGGAACTGTTAGTGTTTCCGGTCTTGGTGGTAATCCGTACCGTGATGGAAGTTTTGATTACTACATGAGTGAGAAGGTTATTGTGAATGATGCCAAAGGAGTTGGTGCATTCATTCAAGCTGCCAATGAAATGGAAATGATGCCAACATTAAGCTATGGCAAAGGCAAAACAGTGGTGTTGGATTATTTCTTTAATAATGAATGGAGAAAAGATGCGACAGGCACAAACATTCGCTACCATTATGTTTGGGATGATAGAATGAATAGTGGTTTTGCAACGCTTGGAGACATCTTTAAGAGCTATGGCGTTCAAACAAAATTTTTAGAAACTGCACCAACTGCAGAAGATCTAAAAGGTGCTAACATCTACATCATTGTTGACCCCGATACTGAAAAAGAGACTACGTCTCCCAATTACATGAATGAAACTTACGCAAAGGCAATTGCTGATTGGGTGAAAGCAGGTGGTGTTTTGATTTTAATGGCGAATGATAAAGGCAATGCTGATTTAGAGCATACAAATATTCTTGCTTCGAAGTTTGGTGTAAAGTTCAATGAGGATAATTACAATCTTGTAGTCGCAGATAAATTTGAACAAGGTGCTGTAATGGCTCCCGCAAATAATTCTGTTTTTAAAACAGCAAAAAAAGTTTACCTGAAAGAAGTATCAACATTACAAGTTAGTTCTCCGGCAACAGCTGTATTAACTAAAGAAGGAAAAAATATTGTTGCCACTGCAAAATATGGAAAGGGCTCTGTGTTCATTGTAGGCGATCCGTGGATTTATGATGAATATGCAGACGGAAGAAAACTTCCTGCTGAATTTGAAAACTTTAAAGCCGCCCAGGATATTGCAAAATGGGCAATAAGCCAATCCGGTAAAAGGTGATGCGGAAGATTAAACAACATATTATTCTTCTACTTGCACTGAATTTTTTGCTCAGTGCTTTCTGCTTTTCGCAGGCGAAGAAGATTGTTGTGGACACAAATGGTAAAGGCGACTTCAAATCTATACAGGCTGCCATAAACAGCTTGAGTGATTCATCTGCAAAACCGAGAATTATCTTAGTTAAGAATGGAACCTACCACGAGAAGATTTACATCCAAAAACACAATATTGTTTTAGAAGGTGAAGACCGTGATAAAACAATCATCACGCAAGATATTGCCCGCGACGAATGGCGTTGCGACCATAAAGATGACTGGGGTGTTGCAACACTCAATCTTGATGGTAACGATATTACTTTGAAAAACCTGACCATCGCAAACGACTACGGCTTTAATTATAAAGACCCCCGTACCGTTGTTTGTGCGTCCGATACTGTAAGCCATCAAAAGGTGATCACAAATGGTGGTCACCAGATGGCTTTGAGAAGCATGAAGTCGACAAGATTAAAAGCCATCAATTGTCGTTTTCGTGCTTATGCAGGTGATACCGTTAGCCCATGGAATCTGACTGATGGAATGTTTTATTTTAAGGACTGTATGATGGAAGGAGGTGTTGATTTTTATTGTCCACGCGGAAATGCATGGGCGGAGAATTGCCGCTTCTATGCAAATACAGGCCCTGCAAGTATTTGGCATGACGGTTCAAATAATCCTGATTACAAAACTGTGTTGAAGAATTGCAGTTTTGATGGATTTGAAGGATTTAATTTAGGCCGTTACCATAAGGATGCGCAGTTCTATTTGATCAATTGCCGGTTTTCAAAGAACATGGCAGATAAAGACATTTATTTGGTGCCAACAACAAATAAGATTCAGTGGGGCAGAAGGGTGTATTATTTTAATTGCCATCGTGACGGCGGTGACTACACATGGTTTAATGATAATTTGAATACTGCATTAAATTCGCCATCGGCAGAAGCCATTACGGTTGATTGGTTATTTGGAAATAAATGGCACCCCGACAAAAATTTATTATAACAATTTTTAGAATACGATTATGATAGTTTCTCGTTACACACTTAAAAACATTGATCCCGATTCGGTAACTGTACCGGATGAATCTTTGTTTGAGTTGCCTGAAAAGGTGCTGCAATTTGGAAGTGGTGTGTTGCTTCGCGGATTGCCTGATTATTTTATTGATAAAGCCAATCGCCAGGGAGTTTTTAACGGAAGGATCGTTGCGGTGAAATCAACTTCGCAGGGTGATGTTTCTGCCTTTGATAAGCAGGATGGGTTATACACACTTTGCATCCGCGATCAAAAGAATGGCGAAAACTTTGAAGAAAACATTATCAACTCTTCCATCAGCCGTGTTTTAAATGCCGCAACGCAATGGAATGAGGTTTTGGATTGTGCCCACAGCCGCGATATTAAAATCATCGTTTCAAATACTACCGAAGTTGGAATTCAGTTGATACTTGAAGATATTCGTCAGCATCCACCAAAGTCGTATCCGGCGAAACTGCTTGCATTTTTATACGAACGTTTTAATGCATTTGGCGGAAGTGCCCACAGCGGTATGGTGATCATTCCGACAGAATTGGTTTCGAATAACGGGAAGAAGCTCGAAGCAATTGTTCTTGAACTTGCACATTTAAATGGATTGGAAGAAGAGTTCCTCGAATGGCTGGAAAACCATAATCACTTCTGTAATTCGCTTGTTGACAGGATTGTTGCCGGAAAGCCTAACGATGAATTTTTATCTGCAATTGAAGATAAAATAGGTTACCACGATAATTTGCTCATTACTGCGGAAGATTTTGGTTTATGGGCAATTGAAGGGGATGGTCAGGTGAAAGAAGTTTTATCATTTGCGCAAGCCGATAGCCGTGTGATCATCAAAGAAGATATTGACCTTCACCGAGAATTAAAATTGCGCTTGCTCAACGGGACTCATACACTCAGTTGCGGCATTGCTTTTCTTGCCGGTTGTAAAACCGTAAGCGATGCAATGAATGACAAGATCATCTCTTCATACATTGTTGACGTCGTGCAGAACGAGATTGCATCGGCAATTCCTTATGACGTTGACTCCGCGACTATTCATGATTTTGCATCGAAAGTTTTAGACCGTTTTCGTAATTCTCAACTGAGACATCGCTGGTTGAGTATCGCTTTGAATTATAGCACCAAATTAAAGCTGCGTTGCATTCCTGTATTGATGAAGCATTATGAAAGGAACGACACGGTTCCTGAAGCAATAGCTTTGGGATTTGCCTCGTATATCTATTTCATGAAAGCTGTTGCATGTAAAGGCGATGAATACTATGGTGAATTCAATGGTGAAAGCTATTTGATACAGGACGATCTCGCAGAAATCTTTTATAAACGCTGGACAGGTTTGAGCATTGCTTCGCTAGTGCAGGTGGTGATCAGTGACGCATTTTGGGGCGTTGATCTTTTGTCTTTGCCCGGGTTTAAGCAATCGGTAATTGATAAACTAAATTTGATTATTAATAACGGAATGAAAGAAGCTGTTGAAAGCATTCCTTCCAAAAAGATACAAGCAGCATGAGCCAGAAAGTATTAAAAGTTAACCGTAACGACAATGTAATTGTGGCTTTGCAGGATTTGCCGAAAGGAGAAAAAGTTGTCTATAACGGTATAGAGTACACAGTAGTTGATGATGTACCCGCCAAGCATAAATTTTTTGAAAATGATATGAAGGCCGGTGACGAGGTTATTATGTATGGGGTGTTGGTTGGTAAAGCACAAACCGATATTTCAAAAGGTGGCCGGATGACAACCTCGAATGTAAAGCATGCATCTGAAGGATATGATTATCGCGGTGTAAAATATGAATGGACAGCTCCCGATGTTTCAAAATTCCAGGGAAGAACTTTCAATGGGTACCACAGGAACGACGGAAGAGTGGGTACTGCAAATTACTGGTTGTTTATTCCAACGGTATTTTGTGAGAATAGAAATCTTGATGTGATCCGCGAAGCATTGCACAATGAATTAGGTTACGCAGTTACAGATAAATACAAGCAGTTCGCACATCATCTTGTTGAATCATTCAAAAAAGGTGAACAAATCGATTCGATAGATTTAACTCCAACGAACGGCACGCACAATCGTGTCTTTAAAAATGTTGATGGAATTAAATTCTTAAATCACCAGGGTGGTTGCGGTGGCATCAGGCAGGATGCTGCGATTTTAAGTAAACTTCTTGCAGCTTATGCCGATCATCCGAATGTTGGTGGTATAACAGTACTTAGCCTCGGTTGTCAGAATTTACAAGTAGCCGATTTTCAAAAAGATTTGAAAGAACGCAATGCCAATTTTGACAAACCACTTTACATCTTCGAGCAACAACAGGTGGGTAACGAAGAGGTATTGATTGCAGAAGCTATCAAAAAAACATTTGAAGGTCTTATTGAAATCAACAAGCTCGAAAGAAAACCTGCATCGCTTGATAAACTTTGTGTTGGAGTAAAATGTGGTGGCAGTGATGGTTTCAGCGGTATCTCGGCAAATCCTGCTGTTGGTTATGCTTCCGATTTACTAGTAGGTTTAGGTGCAAAAGTTTTGCTGGCAGAATTTCCTGAGTTATGTGGTGTTGAGCAGGAATTAGTTGATCGTTCAGTGAATGAACCTATTGCAAGAAAGTTCATGCATTTGATGAAAAGCTATGAAGAGATTGTAACAAGGGTCGGTTCAGGTTTTCACATGAACCCGTCTCCGGGCAATATCAAAGATGGTTTGATCACAGACGCAATCAAAAGTGCAGGCGCAGCAAAAAAAGGTGGTACATCTCCGGTTGTTGATGTTCTGGATTATACAGAGCCGGTAACTAAGCCGGGATTGAGTTTGGTATGTACGCCAGGAAATGATGTAGAGGCTACAACCGGAAAGGCAGCATCAGGTGCCACGCTGATTTTATTTACAACTGGTCTTGGAACGCCTACAGGTAATCCTGTTTGTCCAACAATAAAAGTTGCGACAAATTCCAAGTTAGCAAGACGAATGAAAGATATCATTGACATTGATACCGGTCCAATTATCGAAGGTGAAAAAACCATTGAACAAATGGGAGAAGAGATTTTGGAATACTGTATCAAAGCTGCAAGTGGTGAAGTAATACCAAAAGCAGTTTTATTAAACCAAGATGATTTTATTCCATGGAAACGTGGAGTGAGTCTATAAAAAATTCGTTTCCAACCTATGGAATGCATTAAACAACAAAGCAGAACAAAATGAAAAAGTTTCTCGATGAAAATTTCTTACTAAGCACCAAAACTTCTCAACAGCTCTATCACGATTTTGCGAAGCAGATGTCAATCATTGATTACCATTGTCATCTTCCGCCCGATCAAATTGCAAACGATATCAATTTTGAAAACTTAACCCAGATATGGTTGTATGGTGATCACTACAAATGGAGGGCCATGCGTACTAATGGTGTGAATGAAACTTATTGCACTGGCAACAAACCCGATTTTGAAAAGTTTCAGAAATGGGCTGAGACAGTTCCTTACACGCTTCGTAACCCGCTTTATCACTGGACGCATCTTGAACTGCAGCGTTATTTTGATGTGTATGATTTATTAGACGGAAGCAGTGCTAAGAAAATTTATGATGAGTGCACGGCAAAATTGCAAACGCCTGAATATTCTGTTCGCAATTTGTTGCGCAAGATGAATGTCAAAGTAGTTTGCACTACTGATGATCCCGTCGATTCATTGGAGCATCATCAAAAAATAAAGGCTGACGGATTTGAAGTAAAAGTTCTTCCTGCTTTTCGTCCCGACAAAGCAATGAATGTGGATGATGCTGCAACTTTCAATGGCTATGTATCAAAATTGGAAAAGGTTACTAATACGAACATTGGTTCTTACAACGAGTACCTGGATGCACTGAAAGCCCGTCACGATTTCTTTGCGACAATGGGTTGTTCTGTTTCCGATCATGGATTGGAGCAGATCTATGCAGAAGATTACACACAAAACGAAATTGAAAGCATCTTCAATAAAATTCGTTCAGGTAAAGAGTTAACAGCAGAAGACAATTTAAAATTCAAATCAGCAATGCTTGAAGTATTTGCTGTATGGGATTGGGAAAAGGGCTGGGTGCAACAATATCATCTCGGTGCATTGCGTAACAATAACTCACGCAGATTAAGTGAACTTGGTGCAGATACGGGTTGGGATTCCATCGGTGATTTTTCACAGGCAAGAGCATTGTCTAAGTTTTTGAATAAGCTGGATACCAATAACCAATTAGCGAAAACGATTTTATACAATCTCAATCCTGCCGATAATGAATTGATGGCAACGATGGTCGGAAACTTCAATGATGGCTCCGTACCCGGTAAGATCCAATTCGGTTCTGCATGGTGGTTCCTCGATCAAAAAGATGGAATGATCAAGCAAATGAATGCGCTTTCTAACATGGGATTGTTAAGTCGCTTTGTGGGAATGCTCACTGATAGCAGAAGCTTCCTTTCGTATCCACGCCACGAATATTTTAGGAGGTTGTTGTGTGATTTGTTTGGAGTTGAAATTGAGAATGGAGAATTGCCAAACAATATTGAGTGGACAGGAAAAATTATCCAGGACATCTGCTATAACAATGCGAACAACTACTTCAATTGGAAAGAAGTTTCAAAACCTGCATTGCAAACAGCTTAAAAGGCCAAGAATGTGATTCGCATTATCAAGTGAATACCTAGCTTGATGTGTAAGTTTTTAACAAATAGAATAACAGAATATGCAATTAAATAAGAAGACATACAAAGACTGTAAAGAATATCCTGAGAAAGTATTGCAGTTTGGAGAAGGAAATTTTCTTCGCTGTTTTGTTGATTGGATGTTTCAGCAACTCAATAAAAAGGCGGGCTTTAATGGTTCAGCTGTTGTTGTTCAACCTATCGACAAGGGAATGGTGAATATGTTGAATGAGCAGGATGGTTTATACACTCTGTATTTGCGTGGATTGAAAAATGGGAAAGCTGAAAGCAACCATGAGGTGATTGATGTGATCAGCCGTGGCATCAATGCTTATAAAGATTTCAGTGCTTACATTAAAACTGCAGAGCAACCGGAGATCCGTTATGTAATTTCAAATACAACAGAAGCTGGAATTTCGTACAACGAAAATGATAAAGCAAGCGATACGCCCCCAAGTTCTTACCCTGCTAAGCTTGCAGTGTGGTTGTATCACCGCTATAAAACATTTAACGGCGATGCCGAAAAAGGTGTTCACATCATTCCATGCGAGTTGATCGAGAAAAATGCAGACAACCTGAAAAGAATTATCCTGCAATTAGCTGCCGAATGGAAGTACGAAGAAGGTTTTGCCAACTGGCTAAATAGTGCATGCACATTCAATAATACGCTTGTTGACAGAATTGTTCCAGGTTATCCAAAAGAAAGAATTACTGAAATCACTTCTGAATTAGGCTACGAAGACAAGCAAGTAGTTGAAGGTGAGCCTTTCCATTTATGGGTTATCGAAGCCGGTGAGCAATTGCAAAGAGAACTACCTTTTCCTTCAATTGGTTTAAATGTTTTGTATGTGAAGGACATTACGCCTTACCGTACACGCAAGGTGAGAATTTTGAATGGTGCACATACAACCTTAGTTCCTGTTGCTTATTTGTATGGAATAGATACTGTAAGAGAATCCGTTGAGCATCCGGTTGTAGGCAAATTTTTAAGAGATGCCATCTACAAAGAAATTATCCCAACATTGGATTTGCCAAAAGAAGAATTAGAACAATTTGCTTCAGAAGTAATTGACCGTTTCCGTAATCCTTACATCAAACATTTGTTGATGAGCATCTCTTTGAACTCCTGGTCAAAGTTTGAGACAAGGGTATTGCCTTCAATTTTAGAATACAAGAAACGCAAAGGTTCTATTCCGCAACATCTTGCTTTTTCTCTGGCTGCAACAATTGAATTTTATAACGGGAAACGTGGTGAAGAAACTATTGCGTTGAATGATGATGCAGCGGCGATGGAATTGCTGAAGAATGCATGGTCTGCATCCGACGGAAGCGAAAAAGCTATCAAGGAACTAGTAACAAAAGTGTTGGGTTATGAAAAGAACTGGAAGCAGGATTTAAATAAAGTTGAAGGTTTGAACGAAGCTGTAACCAAACATCTGATCAATATCGAAAAATATGGCATTCAAAAAGCCATAGAAATGATTGAAGAACCTGTTACTGCTTGATGGCTGTGTTCAGAATTAAGATATCCTATCTAAAACCTCGCAGAAATTATGAAAGAGCTTATTAAAATAAACAATCGTGATAACGTTGTCATTGCCCTGCGGCCATTCAGTAAAGGTGATGTGATCGAAGTTGATGGAAAGAAAATTGAATTGCTGGATGATATTGAACGCGGACATAAAATTGCGTTAACTGATATTGAAGAAGGCGCAGATATTCTCAAATATGGTTACCCGATTGGTAAAGCAACGGCTGCCGTTAAAACCGGTCAGCATGTGCATGTGCACAATGTGAAAACAAAGCTTGGTGAAGTATTTGATTACAAATACAATCCTTCTTTTACTGAATTAACGCATCCAAAACGTAACCTGACATTTCAGGGTTATCGTCGTGCCAACGGTAATGTTGGAATTAGAAATGAGATTTGGATTGTTCCAACTGTTGGCTGCGTAAATGGAATTGCTGAACAGATCATTCGTGAGTTCAAAGCAGAAGTCAATCCAACAGATATCGAAGGCATCGAAGTGTTCAAGCATAATTATGGTTGTTCACAGTTAGGTGACGATCACCAGAACACAAAGCAAATGCTTTCCAATATTGCATTGCATCCTAATGCAGGTGGTGTGTTGGTGTTGGGATTAGGCTGTGAGAACAATAAGATCGATGATTTTGAAACTGGCCTGGGTGATTTCGATAAAAAGCGCATTAAATTTTTAGCCAGCCAGAAAGCAAAGAACGAAGTGGAAGAAGCGGTAGCCTTGCTGAAAGAAATTTATGAGGAAGTAAGAAAAGATAAACGTGAACTTGTTCCGATTTCAGAATTGAAAGTCGGTTTGAAATGCGGTGGCTCCGATGGTTTGTCGGGCATCACAGCAAATCCATTGGTTGGTTATTTCTCTGACTTCTTGATTGCGCAGGGCGGTACTACAACATTGACAGAAGTTCCTGAAATGTTTGGTGCTGAAACTATTTTGATGGACCGCTGCGTTACCGAAGATGTGTTTCATAAGACGGTAAGCCTTATCAACGACTTCAAACAATACTTCATTGACCTAAAGCAACCGATCTACGAAAATCCTTCTCCAGGAAATAAAGCAGGAGGCATCACAACGCTTGAAGATAAATCACTTGGTTGTACACAAAAAGGTGGTGTTGCTTCTGTGGTTGATGTGTTGAAGTATGGCGAACGTTTGAAAATAAAAGGATTGAATTTATTGAGTGCTCCCGGTAATGATCTCGTATCAACAACAGCATTGGGTGCAGCAGGCAGTCACATTGTTTTGTTTACAACAGGTAGAGGAACGCCATTTGGTTCTTTTATCCCAACGTTGAAGATTGCTACAAATTCAGAGTTGGCAAAAAACAAACCTCACTGGATTGATTATAACGCCGGTCCGCTAGCAGAAGACAAATCTTTTGATGATGCATTGGATGAAATGATTGATAAAATCATTCGTGTAGCGAGTGGTGAAAAAGCAAATCATGAAAAAGCAGGATTTAGAGAGATAGCAATTTTTAAAAGTGGAGTGACTTTATAATAGAGTTTAGTTGGAATTTGACATAAAAAAACCTCTTGAATTTTCAAGAGGTTTTTCTTTTCATTATTGGCCGACTGTTTTGCTTTTTTAAAGCACCAATTAGAATTATTATTATTCCTACGATTCCAATCGCAAAATTGGAAACTAGTTCGAGGGTTTGATCTTCTCGTGGAAACAGGAAAATATCAGTTCCGTCAGCATGAAGCATCTGAATGCTTTGATCTCTGTGCAAACTTCCTGTGTACTTGCATTTTGTTCGAAGCGAGTAGGATTTTCTTTCAAACTTGATAGTGATGAACTTGTTCTTGTATCCAAATTCACAATTAGGGAGTCCTAAAACTGTAACGAAAACTAAGTTTCCTGATTTGTAGGTGTTGTATTCTTGAATTTTCCTGGGTAATAGGGCTATTGCCATTATTACCAACAACAGTCCACCAACAATCAGAATTTTCATTATTGTGCGATTACTTATTTCCTGATCTTCACTACTAACTTCCTTACGGTTCCTTCTCCAATCATCGGCGCATGCACATCTTCAGGATAGAAGATTGCAAACCAACCGGCTTTTAATTGAAAGTATGTACTTGGCTTATCGGCGAAGAAGGTTACATCTTTTTCAGCGTTATAAGGAGTTTTAATTTCTTTCACAGTATCACGTGGACTCCATCCTAAAGTTTCACTTCCTGAAGGACAAACCTGGATGTCGAAATAATTATCGTGTGCTTCAAACTTTGCATCCTCTGCTTTTAGCCCATCTTTCGCTGAAACAGAAGCATGAATGTCTCTGCCATCAATTTCAAATTTCTGCCCTGCTTCCAATGAATCAAGATTTAGGCTTTTTACAAATTCAAATGCTTTGGCAAAGCGAGGATGAAGAGAAACATATTTGTCGATGTTAGCAATGTTGTCGATTATCATTTTTAGAGTTTTAGTTGTAGGTTATAAGTTTTAAGTTGTTTTGAAACCAACGGGAAGCTTTGTGGCCTTGATGATAAGAATTACAGAATGTACAAGAGTGCGACGCAACAAGAGATTCATAGTGGCAATGCAGTTGGGTTCAAAATAAAAAAATCCGCCATGTGCCGGACGGATTTTTATTTGAGGTTTTTACATTTTGCATTTTTACTTTTTCATTATCTCTGTACACGTCCTGATGCATCACCCTTCATCAGGCCTTTTACTTCTTCAAGCGTAGCATGGTTCAAATCGCCCGGGATGGTATGCTTTAATGCAGATGCTGCAACACCAAATTCTGCAGAATCTTTCAGTGACATTCCTGTAACCAAACCATAAATGAAACCACTGGCAAACGAATCGCCACTACCAACACGGTCAACAATACGAACTTCATACTGGCGTGTGTGATAAAATTCATTGCCGTCATACACCAATGCACTCCATCCATTGTCACTTGCACTGTGGCTTTCACGCAGTGACGAAGCAATGTATTTGAAGCCAAATTTATCTTTCATCTGCTTGAACACATCTTTGAAGCCTTCAAGGTTCAATTCGCCTTTTGTTACATCTGTATCTTTTGCCTTAAAGCCTAAAGTTGTATCTGCATCTTCTTCGTTACCGATACAAACGTCAACATACTGGCAAAGACGAGTCATTACTTCTCTTGCTTTTTCTTTGCTCCATAATTTTTTGCGGTAGTTCAGATCGATACTTGTTGTAACGCCTTTTGCTTTGGCGGCTTTTAATGCAGCTTCTGTTAACGCAGCAGCTTTATCGCTTAGTGCAGGAGTAATACCTGTTGTATGAAACCAATCAGCGCCCTCGAAAATTTTATCCCAATCAAATTCAGATGGATCAACATCAGCAATGGATGCACCTGCACGATCGTAAATAACCTGGGAGGCACGCATAGATGCACCGGTTTCCAGGAAATAAATGCCGAGACGTTTTCCGCCACGTGCAATGAATTGCGTATCTACACCATAACGGCGAATATGATTGATGGCAGACTGCCCAATTGCATTTTCGGGAACCTTTGTTACAAACACACCATTTAATCCGTAGTTACTAACAGCAACCGCCACGTTAGCTTCTCCACCACCGTAGGTCACGTCAAAGCTATCGGCCTGAACAAAACGTTCGAATCCGGGAGTAGACAATCGCAACATGATTTCTCCCAGCGTTACAACTTTCTTAGACATAATTTGATTGTATTGTTTTTGAGTAATGGCTAAAGATGCGAGTTTCCGAATCTTTTAGTCGGGCAAAAGTATAGACCAGCAGCGAATGAATGCAGGTTTCGGAGATAAAAATTACCGGCAACGTTTGCACGTTATCGGTAACGTTTGCGTAAAAAAATAGAGAATGTTTGTTTTATGTTACCTGCCGAAAGGGACGAGCTTTGTATCTTCAACCACTCTTTATAGGACCTTTTTGTCATTAAAAACTAATTAGAAATAAACTTTACGATATGAGTATTGCTGCAAATAGCGTTGATAAAAAATCAGAAATTCTTCAAGCCACATTGCAACAAGGCGTGTTGCCTTTGTATTTTAATAAGGATGAAGAAGTGAGTATCGCCGTTTTGAAAGCGTTGTACGAAGCTGGGATTCGCACCGTTGAGTATACCAACCGGGGCGAGGCAGCTTTGAGCAATTTTAAAACCTTGCGTCAAGTCTGCGATACAGAGCTGAAAGGAATGTACCTTGGAATTGGTACTATTAAAAATGGTGAACAGGCAAAAGCATTTGTTGATGCCGGTGCAGATTATTTGATTAGCCCGGGTGTTGTTAATGATGCTGCAAAAGTAGCGGAGCAAAATGGCTTGTTGTATATACCAGGTGCTATGACGCCAACTGAAATTATCAGAGCAGAGCAGCAATATGGATCTACCTTGGTGAAGCTTTTCCCCGGAAATATTTTAGGGCCTGGCTTTGTTAGTGCGATCAAGGAATTATTCAGTGGTGTAAAGTTCATCATTACCGGCGGGGTAGAACCGGAAGAAAATAATTTGAGAGGATGGTTTAGCGCTGGAGCTGCTGCGGTTGGAATGGGAAGTAAACTGATTACAAAACAAATTTTAGAAAATAAAGACTATGCAAAAATTACTGAGCTTACAAAAGAATCGTTGAGGTTGATTGATGTTGTAAGAAAATAAAATGGACTTAGTAAATTGATTGCAGGCTATATAAATTGAAAATTCATGCTCACAGAAACAAAGAGAACCACTTCCACTGCAATAGGTAAAATGTCTAATTACCGTTGGGTCATCTGCACATTGTTATTTTTTACAGTTACCATTAACTACCTCGATAGGCAAGTGCTCTCATGGATATGGAAAGATTATCTCGTTCCGGAGTTTCATTGGACAGATGATCACTACGGCACCATCACCGGCTTGTTTTCCATCTTCTATGCAGTTGCTATGCTTTTTGCGGGAAGGTTTATAGACTGGTTGGATACGAAGAAAGGATTCCTTTGGGCTATTGGTATTTGGAGTCTTGGGGCCTGTATTCATGCTTACTGCGGCATTGCAACTTCAGGGATTGTAACCGGAAATTGGCTCGTTGGTTTTGAAGGAGCAAAGGAATCATTAGCGACTGTAAAAGATGCGTCGCTGATACTTTCTACCAGTGTAAGCTTATTCATTTTTGCACGGTTAATATTGGCCATTGGGGAGTCTGGAAACTTTCCTGCTGCCATTAAAGCAACGGCAGAATATTTTCCTAAAAAAGACAGGGCTTTTTCAACCAGTATTTTTAATTCGGGTGCAACAGTTGGGGCGTTGGCTGCTCCAGTTACCATTCCTTTTATCGCAAAAGCATTTGGATGGGAAATGACCTTTATTGTTATTGGTGCACTAGGCTTTATTTGGATGGGCTTCTGGCTTTTCATGTACAAAAAGCCTCATGTGCATCCTAAAGTAAATAAAGCGGAACTGGAATATATTCAGCAGGATATTGTAGCACATGATCCGGTTATAGAACCAGTAATTGCTGCACAAAAGAAAATGTCTTTTAGCCAGTGCTTTAAGTACAAACAAACATGGGCATTTGCTTTTGGCAAGTTCATGACAGATGGTGTGTGGTGGTTTTTCTTATTCTGGACGCCTGCCTACCTGAAAGATGTTTATGGAATGGATTCTACTCAAAGTTCGTTGCCAATATTTGTTCTGTATTCAATCACAATGTTGTCAATTATTGGCGGTTGGCTTCCTACGTATTTCGTAGAGAAGCTAAAGATGAATCCTTACGAAGGAAGGATGAAAGCCATGCTCATTTTTGCATTCTTCCCTCTTCTTGCACTTTTGGCTCAACCCTTAGGACAAACCAGTTACTGGCTTCCAATCATTATCATCGGTATTGCGGGAGCAGCGCACCAATCATGGTCTGCTAATATTTTTTCTACAGTAGGAGACATGTTCCCAAAAAATGCCATTGCTACAGTCACCGGAATTGGCGGTATGGCAGGAGGATTTGGCTCTTTCCTGATCAACAAAGGCTCGGGTGTGTTGTTTACGCATGCCGGCAATACACAAATGCATTTTGCGGGATTTGTTGGTAAGCCTGCTGGTTATTTCATCATATTTTCAATTTGTGCATTTGCTTATTTAATTGGCTGGGTTGTTATGAAGTCACTCGTTCCTAAATACAAGCCAATCGGAGATTAATAAACAGAAATTCTTTGTGATGAATCGTATTTTAATTATTGCTCTTGCTTTTGCATGGAGCCAGGGTACTATTGCTCAAACAAAAAATGAGCAATACTATTTGCAAAGCGCCCCGTTCAAAATGACCGCTGTAGCTGAGCCTACATTTCCTGATAAGACATTTTCGATAAAAGACTTTGGTGCAGTTGGTGATGGTCATACACTAAATACTACTGCATTTGCAAAAACAATTGATGCCTGTTCAAAAGCTGGCGGAGGAAAAGTTGTTGTTCCTGCGGGATTATGGCTTATCGGCCCGATTCAATTGCAAAGCAATATTAATTTGGTTGTTGAAAGAGGAGCGTTGATTCAATTTACCGGTGATCGTACCCAATACCCAATCATACAAATGGAAGGAAGCAGCTCATATGTTGTTGCTTCGCCTATTTATGGTTCTAAGTTGAAGAATGTTGCCATTACAGGCGAAGGTATTTTAGATGGCGCAGGTGAGAGTTGGAGGCCTCTTAAAAAAAGTAAGGCAACGGAAGCACAATGGAAAGAGTTTAATAAAAACGGGGTTGTAAGCAAAGATGGGCAAGTTTGGTGGCCAAGTAGGGAAGCAATGGAAGGTGAAGAGTATTTAAAGAAATTAAAGAAAGATAAACCGGGTACTACTGCTGAAGATTATCTGCCTGCAAGAGATTTCATGCGACCAAAAATGGTCGTGATCAATAACAGCGATAAAATATTGATTGAGGGAGTTACCATTCGCAACTCGCCCAGTTTTATTTTCAACCCCAGCAATTGCACAAATATCACATTGCGCTCGGCCAACTTTTTTAATGAGTGGTGGGCACAGAACGGAGATGCTATTGATATCAGTGCTTGTAAAAATGTTTTGATTTACAAATGCAATGTCAGCGCAGGTGACGATGGCATTTGTATGAAAAGTAGCAATGCAAAAAATCCTGGTGAAGCACGGCTGGAAAATGTTGTCATAGCTGGTTGTACAGTGTATCATGCTCATGGTGGGTTTGTAATTGGAAGCAACACAGACGGTGGCATGAACAATATTTATGTGACTGATTGCAATTTTATCGGAACCGATATCGGCATTCGCGTAAAAAGTAATGCAGGACGTGGTGGCTTGGTTCACAATGTTTTTATCAAGAACATTTACATGTCCGGCATTGTAAACGAAGCTGTTTTGTTTGACACCTACTATGAGGATGTGACTGCAGGTAAAAATGCAAACGATGTAAAAACAACAGTTGCTGACAAGGTTCCTCAGTTCCAGGATTTTTATATTTCAAATGTTTTCTGTCGCGGCGCCAAAACTGCTATTTCAATTACAGGCTTACCACAAATGCCGGTACAGAAAATTTATTTTGAAAATGTAGTTATCTCTGCTGATAAAGGTTACGAATCAAAGGATGCTAAGGACATCGATTTTAAAAATGTACGCTTGATATTGCCGGATAAAGTTCAGAGCCTGACCTCTGTGCAGTGAACATTCATTGATATTTCCTCATCATAAACGATTCGTAAAAATGTTTCGATAGTTTTACGAATCGTTATGCCACACCCTGAATTACTTCTTTTCTTCGCTGTTGTTGCATTTGTTTATGCTTCTGTTGGTTTTGGCGGCGGCTCCAGTTATTTAGCAATTCTTGTTTTTTATTCATTGCCTTTTAAAGAAACAAGATTGATTGCATTGGTTTGTAACATTATCGTGGTTACCGGCGGAACATTAATTTTTATCAGGCATAAACAACTCAATTGGAAGAAGATCATCCCTGTTGTAGTTGCGGGAGTTGTCATGGCTTTTCTTGGTGCAAGGATGAGATTAAACCAGCAGACCTTTTTTGTATTACTTGGATTTAGCCTGGTTGTTGCAAGCATTTTATTGTGGATGAAGACAAAGACAAATGTTGCTGTAAAAGAAAAACGGTCCTCATATTTACGTGATGCAATTTTGGGCGGCTCCATAGGATTTTTGTCAGGAATGGTAGGCATTGGTGGAGGTATATTTTTGTCGCCGATTTTAAACCTGTTGCATTGGGATACACCAAAGAAAATTGCAGCAACAGCAAGTGTTTTTATTTTAGTCAATTCGATTGGTGGAATTGCAGGACAACTTTCGCAATTCACACCTAATATCAATTACACAAGAGTAATTTTATTGGGGCTTGCGGTACTAATAGGAGGACAACTTGGTTCAAGAATTGGAGTGATTAAATTTGACCAATTAGCAGTGAAACGGATAACTGCGATTTTAGTTTTTGTTGCCGGCGTGGAAGTTTTGAGTAAACATCTTCATTTTTAAAACATGAGAGTAAACGTTCTTGCATTCGGAATTGCAAAAGAGATTTTTGGAGCGAATCATTTTGTTATCGAATTTGATGGAAGCAATGTAGAAGGCTTGAAAATGTCTCTCGAACAACAATTTCCACTGTTAAAGCAATTATCTCATTACATGTTTGCAGTGAACAGAGAATATGCCACAGATCAAACTCAAGTAAATACAGGTGACGAAGTTGCCATTATTCCACCGGTAAGTGGAGGTTAAGCTATGATCGATCTCAAAATAACCAATGAAACTTTGAATATTCCCAATTGCATTGATTGGGTAATGACACCGCAGGCCGGAGGAATTGATGTGTTTATTGGAACAGTGAGAAATCAGACAAAGGGAAAGAAGGTTATTCGTTTGGAGTTTGAAGCTTATGAAAAGATGGCTTTGGCCGAAATGGAGAAGATTGCAAATGAAATGATAGAGCGATGGCCTCTTGGTAAGATTTTAATTCATCATCGTGTTGGTATTTTACAGGTTGGTGAAGTGCCTGTGGTTATTGCCGTTTCTGCTTCCCATCGTGGAACTGCATTTGAAGCATGCCGTTATGCGATTGATACCTTGAAACAAACAGTTCCTATTTGGAAGAAAGAAGTTTTTGAAGATGGAGAGGAGTGGGTTGCTGCCCATCCTTAGATTGGGTATTATTTTCTTCTTTCCACTTTTGTCTTGACACAAAAAGGGAGCAAAAGTCAAGGACGGCGATAACCGCTCCGCGAGCCCGTCCGGCCATCGGCACTGCAGCACTCAAATATTTTTTACCAGTCGTTAGGTCACATTAGCTTGAAACATTTTTAGATGTGCCGTGATCGTGTATACGGACTGAGCTACAGTTACGATCGGGAAAGCGCTTAACATTCATTGTCTTGTTTTCAGTCCTTATCCCGCCGGAGCGGTGGATCGTCCAATTGTTCTTAAATTAAAGCGATTAGAAACTGTTGAAATTAAGTACTCGCCCAATGATTTAATGAATGGTCAAATAAAAAGCAGGCTGAGTAACTGAGATCAATACAAGCATTACTTCAGACAGATGCCATCTCTTCGATCTAAGTAACTGTTCAAGCGCCTCGTTTTTCACTAACAAAAGCATTAGGTGAGAATTTACACTCAGTGAAAAATTCAGTGCCTCCATGAAACGTATAACAGCACTAAGCGTAGTAATTGAATTAAAGCCCTTCGAGTTAGATACTCTTGCAACCGGCGATTCGTAATAGGAAATCTTGCTCCGTCGGAATGTTTCCCATCGACCCGCGAGGCGGCTCGCCGAGACAAACAAAACAATAAAAATCCTCCTTGACTTTTTCTTTACTTTTTTTGTCAAGAAAAAAAGTAAAGAAATTAAAAACTCCTTTTAAAAATCTGTGCAATTTTTTCTTTCTCCTCTGGAGTATTTACATTCAACAATACATTAAGATCCGGTGCTACAAGCACTTTAATTTTTGCATTCATCAACACTCGTTGCGGAGAGTATTTTTTTTCTGACAGAGTTCTTTCAAGTAAAGGCAATGATTTTGGCTCCCAAATTGTTATTAGTGGCTCGGGTAGGTTGTTATAGGGACTTTGAAAAGTAGTTGCAATGAGTTTTTCATCTCTTTGTTGAACTAAAAAATCAATTGTTTTTGAATCCAACAACGGAAGATCAGAGGCAACAACAAGCCATGCACAACTTCTATTTTGATGAAATGCAGAAACGATTGCTGCCAATGGTCCTGCATTTTCAAATTCGTCTGTAATGATCTTGTATCCTTCATCAATACGGTTTTTCTGGTCCACTCTACATGAAATGAAAACTTCATTGCAAAACTGTTTCAGCATGTCCGTCATGTAATACATCTGTTCCTTTCCATGCCATTGCAACAAGGCTTTGTTTTCGCCCATGCGTAAACTTTTTCCGCCTGCCAATACCAAGCCGTTAAGAGAAGTTTGTGAAAGGTTCACCATTTCAGAAATAAGTTTTGGTAATACTCCATGCCTTGTAAACTTCGCCTCCTCTAAAATTATCTCTATCCGAAGGCAATTCTAAAAAAGCATCAGCTTCCGCTAGTGAGGAAAAATCTCCGGAGCCATTTCCTTTAATTGGTTGCGCCAGTAATTGCCCTTCCCCGTTCGTTACCAATTTCACTTGCAGAAAATAAGTTAGTGAAGGCTTGAATTGGACGTCTTCTTCAAGGATTGCATAAAGATTTTTGGGCGGAATTGAAAGACTATTTTTCAACCACGGCAGGAAGTATCTATGTAAACAGAGGAAGGCGGAAACAGGATTACCTGGAAAAGCAAAAATCAATTTGTTTTCAAACTTACCAAACCAAAAAGGTTTACCGGGACGTTGTTGCACCTTGTAAAATAATTTTTTCACCTGGAGTTCATCCAACGCTTTCGGTATATAATCAAACTTACCCATGGAAACCCCTCCGCTCAAAATCAAAACATCAAAGTCATTTAAGCATTGCCAGATTTTTTCGCGGACTGTTTTCTCATCATCCGGCAAATGAAGAAGAGAAGGCTGAATCGAATACTGTTTTAAAACTGCTTCAAGGCTATAAGCGTTCGAGTTCCTGATTTGGTAAGCCAAGGGATTTTTATCAATATCAATTATTTCATCTCCGGTTGAAACCACAATTACTTTCGGTAGCTTTTTTACCATCAGGTCTTTTGCACCAACAGAAGCTACTGCATTTACTATGGAAGGTGTAATCACAGAGTTCGCATCAACCAAAACTTCGCCTTCTTTTTTGTCGCTTGCTTTCCAATGAATGTTTTGTCCTTTTTTTATAGCTTCTATCCGAAGAAAAGCTTCGCCGTTTTCTATTTCAATGTCTTCGTAACGAATGACCGTATCAGTAGTGGAAGGCAATGCTGCACCCGTCATGATTTCGATGCAATGATCGACCGCCAAAATTTCTACTGGTATTTCGCCGGCTGCTTGGGTTGCTTTAATCCTGAAGCTTTTGATTCCTTTTTCTATGGCCTCATAGCTAACAGCAATTCCGTCCATTGCTACCCTGTCGAACGGAGGTAGGTCGCGATCGGCTAAAATGCTCTGTGCTAAAACTCTTCCAATTGCCTCCCGAAAACAAATAGTTTCTGTTCCAAAGTCTCTCCTTTGTGAAACAATAATTTCTTCGGCTTTCTGTACAGAAATAAATTTTTTCTCAACAGAAGTAATATCACTCATACATCATCCTCCAATTGCTGCCATTGATGGATGTAAATTGTTTGCTTTCTTTTCAGCTTCCCAACCATTCAATGCTCTTTTACCAAAAGCATTTTGTAAAAAACTTTGTATTACTTCATCGGTCAAACCGTCACGCATTAAATCTTTGATGTTTAAAACCCCATTATCGTACAAACAGGTTTTTAGCACTCCCTGGGGTGTGATGCGAATACGGTTGCAAGTTCCGCAAAAAGATCTTGTGTAAGCAGGTATAATCCCAAATGAACCTTTATGTTCAGCTACTTCGTAGTTGATAGAAGTAGAGAAAGAAGGATCAACTTTCTTGTAAGTTTTTGGGAAATACTTTTTTATTTCCTCAAGAATTTTAAAATAGTTCCAGGTTATTCCAGAATGCTGATGTCCGTCTCCATTGAATGGCATTTCTTCAATGAAACGAACGTTGATTGGTAAGTCTTTTGTGAGTTGAACCAAAGGAACGATGTCTTCTGTATTTTTTCCTTCCATCACGACAGTATTTAATTTTACGTTCATTCCATAAGATAAAAGTTTGTCGAACGTATTCATCACTGCAGGTAATTCGTCTCTTCTTGTGATGGAAAAGAAACGGTTTCTATCCAGTGTGTCAAGGCTAAGATTTATTGCGGTGATGCCAAGGTTTTTCAAATAGGGAATGTAGTCAGCAGTCAATACACCATTGGTTGTCATCGTTACTTCACTGATCCCTTCAATTTGAACAAGTGATTCGAGAAAAATAATTAAATCTTTTCTTACAAACGGTTCACCACCTGTGATGCGAACTTTTTCAATGCCCATTTTTGCCAGCAAAGAACAAATGCGCAACATCTCTTCATAGCTCATCAGTTCTTTTTTCGGAAGCCAGTCTAACCCATCGTGAGGCATGCAATAAGAACATCGCAGATTACAACGGTCTGTAATTGCAACCCGCAAATAATTTATGAGTCTTCCGTGGTTGTCGTAAATCATTTCAACATTGTTTCATTGGATTGGGGTATGAATCCACTTCTTCTTCATCACTTCGTGTCAAACATTTAAAATCTTTCTCCACCAAGATATTAATTTCTTTTCCTTTGGCCGTCCTGATGTTTTGTTCAAATCCTACGAGCTCCGTACTTGCCCATTCAGCAGCTATATTTTCAGGAATATTTAATTGAATGAACGTGGTTTTTTGCTCTAAAGAAAATTCTTCATTCACAATTTGCAAAACAAATTGTAATTGGTATTTTTCTTCTTCGCCAAACGAAATCACTTCTTTTACAATTTTCTTTTCAGCTAAAGCCTCCACTTCAAACTGTTTTAATCGAAAGCGAAGACTGTTACCCTGGATGCGAATCTTCATAGGATAAATGACAGAAAATTTTATTCCCGTATGTTTTAGGTGAACAGTAGTTGGAATGATTTTTTTGTTGAACTATATAATGATCTAATTGAATTATTGTTCAGCTTTCACTTGTATATCGACCAGTTGAGTTAAGATTAAACGATTGCGATATGAAACAAACCCGTAACAGTATTGAAAATATCTGGGGTGAACGAACTCCCCACATTAGAGGTGAATGGCCTTCACGTATTGATGAGTATTATCTAGAGAAACCTGACAAATGGGTGCAGTCGGCCTGCCTACTGTGTTCTAATGGTTGTGGAATTGACATCGGGGTAAA
Organism: Flavisolibacter sp.; assembly: GCA_035554655.1. Classification (GTDB taxonomy): domain Bacteria; phylum Bacteroidota; class Bacteroidia; order Chitinophagales; family Chitinophagaceae; genus Flavisolibacter. The sequence continues at coordinate 205,132 of DATMIF010000059.1, forward strand.
AGATGGACGAATTGTAGGTGTTCGTGGTCGTGAGGTGGACCGGGTAAATCACGGCCGCCTTGGTCCAAAAGGATTGCATGGCTGGATGGCTAATAACAGCGAAGACAGGTTGACAACACCACTGGTTCGCCAAAATGGAGAACTGCGGCCAACTACATGGGATGCCGCGATGAATTTAATTGTAAATAAAACAAAAGACATCATCGAAAAATACACAAGCAATGCGATTGGTATCTACAACAGCGGTCAGTTGTTTTTGGAAGAGTATTACACGCTGGCCGTAATTGCCAGAGCGGGACTGAGAACACCACATGTTGATGGCAATACCCGCCTTTGCACTTCCACTTCATCATGGGCATTAAAGCTTTCTTTTGGTACAGACGGACAGCCTGCATCGTATACTGACATTGATATTACAGACGCAATGTTTTTAGTTGGTCACAACATGGCGTCAACACAAACGGTTTTGTGGTCAAGAGTTTTGGATCGCTTGCATAGCGCTAACAAACCAAAATTGGTTGTTGTTGATCCGAGAGCAACTTATACTTCTGAATATGCGCATGTTCATCTCATGCCAAAGGTTGGAACTAATGTAGCTGTACTAAATGGTATTTTGAATTATGTAATTACAAAAGGACAGATCGATACTGAATTTATTTCGAGATGCACAATTGGTTTTAATGAACTGGAAAGAGCTGTTGCTAAATGGAAGCCAGATCTTGTTGAAAAAGTAACAGGCATTCCGCAAAATGATTTTATTGAAGCTGCAGAAATCATAGCGAATGCACCGACATTAATATCAACAGCATTGCAAGGTGTATTTCAATCCATGCAGGCTACAGCTGCTGCAGTGCAGATTAACAATGTCCAATTGATACGCGGCATGATTGGCAAGCCCGGTTGTGGTGTGTTTCAAATGAACGGACAACCCACTGCACAAAATACAAGGGAGTGTGGTGCCAATGGTGAGATGCCCGCTTTCCGCAATTGGCACAACAAAGAGCACATGAAGGAACTCGCAGCAATTTGGAATGTGGAACCTGATGTTATCCCTCAATGGCAACCATCCACACACATTATGCAACAGTTTCGTTATGCAGAGCAAGGTTCGTTGAAGATGATGTGGATCAGTGCTACCAATCCTGCTGTTTCATTGCCTGAACTATCACGAATAAGAAAGATTCTTCAGAAAGAAGATTTTTTTGTTGTAGTGAATGATGCATTTATGACCGAAACAACAGCGCTTGCAGATGTTGTTTTACCAGCGGCATTATGGGGAGAAAAAACAGGCTGCTACACCAATGCCGATCGCACGGTTCATATTTCACACAAAGCAGTTGATCCTCCCGGAGAGGCCCGTTCTGATTTTGATATCTGGATTGATTATGCAAACCGCATGGGCTTTCATGATAAAGATGGATTGCCTTTGATCAAATGGAAAACACCTGAAGAAGCTTTTGAAGCATGGAAGATTTGCTCCAAAGGAAGGCCGTGCGATTATTCAGGGTTGAGTTATCAAAAACTAACTGGCGGTTCAGGAATTCAGTGGCCATGTAATGAGCAATACCCTGAAGGCAAGGCTCAACTATATACGGATGGAGTCTTCAATACTGATTTCAGTTTTTGTGAAGGATATACTTGTGATCTGGAAACCGGTGCTGAGATGCCGCCGTTTGAATACAAAGCTTTGAATCCCGCTGGTAAAGCAATTCTTCTTCCATGTGATTATCAACCACCTCATGAAGAACCCGATGAAAAATACCCTTTGTGGTTAACAACTGGAAGAGTGGTTTATCATTTCCATACAAGAACAAAAACAGGTCGTGCAGAAGCATTGCAAAAGGCTGCACCGGACATGTACATTCAAATTTCTGAAACAGATGCAAAGGACTTGAACATTGCTGACGGAGAAATTATAAAGGTAGAATCAAGAAGCGGAAGCGTAGAAGGCCCGGCAAGAATTGGAGGCATTGCTCCGGGACTAATTTTTATTCCTTTTCATTATGGTTACTGGGATGGCGAAGAAAGATTTCGTGCAGCAAATGAATTGACGAAGACCTCATGGGACCCGGTGAGCAAACAACCGCATTACAAACATGCTGCTGTAAGAATTGAAAAGGTCGATAGCGGCGCAAAGAAAACTTTGTCTGACACAAAAGACGAAGTAGTGGATGTGATGAAAGGAATGTTTGAAAATGTAAAACAGAAATTAAAGATCTGATTATGCAAGTAGCCAATTATCTTGGACTCGTTCGCCGTGCAGAAGAAGAATTAGCGGAAGCATTTGAAAGAGTAGGTAAACAACATGCAATCGAGATTGATGTATTGCACATGTGCAAGTTGTTCAGATCATGGTCGCTTGATCATGCAGAGAATTTAAAATTGCTGATTGACAAATATGGCGAAGAAAAAGATGACGAGCCAAAAGATCTTTCTTCTGCTGTAATTGAAACAAGAATGGGAGCACTTGGCTTGTTGCGTAATTTGCAAGGTTTATTGTTAATGGCAAGTGAGGTGGAAACATGTTACATCATTCTAAACCAGGCAGCACAGGCGCTAAGAGATAAAGAACTGGAATTAAGTTGTCGCCAGTTTGGAACTAAAACCCATAGACAGAAATCGTGGCTTCTTACTAAAATAAAACATGCGGCTTCGCAAACGCTTGTTGTTGCAGAATCATAGATGAAATGAATGCAATCTTTGAACGAAACTCCAAAAACAAATAATTTTTTGTTTCGATTTACTTTGTAATTTTTCTGTTGTAAATCTCTCTTGCAACAAAACAATATTATGAGCCAGCCATTATGGGGAATTGATCTTGGGGGAACGAAGATCGAAGGAGTCATTCTGCGACCCGAGCAAATTTTTTCGAAGCCAATTGTACGTACAAGAATTGATACTGAAGGCTTCAAGGGTTATGATCATATTGTCAGTCAAATTGCAAAATTGGTTGACAATATGAAAGAACAATCAGGATTGCAACCGGCTAAAATTGGTTTTGGTACACCCGGTGTCTTAGATCCAGTTCTTCAAACCATGAAAAACTGCAATTCCACAGCATTGAACGGAATGCCTTTAAAAAAAGATCTCGAACAAAGATTAAATGTGCCAGTTGAATTGGCCAACGATGCCAATTGCTTTGCACTTGCAGAAGCTCGTTGGGGAGTTGTGAAAGAAAAATGTCCCGATGCAAAAATTGTATTCGGAATTATTATGGGCACCGGTGTCGGTGGTGGACTTGTGATTAACGATCATGTATGGAGTGGTAAGCACGGAATAGCAGGAGAGTGGGGACATAATTTTTTGGATGAAAGCGGCGGCAATTGTTATTGCGGAAAAATAGGTTGCGTCGAAACAGTGATCTCGGGTCCTGCAACTGAACGTTATTATGAAAAGCTTACAGGTAAAAAGATTAAGTTGAAAGAGATTAGCAAACGATATGCAGAAGGCGATGCTGCAGCAAAGCAAACTATTGCAAGGCTTTGCGATTCTTTCGGCAAAGCTGTTTCTGTGGTAGTTGATATTCTTGATCCTGACGTGATTGTAATTGGTGGCGGTGTTGGTAATATTGATGCCCTGTACACAGATGGCGTGGAAGCATTGAAGAAATACATTTTCAATAACCGGGTGGATGTTCCTATTCTAAAACCAATTCTGGGCGACAGCGCAGGCGTTTTTGGTGCCGCTGCTTTGGTAGGATAATTGCATCGGTAGGCACATCAAAACCATTCACAGATGAAACTTTTTATGTTAATCATCGCAAATAGTTTTCTTTTTGCCTGCAATAACAGTAGCAATTCAACAACGTCTACCGACTCAACTTCAACTAATCAAACTAATATTGAAAATGTAAACGGTAACATGCCTGACACTGCATCAGGTATAAACCTTAATCAACCATTACCTGTTGATTCATCCCGTGTAAAAGATTCGGCGAAGAAGGATTCTTTGCGTCATTGATCAGATGCGGAAATTTTTCAAATAATCTGCATCGGATTTTGCTGCAGCAAGTGGCGTAGTGTTTTCGTATGCTTCCTGCTCAACAATATAATATTCCATTCCTTTTTTGCCAGCTTCTTTGAGTATGGCTTTGAAATCAATGCTTCCCGTTCCTAAATCGACAGATGCATCTCTTTGTGAAAGTGGTGCGCCTTTCTTACGGTCTTTTATATGGCAAAGTTTGAAACGTTCAGGATATTTGTCAACCCATGCAATTGGATCTTGTCCTGCAGCAACAACCCAATAAATATCCATTTCAAAATCAACAAGATTTTTGTCCGTGTTTTGCATCATCACATCTTGCGGTAATTGCCCGTCTACCGGAATAAAACCATAATCGTGATTGTGATAGCCGAACCTTATTCCATTCTTTTTGCACGTCTCACCACGTTGGTTGAATGTCGCCGCAAACTTTTTAAAATCATCAATTGTTTTCTGTGGGCCTAGGTAAGGGCAGATCAAATACTTCATTCCGATCTCTGCAGCTTCTGCAGCTTTGCGGTCAAAGTCCTTGTTAATATCGCAATGGCTTGAAACGATCTTCATTCCTAAATCATCCATCAGTTTTTTAAACTCGGTATTCTTCATTCCCCAGAACATACCTTTAGGACCTTCATAGCTTTCAATTTGCTTGTAGCCAAACGATGCAACTTGTTTAATTACACCAGTTGGATCATTAGGTAAAACGTCCCGTAAAGTATATAGCTGCAACCCAAAATTATCTCTTACGTCTTTTGATATTGATGCTGATTTGCATGACGGTAAATAACTGCTTAACATTATTCCTGTTGTTGCTATCGCAGTCTTCTTTAAAAATTCTCTCCTTTCGATTTGCATGTGGTTTGGTTTGAAGTTTTACGCAAAAGCCTTATCACCTTTTTTATATGGAACACAGCCATCGTAACGGCCGGGCACAGGCTCGTAGCGCAATGCCTGCGTCATTCCTGGTTTAGAAGTAAAATATCCAAGTAAGGTCAATTGCTTCATCATCGAAAAATAATGTGGTGACATACGCTGGCGAACATATTTTAAGTTGCCTTTGGCGTTCTCTTCTCTTTCTTTCACATCTTCTTTGTCGCTGAAACCTTTTACCTTTTTCTGGTACTCCTTTGCTTCACCATCGAGTTCAACCAAAAGGTCGTGGCGTTGTTGCGACGAAAGTTTCATGAATTTGTTTCCAAACTTTTTATCAGCAGCATCATTCAGTTTATCCATTCCTTCGCGAAAAACTTTTTGATCGCCTTCTTCATAACAATCGTTCACCATTACAGTCATAAACTGTCCAACGTTGGCGTCTTTTGCTCCCGGTGTGCTTGTCTTTGGCAAAATGGTTTCACCAATTTCGTTCAGGTAAGCAATATCATCCTGGCTCCATTCATGCGCATTTCCTGTTTTGGTTTTACAACCGGTAAGAAATGCATCGGCGCCAATAACAGCACCGCCCAAAAGAATGCTGATGTATTTGACCGCTTCTCTTCGTTCCATGATTAAAGTTTAAGAGTTTAAATGTTTTCAGTTCGGGTTAAAAATTTAATCGTTATTATAATGAGCCAAGCTACATTACTACTATTGATCCCCTGTTGCGTCGCACAGCGTGTACGTTCGGTAATTCTTATCATCACTTTCGACTTTTACAACTGCTATTAACTTTTCTTTCATTCGACAAAAGCCACCCAGAGTCGTTTACAGTTGAAGAGTCTTCAACTTCGCCCCTCCAGACAGGGGATGTTTTACAGCTGCATGAAGACATTTGCACAAAGCACACTAATGTTCAGAACGATGCAGTGAGTGACACAACGAAAGACGATAGTAGCAATTTGCTGGCTATCATAATCATCACCATTATTTAAAGAACTATTTCTCTTTACTTCATTTGCACAATCTGCATGTCATCACATTTGCACGTTACTCTCACGCCCAATTCAAACTATATCCGTCCCTGTATTTTCTTTTTACAAACAGGTTTACGTCATCAAAGTTGGTAACCTTCATGTTATCGTTATCCCAAAGCAGTTTCAAATATCTTCCCGGATAATCAAAACCTTTTCCATCTGCTTTTGGTTTGCGAATATCGAATCCACGAACTGCGAGATTGGCCATCAATAACGCTTCCGTAACTGGCCCTGCAATTTCAAATGGCGAACTCACCTGCATGTTTCCGTAACCAGCGATGCATGCGTTCACCCATTGTGCATAATGGCCGTCGGCTCCGCCTGGCACACGCGGATATTTTTGCTTCACTTTTACCTGGGACGTTTTTGATGTTGGCAACAGTTGTGGATTTGCACCGTAAGTAGCACACATCATTTTGCCTTTTGTTCCAATGAACAAAGTGCCGTTACCGCCATCCCCAAATACTTCGTTTGGTCCTAGCTCTTCTGGACGTTCGGGTTGGATGCCACCGTCCATCCAATGGAATGTAACATCGTGTTTTGTTTTATTTGACTTTGGAAACGTCATGGTTACATGGCTCGATGGAGGACAGCTTTCAGGAAAATATCCACGCTTGAATTCATCTACGAACACACTTCCGACACTAGCCTGAACATCTTTTACATACTTTAGGTTGAGTACACGAAATGCAGGTTCAATAATATGGCAACCCATATCGCCGAGTGCGCCGGTACCGTAATCCCACCAGCCGCGCCAGTTGAAAGGAACTAATTTGTCAATATAATCTTTGTAAGGCGCAGTACCCAACCACAAATCCCAGTCAAGCTCTTTTGGCACTTCTGCTTTTTGCGAAGGCCATGGAATTCCTTGTGGCCAAACGGGTCTGTCCGTCCAGCAATAAACCGTGTGCACATCGCCGATAGTGCCGGCATCATACCATTCCATTAATTGACGAACACCATCACCGGATGCTCCCTGGTTACCCATTTGAGTGACTACTTTGTATTTCTGCGCAGCCTGAGTTAAAACTCTTGCCTCATACACATCGTGTGTCAACGGTTTTTGAACATACACATGCTTGCCCAATTGCATGGCAGCTAAAGTTGCTACGGCATGATTATGATCTGGAGTAGAGACAGAGACTGCATCAAAGTTTTTTGATTCTTTATCGAGCATTTGACGCCAGTCCTTGTAATATTTTGCTTTTGGAAAAGCCTTCACAGAGTTTACTGCTCTTTTATCATCAACATCGCAGAGAAAAGCAATATCGGCCTTGCCACTTTTATAAAAGTTAGCAATATCGCTTTCTCCTTTTCCGCCAACACCAATGCCTGCAATTAGCAAACGATCACTTGGTGCAATGTATCCTTTGCCACCTAGCACAAAACGTGGCACAATGAAAAAGCCTGCACCTGCAATGGCTGTATTTTTTAAAAACTCTCTTCTTGAATTTTGGTTGGCTTTTTTTTCTTCTTCCATGTTGTACAAATTCTATTTCGGGTTACACAATATTTCCGTTTGTTCTTTTTAATTCCTTCACTGCGTAATCACAAGCTCTTGCCGTTAAAGCCATATAAGTAAGTGAAGGGTTTACGCAGGATGCCGATGTCATGCATGCGCCGTCAGTAACAAAAACATTCTTTGCATCCCACACCTGGTTCCATTCATTGAGCACTGAAGTTTTTGGATCACGGCCCATCCGTGCAGTTCCCATTTCGTGAATGCCCATGCCGGGGAAATAACCATTATTGTAGGTCTTCACATTTTTGATGCCTGCAGCATTCAGCATTTCTGCAGCATCATTCATCATATCCTGGCGCATCTTCTTTTCATTGTCCTTTATCTCGCAATCAACAGCCAGGACAGGTAAGCCCCATTTATCTTTTTTGGTTTTATCAAGTGTGATCTTGTTTTCATGATAAGGAAGCATTTCTCCAAATGCATTAATGCCCATTGTCCATTGTCCAGGTTCAGAAAGTGCATCTTTCAAATCGGCACCGATAGAAAGTTCAGCAATATCTCTTGCCCAACCCTGGCGACTTGCACTTCCCTGGTAACCAAAACCTCTCACATAATCTCTTTTGTCGCCAAACAAATTACGATAGCGAACAACGTAAATCCCGTTTGGTCGTTTGCCATACACATACTTATCATCGTAGCCTTCTGCAACACCACTTGCGCCTGCACGAAAATGATGATCCATTAAGTTATGACCAAGTTCCCCACTGCTGCTTCCTAAACCATCAGGCCAAATATCAGTTGCAGAATTCATTAACACCCATGCAGAGTTTAATGTTGATGCATTCAGAAAAACAATCTTTGAAAAATAATCGTAAGTCTGGTTGTTTTGTGCATCTAAAATTCTTACGCCTTTGGCTTTCTTCGTGTCCTTGTCGTAAATAATTTCTTTTACAATGGAGAAAGGTCTCAGTGTAAGGTTACCGGTTTTTACTGCAGCGGGCAAGGTTGATGACTGTGTGCTGAAATATCCACCGAATGGACAACCGAGCCAACATCTGTCCCTGTAACGGCACTGGCGGTGTTGTTCCGGCTTCGGAACAGTAATGTTTGCTACTCGTCCAATCGTCATTACTCTTTTACCGCCGAAATTTTGCTTAATCCGTGCCGCCACATCTTTCTCCACACAATTCATTTCCATTGGCGGAAGGAAATTTCCATCAGGCAGTTGAGGCAATCCATCTTTATTTCCACTGATGCCTGCAAAACCTTCAACATAACTATACCATGGAGCAATATCTTTATAACGAATTGGCCAATCAATGGCAACGCCTTCTTTAGCGTTCGCTTCAAAGTCAAAATCGCTCCAGCGATAACTTTGCCGCCCCCACATTAATGAACGTCCGCCAACATGATAGCCACGATACCAGTCGAAACGTTTTACTTCTGTGTACGGACAATCTTTTTCATTTACCCAATAATGGAGGTTGCGTTCGTTGAGCGGATAATCTCTTTTTAAAACAGGGTAATCCTTGATCATTTGCTGCGTTCTTCCACCACGATGCGGAAGATCCCAAACTTCTTTGTTTGCCTTGTCGTAGCCACTTATGTGTTTGATGTCTTCGCCTCGTTCAAGCATTAAAACTTTCAAACCTTTTTCGGTTAATTCTTTTGCAGCCCAGCCACCGCTGATGCCGGAACCAACAACAATTGCATCGTAAGTATTATCAGCCATGAGAAAGTTTAGAGGTTAATGATTTCGTTTCAATATGCATGATTACTCAATGGTTAGAGTGTTTTGTAACAAGTAATTATGATGTAACGATCGTTCACTACTACTATCGCCACCTGTTGTGGCACTCACTTCAAGCTTCTGTAATTCTACTGAACACTTTATCAAACATCACAAATGAGTACAGCCTTTTTTAATTCGGCAATCTTATCGTCTTTTTCTTTTTTCGCCGAAGTAAATTCCTGGGCCACATAATCTTTAAAACCCGTCGCTAGAATTGCTTTCATGATGGCAGGATAATAAAGTTCCTGTGATTCATCAATGATATGCCTGCCCGGCACTCCGCCAGTATGATAATGCCCGATGTATTGAGTATTATCCTGTATCGTTCTGATTACATCGCCTTCATCAATCTGCATGTGATAAATATCATACAGCAATTTGAAATTGGGCGAACCTAATCGCTTACACAATTCAGCACCCCACAGCGTTTTATCGCACATATAATCTTTATGATTCACCTTGCTGTTTAGCAATTCCATTTGAATGATCACGCCTCTTCTTTCAGCAAACGAAAGAATTTGTTTCAGTCCTTCAACACAGTTCTTCAATCCCGTTTCATCATCCATGCCCTTGCGGTTACCGCTGAAGCAAATCAGGTTTTTGTAGCCGGCATCTGCGACGTAGTTGATATGATCTGTATAATTCTTAATTAAAGTGGAGTGGTATTCTGTATGGTTCCATCCTTCTGTTAAACTGATCTCAGCTCCATTACACATGGATGAATACACATCATATTTTTTCAGCGTAGGCCAGTCTTTAGGTCCAACTAAATCGATAGCGGCGAAACCAATTTTTTTTACTGTGTTACATAACTCCTCCACGGAAAGAAAATCCTGCGTCCAACGACAAACAGAATGATTAATGTTTCCTTTTAGTTTTTTATTCATTTCTGACGACTGGCAACCTGCAAACGAGATGGCCGGAGAGGCAGCTAATGCTGTTCCACTAAGTAAAATATTTTTGACAACGTCTCTTCTTTTCATTGGTTAGGCTGTGGGTGTTTGGGCTAAACTTTTTTCTGCTTCCGCTTCGGTAATATTTTTTCTTGCCGGCTGTTTAAAGAATGCAGCAAACAAAATCAAAATCACAAACGCTATTACCGCGGGTATCATCCAAATATTTTTCCAGTTATGTGCATCATTTGAAATAGCATATTTCTCTGCAACAACACCAGCCACCCAAAATCCTATCAACATTCCAACACCGTAAGTGGCAAGTGTTATCATGCCTTGTGCAGATGAACGTATTCTTTCGCCGGCTCTTTCATCGGTATAAATCTGGCCGGTAACAAAAAAGAAATCATAACAAACACCATGAAGAATAATTCCGAGGTACAGCATCCACATTCCGGCATCAGCATCGCCAAAACCAAAACATAAATACCGAATTGCCCATGCCGCCATACCGAGCAATAGCATTTTCTTCACGCCAATTTTGCTAAACAACCATGGCATAGCAAAAAGGAAAAGCATCTCAGACATTTGTCCTAAAGACATTTTACCGGCAGCACTCGGCACTTTTAATTCATTCAGAAAAATATTGGTCTCCTGGTAATAAAATGCAAGCGGAATACAAATCAATAATGAAGCAAGAAAGAAGATCAAAAAGTTTTTGTCCTTTAATAAACGGATCGCTTCCCAGCCAACAATTTCTTTGAAACTTGTTTTTGTTCCCGCTTTTGGCGGAGGTGTATTGGGCAATGTAAAACTAAACACACCTAACACCGCTGATAGAATTGCTGCAAAGCGGAAAGTATTTACCAAAGCATTTTTTTGTTCCCATGCCAGCCATCCAATGATCAAACCGGCAACAATCCATCCAATGGTTCCCCATACACGGATGAACGAAAACTCTTTCTCAGGACTGCGCATTTGTTTAAATGAAACTGCATTCACCAGCGCAAGCGTTGGCATGAACAAAATCATGTAAACTAAAAGCACCGGATAAAAAGAGGAGAAATTGGTTAGTGTAGTTATATAATACATCAACGCGGCACCCATTAAATGCAAAACACCAAGAATTTTTTGTGCTGCAAAAAATTTATCAGCAATTAAACCGATAATAAAAGGAGCAAGTATGGCACCTAAAGCCTGTGTTCCATAAGCAACGCCAACATTTACATCAGTTGCGTTCAAGCTCGATTTTAAATAAGTGCCCATCGTAACAAACCACACGCCCCAGATAAAAAAATTAAGAAACATCATGAACGAAAGCTGTATCCGTGTTGTGATCTTCATGCGCAGATGGTTTGGTTAAACGAATTGTTTTGGAAGGAGGTTAAGCAATCTTGTGTATAAAGTTTCGTCTTCGATAGCATAACAAGCAAAAAAGGTTTTTAAATGTACTATTTTTTAAACCCCACCAGTTTTTTTTGGCCACAAATAATTCACATGCATAAAAAAACATTTTCAATATCATGTGTTGTTATAAATTTATAGCAAGTATTAAGCTATGCGAAAACTTAGAATGGGAATGATTGGTGGAGGTCCCGGTGCATTTATCGGGGCCATACACAGAACGGCTGCACTGATGGATGGAGAAATAGAACTGGTTTGTGGTGCTTTCAGTTCCAGTCCGCAAAAATCAAAACAAGCAGGTGAAGAATTAAATCTTAGTGCAGATAGAATTTATGGCTCATATGAGGAGATGATTGAAAAAGAAGCTGCGCTGCCTGCAGACAAGCGAATGGATTTTGTTTCCATTGTCACTCCAAATCACCTACATTTTGCTCCCTCAAAACTGGCTCTGGAAAAAGGTTTCCACGTTGTGCTGGATAAACCAATGACTTTCGATTTAAAAGAAGCGAAGGCACTAAAACAGATAGTTGCAAAATCAGGCAAATACTTTTGCCTTACACATACCTACACAGGCTATCCAATGATCAAGGAAGCAAAACAGCAGGTGAAAAGCGAAAAGCTTGGCGAGATAAGAAAAGTCTTCGTCACCTACCCACAAGGATGGCTCAGCAATTTTTTGGAAGGCTCCGATAACAAACAGGCTTCGTGGAGAACGGATCCTTCCAAAAGTGGCAAGGCTGGAGTAATGGGCGATATAGGCACACATGCTTTTAATCTTGCTGAATACATTACCGGATTGCAGGTCACAAAAATTTGTGCTGATATAAATATTGTAGTGAAGGGAAGAAAACTGGATGATGATGGTGCGGTTCTTATGAAATTTAATAATGGTGCGAGTGGTGTTTTAATGGCTTCACAAATTATGGCCGGCGAAGAAAATAATCTGACCATTCAAGTGTATGGCGAAAAAGGTGGCCTTGAATGGAAGCATAGCGATCAAAACTCACTTTTATTAAAATGGCTTGATGCGCCTATGCAAACTTTGCGTGCAGGCACCGGCTATTTAAGTGAGTTTGCGAAACATAATACAAGAGCCCCGGCTGGTCATCCGGAAGGGTTCATTGAAGCATTCGCCAATCATTATCGCAATTTTGCTTTGTGTATAAAAGCTTCAATAGAAGGCAAACGACCAAAAGAAGAGTGGCTTGATTTCCCAGGCATTGAAGATGGTGTTCGCGGAATGGCTTTTATTGAAAATGTAATTGAAAGCGAAAAGAGTGAGAAGAAGTGGATGGAATTTGCAGTATGATGTGCGGATATGCAAATGTGCAAATAGGCGAATGAAGCCGGGCAGTTCTTTAAAATAATTTAGATGATTATGTAGCCGGATGTATGGCTACTATCATCTTTCGTTGTGTCACTCACTTCAAGGTCCAGAACGATGGTGTGCATTGCGCCGGTATCATCACGAAATTTGCAGGTTTCTTATTCGAGGACTCTGTTTCGCCCAAAGAAAGCAAAGGAGCAAAGAACGCTGCAAGAAACATGATGATAAGAATTACCGAACCATGAACGTAATGCGACGCAACAGACGATCAATAGTAGTAATGTAGGTGGTACATAACTTCAAACTCAAATTTCGAACTTCAAATAATTTATGAGAACAATAAAAGGACCCGGAATTTTTTTAGCACAGTTCTTAAGCGATAAGCCCCCTTTCAATGATTTGAAAACAATTTGTCAATGGGCAGAAAGTATTGGTTTTATTGGTGTGCAAATTCCAACTAACGACCCTCGTTGTATTGATCTTCAAAAAGCCGCAGAAAGCAAAACTTACTGCGATGAATTGAAAGGACTGGTCAACGAGTGCGGATTGGAGATTACTGAATTGGCCACACATTTACAAGGACAATTAGTTGCCGTGCACCCAGCTTATGATAGTTTGTTTGATGCATTTGCACCTGAAAATGTAAGAGGCAATAACAAAGCAAGAACAGAATGGGCGGTTCAGCAAATGAGATATGCAGCAAAGGCTTCGCAAAATTTGGGTTTGAATGCTTGCCCGTCATTTAGCGGGGCATTGTTATGGCATACATTTCATCCATGGCCTCAACGTCCTGCAGGATTGGTTGAGGATGGGTTTAAAGAACTTGCAAAAAGATGGACGCCGATACTCAATTATTTTGATGAATGCGGCGTTGATGTTTGCTATGAAATTCACCCCGGCGAAGATTTGTTTGATGGTGTTACCTACGAAATGTTTTTGGAAAATGTAAATCAGCATCCTCGTGCATGCTTGTTGTACGATCCTTCGCATTTTGTATTGCAACAGTTGAATTACATCGAGTACATCGATATATTTCATGAACGCATCAAAGCATTCCATGTAAAAGATGCAGAATTCAATCCAACAGGAAGGCAGGGAACATTTGGTGGTTATCAAAGCTGGTTAAACCGTGCAGGAAGGTACCGTTCGCCTGGTGATGGGCAGGTTGATTTCAAAACGATTTTTAGTAAACTCACTCAATACGATTATGCAGGATGGGCAGTAATGGAGTGGGAATGTTGCATTAAACATCCCGAAGATGGAGCAAGAGAAGGCGCAGCGTTTATTAAAAAGAATATCATTCGTGTAACCGATAAAGCATTTGATGATTTTGCAAGTACCGGTAGTGACGAACAACTTAATAAAAAAGTGCTTGGATTAAGCTAATACTCATATTAATTACCGAACCCAAAAATTAAACTATGAATAGAGTCATTTTATTTGCTTTTGCTTGTGTATGTTTTTCCTGTGGATCGAACCAAACAAGTTTGAACTCGGAAAATAATTCTGCAGCTGCAGATGATACAGGATGGATCACATTGTTCGACGGAAAAACGACCAAAGGATGGCACAGCTACGGAAAAGATCATGTAGCTCCTTCCTGGGAAGTTGAGAATGGAGCTTTACATCTTGATGAAGCAGCCAAGAAAGCCTCAAATCTTGAAGGTGGCGATATGGTTAGCAATGACGAATACGACAATTTTGATTTGAAGATTGAATGGAAGATTTCTCCAAAAGGTAATAGTGGGATCATTTTTTATGTTCATGAAGATGCAAGCAAATATCCTAACACTTATAATACGGGTCCGGAGATGCAGGTATTGGACAATGGTTCTGCAACAGTGTTAGGCCATCCGGATGGGAAATTGTATACACATCGTGCCGGTGATTTATATGATCTGCTGGCGTCAAAAGAAGCTGCAAAACCAGCGGGCCAATGGAACCAGGCAGAAGTTATTTCAAACAAAGGCAAGCTTGATTTTTATTTAAATGGCGTTCACACTTTGTCTGCCACCATGTGGGACGATCATTGGAAGAAGATGATTGCCATCAGCAAATTCAAAGAATCAGAGAACGGAATGAGAGATTTTGGTACGTTTAAAAAAGGCAGGATTGCTTTACAGGATCACGGCGATGAAGTTTGGTACAGGAATATCAGGATAAAAAAATTGTAACAGTAGATTTATGATCTAAACATTATTGAGATATTGTTCTGATTAAAATACATTGATGTCTCATTTAATGAGAGCAACTTAAGTAGTTGCTCTCGTTTTATTATAAAGGCTAGTAAGAGGTATTGACCAATTGAACAGTTAAACAAAAAAATATTTTCAATTGATAAAAAAGTATTACAGCGGTAAAGAAAAAAAAATCTAAGTTTGATATAGAAAATGGACACTGAAGTCTTCTGACTAAAGAATTCTTACCCGAAAGACTGCCTTACAACGATTCTACTAGCACTTAAGTAACGATTATCAACTCGTTGATTTTTGTAGTGTACAACTGCGAAGTAAACGACTGCTATGCTTTTAAGAAAAACTTATTTATTGTTGAATGCTATGCAGATTAATTCTCTGTGTGGTCAACTTTATTCTCTCGTATAGCAATCGTTAATTGGAAAAGGGCACTTCCAATAGTGCCCTTGTTTTAATGAAGAGGGAGTGACAGCGCTGGGTTATTAATTAAGCATTTTTTAAACATAGTTATACTAAACACCTTTTGCTATGAGTAATACCGATTACACGATCGGGTCAATAAAACATCTTTGTTTGTTGATCCTCTTCTTTTCCTTTTCCTTCTTTGGCTTCGCGCAAACAAAAGTCACCGGGAGGGTGACCGCGGATGGTAAGCCACTCTCCGGTGCTACCGTGAGTGTTAAAGGCACCACAACTGCGACACAAACGGACAACAATGGAAACTTTTCAATTTCAGCTTCGCCTGAAGCTACACTAGAGATCAGTGCGGTTGGGTTTACTGTTATTGAAATAAAAGTGAATAACCGGACAACTGTAGACGCTGCGCTGCAAACTTCTTCCACACAAATGGAGCAGGTGGTGGTTGTAGGTTACGGCACACAAAGACGTAGAGACGTAACCGGATCCATAAGTTCAGTCAATGCGGCGCAAATTGAAAAAGTACCTGTCACCACTTTAGACCAGGCTATACAGGGAAGGGCTGCTGGCGTCCAGGTAATAAATAATGATGCTGCTCCGGGCGGTAACGTGAGTGTGCTTATACGAGGTGTCGGTAGTCTTGCTGTTGGAGGCAATAATCCTTTGTATGTTGTAGATGGGTATCCGACGACTGGCGGCATCAATAGTATCAACCCTAATGATATAGCTTCCATAGACATCCTGAAAGATGCGTCAGCAACAGCTATCTATGGTGTTCGGGCTGCCAACGGAGTTGTTATCATTACAACAAAAAGGGGCATCAAAAACAAAGTCCAGGTTTCTTTGGATGCTTATAGTTCAGTTCAAACAAAACCTAAAGAGTATGATCTTTTAAATGCACAAGAATGGGCCACCCTTTCTAATGAAGTTGAAACTTCCGATTCTACACATACTTATCACGGAATGCCCATCTGGCACACGCCAAATGCATTGCATACTGTAGATTGGCAGGATGCTGTTTACCGTAAAGGGCTTACTCAAAATTATACGCTTGGCATTCGTGGAGGAAGTGATAAAGTGCAAACAGCCATGTCTTTTGGTTACTATAATCAAAAGGGCATTGTGTTAGGTTCCTATTTTAAACGTTACAGTTTCAATCTGAATCTTGATTATCAAGCAACCAATTGGCTCAGGTCATCGACCAGTGTTAAATATTCCTACCAAAACCAAAACAATCCTTACGGCACCGGCTCTCTTTTTAATTTGGCTATAAATCCTCCCACACTCGATAGTGGTAACAGGCTAACGAACCAGATTAAGGACGGCAATGGTAATTACGGTTTTTACAATCCTATAAATCCAAACGTAAACAAGTTTAGTAATCCTGTTTATTCCATCGAAACGAACCAGTATCAAAACAATACCAACTATGTTTTGGGTACGTCCTCACTCGAAGCAACCGTTTTCAGTGGTCTTAGAATTAAAACCAACCTGGGTGTGAATGTCACTAATTACTCGGGCTATTACTTTCAACCCTCAGATAACAGGGCTGCTCTTCAATATCCCGGCAGTGTTACAGCACCAGCAAATTATCACCAGTCGATAAACCGCACATTTGAGTGGTTATGGGAAAATACACTGGCTTACGATAAAACTTTTGGACAACACACTATCAATTTTGTGGGCGGTATTTCCGCTCAAAAGAATAACTGGAATGGAATGGGCGGCGGTGGCATTCCACCAAATAATCTTACAAGAGATTTATCATCAGTTACAAATCTTATTTTGGATGTTAATGGAAATGGTCAAACTACCTATTCAATGGCATCTCAATTCGCCAGATTGCAATATCAATTTGCAGACAGGTATATTGTAACAGGTACTATAAGAAGGGACGGTTCTTCAAAATTTGACATTGATCATAAGTATGGGGTATTTCCATCCGCCTCTATAGCCTGGAAAATAAAGAATGAATCTTTCCTGAAAGATGCTTCCTGGCTTTATGATTTGAAACTTAGAGCTGGTTATGGAGAAGTAGGTAATGAGAGTCCAATTGGTTATTATCAATACCAGGCATTATATGAAGGGAATCGCCCTTCGAATGTCAATGGTGGGCCGGCAAATGACAACATGGGTTATCCATTTAATAAAATTTACCAAAATGGTATAGCACCACAACAGCCTTCTAACCCTAAACTAAAATGGGAAACCGATAAGCAAACCGATATTGGCGTAGACGCTGCCTTTTTGAATGGCGCTTTAACTTTTACTGCTGACTGGTTTAAACGTGATTCGAAGGATTTTCTTTTGAAACTTACAGCTCCTGCTCAAACCGGATTTCTTCTGTTGACAAGAAATGTAGGAAGCATGCGGAACACCGGGGTAGAACTTGCCGCAAATTATAGAGGGAGTTCTGGAAGAGATTTTCAATACGGTGTGGGTTTAACCTGGAGTAGAATTAAGAATGAACTTACCAGTATTGCAAACGGAACAGACTTCGTATTAAATCTTGGTGGACTTTCTTTGAACGGCTTCCAGGGATGGGATGAATTTACCCGTTCTTATGTAGGCCGTCCAATAGGAGAGTTTTATGGTTATAAAGCAATTGGTATTTATCAGAATCAAAAGCAAATAGATGACCTGAATGCAAAAGCTCCCGGCAATATCTATCGTCCCGGCACTGTAGCTCGTCCTGGCGACCGCATTTTTGCTGATCTTAACGGAGACAATAAAGTAGATGCCGAAGACAGAACATTTATAGGAAGTCCTCAACCAAAATTTTTCGGTGGGTTAAACCTCGATGGTAGTTACAGAGCATGGGAGATCAATCTCTATTTCTATGGTTCTTATGGAAATAAAATTTTGAATTATGTTGAAAGCAATCTTGAAAGTTTTGCGAAGAGAGGATCAGAAGGTGCGGATAACGTAAGCAGGGATTATTTCCTTAATCATTGGACGCCAACTAATGGATCAAACAGGTATGCACGTGCTGTTCCGAATGGAGGAGATAATAGTTCGCTTAATAATGTTCCCTCCGATGTGTGGATTGAAGATGGAAGCTTCCTTAAACTGAAAAACGTTTCCATCGGTTACAATTTACCGACGAGTCTATTGAACCGGTTTTCTATTTCGAGAGTAAGAGTATATGTGTCTTCGCAAAACCTGTTCGTAATAACTAAATACTCGGGACTTGATCCGGAAATTGGGATGCAGGGAGGTAGTGCTACTCAAAATGGAGTTGATAACGGAACCTATCCTTCGTCCCGGTATTTTACTTTCGGATTAAACGTAACATTTTAATTAGAGCGAAAAATCAGAAATATGAAACGAATCAAAATAATCATCATTGCTACTGTCATGATCCTTTCCTGTGCAGTGATTCCGATTGCATGTAAAAGAAGTTTTTTAAATCAAACGAATACGTTTGGACTTCCGGCTGATGCCGTTGCCAGTTCGCGGGATAATGTGATCGCTTCAGTGAATTCTATCTATGATACTTACCAGAACAGTGACCTGCTTAAAAAATGTATCTGGTATAGAGCCAATTTTGGCACGCACGATTTTTTCAACTGGGGTGCAGACGTATTTTGGAATAACTATCAAATACCAGCCACCTTCGTCGGGTTGAATACTCTTTGGAATCAATTTTATATTGGAATAGCAAGAGCAAATTATGCACTGCCCGTAATTGAAAAAGCAAGAACAAATGGTGTTGTTGATGCCTCACTGGCAGACCGTCTGGCTGGCGAAGCTTATTTTTTAAGAGGTACGATGTACTATTACCTGGCGGCTTGTTTTGGTGGTGTGCCCTTAGAGTTAAAAACAGGATCTGATGGACTAACGCCGAGGGCCTCCAGAGATTCTGTCTTTAAGCAAATAGTTGCCGATATGCAACAGGCAGAAAGGCTCCTGTGGTCGAAAAAAGACCTGCCAACACAAGACTTAGGAAGAGCAACTAAGGGTGCGGCTTATGCTTATGAAGGAGCGGCCCGGATGTGGTTAAAAGATTATGCCGGAGCATTGACCGCCTTAAGCAATTCCGAGTTAACGAGTAACTATCACTTGTTGCCAAATTTTGCCGACGTAAATGAATACAGTAAGCAGAATAATGATGAATCCATTTTTGAAATACAATTTTATTTAAAACCGGGTGACCCGCAAGATTGGGGTGGAAGTTGGCAACCACCAGGAGCAGAGCTTGGCTGGATAGATAGTTTTAGCTGGCCAAATGAAATAACACAACAAGGTTATGATTATGGAAATCCTGCATTATGGAATTCTTATCAGTCGGGTGATAAGAGAAAACTTCTCACAATCGTAGGCCCCGGCGATCCAATATTAAGCCCCGGAATCATTGCAAAATGGGGTGGAATAAAAGGATACCCGCCAGTAGTTGCAGGTTTTGCTGCTAATAATGCAATATATAAAGCAGATGATGGCACAATTATCAATACAGTTGGAACGCTGACAAGACCATGGTACGGGGATGACAAAGGCCGTACAGGATATGTTTGTGCAAAAAAATGGAGAGACCCGAATCTTACAGGCAACTACAATGGTCCTGATGGAAAGGGACATATTTTCGGAGATCAGAATCAAATATTGATGCGTTATGCCGAAGTAGTATTAAGCAGGGCAGAATGTAAGATCCGTACCGGTGATGTTGCAGGTGGGCTCGCGGATATAAAGTTAGTGAGAGATAGGGCATGGGGCGCAACAGCACCGGCAGTAATGCAGGATAGCGCAAAATTCGATGGAACTCCCGGTGCAGTAATAACTGATCCTTTACAGATGGTATTAAGTGAATACAGACATGAACTGAGTGGCGAGTATTCTACTTTCTTTGATCTTTTGAGGGCTGGTACGGATGTGTGTGTGAATTTTATAAATACAGCCAATGGAGCAGTGGCTGGAAGTCTTGATCCTATTCCCAATCCTGCTCCGGGCCCAACACATGATGGCCTGAAACATGGTTTGTACAATACCGCTATTAAGGCAGAATGGACGCTGTTGCCAATACCGCAAAGTGCCCGGGCCTCGAACCCCAACCTGACACAAAACCCCGGATACTAATAATGTTAAGTAATAAAAAAAGGCTTCTTGCGATATAGAAGCCTTTTTATTTAAATTCAATTGTCCGAATAAGTTTTTATAGTTCCTTACTTATGAAGCTTCAACTGTCATTCATCTTCTTTGCTGTTTTTTTGCTTTCAGCCTGCAAGGAGAAAAGCACTTTGTTCAGAAAAATTTCATCGTCACATTCAGGTATTCATTTCAACAATAAAATCGTTGAAAACGATTCCGTCAATCCTGTTGACGTTGTAAACATTTACAACGGTGGTGGTGTAGGCCTTGGTGACTTTAATAACGATGGATTACAGGATTTATATTTTACCGGTAACATGGTGCCCTCAAAATTGTATCTCAACAAAGGCAATTTCAAATTTGAAGATATAACTGACCAGGCAGGCGTCGATGGAATGGGAAGATGGGCAAGAGGTGTTTCCGTAATTGATATAAACAATGATGGCTTGGAGGATATTTATATCTGTAACACCATTTACAAGGATTCTTTAAGAAGACGAAATATTCTATACATCAATCAGGGAGTTGAAAAAGATGGAGTCCCGCACTTTAAAGACATGGCGGCTGATTACGGATTAGATGTTCACCTGCAATCAACGATGGCTTATTTTTTCGATTATGATAATGACGGTGATCTTGATATGTACTTAGTTGTAAATGGCGCAAACAATTTCAGGGATCCTTCTCAATTCCGTCCGGCCAACTCAAACGTAGCACCAAGTGTTGGAAAGTTATTACGGAATGATTGGAATCCTTCAAAAAATCATAGTGTCTTTCATGATGTTTCTGAACAGGCAGGAATTGACCTAGAAGGTTTTGGGCATGCGGTAACAATCTGCGATATCAATCGTGATGGGTGGAAAGACATTTACATCTCCAATGATTTTATCTCCGATAATATTTTGTACATCAACAATCACAATGGCACTTTCACCAATCGCAGTAAAGAATATTTCAAGCATACTTCTCTGAATTCAATGGGACAGGACGTTATTGATATCAACAATGACGGACTAGCTGATGTGTTTGAACTCGATATGAGTCCCAACGATAATTACCGTAAGAAAACCATGCTGAACTCAGGTAATTATTTTACCTACCAGAACTTCGAAATGTACCGGCATCAATACCAATATGTGCGAAACACTTTGCAATTAAATCAAGGTGCGAGGGTTCTTCAGAATGATTCTATTGGAGCACCTGTATTTAGTGAGATTGGTTTTATGAGTGGTATTGCTGAAACAGATTGGAGTTGGACACCGCTCATCGCTGATTTCAATAACGATTCATATCGTGATGTAATTATCACGAATGGTTTCCCTAAAGATGTAACCGATCATGATTTCATGGCGTACAGGAGAGAGAGCCCGTCGGCAATGGCTACACCTAAAATGGAATTGATCAAAAAAATTCCTCAGGTGAAACTGCACAACTATGCGTTTCAAAACAAAGGGGGATATCTCTTTGCTGACGCAACCAATAGATGGGGATTGAACCAACCTACATTTTCAGATGGTGCTGCTTATGCTGATCTGGATAATGATGGCGATCTTGACATGATCATCAACAACATCAATGAAGAAGCATTTGTGTATGAGAACACCGCGAGAAATGAACGAGATACTGCATCGCATTTTCTGCAGATTGCCTTAAAAGGTGATGAAAAAAATATCGAAGGACTTGGAACATTCATTTCAATCTATTATGGTGGGAATAAAAAACAGGTTTATGAAAACACACCATATCGGGGGTATTTATCAACCAATCAAAACATTGCTCACTTTGGGTTAGGCAAGGCAAGAATGATAGATTCAATTGTTGTTGAATGGCCAGGGAACAAAATACAGGCAATTAAAAATACAAAGGCTGATCAGAAACTTGTTGTTGATATAAAAAATGCAGTTCCTTTTGTAAATCCTGAACATGATTTAATTGACAGAAATAACTTGTTTACGAACATTACAAAGCAAACTGGTATCAATTTCGTACATGAACAAAGAGATTTTATCGATTTCAATATTCAGAAATTATTGCCGCATAAGTTTTCAGAATATGCGCCGGGCATTGCCGTTGGTGACATTAACGGAGACGGGCTGGATGATTTTGTTGTAGGTGGTTCGCCTAATCACAGCGGAATGATTTTTGCACAAAAAGTCAATGGCTCATTTACTCAAACGCCAATATTAGATGCAAACCATGCACCTTATAAACAATCAGATGATCGGGGACTGCTTTTGTTTGATGCTGATGGTGACGGCGATTTGGATCTTTACATTTCTTCTGGTGGATACACTAACAATTTTAACGATAGCTCATATGCAGATGTTTTTTACATAAACGACGGAAAAGGACACTTTGCAATTGATAAAAATGCAATCCCATATAATACAGGAAGTAAATTTTGTGTAAGGGCTTGCGATTATGATAAAGACGGTGACCTGGATTTGTTTATTGCAGGACGGGTAAAACCATCAAATTATCCTGCACCTGTATCAAGTTTCATTTATCGTAATGATTCAAAAGGCGGAAAGCTAAAGTTCACTGATGTTACAGCTTCAGTTGCACCAATGCTAACCAACATTGGCCTTACCTGCGACGCACTGTGGACGGATTTTGATAATGATGGTTGGATGGATTTAATTCTGGCTGGGGAATGGATGCCAATAAAATTTTTAAAGAATGAGCATGGAAGTTTTAAGGATGTTAGTTCTTCATCAGGCATTTCAAATGAAACAGGATGGTGGAACAGTGTGTTAGCAGGCGATTTTGATAATGATGGTGATATGGATTATGTAGTCGGTAATCTCGGTGAGAACTCGTTTTATAAAGCTAGCGATTCATTGCCAGTTGGCATTTATGCTAAGGATTTTGATGGTAATGGGGTGCTCGAATGTATTCCCACTAAGTTTATGTTAGACAAAGCAGGTGGATCGGTAAAAGAATTTCCTGGTCCGAACCGTGATGATATAATTGATCAGATGCCCTTCCTTAAAAAGAAATTTCTTACTTATAAAACATTTGCTGAGGCAACTATTAATGATCTTTTCACGCCTGAACAAATGAAGGGAATGTTGAAACTGAAAGCAAATTTTTTACAACATGCTTTCATCAGGAATAATGGCAACGGAAAATTTTCAATTGAACCATTGCCAGATGTTTCCCAGTTTTCAGTAATTAATGGAATGGTGGCAGACGATTTTGATGGAGATGGAAATTTGGATGTGTGCGTCAATACAAACGATTACAGTACCGATCCATCGAACGGCCGTTACGATGCTTTGAATGGCTTGGTTTTAAAAGGAGATGGAATGGGACATTTTTCTGTGCTCACTATTTTACAGACTGGAATTTATATTCCGGGTAATGGAAAAGGCCTTGCTAAATTGAAAGGCGCAGACCACAGTTATCTCTTGGTAGCAACGCAAAATCGCGGACCGGTACAGGTGTTTAAAAACAAAACTCAAACTAAAATTATTACAGCCAGGCCTGATGACCAATTTGCCGATATAGAATTTGTTGATGGAAAGCACCAACGAATTGAGTTTAATTACGGATCATCATTCCTTTCGCAAGGGAGCAGGTTTATCAGCTTAAATCCCAAAGTAAAAAAATGCACGATAGTGAACAGCCAGGGACAAAGGAGAGAAGTTAGCTTATAACGACTTCGTGAATGAAGTCTTATTGTTTTAATGAAGACTGTTTCGCAATGATCATAAGAATTACTGAACGTAAAAATGAGTGACACAACAGGTGTTGATAGTAGCAGTCACGTTTGATTCATAAAAATTATTTTCTTACAGAGAGTACAGATGAACTCAGAAAGAAAACTTCAAACTAAAACGTTTTCTTCTTAATCTCTTAAATCACCCAAATCAAGGTTCTGACTTTACAAATACCAGGTTGGATTTCTTCTTCTTGCTGTAATGTATCTTTTCAAATTCATTAAAAAGGCCAGCACCATGTAAATAATGATAGGAGAACCCATGGTAAGAAGGGAGATATAAATAAACCAGGTACGAATGCGACTGGTTGCTATCCCAATTTTGTCACCAATAGAGGAAAGAACGCCAAAGGCCTGCCACTCAATAAAATCTTTAAATCGGTTCATGGATCGAATGTAGATTTTTTTAGCAATATCATCAATACTTACCGTCAGTAGACATCCAAATCTTAAACCGTTTTTAAGTAAATTTGCGCAAAATTTAAAAATCCCTTGCGGACAAACATAGCTGTTTAAACTCTACATTAAAAAATATCTTATGCTGTTTGACCTGGATCTGATCAAGAAAGTATATAGCGAACTTCCGGCCAAAGTATTAGCTGCCAGAAAAATGCTGGGCCGCCCTATGACACTCGCTGAAAAAATTCTGTACTCACACACGTTTAAACCTTCTACAAAAACACACGAAAGAGGTAAGGATTATGTGGATTTTGCTCCCGACCGTGTGGCGATGCAGGATGCAACCGCGCAAATGGCGCTTTTGCAGTTTGACACTTGCGGAAGAGATAGGGTTGCAGTTCCATCAACTGTGCACTGTGATCACTTAATCCAGGCCAAAGTCGGCGCTAAAGAAGATTTAAATACAGCAATTGATACAAACAGGGAGGTTTACGATTTTCTTTCTTCCATCTCAAATAAATACGGAATTGGTTTTTGGAAACCTGGTGCCGGAATTATTCACCAGGTGGTATTAGAGAATTATGCTTTCCCTGGTGGAATGATGATCGGAACAGACTCACATACACCTAATGCCGGTGGTTTGGGAATGATAGCTATTGGTGTTGGTGGTGCAGATGCAGTGGATGTAATGGCGGGTTTGCCCTGGGAATTAAAAATGCCTAAACTGATTGGTGTAAAACTTACCGGAAAGATGAGTGGGTGGACATCAGCAAAAGATATTATTTTAAAAGTTGCCGGAATTCTTACTGTAAAAGGTGGAACGGGTGCTGTTGTTGAATATTTCGGTGAAGGTGCTGATAGTTTAAGTTGTACAGGTAAAGCCACAATTTGTAACATGGGTGCAGAGATTGGCGCTACCTGTTCTGTATTTACTTACGATGATAAGATGGCCGGTTATTTGAAAATGACAGGTCGTGAAGAAGTCGCAAAATTAGCCGATGAAGTAAGAGAGCATTTGCGTCCGGACAATGAAGTATACGCAAATCCTGAAAAATATTTTGACCAACTGATTGAAATTAATTTGAGCGAATTGGAGCCACATGTAAATGGTCCTTTCACTCCGGATTTGGCTACACCAATTTCAAAAATGGCCGAAGCTGTAAAAGCTAACGGCTGGCCTGATGCAGTTGAAGTAGCATTGATTGGTTCTTGCACCAACTCTTCTTATGAAGATATCAGTCGTTCAGCATCTATTGCTGCACAAGCAAAGAAGAAAGGATTAAAAACAAGAAGTGAATTCACGGTTACGCCGGGTTCTGAATTGGTTCGTTATACCATTGAGAAAGATGGTTACCTCGGAACGTTTGATGAAATAGGAGGTGTAATCCTTGCCAACGCTTGCGGTCCTTGCATTGGTCAATGGGCAAGACATATTGATGATCCAACACGCAAAAACACAATTGTTACTTCTTTCAATAGAAACTTTGCAAAGCGTAATGATGGTCTCTCATCAACACATGCATTTGTTGCGTCTCCTGAAATTGTAACTGCATACGCTATTGCTGGAAGTCTTTCTTTCAATCCTTTAAAAGATAAATTGAAAAATGAGAATGGTGAAGAAGTGATGCTGGATGAACCAACTGGTTACGAATTACCTCCCAAAGGTTTTTCAGTTGAAGATCCGGGTTACCAGGCACCTGCAGAAAGTGGAAAAGATGTTCAGGTAGTAGTGAAGGGTGATTCTCAACGTTTACAGTTGTTAGAACCATTTCCAGTATGGGAAGGAACTGATTTGAATGGGTTGAGATTACTGATCAAAGTAAGAGGTAAGTGTACAACTGACCACATTTCAATGGCGGGTCCTTGGTTGAAGTATCGCGGCCATTTGGATAATATTTCTAACAATATGTTGATCGGTGCTGTTAACTATTTCAACAATCAAACTGATAGCGTAAAAAATCAGTTGACTGGTGAATATGGTCCCGTGCCCGCAACACAGCGCAAGTACAAAGCAGCAGGAATTGGTTCTGTAGTTGTTGGTGATGAAAACTATGGTGAAGGTTCTTCAAGAGAGCATGCTGCCATGGAGCCTCGTCATTTGGGAGTGCGAGTGATTGTTGTGAAAAGCTTCGCTCGTATTCATGAAACGAATTTGAAAAAGCAAGGTATGTTAGGATTGACCTTTGCTAACAAAGACGATTATGAAAAGATCCAGGAGGATGATGTAATCGATATCACTGGTTTGACAGATTTTGCTCCGGGCAAACCTTTGACAATGGTTCTTCATCATGCAGATGGAACAACTGATAAAGTGAAATTGAATCACACTTACAACGAGCAGCAAATCGAATGGTTCAAGGCAGGCAGTGCATTGAATTTAATTCGCAAGCAATTTGCAAAAGCATAATTCTTAAAAATTGATAAGTGGAAGCGGAACAATCGTGTTCCGCTTTTTTGTTTGGAACAAATTGCTTAGACAGATGTTTCAATGGTGTGGGCAGATGCAGTTTCTTTTATCAAACCAATTTTTCTTGAATGAAGAATAGCGTCTGAGCTTTTTTCGAAGAAGCAACATGGCACTCCTTTCGATTCTATCTTATGCAAAACGTCTGCAGCCTTGTGCTTATTTTTTGCATATACATCACGGATATATACTGCATGAATTTGTTTTGGGAAATGTGAAACGATCGATTCATAAATGTAAGGATCTTGTTGTGAGCTATCACCTAACAAAACAAAACGTTGATTGGGATAACTTTCTAGTATTCTTGCAATACGTGTGAATTTTGTTTTGTGATGATTTTGTCCTGTTTTTAATAACTGATTAAAACGCTTTAACTGGTTTAAAAGAAAAACGCCTTTAGGAATTCTATTCACCCTTGTAAACTCTAAAATGTATTCGTACAAATTCCACTCGCTGCTCGAAACGTAAAAGAAAGGATTAGGTGCATCTTTGGTAGTGTTGCTTTCAGCTAATAATTGATAATGCTGAACAACACCTTCAAACGGTTTCCGGCTTCTTGCGTTTTCGGTAAACAAAACAAATAACCTCTTGCGAAGGTTTGATGAATGTGAAATGAGAAATGTGTCATCAATATCGGAGATAAAACCATATTGTGTGGGATAAGGAATGAAAACATGTCCTTTTGATTCAGCAATTATTGTATCACCAATTTTAGCCTTTACTGAAACTTCGTTCCATCCCTGGGGCAACGGCGGTCTATCCTTCCAGTCAAATTTGAAAAAGCCATCGGTGTCAGTTTTTGAAAAATAGATTTGATCTTTCCAATGCATTTCCAATTGCAAACAGGCATAGGGCTTCACCATAAATAATCGCAACAATGCCCATGTATTTCTTAAAAAACTTTTACGGTATTTTTTTCTGGGTGTCGGACTCAATTTAAAAACATGTCCGTAAATCACTAGTTGATCACCATGACCATAACCGTGGTACAGTTTTATTGTTACCTCGTTAGTCAAACCAAGCCAGTTCATAAACCGGACTTTCAAAGCTTTTGGTTTTTGCTGGTCACCCGTTTGCATATTTTAAATGATACAATAAGCATGCAGAACCCTGATCGGCTGAAAATATTATTTGTAATAAATCCTGTTTCGGGCGGAAAGGAAAAACATGATTGGGAAGCGGCCATCAGGGAATATTATAGAGACAAGCCGCATGTCATTGAATTTTATTTGCTTTCAGGAAAGGGTGATAAAAGTTCCATTCAACATCATATTGACAGAATTCAACCGGATAGAGTGGTGGCAGTAGGCGGTGATGGAACAGTAAAAATGCTTGCCGGTATTTTGAAAGAAACATCAATTGCCCTGGGTATTTTGCCTGCAGGTTCTGCAAACGGCATGGCGACGGAATTAAAAGTTCCGTTGGACACAAATAAAGCGTTAGATGTAATTACTGATGGAGCATGCAGGAAACTGGATTTAATAAAAATCAATGAAGAGGAAATTTGTTTTCATCTGAGTGATATTGGACTGAACGCTTTGCTGGTGAAATATTTTGAGGGCACGAAAAGGCGGGGAATGCTTGGCTACGGGAAAGCTATCTTCAAGGCACTTTGGAAGAAAACTTTAATGTATGTCACAATAAAAACGGATGACAAACAAGTCAGGCGAAAGGCTTTTATGGTTGTTATTGCTAATGCTCAAACTTATGGAACCGGCGCTATTATTAATCCTGAAGGAAAATTGAATGATGGATTATTCGAGGTCGTCGTTATCCGCAAACTCAACCTCATTGAGTTATTGAAAATGCTGATTACGCATAAGCCGTTCCATCCAAATCGCATTGAAGTTTTTCAAACAAAAGCAGTCGAAATGAATTTGAAAAGAAAAGCGTACTTCCAGGTTGATGGAGAGTTTCTGGGAAAAACAATCTGTGTCAGGGCAAGAATACTTCCTCAAATATTAAATGTAATCCTTCCCGCTGAAAAGGAACTGGCATAGAATTTTTATTGATGAGAGAAATTAAATACTATGGACGAATTAGAATTAAGAGGCAAATGGCATGAGCTAAAAGGAAAAGCAAAGCAGGCTCATGGTGATCTAACCGACGACGATGTACGTTGGGAAGAAGGCAAAGACGAAGAATTTTTCGGAAGAATGCAGAATAAGTTAGGAAAAACCAAAGATGAAGTAGTGGATTGGATCAGGTCATTAGGTACTGACAGAAGACCCTAACTATTCAATGAATTTTGAATAGGCTCTTTGCCCGAAGTATTCGTACCCTTCATTTTCTTTTTTTGTTCGGTATAAAATCGAATGAATAAATCCATTGAGTTCTACTTGTTGCGTGTGAAAAATTTTTCGCTCAGGATTTGTTTTGAAAAAGAAAGCGACTTGATTGTTGCTGCTTCTGTAAAAAATCAATGAATCATTTCGAGTTTGGTGGAAAGAAAAATTCTTTTCAAAATTTTGAATCATCAAATGCGAACGGTACCAGGTTCCTCCTTTTTCTGAAACTATAGGTTTGCCATCGTACAAGGCAACGCTATCATTATAGGCAAAAACAGTTAATGTTGCTTTATTATTTTCCGCCAGCCATGAAATGAATTTTGAACTATAACTGCTGTCGTAGCCGTAATCGCTGTCAAGGAAGGTTATTCTTTCAATTACTGAAGGAATTTTTGCTAAACCGTCAAGGTAACCAAGTATGAAACTACCACCTCCACTATGTCCATTCAGGTAAACAGTTTTGTTTTTCGATGGGATTAAATTAAAAACTGAATCAACAATGATTTGAATTTCCTTTCTGTAGTTGCTATGCTTCTGTTTCCATAACGGCCAGCTTTTGTAATCATTTTCCAGGTATGCAATTACAATGTTTTGTTTCAACCTCTCTCTTAAAAAATCGGTTTGTGCTTTGATGTGTTGGATATCATAATGCCAATCGTCGCCAGCCTGAAGTTTTTTGCCCATGGTTTGCGCAGTGGTATTTCCATTTGGCAATGCGTAGAAAATCAAAACCGATTTATTGTATTTGTATTTGGGAATGTCTAAAGTGATCTTTACATCATTAAACATTCTCAACGAATCAATTTTTGATTGGGCAAAACAAAAATTGAGCACGAGCAGCTGGATTAAAAGAGTAAACTTCAAACTCTTCATTTCATAAAACTAAAGATTCTGCGCTCAACTTATCTACAGGGTTTACATTTGCGCCATGCATTACGTGTCGGCAGAGAACCTGGGTAAATCTTATGGAGTTAAGCCTCTTTTTGAAAATATTTCCTTTCATATTTCCGAAGGCGATAAAATTGCTTTGGTGGCAAGAAATGGTTCTGGGAAATCAACTCTTCTCAAAATTATTGCAGGTAAAGATTTTTCTGATGAAGGGAAATTGTGGATCAATAAAGATGTTGAAGTTGCTTTTTTTGAACAGGAGCCTCAGTTAGAAGAAAATGAAACTGTTCTTAATAATATCTTTCACATTGCTCACCCCATTATCAACGTTATTAAAGAATATGAGGCTGCTGTAGAAGAAGGAGAGGATCAAAAACTCACCAGCCTTCTTGCTAAAATGGATGAATTAAATGCCTGGGATTTTGATTCGAAGGTGAAACAAATTTTAGGCAAGTTGAATATTCATAACCTGCACCAAAAAGTTTCAACCTTAAGCGGAGGTCAAAAGAAAAGAATTGCTTTAGCTAAAACACTTATTGATATTGGGTTTGAGCACAAACACGTTTTGCTAATCATGGATGAACCGACCAACCACCTTGATGTTGAAATGGTGGAATGGCTGGAGCATTATCTCAATAAAGAAAATGTAACGCTTCTTCTTGTAACACACGATCGTTACTTTCTTGATAATGTTTGCGAAGAAGTATGGGAAATGGAAAACAGCAAACTCTATTTTCATAAAGGCGATTATGAAAATTTCCTGGAGAAGAAGGCTGCAAGAGAAGAAAGCGAAGCAGCCAGTGTTGATAAAGCACGAAATCTTTACCGAAAGGAATTAGAATGGATGCGCAAACAGCCGAAAGCAAGAACTACCAAATCAAAAAGCCGCATTGATAATTTTTACGAAGTAGAAAAAAAAGCAAAGCAACAGTTGCAGGAACAACAGTTACAATTGCAAAGTAAAATGAGTCGGCTCGGTGGTAAAACGGTTGAACTAAAGAAAGTTTATAAGTTTTATGGCGAGAAAAACATTTTGAAAGGGTTTGATTACACTTTCAAGAAAGGAGAGAGGGTTGGTATTGTTGGCAAAAACGGAACAGGCAAATCGACCTTTGTAAATATTATACAGGGCATAGAAAAAGCCGACAGTGGAAAAATAAATATTGGAGATACGGTTGTTTTCGGAAATTATTCTCAGAATGGATTAGAGATAAAAGAAGATTTAAGAGTTATTGAATACGTAAAAGGAATTGCTGAAAACTTTCCGTTGGCAAACGGAGCCTCATTGAGTGCTTCTCAATTTCTGACGCTGTTTCTTTTTCCTCCTGAACAGCAATACACCTACATCAGTAAATTAAGTGGGGGAGAAAAAAGAAGGCTGCATTTGTTGACAGTTCTATTTCGCAATCCCAATTTTTTAATTCTTGATGAGCCGACCAATGATCTCGATCTTCCAACTCTTTCTGTGTTAGAGAATTTTTTGCTTGACTTCCAGGGATGCCTGTTGATCGTTAGTCACGACAGGTATTTTATGGACCGTTTAGTCGACCATTTGTTTGTATTTGAAGGTGATGCGACGATCAAGGATTACCCAGGAAATTACTCGCAGTACAGGGAATGGATGAAAGAGAGAGAGCCAGCACTTACAGATGGGAAAAAGGCCGATGAGCCAAAGCAAACAGTCCAAAATCAGAAGCGAAAGCTCAGCTATAAGGAGCAAAGAGAGTTTGAAATGCTGGAAAAAGAGTTGTCCGATCTTGAAATAGAAAAAAAATTAATATCTCACAAGTTATCGTTGTCCAATCTTCCATTTGAGGAACTCCAGAAATTATCCGAAAGAATAGCAGAGATTGCTGTGCTAGTTAATCAAAAAGAGTTCCGGTGGCTTGAATTGAGTGAATAACTCGTAGTTTTCCGTATTTGTTTTTTGTAATTATGTATTTACTTTTACAGCACAATCCCCTCCTTTTAAAAACACAGCGTTTTAAGTAATCCGTAAACCCAGGTAAAAACCAATTTATCACTTAAAAAACTTCTGTGTATGAAAAAGATCTCTTCCCTATTTTATGATGAAAAATATCAGGGTGTATTGATTCTGATTATAGTTTTTCTACTGGCTGCAATTGTTACAGCTTCTATGCTTTTCTTATAAAGCATGGCGAAAACTAATTACTAATGCCAAGCAGATTGTTAGTTGCCTTAGTATAAAAATTAAAAATCCTCCTGGCTACCAGGAGGATTTTTCCGTCGAATAAAGTCCTGGTTATCTAAGGAAGACGAGCTCTCTGTACTTTGGCAAAGTCCATTCCCTGTCATCAACCAATTGTTCTAGTTTATCAACATGATAACGAAGCTTATCAAAGTAAGCTTCCTTCACTTTTTCGCAGTAAGCGATAGCTTTTTCCCTTGTGTTTTCAATGTTATTGCAAACCTTACGGGCTTCTACCATTTCTCCTGCTAACTGGCTTACATTGTTGATATGCTCAGATATTCTATTCAGTGTTTGAGTACGTTCGGCACAGGTTTCTCCCAATCCAATTTCTTTCAGACCTTTTACATTTTGGATTAATGTGTTTTGATACCTGATTGCTGAAGGGACAATATGGTT
The DNA here is from genome assembly GCA_035554655.1 of Flavisolibacter sp. GTDB lineage: Bacteria > Bacteroidota > Bacteroidia > Chitinophagales > Chitinophagaceae > Flavisolibacter. Next base: position 237,966 of record DATMIF010000059.1, read on the forward strand.
AGTTGCCAGATCTACCATAAGCCTGCTTTCGATCTGAACTTTCTTGATGTATTTCTCCAGCTCAATTTCATGCCTTGCTTCAATTTCGAGATGGTTATAAACATTGTTGTGTTCAAAAAGTTGTTTAGCCTTATCAGTAACCATCGCATCTAAAGCATAAGGGGTAGTCTTTACGTTTGGCAAGCCGCGACGTTCCGCTTCTTTTTCCCATGCTTCACTGTAACCGTCGCCTTCAAACAAAATCTTCTCACTTGCTACGATGTATTCACGAATAACATGCATGATAGCGATTTCTTTTTTCTCTCCTTTTTCGATTAGTGCATCTACATCTTTCTTAAATGTCTTCAGTGTTTCTGCAACAATTGTATTTAGGATGGTCATGGCGTTGGCACAGTTTGCAGTTGAACCAACAGCACGGAATTCAAATTTGTTGCCTGTAAATGCAAATGGAGAAGTTCTGTTACGATCGGTGTTGTCCATCAATAGTTCAGGAATATTCCTGTGGATGTCGATCTTCAACATGCTCTCATCTGTTTCATCCATCTTCTTAGTTACTCTCTCTTTAATGTCACCTAAAACTTTGGTAAGGTATCGACCTATGAAAACGGAAATGATTGCCGGAGGGGCTTCATTAGCACCAAGGCGAAAATCGTTGCTTGCAGAAGCAATGGATGCTCTTAATAGATCTGCATAATCATGAACGGCTTTAATAGTGTTCACGAAAAATGCCAGGAACATCAGGTTTGTCTTTGGCGTTTTACCAGGGGCTAACAAGTTAACACCTGTGTCAGTGGCCATACTCCAGTTGTTGTGCTTACCGCTACCGTTAATTCCGGCAAATGGTTTTTCATGCAATAACACCCTCAATTTATGGCGAGCTGCAACACGTGTCATAATGTCCATCAACAAAGTGTTGTGATCAACCGCGAGGTTTACCTCTTCGAAAATGGGAGCACACTCAAATTGTGCTGGAGCAACTTCATTGTGGCGTGTACGCAAAGGAATTCCGAGTCTATATGACTCCGTTTCAAAATCTCTCATAAAAGCGTATACTCTTTCAGGGATAGAACCAAAATAGTGGTCTTCCAATTGCTGGCCTTTTGCGGGGCTGTGACCGAAAACTGTTCTGCCACTTAATACTAAATCGGGACGAGCATTGAATAAACCTTCATCTACAACAAAATATTCTTGTTCCCAACCTAATGTAGGCGTAACTCTTTCTACGTTTCTGTCAAAATAGTTACATACGTCAACGGCGGCATGGTTCAATGATTCCAAAGCTTTTAATAATGGTGCTTTATAATCAAGAGACTCACCGGTATAAGAAACAAATATGGTAGGAATGCAGAGCGTTTTACCATAACCGATGTCCATGATAAATGCAGGAGACGAGGGATCCCATGCCGTGTAACCCCTAGCTTCGAAAGTGGCACGAAGACCACCGCTTGGGAAAGAGGAAGCGTCCGGTTCTTGTTGGATTAATGCATCACCATCAAATGTTTCAATAGGAGTGCCATCGCCTTTCAATGTAAAGAAAGAATCATGTTTTTCAGCAGTAGTACCTGTCAAAGGCTGAAACCAGTGTGTAAAATGGGTAACCTCTTTGCTTTCCGCCCAGGCCCTGATACCATTGGCAATTTGTGCTGCCATTGAACGGTCAATTTTCTGACCCGCTTTAACAGAAGCCATCATACTCTTGAAAGCTTCATCACTCAAAAATTGACGGGCAACTTTATAAGTAAAAACATTTTCGGCGAAGATGGCGGTAATCTTGGTGGAAGATTGTGGCTGAATATCTTCAGATTTTAAGAGATTGGTCAACGCATTAAATCGGAGAGACATAATTTATATTTTTCGCAAAGAAATTAAAACTCTTGAAATTTTGATCTGACTTATTGTGATTTCGGAGAAAAAATGTCAATACTGTGAAGAAAAAGTGACAAAAATTGGAGGTCTGTTAAAAAAAACTCTGGAAAACCTTTCGAATGCTAATTATTGTTATTGTTTTTAATGTTTTGGAAAATAAGCCGGTTGATTCGTTCCCAGTCAATCTTCGAAGCCATTGGAGCTAGAATGAGAGGAAATATAATGCTTCTATATCTCACAATTGCCCCTAAATTATTTACGGAAAAGCCAATCATAAAAACAACACTTAAAGAGAAAAAGAGGCAGAACATCAAAAACGGAGAAAGTGGAATTCCGTTTTTTCTCCAGAAAACAAAAATCAAAAAGAACAGCAAAATCAAGCCTGTTTCCGTCGCCGCTGCAAGTGAAAGAAGGTGTCGTACGTCAGAAGGATAGGGTCGGAGTATCGCAAGACAGAAAGCCTCGGGAGCATTTTGTAAGAAACTCTTGAAATTAGGCTTTAACTCATTGACGGCAACCGAAGAATGCCCTTGTAGTTGAATAAATTCTTGCCTCTTCGCAACAACGGATTGAGGAGGATCTACGGACGGAGCAATGTACTTAATGGTGAAAAATAGAGTAAGGAATAAAACGAAAACAGCAGTAAATACAATCACTGGCTTCAATTTAATTTTTTGACTTATAAGCCAGGCAAAAAGAGAAGGGAGTAGCACAAGAACTAAAAAATTTCTAAGTATAATAACAAGGAAGAACCCAAGAACAATTAATAAAACACGTCCAACAGGAAACTTTTTTTCTTTAAAACCAAAATAAAAATGATAAGTCATTAAGGCCAGGCCGAGAAATATCAAGCCCTCCTTATGTAAACCACTCGTCCAATATAAAAAAGACGGAACTAAAAATATTGATATCAGTAAAGGGGTTTTTTTGTTAGGAAAATTGTCTTTCATTACCCTGTAAATCGCGATAGGTCCAAAAAGCGATAGAAAAGAGTAAAATATCACGTTAATGTAATAGTTTCCAAAACTGAAAAGATCGAAGATTGCCATGATCTTAATTAGGAAGTTGGCTTTTACATCATTCCACCAGGAATTATGACTTGTTAAAAAGTTGGTGTAGCCTCCCTCATAACTGTTGTGGAAAAGACTCGTAAAAAAATCGATTGGGTGCGAAAGGAGTAATCTGTATTCCTGCAAGCTTTCCACATGATAAGCCCAGGTATCAATCATTTGGGCCATCTCGCCATAGTAAACACCGATCCAACCATAAAAGATTCCGGCCATTACCTTAAGTAAAAAAATGATAACCAGTTGAGAGTTGGTGAATCCGGAGCGTGTAAAAAAATTTACTTTAGTTACAAGCCATGCAAATAAAATAAGGTACGCAACAAACAAAAAATAATGCTCCAATCAAACTCGATTTTAATCGGCACAAAATAGAAAATCTTATCCACACTGATCCGTATAAAATTTCGTTGCCACATCATTGATGCAATGTAGCTTTGCGCCTTTCATTTAACTATTATGGAGATCACTGTAAAAACAGCACAGCAGTTAAGACTAACAGAAGAAGAATTTGAATTAATAAAAAAGAAGTTGGGACGCATTCCCAATTTTAATGAACTCTGTGCTTTTTCAGCCATGTGGAGTGAACACTGTAGCTATAAGAACTCAATTAAGTGGTTGAAAACTTTGCCTAGAGAAGGTGGAAGAATGTTAGTGAAAGCTGGTGAGGAAAATGCAGGGCTCATGGATATTGGAGATGGATACGGCGTTGTTTTTAAAATAGAATCACATAATCATCCTTCGGCTATTGAGCCGTTCCAGGGAGCAGCCACAGGCGTCGGTGGAATCCATCGTGATATTTTCACTATGGGCGCAAGGCCAATTGCTTCGTTAAATTCACTTCGGTTTGGAAACCTGGAAGAATCGAAAACGCAACATTTGCTGGCAGGTGTGGTTCATGGAATTGGTCATTATGGTAATTGCTTTGGTGTCCCAACTGTTGCAGGTGAAATTTATTTTGATGAATGTTATCATACTAACCCGCTGGTAAATGCAATGAGTGTGGGTATTGTAAAGGTTGGAGAAACCGTTTCTGCTACTGCAAAAGGTCTTGGCAATCCTGTCGTATATGTTGGAAGTGCGACAGGTAAAGATGGAATTGGAGGTGCATCCTTCGCATCAGCGGATATTACAGAAGAAAGTGCTGAAGAATTACCCGCAGTGCAGGTTGGTGATCCTTTCCAGGAAAAAAAATTATTGGAGGCTTGTTTGGAAGTCCTTGAAACAGGAGCAGTTGTTGGTATGCAGGATATGGGAGCTGCTGGAATTATTTGTTCTACTTCAGAAATGAGTGCGAAAGGTGAAGTAGGAATGCGAATCGATTTAGACAAAGTTCCTACTCGCCAGCAAAATATGAAAGCATGGGAAATTTTATTGAGTGAAAGTCAGGAAAGAATGTTATTGGTTGTTGAAAAGGGAAGAGAAGATGAGGTGTTGAGAGTATTCAATAAATGGGATTTGGAAAGTGCAGTAGTTGGTGAGGTAACTGATGACGGATTATTGAGTTTTTATCACCACGGAAATCTGGAAGCGCAAATACCTGCCCAGGAATTAGTGCTTGGTGGTGGTGCCCCACAATATGATCGTGAATACAAAGAGCCAAAATATTTTGAAGAGATAAAGAAGTTTGATATCAACCAAATCCCTGAAGCAAAAAATCTAAAAACTATTGCTGAAAGAATAATTCAAATTCCTTCTATTGCTTCTAAGAGATGGGTCACCACTCAATATGACAGCATGGTAGGAACAGCAAACGCTTCTACAAATACTCCGACAGATGCTGCTGTTGTTTTAGTGAGAGAAACAGGCAAGGCATTAGCAGTTACTACAGATTGCAATAGCCGTTATGTTTTTGCTGATCCTTATAAAGGCGCAATGATTGCTGTTGCAGAAGCTGCAAGAAACATTGTTTGCAGCGGAGGCCAGCCATTAGGTGTTACCAACTGCTTAAATTTCGGTAACCCATACGACCCGGAAGTGTATTACCAGTTTATTCATGCCGTGAAAGGAATGGGTGAAGCCTGTAAGAAATTTGATACTCCTGTTACCGGTGGAAATGTGAGTTTCTACAATCAAAACCCTGAAGGGCCAGTTTATCCAACACCAACGATTGGCATGGTAGGCTTAGTTGATGATCTGAAGAATAAAATGACGCTGGATTTCAACAATGATGGCGATCATATTTTCATTATTGGTGAATTGAAGAATGATCTCAACTCTTCTCAATATCTAAGTAAAATTTGTGGGGTTGAATTCTCCCCTGCTCCGGAATTCGATCTTGAAAAAGAATTTCAGTTGCAGCAATTGATCGGTGAACTCATTGAAAAGAAAATGATACAAAGCGCACATGATATAAGCGAGGGAGGCTTATTTATAACGCTGATTGAAAGTTGCTTCAACCGCAATAAAGGGTTTGATGTCAAGACAATCAATACCGATATAAGAAAAGATGCTTTCTGGTTTGGTGAATCTCAGAGTAGAGTAGTAGTGTCAGTTTCCGAGGAAAGATTGGACGATTTTCTCAAATTCATTAACGGAATGGCCTATCATGCTTTAGGAGCAGTGACAGATGGAATAATTAAAATTGATGGAAGTGAATGGAACGAAATCGGTCACTGGAAAGATTTGTACGATACTGCAATTGAAAAACATCTTGCCAAACAGTTGGAATCAGAAGGTGCTTTGGGAATGATTTGAAACTAATACGCTTTACCAGATTCCATATCCAATTGCATTGGCCTGAGAAGATTTTTTAGTTTGGCATTCCTTAAGTTAGCAAGATTTCCAAAAGCCATGTATCTAACAACACGGTTTTTATTTCGGGAAGGAGTTATATGAACGGCACGACGGCAACCCCAAAACGAATACGTGTTGTTGTCTTTTGTTAGCTTGAAAAAGTTGAATCCAAGTTTGATGTATAGATTTTCTCCATCGGAGAAGCCCCAGAAATCGGTAAACAATTTTTCTTCTCCATTTTCTTCGATGTACATGTAATCTGATTCTTCGTCCTGTTCTAAAGAGAACTTGTAAGCAGTAAGACGATTATTTAAGAAATCGTCGAACGTGAGGTACACGCCTCTTTGCAGCAAATCGTTTGCGATTCTTGGCTTTTTTAAACGCTGATCATAATAATTCATTACATCCGTTGCGTTGATTTTTGTCTTCTTGGTAAACAACTGATTGAGATCAAGAGATAAAATTTTATCTGCAGTGTAGTTAAGTGAATTCAATAAAAGCACTGAAGAAACATTAACTAGCGGATTTTTGTTTTCTAAACTTGTATCAACACGGACTAATGCCTGGTAGCTATTATTTTCGGACGAATAAACATCCGCTTTAAAAATGCACTTGCTTAACTTTTGCAATTCATTGTTGAAGTCTTCCACGTCTTCTTCGCCTGACCTCATTTCATGCATCCAGGTGGTTTTCAACATAACAACTAAAATTTTATCGCTTTCAGTTGAAAACACGAAGTTTTTTCTAAAATAATCTTCAACGGCACCAGACAAAGAAGGTTTGAGTACAATATTCTTGTAGTGTGGTCCTGAAAATAGGTATCCAAGTTTGGAAGTATCAAATCTTTTATCAAAAACTCTCACATCTTTAAACGGAAGTGTAATTTTTAATAAAGGCTGACCGCTTAATTCCATTTGAAAATTTGTGAACTGGACGGATTGCGCTTTAGAGGATAATATTGAACCCAAAAGCAAAATAAGTGAGACGAGCGGTGCAGGTATTTTAAAGGTCATGCGTAAAAAATAGTAAGCTATATTAATAAAGCAAATCTATTTTTTAAATGATTTTCCACAGTTTGTTAAAAACAACTTTCTGCTTCAAAATTTGCTGTAGGTTTGCATGACCTTCTGGAATTTTTCTGACCAATTCCGCCGGTCATTGAGATAGGGTTAGCTGACAGAGTTCTGAATGAATAAGTGAGTGATAAAACGAAAATGAATAGAGTTCAGCCCGTCTCCAAGAAATCAACTAAACGGATTTAAAACAAACAACCATTATAATGGCTAAACATATTTTTGTTACTGGCGGAGTTACTTCTTCTTTAGGTAAGGGAATTATTGCGGCGTCGCTTGCAAAATTGCTGCAGGCAAGGGGACTTAGAGTTACCATTCAAAAGTTTGATCCATATATCAATGTTGATCCCGGTACCTTGAATCCTTATGAACATGGTGAGTGCTATGTAACTGAAGATGGTGCTGAGACCGATCTTGACCTCGGCCACTACGAACGGTTCCTGAACATTTTTACTTCCCAGGCAAATAATGTTACGACGGGCCGCATTTATCAGCACGTAATTACGAAAGAAAGAGAAGGCGCTTATTTGGGTAAAACGGTCCAGGTTATTCCTCATATTACTGACGAGATAAAAAGAAGAATGTTATTGCTGGGACAAAGCAATCAGTATGATATTATTATTTCTGAAATCGGCGGTACGGTTGGTGATATTGAATCATTGCCATACATAGAAGCAATTAGGCAGCTACAATGGGAACTGCCCGAAGAAGATTTGCTGGTCGTTCATCTTACACTGATACCTTATTTAAAAGCTGCAAAAGAATTAAAAACAAAACCTACCCAGCACTCTGTAAAAATGCTAAGTGAAAGCGGCGTTTTTCCTGATGTGATTGTTTGCAGAACAGAAGAACCCCTAACGATCGAATTGAAAAGGAAAATTGCACTCTTCTGTAACGTAAAGGCAGAAGCAGTGATTGAAGCGCCGGATGCCAGCACCATTTACGAAGTGCCATTGCTGATGATGAATGAAAAGTTAGACCTCATCGTTCTGAAAAAACTGAATATTACCAACTTCCATGATCCGGAACTCACAAGATGGAAAGAGTTTTTGGACAAACTGAAATACCCTAAGTCAAAAATCACGATTGGATTAATTGGTAAATATGTTGAGCTTCAGGATGCTTATAAATCCATTCTTGAAGCATTTGTTCATGCTGGTGCAATGAATGAATGTAAAGTACAGGTATTGCCAATTCATTCAGAATATATTACCGAAGAAAACGTTCCGGAAAAATTAGCCAACCTTGATGGACTTCTTGTAGCACCTGGTTTTGGCCACAGGGGAGTGGAAGGGAAAATTACTGCAGTAAAATTTGCAAGAGAAACGGGTCTTCCGTTTTTTGGAATCTGTTTAGGCATGCAAATGTCCGTTATCGAGTTTGGCAGAAACATGTTAGGAATTAAAGATGCACAGTCCTCTGAAATGGATGTTCATGCCACCGAGCCTGTTATTGACATGATGGAAGAGCAAAAGAAAATTACAGCAAAAGGTGGCACCATGAGATTGGGCTCCTACCCCTGTGAGATTAGGGCGGGATCACTGGCACACAAAATTTATGGCAGCACTTCAATTAACGAGCGCCACAGGCACAGGTATGAGTTCAATAACAAATACCTTGAGCAATATGAAACCAACGGAATGGTAGCTAGCGGCCGCAACCCCGAAACCGGGTTAGTGGAAATTATGGAAGTACCTGGCCACCCGTTTTTCATTGGCTGCCAGTATCATCCGGAATTAAAAAGTACGGTGGAAACTCCTCATCCTTTATTTGTTCATTTTGTTGGTGCAGCAAAGCAGTATAATGAGCTGAAAGCGACCAATAAAAACCCTTTGCTACAAAGCGAAATGATTTAGCCACCGAAAAAGTTCCGGCACTTACCGATTAAAAGCCCTTATTTTCTGTGAAACTGTTAAAGCGTTGAGCGGAACTGCATGCCGCTGACTATCTTTGCCGCCTTTAAATGACGAAGCAATTTTTGCTTTGATTACAAATTTGAACCTCAAATGAATTTCGATCGTAATACCGTTATCGGTTTTATTCTTTTAGCAGTACTGTTCTTTGGATTCTTTTATTATACCAATCAACAGCAGGCTGCTTTGCAGGTAAAGGCACAAAAGGAAAAAGCGTATAAAGATTCTGTAGCTAGAGTAGATTCTATAGCCAAGTCTCACGAAATAAAAAGTGCTCCGTCAACAAAAATTGACTCAGGCAATGTTGCAGCGGTTGATAGTAATTTGCGATTCCCGCAAATTCAGGGCACAGAACAATTATCAACGGTTGAAAACGATTTAATTAAAGTTGTTTTTACAAATAAAGGCGGACAGCCAAAATTTGTAGAATTAAAAAAATTTAAAGCGCCTGATAGTAATAATGTAAAACTTGCAGGAACTGATTTTGATAAAATTGATTATTCCTTAAAGGATAATAACAACAAAACTGACAGTATCAGCGGTTTGTTTTTTTCAGGTGGACAGATCACTAAAAGCGGAGACGATCAAATTATTACATATCAATTGCAAGGCAAAGATGGAAGCCTGGTCACACATAAGTTTACTGTGAAGCAGGATTACATGATTGATTTCGATCTCTCGATGAACAATGCCGGTCAGTTACTTTCCAATAATACTCTAGGCATCACTTGGCAGAACCAGGCGGTAAGGCAGCAGAAGGATCTTTCTTATGAAAGACAACAATCTCAAATTGGTTACAGGGAAGATGGAGATTATCATCACAGCACAATAAGCAGTGATAATGAAGAATTTAAAAAATCGGTTAACTGGGTTGCTGTGAAGCAGCAGTTTTTTGCATCGGTGCTTGTGGCAAAAAATAATTTTTCCGGTGGAACTATGAGTTGGGTTAATGCTTCTGATGACAAATCAATCGTGTGGACAACTGCCAATTTGAGAATTCCTGTAACAGGCTCTAATGCAACTATTCCACTTTCAATGTATTATGGCCCTACAGATTATAAAATGCTGAAGAAGTACGGCAATGATATGGAGAATATGGTTGACCTGGGAAGAGGAATGTGGGCATTTGTAAAGTACATCAACAGGTGGATCGTAATTCCCGTTTTTGACTTTTTGTCGAAGCTTACCACTAATTATGGAATCGTAATTCTTTTACTGACTTTGTTTATCAGGTTAGTTACATCGCCGTTGATGTATCCCGGATATCTAACCAGTGCTAAGATGAAGATCTTAAAGCCTGAACTGGAACAGTTAAAAGCAAAATATCCTGATCAGCAACAATATGCTATGGAGCAAATGAAGTTTATGAGAGAGGCTGGTGTTAATCAATTTGCCGGATGTTTACCGAGCCTTTTACAAATACCAATTTTCTTTGCCTTGTACAGTTTCTTTAATTCTAATGTTGCTTTGCGTGGGCAAAGTTTCTTATGGTCTCATGATCTTTCGCAATATGATTCCATAGTAAACTTTGGTTTTAATGTTCCATTGTATGGCGATCACGTGAGTTTGTTCACAATTACTGCCGCGGTAACAAGCTTTTTGATTTCTTTAAATAGCATGAGTAATACACCTGACCAGGGAAATCCTGTGCTGAAATACATGCCTTATTTCTTCCCGGTAATATTGCTGTTCATATTTAACAGGCTTCCTTCAGGTTTAACATGGTACTATACGGTGTCGAACGTAATTACTTTGTTGCTTCAATATGTAATTCAGAATTTCATTATCAATCACGATAGAATTATTGCGCAGATAGATGCCAATCGCAAAAAACCAAAAAAACAATCAAAATGGCAGGAGCGGATGGCACAAATGCAGGAACAACAAAAGCAGATGCAGGATCGCAACAAGAATCGTCGTTAAACGTTAACATTTTGATCCCGTCTTAAAGACGGGATTTTTATTTACGCAACTAATGTAGATATTTGATCCGTCTATAAATGGAAATACATTTTATGAAAAGCAGGTTTTGGTCTTTGTTTCTTTTTTTGATAATAGGCATTACAGCAAATGCACAAAAAAAGTTTACTGAGGGAACAATATCTTATGATGTTGTCATTACTACCGGTTCGGAGAAACCCAAGAATGCAGACTTTCTGGACGGAACAACAGTAGTAAATTATATCAAAGGGGACAAAAGCCGCACAGAAATGGTAAGCCCTTTGGGTACGCTTACTACTGTGTACGACGGAACAAAAAATGCTATTGTCATTCTGAAAGATATCGGAGAACAGAAATACATGATTACTTTAACGCCCAATGATTGGAAGGATGCCAACAAAAAATATGATGGTATGACTTTTAGTTACGAGGATGGTGAAAAAACGATCCTGGATTATAAATGTAAAAAGGCAGTGGCCAAATTGAAAGATGGCACTACTTATACCGTTTGGTATGCGCCTGATCTGGTTCCGCAGAATAAAAATTTTCAATACGAAACAAGCAGCTTGCCGGGCCTGGCAATGGAATACGAAATGGTGAATGCTAAAGGCGAGAAAACAACCTATACAGTTTCTAAAATAAATTTTAGTCCTGTTCCGGCATCCAAATTTGATTTGCCAAAATCGGGCTACAGAATTATGACTTATGCAGAAAGCAAAACCGGAGGTTAAAACCTAACCGGGGAGGGATTGAATTTTATCTTATTCAGAATTACTTTCTTTTTAAGGGGTAAAACATAAGTAGCATTCCCCTTTTGATAAGTAATTACGGTATTAAGCATGATAAAATTCCGGGATCCTGATGAGTTGAAAAGATTGTTGCTTTTATAATTATAAGGAGTTCTTAAAGAGAAGGTTCTTATATTAAATTCATTAATTGCTGAGCTTGTACCTTTTTTCCCACCATCGTCCCCCAAAGTGGCAAAAGCAGCTATATACGCCGTAACAAGCACAGCAGTAACCAGCTTCCTCTTGATCAGACGTTTAATTTTAGTGGCGGTTAATTTCATTCTGGCGCAAAAGTAAGAAAAAATATTAACATTCTTTCAACCTCTTTCCGATTCCTTTATCCTTTTATTAACGCACGAAAAAAGAAATTGTTACATGAGGAACGATTTTTTTTACCAGAATAAAGTAATTTGTATCAACAGAGCATTTAATGAAGACAGATCCTTACCACGACAAAGAAAGCATCACTGAGTTACTGAAGCAGTATAATAATCTTCGGAACGGCTCCAATAGCATTTTTTTTGACGAGGAATCTTTTGAAAAGATCATCGATTATTTCGACGATCAGGAAGATCTGAGTAAGGCGCTGGAAGCCGCCGAGACAGCTATTGAATACTACCCATATTCGGGGGCATTGCTGATAAAAAAGGCTGATCTTTTGCTGGCTACAAGAAAGTATAAGGAAGCGCTTCACATTCTTGAAAAGGCGGAGCTTTTTGATTCTTCGGACATCAACCTCTATATTCTCAAAACGGATGCCTACCTGGCAATGGATATGCAGGAAAAGGCCGTAGGAGTGTTGGAACAGGCGGTTCATTCATTTGAAGGCGAAGAAAAGATTGAGCTTCTTTTTGAATTGGCTGATGTATACGATGATTATGAGGAATTTGATAAGGTTTTTGACTGCTTGAAGGTGGTATTAGAAGAAGATGCCACGAATGAAGAGGCTCTTTATAAGATATGTTTTTGGACTGATTTCACTGGTCGCAATGAAGAGAGTATTCGGCTTCATCTAAAAATAATTGATGAACATCCTTACAATGAGTTGGCCTGGTTCAATCTCGCTGCAGCATACCAGGGTTTGAAATTGTATGAAAAAGCAATTGATGCTTATCAATATGCGCTGGTTATCGATGAAAAATTCGATTATGCATATCGCAATATTGGTGATGCGTATATAAGGCTGAGAAAATACAAGGAAGCAATTGAAGCACTTGAAAAAGTTCTGGAACTATCCAAGCCCGAAGAAGTAATTTATGAAGCCATCGGCCATTGCTATGATAGATTGAAAAACTATGCGCAGGCAAGATTTCATTATAGAAAAGCTTTGCACTTAAACCCAGAAGACAGCAAACTGCACTACAAAATTGCTTGTACCTATTACAATGAGGAACAATGGACAAGTGCAGTGAAGCAGCTTGAATCTGCATTGAAAATACAACGTTTACAACCTGAATATAATTTGTTGATGGGTGAATGCAAACTACAATTAAATGAGTTAAAGGAAGCAGTTCAGTATTTATCCACCGCTGTTAGAGTTCGTCCAAAGAATATTTCGGGTTGGGAAGCTTTGATTCGTTGTTTGTATTCGGCTGAATTTTATACAGAGGCAAGGCAACAAACATTAGCGGCACTAAATCATACCAATAATAAAACAATCTTTCTCTACTATCTAAGTGCTATTTTATTTTCGATGAATAAATCTAAAGAAGGATTGCTATATCTTGAAAAAGCCCTGTCTTCTTCATCAAAACATCTGAAGAAGTTTATTCAGCTGAACCCTTCCATCTTACAAAATTCACAGGTAGTTGACTTAATTGCCCAGTACAAAAAGAATCGTTAACAGATAAGAATCAAGGTAATAATTTTTTTACTTCCCTATTTTTGCGGGCAATTAAACCACTGCATATAATGAATTTTAATCTCTCTCAAATTCCTGAACGCAACCAAAGGCCCCGTACTTCAGGAATTACGATGGTAATGGATAAGGGACTTAGTGTGGAAGAAGCAAAGAATTTCATGAGTGTTTCGTATCCACATGTCGATGTAGTAAAACTCGGATTTGGTACTTCTTTCGTTACTCCAAATCTTGAGCAAAAACTTGAAGTTTATCGTTCATACGATGTTCCTGTTTATTTCGGCGGTACATTATTTGAAGCGTTCCTGATAAGAAATCAATTTGAGGACTATATAGCTGTTTGCAAGAATTTCGGAATTAGTTACATGGAAGTAAGTGATGGTTCTATCACTATTCCTCATGCTGAAAAATGCGGTTACATTGAAAAGCTTACTAAGCATGGAACTGTTTTAAGTGAAGTGGGCAGCAAAGACGCAGCTCATATCATTCCTCCTTATAAATGGATTGAATTAATGCGTGCCGAATTGAATGCAGGCGCCAGCTATGTAATTGCTGAGGCGAGGGAGGCCGGTAATGTTGGTATTTATCGCGGTACCGGGGAAGTAAGAGAAGGTTTGGTTCAGGAAATTCTTACGCAAATTCCTGAAGAAAAAATTCTTTGGGAGGCTCCTCAAAAAGCACAGCAGCTTTATTTTATAGAATTGCTTGGATGTAATGTTAATCTCGGAAATATTGCACCTACAGAAGTTCTTCCGCTTGAATCAATGCGTTTAGGTTTGCGGGGAGATACTTTCCATTTGTTTCTCAATAAAGAAAATGCTTAAGAGACACTGTCTCTGTTAAACACAAAGAAAAAATTAATGAAACGTTTTGGGTTGATTGGCAAAACGCTGAAGCATTCATTTTCCAAAGGTTTCTTTGAAAAAAAATTTTCTGAGCAGCGAATTACTGATTGCAGGTACGACAATTTTGAGTTGCCATCAATTGATGAATTCCCAAATCTCATTGCAAACAATCCTGAGCTTAAAGGATTGAACGTAACAATTCCTTACAAAGAGGAGGTATTGCAATTTCTGAATTTTAAAAATGAAATTATAGAAGCAATTGGTGCGTGTAATTGCATAAAGATTATTGATGGGAAATTGCACGGGTTTAATACAGATGCAGTTGCTTTTAAAACTTCCTTGCAGAAATACCTGAAGCCACATCACAAATGCGCATTGGTATTGGGAACCGGTGGTGCATCAAAAGCTGTTCAATATGCATTGAAGCAATTGAGAATTGATTTCGTTATTGTTTCGCGTCACAAAAAAGAAAACCAGCTTGGTTACGAAGACGTAGGTGAGCACACAATTAGTGACCATCAAATTATCATCAATACTACACCATTAGGTATGTATCCAAATGTTGATCAGGATCCCGCCTTGCCATATTCTGCACTTTCTTCCCAGCATTTGCTTTACGATCTAACATACAATCCTCCTAAAACAAAATTTTTGCTGCAGGGCGAAGCGAAAGGGGCGCAAATCATTAATGGTTATGAAATGTTGGTTGCGCAGGCGGAAGAGAGTTGGAGAATCTGGAATTCAGACTGATAATTTTTCTTTTACTTCTGCGGGAAGGCTTACTACTTTTTTGGTCTCGTAATTATAACAGATCATCCCTGTTTTTGCGGTGACAACAATTGTTTCTTCTCTCATCAACTTGTAATACAAATCAAAACCAACACGACTTAAATCGTTTGCAGTTACAAATGCCGTAACAGTATCTCCATAAAATAATTCCGCTTTAAACTCAATTCCCACATTACCCATAATTAAGCTCACACCTTCAATATTCAATTCGTCATAACCAAGACTTTTTAGGTATTGAATTCTTGCTTCATGAATCAACGATAAAACAGTGTCATTGCCAACGTGGCCACCATAATTCAAATCAGTAATGCGAATGGGAATTCTTGTTGAGAAAGTAAATTGTTCAGGGAGTTCAATCTTGATTCTTGCCATGAATCAAGATTACTGATTTTCCTGTAAACTTTTCAGGATTTGGAGCACACCTGTAAAATCTGCGGTCATTGCTGATGCTGCAAATTTTTCTTTAAGTCGCTGTAGTTTTTGTTTACAAATAACATCTTCTGTAGGACAGGCAAAGGCGTTGAATATCTTTTTAGGGAGGCGAACAACATTGCCATCACCATCGCTGTACATCATGTATTTATCTGAAGGAATGGAAGGATTAACAATTTCATTTTTTTCCGCTTGCTGTGGTAAAAAGCTTTCAAACGACGATACACTTGAACTTTGAAATTCTTCCTGCCTTATTCTTGAAACTTTTGATTTGGCAACCAAATGTTCGGGTCTATTTTTCTCAGATAATTGAGCTACTGAATTATTCTCTTTTGAAACGTCAGATGATGGTTTTAATGTATCTTTTTGCGTACTTGTGTTTGATATTCCTTGTGGTGGCACTTCTGATTCGGTCTTCTTGCTGATAAATAAACTCGTGATCATTGCAAGAAAAATAAAAATAGCAACAGCCCCTGAATATTTTAATGGCTTTCTGTACCGGATGTAAAAAGGCACAACCTTCGCTTGTTTTGAAATCGAGTTGTCAAGTTGTGAAGAAATGCTTTGCCAAACTAAGGATGAAGGTTCTTCTTCGTACTGATATAGTTTTTCGGAAAGGGTGAGTGAAACGTTTTCATTAAGCGATGCAGCTATCTTATTCCATACTCCTTCCGGAGGTGGTACCTCGTAATTTAAAAGTTTATATTGGAGTTGGTTGCTCATAGTTACGGTACTTGTTTTCTTCGTTCAATAAATGTTTTTACCAGATCCTGTAAAATCAATTTGGCCCTTGACAGTTGCGATTTGCTCGTGCCTTCGCTGATGCCTAACATCTCTGCGATCTGCTTATGTGAATAACCTTCCACCACGTACATATTAAAAACAGTTCGATAACCTGGTGACAACTGTTGAACAAGTTGGATGATGTCTTTTTCAGCAAGACTATCCAACACCGAAAGATATTTTCCTTCAACCGTGTTCTCTTCTGTCTCGGTTATTGGTTGCAGGTAAATTTTCTTTCTAAAATGTTCAATGGCCGTATTGACAAAGATCCTCCTGATCCAGCCTTCAAAAGATCCTTCGCCCCGATAGCTGTCGATTTTATTAAAAATCTTAATAAAGCCTTCCTGTAGGATATCTTCTGCCTCTTCGGCATTGCTTGCATAACGCAGGCAAACACCATACATTTTGGGGGCAAAGCGGTTATACAACTCATGCTGCATTCTGCGGTCGCCCCTCCGGCATCCTTCTAATAAGTCGGATTCGGAAATTATTTGGTTGCTTGCCCTATTCAAAATTCAATCGTTTATGTTTTATCGATGTATAATAGCTGCTCAAACTGTTTTACCTAAATCATTCAAAAATGTTACCAGCTTATCTATTGCTTTTTTACGATGGCTAAACTTGTTTTTCTCTTGAATGCTCATTTCAGCGAATGTTTTTGCCGAGCCTGTTGGAATGAACACAGGATCATAACCAAAACCTTGATTCCCTTGTCTTTCTTTAATGATTTTGCCATCACAAATGCCTTCAAAAAAATATTCTTGTTCATCAAGGATCAAACAGATCAAGGTGCGAAATCTTGCCCTTCGATCTCCTGAACCCTTCAACCTTGAAAGAAGTTTATCAATGTTTTTATCAAAAGATTTTTGCTCCCCCGCATATCTCGCACTATGTACTCCTGGTTCATTGTTTAGTGAAAAAACTTCTAATCCTGTGTCTTCACTGAAACAATTTGTTTTAGTAAGATTGAAAATTGTTCTTGCTTTTTCCGCCGCATTTTCTTGCAATGTTTCATGAGGTTCCGGGATATCAATATCAATTCCTGCTTCTTTCAAAGTAATAATGCAAAAATTTTCCGGCAAGGCTGAACGAATCTCATCTACCTTATGTTGATTATTTGTTGCAAAAATTATTTTCATCCTGTTCAATTAAATTCCAAACATTGCTTTTAACGAAGTCCACAATCTTCCTTTTAATCCTTTATCATTTTCGATTTGTGATAAGGAAGGAGCATGTAAATAAGTACGATTATTAAAGGGCTGCAGTTGAAAGGCAGGAAAATTTATTGGTAATCCAATTGCTAATGGTTCCATTCCAAAAAGCAAGACTTTATTCGCTTGTTCGTTGATAACGTTTTGTAGCTGCGCTTCCTCTCGATCAAAAGCATTCAGTATCCCGATATCTGCAATACCGAGTTTGCATGCCGCCAGCACATTGCTTAAAAAACTCAATTCTTTATCGGGCAAAAAAGGCACTGACTCATGTGAAACAACTACGATAATATTTTTCTGGTTGTTGCCTAAGTACTTTAACTGTTTCGGCTCGGGTGCGGAATTTTTGCTCTCTGTTTCTACGAGGAAATTCCGGTATAAATCCGCCAGCATGCTGCTTTTAAGTTGAATATTGTTTAAGCTCATTTGTGATGTATGACATTCAGCGACTGCTGATTTTTTTGTTTCTTTGTTGCTAAATTAATTTATTATGGTTGCTGTAACGGATATAACCGTAAACAAGGTGGAGCAAAGTAAGCTACATGATATTAGTTTTGAGAATTTGCCCTTTGGAAAATATTTTACGGATCACATGCTGGAAGCCGATTATGAAAACGGCGAATGGAAAAATGTTGAGATTAAACCGTATCAACCCCTTTTGTTAAGTCCTTCGTTGGCAGCATTGCATTATGGACAGGCAATTTTTGAAGGCATCAAAGCCTACCGCGATAAAGATGGTCATGCATATATTTTCCGTCCTTATGATAATTTCAAACGTTTCAATATTTCCGCAGAAAGAATGGCTATGCCGGCAGTTCCTGAAGAAATTTTTATGGAAGGCATGAAACAACTGGTGGCTTTGGACAAAAACTGGATTCCAAACAAACCAGATCATTCTTTGTACATCCGTCCTTTCATGTTTTCTTCCGATGAACTGATTGGTGTTCGCCCTTCTGATAATTATAAATTCCTTACTATTTTAAGTCCAACGGGTCCATACTATGCTGCGCCGATGCGCATTTATGTTGAAGAACAGTATGTTCGTGCAGTAGCGGGTGGAATTGGCTATGCAAAAGCTGCAGGAAATTACGGAGCTGCCATGTATCCAACTGCAATAGCAAAGAAAAGAGGTTATGACCAGGTGCTTTGGACAGATTCAGTGGAGCACAAATATGTTCAGGAAATTGGTACAATGAACGTGGTATTTATCATTGGAAATAAAGCCATCA
>DATMIF010000060.1:0-4702 GCA_035554655.1 Flavisolibacter sp.
TCAAGAGCTGAAAGTCCATACTTATTCAAGGCATCAGGATTAACGCTGATCTCGTAATCTTTTTCTTCTCCGCCAAAACTGTTTACATCAGCGACACCAGGCACCGATTTAAACTGCCTGTCTAAAACCCAATCCTGTATTGCTGTTAATTCGTGAATATTTTTCGTTCTGCTTTTTAAAGTGTAGCGATAGATTTCTCCTGTAGGTCCGTATGGAGGCTCAACCTCGGCCTTTACGCCTTCAGGCAGGTCAGCATTTCCAATACGACTAATAACCTGTTGCCGTGCGAATGCATCATCCACATCGTCGTCAAATATGATGCGGATATAACAAAGTCCAAATGCTGACGTTGTTCGAAGGTTGGCTTTCTTCTGAACAGAATTAAGTGTGGTCTCTAAAGGAATCGTTACAAACTTTTCAACTTCTTCAGCGCTTCTCCCCTGCCATTGCGCAATGATGACGATTTGAGTGTTAGTAACATCAGGAAAGGTTTCAATTGGTGTGTTTTTGTAACTAATGAAACCAATAACAGCCAATACACCTGTAAGAAAGAAAACAAAATAGCGGTGACGCAAAGAAAAGTGGATGATACGCTTGATAAGTCTAGTCATAAGGACCTAAAAATTTATGCTGCGGTATACAATATCTTCTTCTGATAAAATAATTATCTAACCAATGGAGAATCTCCAATTATTGATGCAGATTTTAGATTTACTGAAATCATTTGCCGGCAATAGCATCATACACCAATAACTGGTTTTGCGATATCAATTTTTCACCCGGCTCCAACCCATCAGCGATGTATGTTGTATTTCCTTCCACTTTTAAAACTTGTATGGGTTTCACTTTCACGTTGAAGTTTGAGTTGTAAACAACCGCAAAATTTTTCCCGTTATCAGTAACAACTGCGGTGCTTGGAATAGCTAATGCTGTTTTTGCTTCTTTATTAACGATAACAACATTGGCAAACATTTCAGGTTTTAGAAGCAGGCTGTCATTGTGCAGCGTTATTCTTACACGAAGCGATTTGTTTGCAGGATCGATCAGGTCATTTACTTTATCAACAGTACCAATGAAAACTTTGTCGGGATAAGCCAGTGTTGTTACCTGTGCGAGATAACCTTGCTTTACTTTGGCGATATCTGTTTCATAAACATTTGCCCAGACCCAAACGTTTTTCAATTCAGATATGGTAAACAAATTATCAGCCATATCGCTCCTGATAAATGCACCGTCCGCAATCTTCTTTTCAACGATGTAACCATTTGCAGGCGCTACAACAGTGTAAGTTCCGCCGGCATTTGTATGACCTCCTCCGTTAATGCGGATCATTGATTTTATTTTGTTAGCAACGGCCGTGGCTTTATCAAAATTTTCTTTTGCTTCTTCGTATTCTCTTTGACTGCTGATGCCAGACTCGTACAAAGACTTTGCATTATCGTATTGACGCTTTGCAATTTTCACATCAGATTCAGCACTGGCAAGATCGCTGTAGTTACCTGCAACATCTGCGCTTTTAATGATGGCAAGCGTTTGCCCCTTGTGTACATAATCGCCAAAGGACACAGCAACTTTTAATACCTGTCCGCTGCTGTTAGGAAAAATTTTTACAACCGAGTTTTCATCGTAACCAATTTCTCCGCTAAGTTTTAGCTGATCACCGATTGGTAGAACTCTTACTGTATCAATCGTAATCATTTTGCTTAATGAATCGCTGATGACAGGCTCCTTTTTTACAATTGCTTTTCCATCCGAGTTGTTGCAGCCAACTAAAACGTAAGTGGATAAAGCGACGATTATAAATATCTTTTTCATAGCTGGGTTATTTGATCACATCTCTGCCTGCTAACAGGTTGATATCTTCTTTAGCAGTTTGCAGATTAAATTGTTGTTGCAGGTATTTTAACTGAGTGTTTTTATAAGCTTCAAACAGGTCAAGAAAATCAAGCAAATTCATTTGTCTTTGCAGGTAGGCATTGAAGGCGTTTTGCATTAACAGGTCATACTTCCTGATAAAATCAGGATCGATACTTTTTTGAAGATCCAGGTTTAATTGAAGTTTGTTCAATGCATTGTTGATGTCATTCGTCAACTTAAATCCTCTTTGATTCACCAGTGTCTCCTGCTGCTTTACTGTAAAAGCTGCCGAAGCAATATTTCCCTGGTTACGGTTAATGAATGGTAATGGCAATGCCAATGTCAAACCATAATAGTTGGGCACATAACTATTCACTTTATCATATTCCACACCTACTGTTACGTCGGGCTTTCGCAATGCCCGTTGATAATCCAGGCTATTTCGACTGTATAAAAGATTTGCCTTCTCCAATAAATAATCAGGATTGTTTTGCATGGCAAAAGCCAATACACTGTCTGCAGCAGGCCGGGTAATGTCAATTGTAGTCGGAAGAATTGCTTTTACAAAAGAATGGTCGATTGATTGCAAAAGCGTGTGCAATTCCGATTGAACATCGCTCAACTGCTTTCTATATTCATTCTGTTCCTGCAGTGTTGAAGCCTGCAGAGATTGAATTCTTAAAAAATCTTTCTGCGAAATATTTCCTGCCTGTAGTTGTGCATTCATTGCAGTGAGCAATTTTTTCAGTTGCTCATTTTCCTTTTCGTATAAATTAATTGAAAGCAACAATTGGTTGGATTGATAGAGATCGTTCTTTAAAGTGTAGCGAAGATTGAACATCACCTGCTCAAATTGCAACTCGCTAATGTGAGCATTGGTAGTAGCAAGCGTGGAAAGCTTTCTGATTTTTCCAGCAGTTCTTATCAGTTGTTGTACCTGCACATAAATTTCTCCAACCTGCGATCCATCAGAAAGTTTTGAATGACGGAAAAATTTTCCATCGTATAAAGTTTGATCGGTCAACAAAACAGGATTGTCCCAAAGCTTTGCCTGTTTTATCAAAGCAGTCGATGCATCAATATTATATTTAGAAGCAACAAGCGAAAGATTGTTTTGAAGAAAAGTTTTTTCTGCCTCTTCAAAGGATAAATACAACGTATCCTTTTGGGCGTACGAAGCATGCGCAAAAACAACAAAGGCAAGGATCAGCAGCGGGGTTTTCATTCTCAAAATTTCCGATGCAAAAATTATAATTGCGCCGAAAACTTGCTGTTAAACGTCGTTAATCGGAAGTTAACGCATCGCACTGTGTAGACGAAAAGAAAACCCGAGAGCGAAATAATTTTTTAAAAGAGAAGAACCCAGGCCGAATCCTCCCGATAAATCAAACTTAGTATCGTTGCTTACATAGTATGCAACGCCTCCGTCAAGGTTATGTTGCCATGATTTTTGTTCATAAAAACCAAAAGCCTCAACATAAGCATACCATTTTTTGCCAATGCTAAAGTTTGGAGAAAACGTATACAACCATGCCGGCTTGTCATCATAACCATTCCACTCAGCTCCAAGGTTATAACCCAAACCAATCTTTTCAGTAATTGAATTTTGACAAGTAAATCGAAATGAAGGAAAAAAATTTTGGTCCTTATCGACATTGCTTGCTGCAAATGGAAGACCTAAATGTACAATCAAAGAAGTTTTAGGAAGAAGTCCTTTCTCTTCAAATAAGGCAACCTTGGATCCGATTTCAACAGGTTCCAGGTTGGTTGTTGTTTTTGGGTTTGGAATCAGTTGCATATATTCGGAAAGGAAATTTCCTTCCAATCTTAATTCAACTCTACTGCCCAATCCATACTTCAATAAAAAAGTGGGGTGGATAAGATTGTAGTTATTGCCATCAAAATTTTCTTTGCCAAATCCAAACTCTCCCTGGAAATATTTTTTAGGAACTGTAAATGCAGATTCTGTTTGGTCGGGACGATCAGTGTCAATTCTTTCCTGTGCCTCACAATAAACCCAACTTAGTGAAATCAAAATAGTAAAAAGGACCTTCATAAATTAGTCATGCTGTAAATAAAATTTAGACTAGCCTAAATTTACGTCAAAAATAAATACTCCACCTCAAACAGAGAATTTTAAATCTCAAAAAGGCAGAAAGTCCCTCCTACCCATTCTTTGTCTTTGTTGTATCGCACCCCGATCATTTTCCCTTTACTCAATCTCGCTAACTGATTGGCAGCAACTGGCCGTTTGGCACCTTCTTGCCAAAAATAAAAAATCCGTATCTCAGCTTTTGCAGGTTCATCCGGCGTTTTAATAACGGGTGCATAATTTACTTTTTGCTGAATAATCCAGTTTTCTTTATCAACAATTTTATCAACTTCTTCCCTGGTAACGTCTATGATCACTCCTTGTCCTGCAAACGAAAACAAGGGCTTCACCACATAATTTTCAAGATCATTTGGTAAATCAACTTCGTTTAGAAAATGTGTTTCAGGAACATAAGGATGTTTGATGAATGGAAGTGTGTATTTACTTAAGCGATAAAACCAGTTTGGATGGGGCACCCACTTAACATCTAAATCCTGCTGAAAAATTTTCCCTTTTTCCTGCACTTCTTTTGATTGCTGAAGCAGGTCGTCAAAGATGACCCGGTTATAAATGCGTTTGATAAGTGTTTTTTTGCCATTATTGACATAGTATAAACTCCTTTCTTCCTGGATTACATCGTTCAGATCAACTGTTTTAACACCTAACAGTTCTTCTGTTGTATAGAAATCAACTCTTGTTTTCTGTTGATGTGGAAGTATTTCAAGAAGGATCACATTTTCCGGCTCGCAATCA
>DATMIF010000061.1:0-82873 GCA_035554655.1 Flavisolibacter sp.
TTCTTTCAAGTGTGAAAGATGCAGCACAAAAGGCTGGAATTAAAATTGTAACCGGCGACACAAAAGTTGTAGAGAAAGGAAAGGGCGATAAAATTTTCATCAATACTTCTGGAGTTGGCGTCATTCATCCGCAGGGAAACATTCATCATAACAGAATTGAAGCCGGAGATAAAATTATTATTAGCGGAAATATTGCAACGCATGGAATTGCCATCATGAGTGTGAGAAAAGGATTAGAATTTGAAACAGACATCTTGAGCGACACGGCTCCTCTAAATCATTCTGTAAGAAATCTGCTGGATAAATTCGGCAACAACATCAAATTCTTGCGTGACCCGACCAGAGGTGGTGTAGCATCTGTTTTAAATGAAATTGCAGAATTAACACATTTAGGTTTTGAGATCAATCAAAAAAATATCCCGGTTGATGAACAGGTTGAAGGCGCTTGCGAAATGTTAGGTCTAGATCCCTTGTATGTTGCCAACGAAGGAATCTTTATTGCAGTTGTGAAGAATGAAATTGCAGATGCATTTGTAAAAGAGTTAAGTAACGATAAAATTGGAACTAACGCATCTGTCATTGGTGAAGTAACAACACAGCATGTAGGAAAAGTGATTTTGAAAAGTAGAATTGGTGGCAGTCGCGTAGTGAATTACTTAACCGGAGAACAATTACCGAGAATTTGTTAGAATAAACTTTCAGCCCAATTTTTTCACCTATCATCTTGACGAGGCGGTATAATTTCAATTGTGTTTATAATCATTTGCCGAGGAGAGATCTCCTCTATTGAGCATAATGTTTCATTGGCATGAGATCCTTCAAGATGACAGGTTAAATAAGAAGTATGATTCTAAATGAGAGCATAGATATTAATACCCATACTCTTTCAAAAAAGTTTCATTCTCTCTCCATTTTGGTCGCACCTTCACAAACAGTTCAAGAAAAACTTTTTGACCAATAAATTGTTCAATCTCTTTTCTTGCGTCGGACCCAATTTGCCTGATCATCTTTCCGCCTTCACCAATAATAATTGCTTTTTGAGATTCCCTTTGAACAATGATCTCTGCCCTGATTTTTACCAGCGTTGATTTTTGTTTGAACTCATTTACAATAACCGTTGTCTGATAAGGAATTTCTTCTTCAAACAAGGCATAAATCTTTTCGCGAATGATTTCTGCAACAAAGAATTTGGTCGGTAGATCGGACATCTCATCTTCGGCATAGAATGCTTCGCCTTCTGGCAGCAACTCAACAATTTTTTTCAGGAGTTCCTGCACATGAGAACCGTTCAAAGCCGAAACTGTCATAACATCTTTAACATATTTCTTCACTTTGAAAAAATTAATAGCTTCGTCCTGTCTTTCTTTCGTTGTGCTATCAATTTTATTGATGATAATTAATGCAGGAACTCTGAGACGCAGCGAGGAAAAAATTTGATCTGCTTCCAGCCAGTTCTCATTGATATCAACCAACAGCAAAGCCAGGTCTGCATCTTCCAACGCACTTTTTACAGCCATCATCATTTTTTCATGAAGCTTGTACTTAGGGTCAATAATACCCGGCGTATCAGAAAAAATGATTTGATATTGTTCAGTAGTAAGAATTCCTTTTATACGATGACGTGTAGTTTGAACTTTGGGAGAAACAATTGCCAACTTCTCTCCCATTAGTGCATTCAGCAAAGTGCTTTTGCCAGCATTTGGTCTTCCAAAAATGTTTACAAATCCTGATTTCACGCGGCAAATTTATGGCAATAAAAAGCTGGCCTACCCTTTTGAAAGAGTTATATTAATAATTGATCTTTAAAGTTCAGAATAGCCAACAATTCTAAATTTTTGCAGAACCGGCATAAGCTTCTCTGTAATATTATCGCAATCCAGGTCTCTTACGATTCCATTTTCCACTGCAACAGGATGTACCATTATTTCTATACTTTTCTTATCAAAGTCTCTGTTCCTGAACGAATAAAAAAAATCCTCAAGATCCCCAAAAAAGTCAACCCCCTTAAATTTTTTGAATCTCAAATATGAGTTAAAGGCAAATTTGTACATCTCTTTCATTCTTCCTCTTTGAGCTCCCAAATTTCTAGCAATCCGTATTTTTTCAATTTGATAATCGCCGAGCACATTCAGAATTATTTTACTAATGCTCCACTCTGTATGAGTAGCGTGGTGCGAATCAACGTGCGAAATTGTTATTCCTTGATCAAGTGCCCGCTCAATCTGAGCTTTTACTTCAAATTCAATTGCTTTTTTTTCATCAGCATGCAAGGAAAATACAGCCTGGTTTCTTTGGTAAGCAAACTTTCCCGACTGGTCGCAAAATCTTTTCTGCTTTTTAATTAAATCGGAAAGAGGAAAACCTTCCACCAGGTTAATGTGTAAGCCCACATTATTTTTTATTAATGGATTTGTATTGATTTTTTCAATTGCATCTTTAAAACCAGGCATATTTACTAACAGAGTAGTACTGCTAATGATTCCACTGTCAAAACTGTTGCATATAGCATTATTTACCTCTTTGCTATAGCCAAAATCATCTGCATTAATAATGACAAGGGATGTTTGACACATGGTTAAGTAATTACAGAAATAACAAGTATACAAACTTATTTGGGATTGAAAACTTCCTAAGATTCGCCAACCCATGTTTGGGTTTAAGCCGACAGTGATACTCGTAACTTAAATCTACAAAATCATGGAGAATAAAAAAGCCTGAAACTTTTTATCAAGTATTCAGGCCTTGTTGCGAAGGGTGGGATCGAACCACCGACCTTCGGGTTATGAGCCCGACGAGCTACCGCTGCTCTACTTCGCGATGTGGGTTGCAAATATAGAGGTGAAACGAAAGCAAGCCAAAAAATTTTGCTTATTTAAAAATGATTATCATTTGCATAACAAAGGCCCTGCAAAAGCAGAGCCTTTTCCTTGTGTCGTATCGCTGTTTATGATCTGTGAGAAACACTTCCTGCGCCGCTGGCATGGGCACCTTTCACTTCCGCCTTTCCCTTCCAGTTAACATCACTGGCGCCACTGGCCTCGGCATAAAATTCTTTATTGACCGTTATATTCACGTCGCTCCCGCCGCTGGCATGTATTACACAATTATCGCAAGCCAGATCATATCCTGAAAAATCACTTCCGCCGCTAGCTTCAATTTTCATATCGGTAACGGTGCCGGTAAGATCAACATCCGAACCACCAGATTGGTCAAGGGTTAAGCTGCCAACCTCCACTTTTGCAGAAAGATCGGAGCCACCGGAAACATTCAGTTTAAGACTGGTTGATTTTATGGTGCCATCCATTTTTACATCGCAACCTCCGGAAGCCCAAAGTTTATCCAATGCTTTAAAAGATACATAGGCTTTCATTGCATTACCACCCCTGAGATTGAATTTCAATCCTTTTTTCCAGTCGAAATAAATTTTCAGGACACCATCCTTTACTTCAGTAATAATCCGGTCACGGACCTCTTTATTATTGGCGCTGACAGCCACGGCTTCATCGCCATTGCTTAAATACAGGTCAATACCGCCGGAGACTTCAATAGCATGAAAGTCGGTAACATTCCTGACCTCCGCATTAGCGTCGTGAACGGTTTTTTGAGCGGAGCCTGTTGCAACGAAAAAGACAGCCAGTAGTATGAGTATTACTTTCTTCATAATTGCATGGTTTGAAAGTACAACGGCCGTAAAAGGAAAAAGTTACAGGTGATTGGAAGAATCTTCCTGTTGCTGGCGCTGGTACATGGTATAATAGATGCCTTTTTTCTGCAAAAGCTCCTCATGCCTGCCCTCTTCAGCAATCCGCCCCTCTTCCATAACGATGATCTTGTCAAAATTCAGCAGGCTGAAAATGCGGTGAGTGATCATAATGGAAGTCCTTCCCTGCAAAAATTCTTTCAGATTACCGATGATTTGCTTCTCGGTTTTGGCATCTACAGCACTGAGACAGTCATCAAGAATCAGGATCGGAGCATCCTTCATTAGAGCTCTTGCTATAGAAATACGTTGCTTTTGGCCGCCGCTAAGCATCACTCCTCTTTCTCCAATTTCTGTATCATAACCCCTTGGAAAGTTCTCAATGTCCTTATGAATCACGGCCATATCGGCGGACTGTTTCACTTTATCTAGATTTCTTTCTCTGCTTCCGAAGGCAATATTATTTTCAATGGTATCGCTGAATAAAAATCCATCCTGAGGCACGTAACTGATTTGTTTCCGGAGATCCGAAACATCGATGTCTTTTATATTCGTTCCATCAAAAGAAATTTCGCCAAGATTGACATCAAACATTCGCATGAGCAGTTGTGCCAAGGTAGTTTTGCCACTTCCTGTTCGTCCTACAACAGCAATTTGTTGCCCCGGCCGAATATGCAAGTTGAAATTTTTAATGGCCTGTACACCGGTATGAGAATAAGTAAAATCAACATTTTCAAATTTGATATCGCCTGATAACTTAACCTTCCTTGCAATAGAGGAATTTTTGATCGATGGTTCTGTATCCAAAAATTCATTCAGTCTTTTTTGAGAAGCAGACGCTCTTTGTATCATACTAGCAGTCCAACCAATGGCGCTTACAGGGAATGTGAGCATGTTGATGTAGATGACAAATTCAACGATTGTATCCAAGCCAATATCTTTTGCGCCGTTGATGTAGTAAATACCTCCTATCATGATGGTAAGAAGCGTACTTAAACCGATCAACAAGGTCATTGAGGGAAAATACAAAGCTTCGACTTTGGCAAGATCAGTTGCTTGCTTCCGGTATTGTTCACTGTTCGTTTTAAAGAAATCGAAGGTTGGTCTTTCCTGAACAAAGGATTTAATGACACGAATACCCGAGTAGGATTGTTGAGCATTGGTTGTTAACTGTGCCAACGTTGCTTGCAACGCCTCACTTCTCCTGTTAATAATTGTATTGACAAAATAAATTGAGGCCGCAAGAATAGGCAATGGAGCCAGCACATACATGGTTAATTCGGCGTCACGTTTGATCATGAAATACACACTCATGGAAATAAGTGTGATCAAATTGACCAAATACATAATTGCCGGGCCGGTAAACATTCTAACACGGCTAACATCTTCTGCAATCCTGCTCATCAAATCGCCTGTGCTGTGCGTTTTATAAAATGATGCATCGAGTTTTTGATAATGTCCAAATACTTCGTTCTTCTGATCGTACTCAATATGGCGACTCATTACAATAATTGTCTGGCGCATCAAAAACATAAAGAAGCCTCTTAACAATGCCAGTATCAAAATGGTAATTCCACTGATAACTACCACCTGCAACCCTGAAACCTTCAGGTTTTCTACATAATGAATGAACTTTCTAACGAGAATGTCAAATTGAGGTGTTCGTGACTTTGGTTTGTAGTTTGGAAGATTTCGGGCAACAAAATCAATAATGAAACTTGTAATTTGAGGCACCAACACATTGAAGTAATTGGAAATAACAATGAACAATACACCAACTCCGAGTCTTAGTTTATACTTCCAGAAATATTTATTGAGTGCCTTTAGATGTTTCAATCGTTTTCTTTAATCTGCAAATGTAAGTACGAACTGAAAAAGCTTTTTTAAACTAATTGAAGAGTGGTTTGTTAAATTGTAGGAATTCATCTTGTTTCTTACTCGTAATTTTAAGGCATGCTTACCAAAATCAATCCCGACTCTTTTAACGAGACGCTGAATGGAGAAAAAATCAGTCTGCATTTTTTGAACAATAAGAATAATATTGAAGTAGCAATTACCAATTACGGAGCAAGAATCGTTACTTTAATTGTTCCCGATAAAAACAACCAGTCTACAGATGTTGTAGTTGGCTTTGACAGCTTACAAGGCTATCTGAACTCCACAGAAACTTATCACGGGGCAATTGTAGGAAGATATGCAAACAGGATTGCAAGAGGACAGTTTAGTTTGAAAGGGAAGACTTATCAACTTGCCATTAATAATCCGCCCAATCATTTACATGGCGGACCTAAAGGATTCAATAACCAGGTTTGGAAAATTGAAGAAGCAAGAGAAAACAGCATCAGGCTTTCTTACTTTTCAAAGGATGGAGAAGAAAATTATCCGGGAAATTTGAATGTTAGTGTTACCTACAGGCTTACTGATAACAATGAATTGATGATCGACTACAAGGCAAGTACGGACCAGGCCACAGTGCTAAACCTTACGGCGCACCCGTTCTTTAACCTAAATGGCCAGGGAACTGGAACAATCGAAAATCATTTATTACAAATTGACGCCGATAATTACACACCGGTGGATAAAACCATCATTCCGACTGGAGTTGTTAAAGTTGAAAACACTCCTTTCGATTTCAGAACACAAAAGACAATTGGTCAAAATATTAACGATGACAATGAACAATTAAAGTTCGGTGCAGGTTACGATCACAATTTTGTTTTGAATGGTGAGGGATTGAGAACTGCTGGAATTGCCATTGGTGATAAAAGCGGAATTGTTATGGAAACCATCACGGATCAACCCGGCATGCAATTATACACTGGTAACTGGATGAAAGGTGACAACACAATTAAATATGGCTTGAAGGATAACAGTCGCGAAGCATTTTGCCTGGAAACTCAGCACTATCCCGATTCACCCAATCATCCCGAGTTTCCATCAACCGCTTTACATCCAGCAGATGTATTTCGCTCAACAACAACGTACAAGTTTTCTGTACAGGGTTAATAAAAAGAACACGGATGACGGATAGGGATT
Source organism: Flavisolibacter sp. (assembly GCA_035554655.1). Classification (GTDB taxonomy): domain Bacteria; phylum Bacteroidota; class Bacteroidia; order Chitinophagales; family Chitinophagaceae; genus Flavisolibacter. The sequence goes on from DATMIF010000061.1 coordinate 6,737, forward strand.
TACACAGATCTATTTGAAGCTATCTGTGTAAATTCACTGAATCTGTGTCATACCTGTTCCCGATCAGTTATTAGGACAGCAAAGAAGTACCATTTTCTATCTGTGCTATGTAAGCAGTCAGCTCTTTTTTCATAGCTTTTTGATAACGCTCTTCCAGTTGATTCACCAAATCATCAATTGCTTCTTCTTTCACAATATTAATGGTGCAACCGCCAAAACCTCCACCCATCATTCTTGCGCCAACTACATCAGGATTGTTGCGAACTGCATCAACTAAAAAGTCCAGTTCTTCGCAGCTCACTTCATATTCTTTACTTAATCCATCGTGAGTTTGAAACATCTTTTTACCTAAAGATTTCAGATCGCCTCTTTTCAGATCCTCACAACCGGTGAGCAGTCTCTCCTTTTCTTCCACAACATATTTACAGCGTTCATAGATGAGCTTATCCTTTGGTTCAACATATTTATGAAGCATTTCCATATTTACATCACGCAGGCTGTTCACTTCAGGATGATGTTCTTTAACCCAGGCCACACCTTGCTCACACTGTGCACGACGTGTGTTGTATTCGGATGAAGCAAGAGAGTGCTTAACATTGGTGTTCAACAAAAGAATTTTATAACCTTCCAGGTTCAGTGGCACATACTCATAATCTAAACTTTGGCAATCTAGTTTGATCACATGGTTCTTTTTACCAAACACACTGGCGAACTGATCCATAATGCCGCACATCACACCGGCAAATGTGTGCTCCGCTTTCTGACCGATGAAAGCTAAATTCTTTTTATCGATGCCGAGCTTAAAGATTTCATTCAATGCAAATGCTGTGGCACATTCAACTGCCGCCGAAGAAGAAAGTCCTGAACCAATAGGAACGTCACCATCAATAGCCAGGTTAAATCCTTTAATAGTATGACCTCTTTCTTTTAACTGGTTGACCACACCAAGAATGTAGTTGGGCCATCCTTTGTCGGTAGGCTTCAATCCGCCCAAAGAGGTTTCGAAGGTTTCATCAAATTCGCCTGAGTATAATTTTATCTTGTCATCATTTCTTGGAGAAACTGCAACATACACCGCTTTATCAATTGCAGCAGGTAGAACAAACCCATTATTATAGTCGGTATGTTCTCCAATAATATTTACACGACCCGGTGAGCGAACGATGGTAGGTTCTTCATTAAAATTCTTTTTAAAATCCTGCAAAACCTTTTCTTTCATCAGTTGGTTAATAGCCATTTTTATCTATTGAAGTGAAGCAAAAATTTGTCGGCGCAAAGCTATGTAAAATGGAGTGTTCAATTTCATCTCTCTTAAATCAGCGTTCGCCGATTATTTTCATTTTTAGGCGATTTGAAGTTTTCTTTTTTAATCCTTTGATATTATTTTGGATCATATTTCCGTAACAATAAAAACGGGTAAATCTAATAACCTATACTATATGTTAGCCGCAAAGACTTCCGTACCATTTTTAGAGCATGATGCTGAATTAGCACACCGATGGTCAACTTCAAGAGCACAAGAATGGTTTGATAAAAACGGCTGGGTTGTAGGATGTAACTACATTCCAAGCAATGCTATTAATCAACTAGAAATGTGGCAGAAGGAAACCTTTTCCCCTGAGCTCATCGATAAGGAATTGGGGATGGCTGCAGAACTGGGTTTTAACACGGTTCGTGTTTTCCTTCACACTTTATTGTGGAACCATGACGCAGAAGCTTATTTAAATCGCATCGACCTTTTTTTGAGTATTGCTCATAAGCATGGGATTAAAACCATGCCTGTCCTTTTTGATTCCGTTTGGGATCCGTTTCCAAAATTGGGCAAACAACCTGAACCGAAAGTAAATGTTCATAATTCTGGCTGGGTCCAATGTCCAGGATATGACATCCTGAACGACCCAACCCGCTATGATGAGTTAAGAGATTATGTGCAGGGCATTGTTTCTCATTTTAAAGATGATGAAAGAGTGTTAATCTGGGATTTGTTCAACGAACCCGATAATATGAACCTCGCCAGCTACAAGGATGATGATTACAGTCATCACAAGGCAGAGCTTTCCATGCTTTTATTGAAGAAAACAATTAACTGGGTGAGAGTAGTCAATCCCGATCAGCCGATTACAATGGCTCCCTGGAAAGAAGACTGGAGTTCGGATGACGTGTTGACTGCACTAGACAATTACATGTTCACGCATTCTGATATCATCAGTTTTCATTGCTACGAAGACAAGAATGATATGATTAACCGCATTAAAGCGCTGCAACGTTTTGGTCGCCCAATGCTTTGTACCGAATACATGGCAAGACCTTTTAAAAATACTTTCAAGGAAATTCTCCCTATTTTGAAAGAATACAATATAGGTGCTTACAACTGGGGACTGGTAGAAGGTAAAACACAAACACATTGCCCCTGGGATTCATGGAATAAAAAATATGACGACGAACCTGAGCTTTGGTTCCATGATATCTTCCGCAAAAACGGTGAGCCATACATTGCAGAAGAAATTGAATTCCTCAAAGAATTCACAAAAGAAAAAGTACAGAAGTTTACCAAAGTAGCGTAACCATCAATTGCAACATTGAAAGCACTGCAGAAATGCGGTGTTTTTTTATTTATGGAATATGTTTTGGTTAAGATTGAATAAACAATTAAATGGACAGTGACAGTATTGAAATTAAGGAGTCAAAGTTTGGAAAGGGATTATTTGCAACAAAAGATATTGAGCCGGGAACAGTCCTGTGCAAAGTTTCAGGCAATGAAAAAGAATTGAACTTTTATGAAACTACTTTGCTCGGAGAAAAAGAAAGTCACGCAATACAAATAGATTTCGGCAGGTATCTTTTATGTGAGCCTCCTTTTTTATATTCTAATCACTCCTGCAACCCTAATTGTGGGGTAAATGAGAATTTAGAATTGTTTGCCTTAACAACAATCAAAGCAGGTGAAGAACTGTTTTGGGATTATTCAACATCAATGCTCGAACGCCACTGGACAATGAAATGTTGGTGTGGAGAAAAAGATTGCCGGCAACTCATCACCGATTTTGATCTACTTCCAACAACACTGCAATTAAAGTATCTCAAAATGAATATTGTCTTTCCTTTTATTGCTCACTTCATAAAATATCACCGTGCCAAATCGGCTTAAAAAATAATATGATGAGGACGAAATTCTACAGATAAACAATGCATACTCATGCCGTTAAAGATTTTAATTCGTAAAAATGCTGGCATATAAATAGCAAGCATTAGAGCATGATAAAAAATATTGAAGAAGTATCATGCAGTTTCTTGCAAGACATTGATCTGGTTTGTTTTTGTCATTTAAGATGGGGGTTTGTGTTTCAGCGCCCCAATCACCTGTTAAGTCGTTTTTCAAAACATCAACGCGTTTTCTTTATTGAAGAACCGATTTTTTATGACGGGGACGACAAACTCCAGATAGAAAACTATAATGAAAATTTATTTGTAGTAACTCCGCACATGAAAGGTGGCTTGCCCGAGGAAGAGGTTCACAAGCGGCAGCGAAAGTTTATCAATAATCTTTTTACCAACATGAATATTGAAAAATTTTTCAGTTGGTATTATACGCCAATGGCATTACCATTCACTGATCATTTAACACCTGAAGTAGTGATTTATGATTGTATGGATGAATTGTCCGCATTCAAATTTGCTCCGCCACAATTGACCATACTTGAAAAAGAATTGTTGAAAAAAGCAGATGTCGTATTTACAGGCGGGCAAAGTATTTATGAAGCAAAGAAAGATGCGCATCACAATATTTATTCAATGCCAAGCAGCATTGATAAACATCATTTTGGAAAAGCAAGAACCATAAAAGAAGATCCTGCGGATCAGAAGAATATTCCGCATCCGCGTTTTGGCTTTTTTGGAGTGATCGATGAGCGTTTTGATATTGACCTGATTGATGCGGTGGCAAAAGCAAAACCCGGATGGCAATTTATTTTACTAGGCCCTGTGGTAAAGATCGATCCAGCAACGCTTCCAAAATATGATAACATTCATTATCTGGGTGGCAAGAAGTATGATGAATTGCCAAATTACATAGCAGGTTGGGATATTGCGATGGTTGCATTTGCCATGAATGAATCAACCAGGTACATCTCTCCAACAAAAACCCCTGAGTATTTGGCAGCAGGCAAACCAGTGATCTCTACTCCTATTCGTGATGTGATTCGCCCTTACGGCGATAATAAACTCGTTCACATTGTTAACAATGCAGATGAATTTATTGAAGCTGCAGTGAAAGAATTAGGCAAAAAAAGAAAGGGATCCTGGCTGAAAAAAGTAGATGATTTTCTTCTTTATAATTCATGGGACAGAACCTGGGGTCAAATGGTTCGACATATCGAGGACGCATACCAATTGAATAACGAAAAATCTAATCTCAAAACAAAGAAAGCTTATGTTTGATTATTTGATAGTGGGGGCCGGCTTTGCCGGAAGTGTATTGGCAGAACGTTTAGCCACCCAGGCAAATAAAAAAATTCTGATCATTGATAAAAGAGATCATATCGCGGGTAATGCTTACGATTATTATAACAATGACGGAATCTTAATTCATAAATACGGACCACATATCTTTCACACAAACTCAAAGGAAGTTTTTGAATATCTAAGCCAGTTTACCCCCTGGAGACAATATGAACATAAAGTTCTGGCAAGTGTGGATGGTCAACTCGTTCCGATTCCTATCAACGTAGATACCATCAACAAACTTTATAATCTGAATTTATCAAGCGCAGATGTTGAGAATTTCTTTGCAGAAAGAGCAGAGAAAGTAGATCGTGTGAAAACTTCTGAAGATGTAGTAGTAAGCAAGGTTGGAAGAGAATTGTATGAAAAATTCTTCCGCGGATATACACGAAAGATGTGGGATTTGGATCCTTCTGAATTAGATGCAAGCGTTACAGCACGTGTACCGACAAGAACCAATCGTGATGATCGCTATTTTACAGACACTTACCAGGCAATGCCTTTGTATGGTTACATGCATATGTTCAGCAATATGCTTTCACATAAGAACATTAAAGTAATGCTAAACACCGATTATAAAGAGATCATTGACATCATACCCTTTAAAAACTTAATTTTTACCGGCCCCGTAGATGAATACTTCAACTACTGTTATGGAAAGCTTCCCTATCGTTCGCTCGAATTCAAATTCGAAACGATAGACAAAGAAGTTTTCCAGCCCACAGGAACTGTGAATTATCCTAACGAGCAGTTGTACACTAGAATTACAGATTTCAAATACCTCACAGGACAGGTTCATCACAAAACAGCAGTGGTTTACGAATTTCCGAAAGCTGAAGGCGATCCGTACTACCCTGTACCACGTCCGGAGAATGCGGAGCTATACAAGAAATATCAGCAACTCGCATCCACGATGAAAAACACTTATTTCGTTGGACGTTTGGCAACTTACAAGTATTACAATATGGACCAGGTTGTGGCGCAGGCCCTCACAACATTTAAGAAGGTCATGCAAGGACAGGAAGAAGGACCTATTGTTAACGGAAAAGTTGTTAATGGACAAACAAATACAATATTGCAATCCTGAAGTATGGGGCGGAATCGAATGCACCATTAACAGGGTAAAAAATAATTTCATTGATCAGTTACATTGCTCCGGTCACTACTATCGCGAAGACGATATTGAACACATTGCACAGCTAGGAATTAAAAAGCTGCGCTATCCTATCCTTTGGGAAAAACATCAGCCGGAGAGAGATAGAATTATTGACTGGAGTTGGATTAGCAAGCAACTCAGCAGGATCAAAGAAAAAAATATTGGTGTTATTGCAGGACTGGTGCATCACGGCAGCGGTCCTGCTTATACCAATCTCGCAGACGAAAACTTTCCTTACTACTTAGCGGAATACGCAAAGAAAGTTGCTGAACAATTTCCATGGATTGAATACTATACTCCTGTCAATGAACCATTAACCACAGCAAGGTTCAGTGGTTTGTATGGCATTTGGTATCCTCATCAAAACAACTCAAAAGCATTTACCCAAATGTTGTTGAATGAATTGAAAGGAACTGTTTTGGCCATGCAGGAAATTAGGAAGATCAACCCAAATGCGAAGCTTGTGCAGACAGAAGACCTTGGGAAAACGTACAGCACAAAAAAATTAAAATACCAGGCCGACTTTGAAAACGAAAGAAGATGGCTAACGTACGATTTGCTATGCGGCAGATTTGGCAGGAACCATTATCTCTGGCAGCATTTCCAACACATGGATATTCCTGAAAAAGACATTTACTTCTTCCAGGAAAACATTTGTACGCCTGATGTTTTTGGATTCAATCATTACCTCACATCTGAAAGATATTTGGATGAAAGGCTTTATCTCTACCCGGCACATACGCATGGGGGCAATGGGCGTCATCATTATGCAGACGTGGAAGTAGTTCGCGTGAATATTGAGGAAGAAACAGGAATAGAAGTTTTAATGAAAGAAGCATGGCAACGCTATCATCAGCCTATTGCTATCACCGAAGTGCATTTGCATTGTACTCGTGAAGAGCAATTGCGTTGGTTCAAACATGTATGGCAATCATGTAACAACTTGGTTCAACAAGGTGCCGATATTAAGGCCGTTACATCGTGGGCTATGCTTGGCTCCTATGGATGGAATAAACTATTGACACAGGACGGAGGTGATTATGAGCCAGGAGCATTCGACTTGCGTGGAGGACAACTACGTACAACAGCATTAGCAAACTTTATTAAAACAGTTGCTCAAAATAATAATTGCGATCATCATTTAGCAGAAGAAAAAGGTTGGTGGTTAAGAGATGCAAGACTATTGTATGGCTCACGACCAAATACCATTCAAATGAAAACGGTTCAATCTTCGCCAGTATTGATCATTGGTAAGAATGGGACATTAGGAAGAGCCTTCGCAAGGGTTTGCGAAGAACGCTTCATCAATTATCAATTACTAAGCAGGCAGGATTGTGACATCAGCAATACCGAATCTGTTGAAGCTGCAATTGAATTGCATAAACCATGGGCAATTATTAATGCTGCAGGCTTTGTAAGAGTGGATGATGCAGAGAAAGAATGTGATGCCTGTATTAGAGATAATACAACCGGTCCACAGAACCTTGCCATTGCATGCAATAAATATAGCGTGCAGTTGATCAATTTCTCCAGCGATTTGGTATTTGACGGGAAGAAACCAACTGCTTATTATGAAAGCGACATGCCCAATCCATTAAACGTTTACGGACAAACCAAGGCACAGGCAGAAATCCTGGTTCAGAAAGAATGTTCTTCCTCTCTCATTATTCGCACCAGTGCATTCTTTGGTCCATGGGATGAATACAATTTTGTGCATTATGTTCGAAAGGCGTTGAGTAATTATGAAACCATTACTGTAGCAAAGGACCTGTTCATCTCTCCTACTTACGTTCCCCATTTGGTAAATGCCTGCCTTGATATTTTGATTGATAGAGAAACAGGCACCTGGCATTTGGTGAATAAAGGTTCATTAAGCTGGGCTGAATTTGCTTTTCTTGTTGCTGATAAATTTGATCTTGACAAATCATTGATCAATGCTGTAAATGCTGCCCACCTTAATTACCCTGCAATTCGTCCTTTCAACTCTGTACTTGCCAGCGAACGTGGACAGTTGCTTCCGTCTTTTGAATCGGCGATGAATGAATATATGCATCAGCAAAAAATACTGAAAGAGAAAAAGGTGGCCTGATCATAAAATCAAAACATCACTGTCATTTTTTAACACGATTCATAAAGCGTTGTGTCAGCCATTTCCTCACCGGTATATCATACAGCTTAACGCAAACGTATGCGAGCAGTATTGCTGTTACAACTACTAACGTGCCGCCAATTACCGTTTCGCCTGTTGTTGGCTTATATGTGTCAACCCAAGCCATGAACAGGTAAATAAATGGATAGTGAATGATATAGATCGGGTAAGAAATCTCTCCCAAAAAATTACTGATGCGTGAAGAAATGTTTGCTTTCACTTCACCGCTGGCCCCCAGGTAAACAATGAAGGGAAAAACTAGTATGATCGTTAATGAATCATAAAGGCCATTCCACCATAAATGTTCATGTCCGCCAACTCTTGGCATGGCAAGCATTGCCAGCAACAATAAGCTGCACCAGAGAAATGAATGTTTTATACGACCTGGTTTGACAATGCGTGAAAGCAATAAGCCAGCAAAGAAAGGATAACACAAACGGGTTAGGCCGATGCGAAACTGTGTCCACTCAACCGACCATCCGCCAATCACATCGCCCTGCGAACTGGTTACCGCAAGTTGTATTAGTGCGGCAGCTGCAATAACAACAAGAATGAAAAGAACGGCGTTAGAAAGCCTGCGAATGAAAACACCATAAAGAATGTTGCCGATGTATTCAAAAAAAAGCGTCCATGCCGGTCCGTTTAATGGATGCATTTCGCCCCAGCCCCTGATGTCTAATGACTGACCAACAGGAATCAATGTAAAACCAATTAACATCACAAACAATAACCTGCTGACTGGTACATTATGGATGTTTGGAAAAAAGCTGCAATCCTGGAAGTAAAAACCAATGGCGCCAATCAGCATTCCAACAATGATCATCGGGTGGAGGCGTATCAAACGGCGTTTGAAGAATCCACCCAGACTCATTTTGTTCCAGCGATCATCATAAGCGTAACCAATAACAAAACCGGAAAGAACAAAAAAGAAATCCACAGCCAGGTAGCCATGATTGATGATCTGCTTTGTGTGATCACCACCGGAGAAGGTTTCAAAAACATGAAAAATAACTACTGTTACCGCTGCAACACCACGCAACCCGTCCAATGTTTTGTAGTGTCGTTTGCTGTCTTGAAATGTTGAGGAAACGTTGTTTACCGTGTTATGCTTTTCCAAACCAGGTGCGTTGGTTGATTGAGTACCTGCAGAATTCATAATAGTTGTAAAGGTTTTGGTTGTTTGGTGCTTTATCAACAATGATCGCTAATGTGCAAAGATTACGAAAACGCATTATTACCGGTTTGATAAATATCAAATAATGAGAAAGACAGGAAACCTCCACCGTCAATAAGCAAACTTAAAATCATTGTACGCGCCAAAGCATGTTTATTCATTGAAAACATATGGTGCGTTTTTGCAAAATTTATCAGCGGAACTTACATGGTATCAAAAACAACGCTTGCCTGCAACAATTTCATAGGCTGACATTAAACGCAGGTAAAACCAGCCAGATCAATTGTTTATATTGATAATATAAATCATTGCGCCTGCTGACTCCTTCACGCCATTGTTTGAATTAAAGTGAGGATTACACAAACCTTGAGAACTGTAACACTTTAAATCTTCTTATCAACCATTTTCTATATTGAGTTGACGGGCCGGGAAGAAATTTACCTTAACCTCTTTCGTACCTCCTTCATGCCATCTTCGCATTTTTTGAGCTGTGATTCCTTAAACATGCGAAGTAACTACGGCATTGGTACGAAGCACTGTAAAAAGGCGGGTAAAGCTGTTTGCTATTTTGGCAAATGAGAATCTCCTTCCCTACCGAAAGAGGCCAACCCAGAAAAGACTGCAAAGCTTAAGGAAATAGAGGTAAGGGTATGTAACAAGCTTCTATGTCTTTACCATGTGTTGTACATGGCTTTGAGTGCCTATAAGGTCCCTATAATATCCCTATAAGGTCTCTGTAAGGTCCCTGGTAATTAGCTGCAGATTTGGAGAAGGTGAGCTTAACTGAAAGGCGCTTAGTTGCCATAGCAATTATAGGAAAATAATTTGCAGGGAAAGAAAAAAAGCAAATAATTTATACCGCCTTATGGTAATTATCACTTCAATCCGATTGATAAAATAGTTCAGTTGTATGATGAAAAGACAGAACTGTACAAGAGAATGATTAAGGACAAAACAGAGATGATTAAAAAACTCGAACAGTTGTTGCTTCAGAAAAAATAAACTTCTTGAAATTTATAGATAAAAAAGCTACCTGCAGGTGGCTTTTTTCTTAGGCAGTAAAATAAAATAAAGAAAAAGATTTATCTTATTGCATTGAAATGAGACCATGCTGACTGTTTGTTTAAAAGCGGTTTAACACAGGGGCGAAGAGCACATAGCGATTTGCTACCCAAATAATGGAGCGATCAATCTAATTGTAAGAAAGATAAAGGAAATTAAATGGTCGCAAACGCATAAGTGCTGGTATTTGCCCTTAAGTAAGCTTTCTCATGAAGCTATAAAACAATCGCTGAAAGAAATAGCGGTAATAGATGACAACTTGCTAAAACAATACCTGCAAAGGAAAGAACAGGTACAGAAAACAGTTGTTTCTACAGGCTTACCGCTGCAGACTACAAATCGCAAACCACAAAGTCTTTCTGCTACATGGAAGCTGAGTAAGGAAAACCTTGAAGCGCTACAAAAATTTGTTGAGCAACTAAAGTTGAAAGCATACAGTACGTCTACCATTAAAACTTACCGCAATGAATTTTTACAATTACTGCAGTTATTGAAGAAAGAGCCAGTTTACGAATTAACTCAGGATGATTTAAGGAGATATATGGTATATGCTATGGAAAAACAGGGTATTAATGAGAATACTGCACATAGTCGTTTGAACGCCCTTAAATTTTATTTTGAGCAAGTGCTGGTCAGGGAAAAATTTTTTTGGGATATACCCAGACCGAAGAAACCGATTCAACTTCCAAAGGTGTTGAGCGAAAAGGAAATTTCGAGGCTTTTTAATGCCGTTTCATTTTTAAAACATAAGGCCATTCTGTTCACGGCTTACAGTGCTGGTTTAAGAGTTAGTGAGGTAATTAACCTGCAATGGAAGCACATTGACAGGCAAAGAGGGCAGATATTAATTGAGCAGGCAAAAGGGAAAAGAGACCGGTTTGTCGTTTTAAGTCCTGTATTGGAAGATATCCTGATCAGCTATTACAGGAAAAGTAAAGTGAAACCTATAAAATATGTATTTGAAAGTAATCTTCCAGGTCAACCCTACACTGTAAGAAGTGCGCAAATTATTTTCAGCCAGGCAAAACAAAAAGCGGGTATCAAAAAAGAAGTGAGCTTTCATAGCCTGAGACATTCTTTTGCCACTCATCTTTTAGAAAAAGGAACCGACGTAAGGTATATACAGGAGTTATTGGGTCATTTTAGTATAAAAACAACGACCAGGTATTTACATGTTGCAAAAGAAAAACTGGTTGTTATTGAAAGCCCATTGGATAGTTTGTTCAAGCAAGGAGGGATAGATTGGGACGGATGATTCGCGAAATCAACAATTTAAAAAGCGAAATCAGGTTTGGTTGAAAATGAAGCAATTGTGAATTTTATTATTTCGCCTTATTTCGTATATTTTAGTGTTACCTGCAACCCTGATACAACATTTCCCATGGTATTAGAACAATATAAAGTTGACCAACTAACTGCATTTAAAAACAGAGACAAGTTTTCCGACCAAGCATGGAATAATAGAGGTCTGTATCCACCTGCTCCAGAGATATCATTAAAACTAACTACTCTTTTCAACAGTTGCGCTGACAGATTGATTGACGCTGTTCAAAAAAACAGTTCTGAAGAGGCTATTGAGTCTGTTTTGCAATCACAGTTATCAAACTTCAATCAATTAGACTATGATACCGAGGAAAAGGAATTTATTTGTGAATTGTTTTTTGAATTGTCACAAATTCTAAACATTGACTTCGCCGATCATGCGATGACATGGCTTTATGGTTCAGAAATCGCCTCATCGATGAGAGAGCAAGTTGAAATGAATCCACCAACTGTATTAGACACCCTACACCAGACATGTCCCAGCTGCGGAACAGCACTTGACACGTTTATCTTGAGAAAACAAGAAGGAATCCCCGACTTTAGCTGGAACATTATACAATGCAAAAACTGCAAGGACTATTCTATTGTTAGCTTCGGTCCAAACGTAATGGAAGTCCGTCCTGACAATTACATCTTTGTTGAACAGCTACCAAAGAGTGAATACACCAAAGAGCAGGCAGAAAACCGACTGGAACAATTACGAGATTTAAGAAAGTGATTAACTGATCAAGGGGCACGCAGGTAACATCGGCTTGCTGCTATGCTGGCTGACGAATAAACCATCCGCTGCAAATCGCTATAATCTTCTGTCCAGTGTGACCGTTCTCTAATCAGCATTTAAATATGTTTTGTATTTTGTAATTCTAATCGGCTTCTGTTCTATGCTGACAATTATAAAATTCCAGCACAGCAGCAAGCCCTATTCGTTAGCTGCAACTCTAATGAGCATCTTCGCCATATTCAAAAGACGTAAGACAGAACCCAACGACATGACACCTGCTGCAATTCTAAGGGTAACACAAGAATATGTTCCACAATTCTATAGAGACAGCAAACATTTTCAAGACAGCAAAGAGTTTTTAAAACAAAATGAGTGGGGACTTGCTCTTGAAAGTCTCATTGAATTGGCAGACGAAAGCGGACATTATTTTTCAGAAACTTTTTGGATTAATCTTGCAATCTGTGCAGACAAAATGAAAATGAACAAAGAAGCTGGTTATTGCAGGCAGCAGATTATTAAAAACGAAAAGGAGCTTCGTACAAAAACGCCTAATGGGTGGACAACAATAAAATTGGACGACACTCACTATGAACATAAAATTGCTGAAGCAGTTGAAGACAAATGGACAAATGAACGATACCAAAAAGATAATCTTGACAAACTCCTTAAGCGGGATGGATTTCATTTAAAGTCACAAGGACGTGCAGGGACTATCTATTATATAGACAATGGAAGAGTGTTAGAAATTTGTTTTGAAATGTCAGGAGTGCCGCAGTATGACCTGCTGCTTTTCTTTGACAACATTGAGAATTGGAGTATTCCAAAGGGTGAACCTTTGGATGTGAGCCAGAAAACACAAATTCGTGAGCAACTTTTAGAATGGCTGAAAACCAAAAGAATTAAGACAGACCTTGAGTGACGCTAAAGAGTATGCAGGTAACATCGGTTTTGCAATATGGTGGCTGATGAACAAATCCTGAACAAATTAATACTAATTAACTTTATCAATAAGCTGGCGCAACACGGAATGCCACCACATCGCAAAGCCGTGAAACGTTGGCGACCGTTTACAAACCATGAAGACAACTTTAATCAGCTTCTTTTGCATTTTAACCACTTTTGCATTTGGACAAGCCAATGACGACACAACCTTTCTAAAGCAGCAAGCAAAAGCATATTTGACCAAGATGTACATTAGAAAGCAGTATGACAGTGCATCGGCAATGTGGGACAAGCGAGCGTTTTTAGAAATGGAGGACTTTTACAACAAAAGAAATCAAGGGCATTTAACTGACACAGTTCTTTACAAAAAAGTAAAAGCCGACGTGAAGAAATACTATGCCCGACTAACAAAGTTTTCCATAGACAAGGTTCTTCAGAGTACCGTAGAAATGGAAGGAGGTTACAAAATGGGTTATGTATTTTACCAGTTTACACAGACACTTAAAGGAAAACGTACAACAGATAAAACCATGCTTGTTTTTATTTCAGAAGACGAAGGCAAGACTTGGGTTCTTCAGGATTGGACAGTAAAATGGATCGCTGACCAAGTAGACAAGAAGTTGCTTTGACCAAACGGCTGCTAACATGAACTGTGAGAAAAACCAAATAAATTTTCAAGGTTTTGCTGAGCAATAGTTAGGTTGGCAAAGTGTCTGTGATTCGCTATTTGCCTATAGGCTTGGCTAAGCAGAGGGATAAGAAATACCTAACTTTCACAAAGCAAATAGACGGGTGCTTAACCAGGGTCATTTTACTTCATGAGAAAAAGATATAAAGTTCTCCTTTTGCTTTTAATACCGGTTATCGTCATCATTGGCGGGGCTATTTTCAATATCCCCCACTCTGGCAAGGTTGGCTTTTTCATTATCCTATTCTATATCCTGCTCGGCAATCTTTATGGAGAAGACAGGATGGAAGGCAGGAGCTAACTGTGGCTTCACCGCCGGGTTGTTCTGAAAAACAGTGAGGATCGCTCCAAAGTGCCGCATAGGATTACTAAACGTACAAGTAAGTGACACAACGGAAGGCCACATGTAGTAATACAGTTGACTGCAAAAAAGATTACTCCATCCATTGAAACCTTGTTTACCCACGGCACCATCCTTATCATATAACACTTCCTTTGCTCCACCTTGACTTCCACCCTTCAAACTTCCACTATCCTAAACAATTCTCACCCTCACCACTTTATCTTTTGTTTAAGAAATAGACACAATACCCAAAAAGCAAATAACGTTTCGTGAACATATTGAGGTATAAGTTGTGCTGTTGAGTTCTTTGTTCTTTAAAAACACCAAGTATGCAAAAGGTTTATTTGCTCCTTCGCAGCAACAAACAGACAGGACCCTATTCCCTTGAAGAACTACTGCAACTAAATCTTAAACCATTCGACCTTGTTTGGGTGGATGGACGCAGTGCAGCCTGGCAATATCCTTCCGAAATACCTTCGTTAAAACCTTATGTTCCTGAAACGCCGCATGCGGATGCTCCTTTCAAGCCTATTGCAACATCGGCCATGGAAGAAAAGCTTTCGCAGGAAGTAAATCCGGGTTCCTTTACACCGCCTCAAGATCCAATTCCTCAAAAAACCGAAGCACCTAAAAGGGTATTTGTTAGCATACCCAAAACTTATACGCAGGCGAACGAGCAAAAAACCTTTGCAAGTCAAGCTTCCTATGCAAACCACCAGGCTTATATGCCAGCTGTGGAAGAGCCGGTTTATGAAAAGAAGATTGAGGTAAAGCAGGAAATACCGTCTTACACACCATCCTCTTTTCATAACAAAAAAGCCGTTGGAGAGGATGAGGTTCATACGAATTATTCCCGTTCTCTTAACGATGTTGAAGAGGACTATACCAACTGGGTATATAAGCAAAAAACGAAAAAGAAAGCCTCGGTAAATCCAAAAGATCTTGTGCTGGCTACGTTGATACTGGCTGTTATTGGCGGCGGGTATTATGTGATGTCTAAGCCCTCGGTAACCAACTCAGTTTTGCCATCAAAAGGAACTGCTTCTCAGTCTGTTGCAACACCTATTGAAAATAGTGCTGCAGAAGCGGTGCCGAAGGAAATACTGTCGCCGGAGCAAAGGATAAACACCGGTGCAAACGATGCTTCGAACGCCAATAACCGTGTTAGTACAAACAGCAATGTGACCAAACAAGCTAAGACCATTAGAACGAAAAACCCTTTAATTGTATCCAACGGCCAAACCAGGCAATCCGTTCCCTATTCACAAACTTCTATGCTTGTTGAAAAAACCAATCCCAATATCCATAACAATAATGATGTGGTTTTGAATGAACCGGAGGTAAAGCAACAGCCAAGGGAAACCGTTCCGGAAAAGAAGAAAGAGAAATTCGGGGATATGATCAAGAGCATTTTCTCCAAAAAGGACAGGAAGGATGAAACGAAGAACGAACAGGTTGTGGTTGATGATACTAAGCCAGCCAATAACAGGCAAGCGACAAAAAGAGATGCCGATGATAATTCCCCAAACAATACTACTACACCCCCAAACGAGGCCAACACGGCTAACCTGGCAGAACAGATTGACCTGACGTCTAACGCCCCTGACAGCTGGATGATGGGTGTAAAGAACCTGAAGATCACTTTACGTAACCGCAGCCATGTTACCATTCAAACCGCATCAGTGCTGGTAAGCTATTATAACGAGAATAACGACCTGCTGGAAAAGAAGCTGGTTTACTTCAATAATGTAGCTCCTAAATCAAAGGCAGTGGCATCGGCACCGGATAGCAAGTTTGCCGACCATGTAGATTATAAGCTGGCATCGGCAAGTGCTAAGGAAGACCGCTATGCGAAGTATTAAAAAATAAAAAGCTTCTGTAAACAGAAGCTCTTAAGGTCTTATAGGAATTGGTGGCTTAATTAGTTGTTTCAACGGACGGTCACAAGTTATTGGATTTTCTTTTGTTGGTACTGTAAGTTAATTCGACAAAACATTACAATCCAACACCCCGTAGTACCTCTGTGCGCAAAGATGAGTTATTCACATTTTTATTTCCGCTGATTTTGCTGCATTTCTTATTCACCCGATAATTTATCAACACTCAAAAAATATTTTTTTGCAGGAAATACTGCGCTAACAGGAAAGTATTTCAGTTATTACTGTTATTGTTTTCATTATCAACACACAAAAATTCCAGCTTTCAATTTCTACTTTAAGAAAAATGGTTTTTCCAGGCTTTTCCAATTGCATCTGATTAACGACGGCAAATTGAGATTTCACTTTAATCACCGGTAATTTTAAATCTACACCCAACTTAATTAATATGAAACCGGTTGTAAAGCCTGCCTTTATTTTAGCAGCAATTCTGGTGAGCTTATATGCACCTGCACAACAAAAGGAAAAAGTAAAAGAAGAGAAATCCAAATTAAAAACAGACAGCAAGAACTTAAATACCGTAACCATCCAGCCTATTTCTCCGCTTGATACACTTGCTATTGATCGCACAATGGGCATGAAAGGAAAGTGGAGCAACGGTGAATATGAGATAACAGTACCTCAAAATGATTTGGATATTGAAGCGGACGGATTCAAAATCATACCGGCAATGGGATTAGGTACCTGGATCGACTTCTCTCCTGCTTCGATTGAGGCAATGATCATGGGAGATATGGTGCTTACAGAAAATGATCTCAAACCTATTCAGCAGGAAGTGATAAAACAAGGACTCACCATCACTGCCATCCATAATCATTTTGTTCGCAACCACCCAAATATTATGTACATGCATATTGGTGGCGCAGGTAACACAGAAGCCACGGCTTCAAAAGCAAAAGCAGTTTTAGACAAGGTGAAAGAAGTAAGAGCTAACGATCCCTCAAAGGGAAATACATCTTCCGGAACAGTAAATAACTCGTTGGATTTGGTTAAGTTGGATATGATACTTCAATATAAAGGAGAAATGGTTAAGGGGGATGAACAAATACACCATTGGCCGTCCCGATGTTCAATTGCGGGAACATGGAATTGCGGTTACTACCTTCATGGGTTTCAATACCTGGGCGGCCTTCCAGGGCCGTCCCGGCCATGCGGCAGTAGCCGGCGACTTCACCATGACGGAAGATGAAGTGACTCCGTGATAAAGACATTATGAAAGCGGTATTGAAGTAGTGGCCGTTCATAACCACATGGTGCATGAGCAGCCAAGAATCTTTTTTCTTCACTATTGGGGTGTGGCAACGCGGAACAATTAGCAAGGGGATTAAGGGCAGCACCAGATCAAACAGGAAAGAAAAGCCCGATGAAAGGTATGGACATGGGGAACTAATGCTTAGCCGCAAGATCGAACTAGTTACGGGTCACACATCTCAAGCATTTGAGCTGCCTGCTCCTGGAGATTTTTATGCGTAGCCGGTTTAACAAAATAGGTCGTGGCACCCTTCTCCATACATTCTCTTATATAGTTGCTGTTATTCGATGTGCTCCAAACAATCTTCGGGATAGGCTGGTATCTGGGCTCCTTACATAATTGCTCCAGCACCTCTGCCCCGTTCATATGAGGCATATTGTAATCAAGAACAATGAGGGAGGGCAGATCATCATCACCGGTTTTTTGCAGAAATTCAATTACCCTATTCCCGCTGTTGACCGTGTGTAATTTGGTGGTTCCGTCCAGTTGAAGAATCACCTCGGACAATAAATCCAAGTCCTCCTGGTCGTCGTCGGCTAATAAAATAAACTTGGGTTGATGGAGCATGCGTTAATTGAGAGCCACAAAAATAAGTACAAAACAAGCTTTTTGCATGCATCAATTTAGTTTATGTACCATTAAAATGCGGTGAAAGAAGATCATCACTGGTACGGGTGCCTGCAAATGTTCCAATAATCAATGATCATTTTAATCATGCCTTTTAATTCGCTGATGCTTGTAGGCTTTACAAAAAAACCTTGCACATACATTTGATAGGCTTGAGTAATTACATTTTGATCGTTAGTGGTGGTAAGAAATATAAATGGAATACTTTTAATTTTCAGGGACGTGTTATTTGTTATTTCCCTGCAGAGTTCTAATCCTGTCATGGCAGGTAGATTAATATCGGATATTATGAGAAAGGGCCGTTCGATGGTTGTAAGCAGGTAGTCCAATGCCTGCACGCAGGAGTTAAAAAACCTGGTGATGTTGGGGACCTTTAATTCCTTTAAGATATCATTCAGCAGTTCCTGATCATCAGCGTCATCTTCAATTATTATAATAGGACCGTTCTTATGCATAACCATTCTTTTCGGAACTATAATACAATACAATGCCAAACAGAGTGAGCTATTGATGAATTAATTGTTCAATATTTTCCACAAATCAATTACATTTTGAGTGTGCTTAAACTATGGCAGACATTGGTTTATGTTTTGCTTTTTATAAAAACGATTTCAAAGGAATTGGATGATCACGGGCTGGATTTCAATCCGGCCTTTTCCTTTTTAACACACTAAAAAAGGCCTGCATCGCTGCAAGCCTTGAAATTTATTAAGAACCTATTCTTACTTGTTTTTCTTGTTAATTGAATCAGCTTTTTCCAAAGCTTCCTTCTTTTGTTCCGCTGTAGAATCGATTACATCTTTCTTTTGTTCCGCAGATGAATCAACCATCTCTTTCTTTTCGCTGGCCATTGAGTCAATCGAATCTTTCTTTTCACCAGTTGTGTCGGCTGAATTATTACATGCGGTTAAAGCTCCTGCCAATGCAAAAATCATTAAGAAACGTTTCATGATTAAAGGTTTTAAGTTTTAAAATTGTTTGGTTATTAATTCCGTTTTCGGCAAATGGTAACCCAACTATAATGGCTGCGGTGCAAATTTTTTCTTAGATCAGATTGTTTATGCATATGAATACACTTTTCCCTGTTGAGTCTGCTTTTCCTGAAGGGTTTGCCTATCACCCGGAGTTCCTAAATAATGAAGAAGAGAAAGAACTCTTGAAGACTATTTTCAATATCGAATTACACAGTTTAAACTTTCACGGTTATGAAGCAAAACGTAAAGTAGCCAGTTACGGGTACGACTGGAGCTTTGAAAAGCGATCGCTATTGAAAGGAAAAGAGATCCCGCCAGCATTTCATTCAATAATAACAAAGGTGGCTGCCCATTTATCTATAACGGAGACCGCAATTGCAGAATTGCTGATTACCGAATATCCTGTCGGTTCTGTTATCAACTGGCATCGTGATGCCCCGCCCTTTGATATCATTGTCGGGCTCTCGCTCCTGTCCGATTGCACATTCAGGCTAAGGCCGTACGACAAGGCAAAGCAAAAACGAAACTTCTTAATTTCTTTTCCAGTACAGCGACGTTCACTTTACATAATACAAGGCCAGGCCAGGAGTGAATGGGAACACAGTATTGCAGTGGTGAAAGAAAAACGTTATTCGATAACCCTGAGAACACTGAGAGAGAACGTTGCAAAATAAGTGGCGTTGATGCAGCTACTCGTTCATTTAATGAACCGCAAGGAAATCGGTTGCTGTAATGGCTGGCCCTGCATCTTTAGATAATAAATCCCGCCATTGAGTTTTATCGTGGGAATAAAGATTGTTTGGTCTCCATTATTCACTTCAACATTTGCTTCTGTTACAATTCCACCATTTCCATTCATAATAGAATAAGAAATTTGACCCCTTGAAATGGCGTGAAGCTTTATAAAAACTCTTTCCTTTACAGGATTAGGCCAGGCCGCTATTGAAGTATTTTGTGATGGAAGTTTTATTTCCTGCGAATATGAAACCATGCCGGGATGGTTTGTCAACTTCAACCGGTAAACTGTAGCGGATGTGGCATCTGTATTCAGAACAATTTCGTTTTGATTAAACGGCCCGAATAAAGTAATAACCGCTTTAAATTCTCCATCAACTTTTGCTTCTAATATAATAGTATTAATAGCTGTAGCATTGTCAACTTTCAATTTGAATACTTTTTGTCCATTCTGCTCACCATCATATTTAAAATACAAAAGGTTAACAGGCAGGATCAAGGTATAACAATTAAAAACATAAAAATCGAAGGACTTTAAATTACATGATGACGATGAAGCAACAGTAATGCGGTAACGTCCATACGCCAGGTTGCTGATGTCTATAGTGGAAGCAGTGTTATCAACTCCGTACTGGTACTGGTCACCTCCGTCAAGCAATCCGTTTTGGTTGATATCATAACCCAAAGTATAGTTCATGGGAAACAACGACCCAATATCGCTGGAATTTACTTGTATGGAAATACTCCCTCCATTAGGGCCGCATTCATTGGTTCTGACTGTTGTGAAATCATAAGTCACGGAAGCGCTACTGCCGGTCTTGTTCGGTGCATGTGCACTGATGGCAGTCGTCTTTACCCAACCGCAGTCGCCGTCTACCTTCCTGGCAAAGCTGTTATCTATGCCTGTCGAATTATTAATTGACTCATAGTTGATGCTCATCGTATCAAGGTCAAATATTTTACTGGTGCAGGTTCCGGCCAGGCTTGAAGTGGTTATGGGATTTGATGGACTTACAGGAATATTTCTTGATACAGCATCAACTACATTTAAGCCAGGATCGAGCAATATAACTTTTTCGTTAGCGCTACCTCCGTTTTGCAAAAATCCATCCCCGGTTGTTGGAATGGCAATATTGGTACAATTGCAAGTTGTCCAATTGAGATCAACATGCACGGCACTGTCTACATTACCGCATCCTTTCGACAAGATGTCCTGGCCTGAGAGGATAAAATATTGTCCTCGCTGAAGAATAATATTTGGAGGAATGGTAACGGAATAAGTCCCGTTTGTAACAACATAACAACCGATGTTCATAGGTCCCGGGCCGAAATTTAATAGTTCAATAAACTCGCTGGCGGCGCTGCATCCCGACCATGGCATAAATTCATTAATGACAACCCTTCCCTGCCCAAAAGAAAATTTGAAGAATAAACAGAATACAAGGCAGATAATATGATGTCGTAATAATTTCAAGAGACGGATTTATCCAATCAAAGGATAGATTTATTCAAAATTAGATTTACGGTGATTAACAATCTTATTTTTTCTGCAGCAATAAGTGTTTTATAATACATGAGGTAAGACATTGTTTTAAATTATTTATTGGACAAGACTTCAAGAGAGGTTATTTTCCATAATCAGGTATGAATTTTATATAGAGAGATGTAAACGCTACTGAATGGACAAAGGCAATTATTTATGGTGGCAGACAGGAATTATTTATCAAATTTATCCCCGTTCATTCCAGGATAGCAACCATGATGGTATCGGCGATCTGCAAGGGATTATACAAAGACTGGATTACCTGCAATGGCTTGGAGTAAATGCAATATGGATCTCCCCTATCTTTCCTTCTCCCATGGCCGATTTTGGTTACGACATTTCTGATTATACCGGCATTCATCCCATATTCGGAGCCATGAAAGATTTTGATGAGTTGCTGCAACAGGCACACCATCGAAACATCAAAGTGATCCTTGATCTTGTTCCCAACCATACATCGAATCAACATCCGTGGTTTTTAGAATCTAAATCTTCGCGGGATAATCCAAAAAGAAACTGGTACATCTGGAGAGATGAGAATACCGACGGTAGTGAACCTAATAACTGGCTGAGTGTTTTCGGCGGTTCTGCATGGGAATGGGATGAAAGCACAAAGCAATATTATTATCATGCATTTTTGAAAGAACAGCCTGATCTGAACTGGCGCAATCCCAAAGTGCAGGAAGCTATGTTTAATGCAATGCGTTTCTGGCTGGATAAAGGCGTTGATGGTTTTAGAGTGGACGTAATGTGGCACATGATCAAGGATGAGCAACTAAGAAATAATCCTCCGAATCCTGAATACCAGGAACACATGGCCACTTATGAAAAATTGCTGCCTGTATATTCAACCGACCAACCAGAGGTGCACGATATCGTTCACAAAATGAGAAAGGTGTTGAATGAATATAATGAGCGTATGATGATTGGAGAAATTTATTTGCCGATACATAAGCTCATTACTTATTATGGTATTGATAGTTCAGGCGCACACCTTCCTTTCAACTTTTTGTTGCTGTCTGTTCCGTGGGACGCACAATATATTGCTTCTGCTATTGCAGAATATGAAGGCGCATTGCCAAAAAATGCCTGGCCTAATTGGGTATTAGGCAATCATGACCAACCACGGATCACCAGTCGTGTTGGATTGCAACAGGCAAGAGTTGCGGCCATGCTGTTGTTGACATTGCGTGGCACACCTACTATTTATTACGGTGATGAGATTGCCATGTCAGATGTTCCTATTCCATTTAATGAAGTAAAAGATCCGCAGGGATTGAACATGCCTGATAAAAATTTAAGCCGTGACCCTGAACGTACGCCTATGCAATGGAACAGCAATGAAAATGCAGGCTTCTCAAATCATACTCCATGGCTTCGTTTAAGTGCATCATATAAACGCAAAAATGTAGAAACAGAAAAGCAGGATCCCTATTCGATGCTATGCTTCTACAAACAATTAATTGAACTGCGGCAGGAAGAACTTTCATTTACCATTGGAGATTACACACCGGTGCATGCAGATAAACAATCACTGGCCTACATTCGGCGGGCGCCAAATGAAAAAGCTTTTTTAGTGGTGCTGAATCTAAGTCACAGGCCTTGCTACCTGCATCTTCAGCACATACAAATCAAAGGCAAAGTGATTTTGTCCACTTCGCCTGAGTTAAATGGCGAATCAATAACCGAGCGCATACAGCTGAGTGGGGACGAGGGAATGATTGTTGAATTGGAAACAAGCGGAAACTAAATTCATTTGAGATGAGGTCCGCTGTACTGAAAAATGATCACTGGGAGTTTAATGTTTGGGCCCCGGAAAAGGAAGAGATGATCCTTCATATTGTCCATCCGTTCGAGAAAGAGTTTACGATGACAAAAAATGAAGAAGGAAATTTTTCGGTTGATGTAAACACAGGGGAAAAAGATATTCGCTACTTTTTCAAACCCAATAATGAAAAAGATCTTCCGGACCCTGCTTCGCAATCTCAACCGGAAGGTGTACAGGGTCCTTCACAAACCATTGATCATTCATCATACAAATGGAATGATGGAAACTGGAAAGGAAGTTCGATGAAGGAATGGATACTTTATGAATTGCATGTCGGCACATTTACACAAGATGGAAATTTTGAAGCAGCTATCAGTAAGCTTGATCAGCTGGTTGATATTGGCGTCAATGCAATTGAAATTATGCCTATTGCACAATTCCCCGGTAACAGGAACTGGGGTTACGATGGCGTGTTTCCTTATGCTGTTCAAAATTCTTATGGCGGAGCTGAAGGATTAAAAAAACTGGTAGATGCCTGTCACCAAAAAGGCATTGCCGTTGTTTTGGATGTAGTATATAACCATTTAGGGCCGGAAGGAAATTATTTCCCGCAATTTGGTCCATACTTTAATGGTAAGTATCACACACCGTGGGGAGACGCCATCAATTTCGATGACGCATGGAGCGATGGTGTTCGTGATTATTTTTCGGACAACATCATTTACTTCTTTGAAAACTTTCATATTGATGCTGTACGATGTGATGCCATTCATGCGATGTTTGATAATGGCGCCATACATTTTTGGCAACTCACGCATCAAAAAGTAAAAGCACTTGAAGAAAAAACCGGGAGACAATTTCATCTCATTGCCGAAAGTGATCTGAACGATCCTAAGGTTGTTAAACACCCCGAAAAGGGCGGCTGGGGGTTTGATGCGCAATGGCTCGACGACTTTCATCACGCACTATACATATTGATCAATCCCTCCGACAAGCAACGTTATTATGATTTTGGCAGCATGCTGCAATTTGCAAAAGCCTATAATGATGGCTTTGTACATAGCGGTGAGTGGGTGCAATTTCGCAAAAGAAAATATGGTGCGTCGTCCGCAGGCATTGCCGGCGACAAATTTGTCATCTTCAATCAAAATCATGATCAAATTGGTAATCGTTCCGATGGCAAGCGACTCAATATGCTTGTAGATTTTGAAAGAGCTAAACTGGCTGCTGCTGCCATTTTACTAGCACCGTACATTCCTATGCTTTTTATGGGTGAAGAATATGCAGATGAATCGCCTTTCTATTATTTCGTTAGCCATAGCGATAAGGATCTAATTAAGGCAGTACGGGAAGGGAGAAAAAAAGAATTTGAAGATTTTGGCTTTGACGATAATGTTCCTGATCCTCAGGATGAAAATACTTTCAACCAAAGCAAGTTGCAATGGCATAAACGCAATGAAGCATATCACCAGGTAATGTTGAACTGGTATAAAGAATTGATCAGGCTAAGAAAAACATTATCTCCATTAAAAGAATTCGAAAAGAACAATGTTCATGCAGAAGTAATTGGCGACAAAGGGCTGAACTTGTTTCGTCACAATCAAGAAACTGGAGAAAGCATAACATGCCTGTTTAATTTTTCAGACATTGAAATCAGCTATTCAGCCGTAGAAAAAAAACTGTCCAGGAAATTGCTTGATTCAAGAGATAAACACTGGTTACACCAGCAAAATGTGAAGAGCAATGGCCATCCGGATAAAGTCGATCCCTGTAACGCAGTAATTTTACAGCCTGCAAGCGTAGTCGTGTATTCATCTTAGTGGAACTGTAATTGCTATTAATACCGTAACAAAAGTTTATTCATGTTACTTATCATTCCTTTATGGCTAAAGGCTACTTTCTGGGGACTGGTTTCAGGTTCGGCATTATTGATAGGCTCGGCACTAGGTTATCTTACTGACGTTCCGAGAAAGATTGTGGGCTTTGTGATGGCATTTGGAAGTGGTGTTTTAATATCGGCGCTTGCATTTGATCTTATGGATGAAGCCTATCAACGCGGTGGCTTTGCTTCAACTGCAATTGGTTTTATTTCAGGCGCAACTGTTTATTCACTTGCTGACTGGTTATTGAGTCGCAAAGGTGCCAAACACCGCAAGCGATCAGGCAACCAACAGCCAACAGAAAGTAATAGCCCCGGAAGCGGACTGGCAATTGCAATTGGTGCACTGGTCGACGGAATTCCCGAATCTATAGCAATAGGTGTAAGCATGATAGAAGGAGGCGCTGTAAGCACTGCAGCCGTTATTGCAATTTTTCTTTCTAACCTGCCTGAAGGCATGTCGAGTTCGGCGGGAATGAAAAAAGCAGGGCGTTCAGCAAAGTATGTTTTTGGAGTGTGGATCATTATTGCATTGATATCAGGAGTGGCTTCACTTTGTGGCTATACTTTATTTAAAGGATTGTCGCCGGCTGTAATTGCAGGGACCATTGCCGTAGCAGCAGGTGCTATTCTGGCTATGTTGAGCAATACCATGATGCCTGAAGCTTTTGAGGAAGGACATGATTTTGTCGGCCTCATTACAGTAGCAGGTTTCCTTACCGCATTCCTTCTTACCAAAATAGGAGAAGCTTAGATTTTAATCTCATTTTAATTTCTGTACGAATCGTGGCTTTCGTTTTGCGGCAATCTTGTTAGCCAACGGCAAGTAAATTTTTATTCTTAACCATAAAACAAAAAAAATGAAAGGATATCATGAATACCAGGATTGTATCGAAGCATGTTTAAGATGCGCAGCTATTTGTAACCATTGCGCTGCTTCGTGTACGCAGGAAGATGATGTAAAAATGATGGCCCGCTGCATCCAGTTAGACATGGAATGTGCAGCCATTTGTTATTCTGCAGCGCAATTAATGAGCATGGGAAGCAGTAGAGCGGAAGAATTGTGCCGCATTTGTGCTGAGGTTTGCGAGGAATGCGGAAACGAATGTGGAAGACATCAAACCGAGCATTGCCGTGAGTGTTCAGAGATGTGCCACCGCTGCGCAGAAGAATGCAGAAGAATGTCAGGTATTGCCGCATAAATATAATAGCACCCTGAATAAATCGTGTTTACCAATGGCAGAGCATTGAGGGCTCTGCCATTGGTAAATAAGACGTATAAGATACATTTACAGACAATTAAATTATGATCAATGAAAACAGTGTTATTACTATTCCCGGACGCCCATCATATTGCTGAGTTTTTAGTTAATAATCGGATAGTCGGTGCCGAAGTAAACAGCAAGGAACATTCGCTAACAGCGGAAATGGAGGATGAAGAAATAATAACTGCTGTCAGGGACTACGATGCATATTACAAAACAGAGATCAAGCCTCGTGCCTTTGAGGCCTGATTGCTTTACTTTCTTTTTAAAGGGCTATTTACCTGGTGCTTTTATAATTGTTTTCTTTACCTACTGACAAGCCTGCCATACTATACAACTCATAGAGAAATTTAATTCTTTTTACTTCATGATAATGAATGGTGCGCTTGCTACACTGTCATACTTTTTTTTCAAGGAGCCAGATATGCCCAAAAGGATCTCTAACTTCAGCCTGCCGGTAATTGTAATCAAACGTAGTCGGAGGTATTATTGCAACGGCACCGGCCTCAATTGCTTTATTAAAAAATGCATCAACATCATCAACGAACAATCCTATTAATGTAGTTATTCCTTTTGCTTTACCAGGACTGAGATGCCCTGCACTAATTTTTTCTTCATGGACATGAAATAAAACTTCGCCTATGGAAAATTCGGCAACATGCACTGTTCCATCATCATTGCTCCATCGTTGCTGTTCAATGGCGCCAAATGCTTTTTCGTAAAAGCCGATGTCAGAAACACCACTTGGGATGCATAATTGAGGAGCAAAAAATATTTTAGAAAGGCTTGTCATACATTAATTGTTTTAGGTGAATACTTTGTTATTGAAATTAGTAAGGTTGTGACGCCTGAACAAATACATATAATGGAAACTGATTTGTCTGTCAAAAAAGAAAGTACGGGACAGCAAATGCTTGCGCCTTGGTAACTTAGTGGCACAATGACATATGAAGCATAATTTCTTATTTCTTTTTCTTGCCGCATTTTTCTTTATTACTGACTGCACAGCGCAAAAACCAAAGCCTCCCATTATGGGGTGGAGCAGTTGGAATCATTTTCATGTAAACATTGATGAAAAGATGATAAGGGAACAGGCAGATGCCATGATTACTTCTGGCATGTATGCCGCAGGCTATCGATTTATCAATATTGACGATGGCTACTTCGGCGGAAGAGATGCCAATGGGATTTTGTTTCCGAATGCCAAAAAGTTTCCTTCAGGCATGAAGGCATTAACTGAATATATTCACAGCAAACGATTAAAAGCAGGCATCTATACCGATGCCGGTAACAATACCTGCGGTTCTATTTATGATAAAGATTCTTTGGGAATTGGTGTTGGAATTTATGGTCATCTTAAACAGGATTGCAATTTATTTTTCAATGAATGGAAGTTTGATTTCCTGAAAGCAGATTGGTGTGGCGGGGAGAAAATGAAACTTGATGAAGAAACAGAATATTCCAAGATCATTGCTGAAGTAAAATCCATTGACAGCAATATTGTTTTCAATGTTTGCCGCTGGAAATTTCCCGGGGAATGGGCTATTAAAAAAGCGGATTCATGGCGCATATCAGGAGACATCAGGGAGCGCTTTGCTTCCATTCTCAAAATCATTGATCTTAATGCGGACCTCCACAAGTACGCCTCTCCCGGCCATTACAATGACATGGACATGCTGCAAGTGGGCAGAGGAATGTCCTATGACGAAGACAAAACGCATTTCTCTATGTGGTGCATGATGAATTCACCGCTGCTTGCAGGAAATGATTTGCGCAACATGAGTAAACAAACAATTGAAATTTTAACTAACAAAGAAGTCATTGCCTTAAACCAGGATCCTGCTTTTATACAGGCGAGGCGAATATTGAGAGAGGATAATGTTGAAGTGTGGATGAAACCATTAGGCGCAAGGAAACAAAAAGTCATAGCTGTTATGAACCGCGGTAATAATGAAGCAAATTAACTGAGGAAAAAATTGAAATTTCTAAAAAAAATAAGCTGAGAGATTTATGGCTTCACAAAAACATAGGTAAACTGAAAAATGGGAAAATGCTGACGATACCTAAACACGGAATTGTAATACTGAAAGTTTATAAATAACCATTATTAAACAACGGGCACTTAGACACTAATTATCTGCTAACAATAATCAGTGCATTAGCAACCTCACGTTCACCCGCATGATCATATTTTTTATTATCCGTGGGATAATTCACCACGCCTTTAAAAGGTTGCCCCCTGATGTACATAGTTGTTGAGCCACCGCCATCAAGATTGATCGCTTCAGTGCAATGAAGCCATCGAAATATTCTTTGCAGTTCCGGAATACTCATCCCCGCAGACTCTGTAGCTCTTCCATCCACAACCAACAATATTACAGTTCCATCTGCTCTTTTACCTATAGCAGTTCGGGGATGACGGTCCTTATTAAAAGCATCACTGGAAATTTTCTGATCGATGCTTGCAAGTATCAATACCGGGCCTGTGGAAATCACATCCTGCCCGCGTAGTTGATGCTCCCAATTAATGTCCGCAGAATCTTTTACGATAGAGACTTTTCTTTTTTTTATTGCAATTGAACCTTGCTGGTGACGTTTGCGTTTATTGTCCTTCTCATTATTTTCTGCTATCACCAGGTTATTTTCCCTTAAGTAAACAACGGAACGGTTATAATTAAGCTTTGAAGGTTCAAGCACCGGCTTTCCGTCATTTTTTTTGTTATCATCTGGATCAGCGCCACGCATTTTAAAAAATGAACCGTTGATTCCTGCCAGCGCATTGTTGCGTATAGATAACTGCGATGTAGGCTCCAGCGAATCGGAATGTACTACATGCAGCCTGTAGCGCTTTTGCTTTGGCGAAATTTCAATGATGTTGATGTTTTCATTAGCATTGAACAGTGATTTGTTTTCGAAATGAAAACTTTTCCATGTAATGTCCTTTGCCAGGGTCTGTACATTCCACGTTGTGTGAGCAAATGTTGCCGAATCGGTTTGCGCAGCGGCATGAAAGCACACAGCAAGCAGAAGGATTATAAGGGCCTTGGTGAAATTTACCTGCATAGATTCAAATCTGTTAACTGTGAAATTAACTTTTGAAATCTAAATTCAAATAAAGTTGTCGATGCTGCATTTAAAGTTTTGAATATTTTAGTAGTCCTTCCATGTTTCCATGTGTACCCTTCCGATTTTAGCCATGATACTGCTCATCACTTACCTGCTCCAGCCACTCTACTACTTTGCCGTCAAGGTTTTCCTGGATAGCAATATGTGTCATTCCATTGGTTGCAGTGGCACCATGCCAATGCTTTTCACCCGGTTCAAACCAAACTACATCACCGGGACGAATTTCTTCAATTGGTTCACCTTCACGTTGCACCCAGCCACAACCGGCAGTAACAATTAATGTTTGTCCAAGTGGATGTATATGCCATGCCGTTCTTGCACCTGGTTCAAATGTAACGGTAGCTGCCGCAGCACGTCTTGCGCTATTTGGACTAAACAGTGCATCAACACGTACTGAACCTGTAAACCAATCTTCAGGTCCTTTAGTTGAGGGTTGAGAACCCATTCTTGTTATTTGCATAACTAATTTTGCCTTTATTTTTTCAATGAAGCCATATCAATTACAAAGCGATACTTCACATCGCCTTTCAGTAAACGCTCGTACGCTTCATTGATTTGTTGAATGTTGATCATCTCAATATCAGAAACGATATTATGTGTACCACAGAAGTCTAACATCTCCTGTGTTTCTGCTATGCCTCCAATCATCGAGCCAGCAAAGCTTCTGCGATAGGGAATAAGACTGAATGCTGCTACCGGTAAAGGATGCTCAGGTGCTCCTACCAATGCCAACGAACCATCAACCCTTAAAAGGTTTAAATAAGCATTGATGTCATGCTGTGCAGAAACAGCATCTAACACAAAATGAAGTTTGCCTGCATAGCGTTGCATTTGTGATGGATCTTTCGAAAGCACTACATCATCTGCGCCAAGTCGTTTTGCATCTTCTACTTTTGATGGAGAAGTAGTAAATACAATTACTTCTGCACCCATTGCCTTTGCCAGCTTCACGCCCATGTGTCCCAAACCGCCAATGCCAACGACACCCACCTTCTTACCGGGACCAACATTCCAATGTTTCAGTGGAGAATAAGTAGTGATACCTGCACAGAGCAGTGGCGCAGTTGCTGCGAGGTCAAGGTTTTCAGGCACTTTTAAAACAAAAGCTTCATCTACAACAATGCTTTCGGCGTAGCCGCCAAAGGTATGCGAGCCGAGATGCACATCAGGCGAGTTGTATGTTCCGGTATTTCCATTTTCGCAATATTGTTCCAGGCCTTCCTTGCAATAATCACATTCGCGGCAACTGTCCACCATGCAACCTACGGCAGCCATATCGCCTGCTTTAAATTTCGTAACGTGGCTTCCGACGCTCATAACCTTACCTACAATTTCGTGACCAGGCACACATGGATAAATAGTACCATGCCATTCGTTTCTTGCCGTATGAAGATCGGAGTGACAAACACCGCAGTATAAAATTTCAATCTCTACATCATGCGGTGTTGGTTTTCTCCTTTGAATGTTTAATTGTTGTAGCGGTGCTGTCGCTGCTTCTGTGCCAAATGCTTTTACCTGTTTTGCATTAACGGTCTTCATTCCTTCTGCTGTTGCTTTTACTGTTTCCATATTTCTTCTTTGTTCTTAATGAGCAATAAAAATCGTGTCGTTCAATTAACAAGTACACGATGAAAAAGTTCGACAGTATCGTGCTGCGTTCTGTTGTTTAGTATTCTTGTTTTGTTGGACGGTATAAAATCTCATTGATGTCCATTTCTTCCGGCTGGCTAATAGCGAATGCCACAACACGGGCAAAGGAGTCGGCAGGAATAGCGATGTCCGCATAAAACTTCTTCATATTTTCTGCAACATCCGGTTCAGTGATACTGTTCGGCAATTCCGTATCAACAGCACCCGGTGAAATGATCGTGGTTCGAATATTATATTGCTTCACTTCCTGTCTCAAACCTTCTGATATCACACGAACCGCATGTTTTGTAGCAGAGTAAACCGTTCCTCCCGGTCGTACTTTATGGCCTGCTACCGAAGAAACATTAATAATGTGACCAGTTTTTTGTTGCTCCATATGAGGCAAAGCAGCTGCAATTCCGTATAACACACCTTTGATGTTTACATCAATCATTTTGTCCCACTCATCGACCCTGTAACGATTTAAAGTGGACTGCGGCATCAATCCGGCATTATTGATCAGCACATCTATGCGACCAAATGTTTTAACTGCGTTATCAACTAACGCTTTTACTTGTTCAACCTTTGTAACGTCTGTAGCAATTGCAAGTGCTTTGTGGCCATTCTTGTTGATCTCACCAGCTAATGCTGTAATTCTTTCTAACCGGCGAGCACCTAATACTACAGTGGCCCCTTCTTGTGCCAGGTATTTTGCTGCAGCCTCGCCGAGGCCACTGCTGGCACCTGTGATGACGATTACTTTTCCTTTGATATTGTTCATCTTATTGTTGAGTTTTTAAATTATCCGGTCTCTGATTTAACGATCAATCATTTTTTGCGCCTGTTCATTATAACGGTCACCTTGCACTTCTATCTTCGAAACAGCTTCGTTGATCTCCTTAAGATCGTTTTCTGTTAATGTAACTTGTACTGCACCAACATTTTCTTCAAGCCGATGCAATTTTGTTGTACCCGGAATAGGAACAATCCATGGCTTTTGCGCCAATAACCATGCTAATGCTACCTGTGCGTTGGTGGCGTTTTTTTCTTTAGCAATCCTGGCAAGAAGGTCAACAACAGTTTGGTTCGCTTTTCTATTTTCTTCCGAAAAACGGGGAACTACATTTCGGAAATCTGTTTTATCGAAAGTAGTTTGCTCATCTATTTTTCCCGTAAGAAAACCTTTACCCAAAGGACTGAATGGAACAAACCCAATTCCCAATTCTTCTAAAGTTGGAATGATTTCATTTTCCGGCTCTCTCCACCAAAGTGAGTATTCGCTTTGCAAAACTGTTACTGGCTGAATAGCATGTGCCCTCCGAATGCTTTGCACTCCAGCTTCTGACATACCGAAATGTTTCACTTTCCCTTCCTTAATTAATTCTTTTACTGCACCTGCCACATCTTCAATTGGCACATTGGGATCAACCCTATGTTGATAAAGCAAATCGATAACGTCAGTTCTTAGCCGTTTAAGTGCCGCTTCGGTCACGGCTCTTATAGTCTCCGGACGACTGTCTGTTCCAAGTGCTGTCCTGCCTTCCCTGAAACCAAACTTTGTTGCAATTACTACTTCATTACGAAATGGTTCCAATGCTTCACCAAGCAACTCTTCATTTTGATAAGGACCATACGCCTCTGCTGTATCAAAAAATGTAACGCCCAATTCAAAAGCTTTTCTTATGAGTTGAATGGCATCTTGTTTATTGGTGGCAGGACCATAACCAAAACTTAATCCCATGCAGCCCAAACCAAGTGCTGAAACTTCCAATCCGCTTTTTCCTAAAGATCTTTTTTGCATAAATCTATTTTTTTGAATGATGTCGTTTTAAGAATATCGATTTGACTTTGCAAAGGTCAATTTCAATTCTTAGCGGGCTTGTATACAAATTACGGATTTGCTTACCACTATTACTGATTGCGACCTGCTCACCAGTTAAGCGACTAATTAGATAGTAACTTTGATATTAGCAAAAAGTAGGTTATGGATAAACTGCTAAGGCTTGAAAACGTGAGTGATTACAATAGTTTTAATAATAACGAAACCTTGCATCCGTTGGTGAGCATAATTGACTTTTCAAAAGCAAAGCCAAGAAGCGGGTCAAGAATGTATTTTGGTTTTTATACCGTCATATTGAAAGATGTAAAGTGTGGCGACCTGGTGTATGGCAGGCATAACTACGACTACCAGGAAGGAACATTAGTTTTTATTGCGCCAGGTCAAATAGCCGGAGTAAATAGTAAAGGAGAAATGTTTCAGCCAAAAGGTTATGCGCTTGCTTTTCATCCCGATTTTATACATGGCACTTCGCTTGGAAGGCATATCCAGGAGTATAGTTTCTTCGGTTATCAATCAAATGAAGCCCTGCACTTATCCGAACGTGAAAGAAAAATTGTTTTGGATAGTTTTTCCAAGATCGAATATGAATTACAACACGCTATTGATAAACACAGCAAAAGGCTCATTGTTTCAAACATTGAATTGTTTTTAAACTACTGCGTTCGTTTTTATGATCGCCAGTTTATAACAAGGGATGATGTGCATAAAGGAATTTTAGAAAGGTTTGAACATCTGCTGAACAATTATTATCAATCTGACAGACCACAAACTATTGGGTTGCCATCTGTGGCTTACTGTGCGGGGGAATTGAGTTTATCCGCAAACTATTTTGGTGACCTCATTAGAAAAGAAACAGGAAAAACAGCACAGGAATACATACAGGAAAAAGTAATTGATGTTGCAAAGGAGAAAATATTTGATGAGACTAAATCGGTGAGCCAGGTTGCATACGAATTAGGCTTTAAGTATCCACAACATTTTACACGGCTATTTAAGCAACGGGTAGGACAATCACCTAATGAATATCGAAGTTCTCTTAGTTAAGTTATGACTTGATATTGATGTTTCGGATGCTGGTCTGTTTGGAAGAAACAAAACGAGCGACAAACGAACAGTTCAAACAGTAAGTGCATAAGACCTATAGAGATGAAAACTATTCTTCACTTCCAGGTGTTGTTGGAAATTTTGGAGACTGAGTTCCCTCTCTTAATAATTTGGTATGAAGTGCTGAAGACAGTTCCGACAATGCTTTGCGTTGTATACTTACTTCGTCCCATGAAGTTCCTCTTAATATAGCGACCTCTAATTCCTTCTCCTTAGCCCTGTAAAGACGGTTCAAAACGTCAACATCTAAATTGAGAAAGTTTGACTCCATGATGTTTGTTTTAAATTGATACATTACAAAATGGCTTCCACAGAAAAATTATTTATACTAATTGAGTCCCGACATTGCTTTTTATGAATTGCCAGTGCCAGTTCAATTGTTTTATTTTCCTGTTTCACAATGTCTTTCCAAAATGCTCCACGCAACATTTTTAATTTCAAAACTTCAATCTCCAGTAAATACA
The DNA here is from genome assembly GCA_035554655.1 of Flavisolibacter sp. GTDB lineage: Bacteria > Bacteroidota > Bacteroidia > Chitinophagales > Chitinophagaceae > Flavisolibacter. Next base: position 40,938 of record DATMIF010000061.1, read on the forward strand.
TTTTTTCTAACGCCTTTATTTCATGGTTTGCAAACGGCTGGCTCATAGGTAGGTTTTTCGGTTGCCCTGCAAAAGCAAATACTATTCCATTAATTGATCTTCTTATTTTTATTTAGTGCACCCACATTTTTTACAAAAAAAATAATATCCCCTTCCTGCGCAAAGCGACTAAAGCTTCTTTTGATTTTTTCGCTTACAACCACGGGATTTAAAAGTTTTTGCCTGCTCCCAATAATTTGGAATCAATATTTTTAGTATGCTTACGGAAAGAGGAATAGTTTTTGCTGACAAAGCGCTACCCGAATAACCATTAAAATGCAAACTAACACCGACGGAAAGGACCTCCTAACCCTTTTATCCCTGTACAACCAGGAAATTGATAAGCTGAAGGAAAAACTTCTTAACGGCGAGTCGTGGGAAAACCTGAAGCCACTAAGAGCGAATATCACCGAGCTTGCTATTGCTATTCAAAAACTACATGGCTATGTGGTTACTAATAAAATAGACATAGACGAGCATTCGCATCTTGCCCAATCCGGCAAGCTCAAAGATGAACGTGCTGGGTGAGCTTCCTCTCTTGTGTTGCAACTGATTCAATTGTGCCATCACAAGCCGTTGGCTTGTGATGGAATTAACCAAATGTCTTCTTTCAGCTTTATAGAAGGCGTTCCAAATAAATATGCCAGGCAATTCAATTGCTAAACACATCATCAATAGGGATGCTTTCCAGGTAAGGATCAAGCAATTTGGTATCCGCAGATGCACGATATTCTATTATCCCCTTCGTTTTGGTGTTGCCAAAGGTTTCCACATAAAAATTATTTAACTGGAACAGGAAGACGATGTAATTAGGGAATGTTCTCTTGCTTATCAACACGCCACCATGAAGTACGGCGAGTTTTTTTTCTTCTTCATTCAGCATGATAAAATCAGAGAGTTTCATAGTACAAGTTTTAAAGAGTTACAAACACTTACTAACGTTGACTGACTAACTGCTAACAAAATCTGATCGATGCTGCCGAAAATGGCATTTTATAAAACCCGCAGGGAAACGAGGCAATAATATCCTTGCAGATAAATGAAGCAGTGTGAAGATACAGCAAAATGGCCATTAACCAAATAACATAAAAAATTTCAGTGGTTGTGTACGGCTGCTGACTTCAAAAAAACTGCCTTTCTTTATAAATCAACAAGCTCTTTATTTTGAAACGAGAACGGAACAAGTAAATGGCCTATTTTTTAGAATACTTTCTTTGCCCGGCGTTGTTCTCCGCCAACTTCTATTTCTGTTGAACCATACACCTTGATAGTTGATTTAATAAAATCTTCTTCGTCGGCTTTGTAAATATTCCCAACGTATTTCTGCGGATTGCGATCAATATATGGAAACCATGTGCTGTGAATCTGGATCATGATACGATGCGCTTTTTTGAAAGTATGCAAAACATCCTGTAAAGGCAGATTTACTTCCGTTACTTGGCACAAAAAGTTCAGGTTTTTCAAAGCTGTTGCGAAAGCGGCTGCGGAACACCTCGCTCCTCACCGGTTGCTAGTGAAAAATCTGTAGCTTCGTTTTATCTCTTCAGCTATGCGCTATTTGTTTCTTGGTTTGTTTTTCTTTTCAACAACTTTGTGTTCTCGCAAAAAGCAGATTCAGTTTATATGAGGCAGACTTACGACAGGCTTGAATACCAAATTCCAATGGTTAGACATTGTCTCCTACAGCAATTTGTGCTATGAAATACCCGGGTAAAGGAAAGTTGCATTGAATTGTCAGTATCAATTGTATCATTCATTTCCAGATGTTCACCCCAGTAATTGATTTTTTCAAACTGATGTTTCAGGCCAGTTTCTATGGATCTTGGATTTTTTTGAGAAAACGAAAGCGTTCAGTAAGCGAGGAAGTTTGTTGCCGGTTTCACTTCTTATCCATACCGAACTAATAGAAAAACAACAAAAGAGGGCAAACTATCTTTTTTTATTGCAATTAATCTGTTGAAAAAATGCAAGCGAATTGAACTCAATACCAGTTGTTTATTCATGCCTAACTGAAAAAATACTATTTAGCCTTAAAAAAAACTTAGTGGAAACCCTTGCAAAATTCGAAAACGAATTTTACGTTTGTGCTACCAATCCTTCGAAAAGTCTCAAACAATAATTCGTACCGGCTCATCTAACAACTACACAGTTTTAGTATTTCCCCCTGTACAATTATTGCAAATTCAAACTCCTCTGTTGCCTTTGTTAACCGAACAATTTGTTCCTGTATTCCTGATATCCGTTAAACTCCCCTATATCCGCTAAACCTTTTCCAATCCTTCGAGAAAACATTTTTCTTCCAGTATTTCTATGGGCCTGAATCAAATTTTTTAATTCAAACCCTAAAGAAATGAAACAAATCTGTACTCAAATCGCATTTGCATGTGCTTTATTAATCACAACAAAGACATTTTCTCAGAACGTAATCCAAAATTTTGAATCTCAGAATGAAGTGAATACGTTGATGGGCCAATGCTGGACTTTCAACAACGTCGGCTTTACAAGTTCCCCTGTAATTACTGGCACCGGAAGTGTAGTGACACAATTAGGCAGCCAATCCGAAATGATCACACCTGAATTGCTGATCCCACCAAGTCTGTCAATTAATTTTTCCTATAACACTATTGCAACTTCAAGCGGAAGCAAAACATTGAAGGTTTTATTGGTAATAAATGGAGTGGAAACACTTCTGCAAAGCATCAATTTAAACAGCAGCCCTTCAGGAAGTTTTTCGGCCACATTTACATCCGCCAATACACCAGGCAACAATATTAACGGAAGCAGGAAAGTCATTTTCAGGACGTCCGACAACGCCAGTGTTATTATAGATAACTTGTCGATTAATGCTCCGTATACCTATCCTACAGGATGCCCCACGGCAAATAGTTCGCTTCCAGTTAAGTTTGCCGGATTTTCCGCCAAAAAAACAGTCAGCGGAGTTTCTTTAACTTGGAATGTTGGTAGCGAGGAAAATGTAAATGGCTACGAAGTGCAAAAAAGTAGTGATGGCAAGAACTTTACGAAAATTGGTTTTGTTGCGGCAAGCAATGCCTCTTCTTATAGCTATACCGATGTTAAACCAGGAGATGTAGTGTATTACAGAATTAAATCTGTTGACAATGATGGCAAGTACGCCTATAGCACTGTTGTAAGTGTCAAAGGTCAGCAATCGACCGTAGTATTGAGAGCATTTCCAGTCCCGGCACAAAACCAATTAACTATTCAACACAGCACTGCCAGCAACAACAGCAAAATTGAAATTGTTGCAGCAGATGGCAGAATGGTTAAGTCTGTTTCAATTGCTTCAGGAGCACAACAAACAAATATCGATATTTCTACTGCCAAACCGGGCATTTATGTAATTCGTTTTGTTGACAACACAAATACCGAAACTATAAAAATAGTTAAGCAATAATCCATTCTTGTTTCAAGAGGCTATGTTACAATGGCCTCTTACTTCTCAAACTTCCTTGCGAAAGCCAATCCGATATTTCCTGGAATTGAATTGACTATTTCCTAATTCAAACCCTGAGAAATGAAAATAATCTTTACCCTACTAATTACGCTTGCAGCTTTTGTAAAAACAAATGCACAAGCCATACTTAACGAAGTGTACTGTTTTCCTGGTGGAAGCAGGAACGAGTTCTTTGAGTTTTATAACAACGATGTTTCCACTGTGTCAATGGACAACTATACAGTCGTAACCTATTATGAATCGGGTTCAGAAAAAGGTTTTTTTGTTCTGGATCTACCCAACCTATCCATTGCTTCAAGGGGATATTTTGTTGGTTCATCAGCCATTCCTTTCAACTACCAGGGCGTTACTAACAGCATCATGTCGAACTATAGCTGGAATGACCTGGCTTTCATGAGCACTAATAACGCTTATTTAAGGCAATGGCGACTTAGTAATACAGTACCTGCCGCAATCGACGGAAATGCCGCCTATGACATGGTACCTGTGCCGGCAAACTTCAACGATGTTTTCCAAAAAGTCGGTGGCACCGGTGCCACTTACAATATTTTGGTCTATAGGAATGGAGTACTGCTAAGCATCTTTTTAGGAGGCACTGGAGGAAATACCTTTATACCGACTTACATTGTCGGCCTTCCTACACTGCATATTGACATGAGTGGATCCGCACCTGATTTTGATATTGATTTTTCAACCTACGGTTCTGCAAGAACTGAATATGTAACGCAGGATATTGGTTCTGATAATGGCTACATAAGATTGGTTGATGGTTACTGCGGAACATGGACAAAATCAAGTTCACAGATTACGCATACTCCAGGGGTAACAAATGGCGGAGATCCGACAACTATCCTCGGTACTGTTAGTGTTTCAAGCGCTATTGTTCGTGGAAACGCAACCACAGGTTCCGTTGTAAATTATGATGTGGTAGGTGGTGCTGCAAATGAGTTTCCGGTAACCCTCAAAATATTTGTCGATAACGGGTCCGTTCCTGGAGATCTGGATGCGAGTGACACGTACGTTGAAAGCAAAATCGAGAACACAGTTTCCGATGGCGGATTCACAACTACTTTTTTCCCGTACAATGCAAACATTTTGATCCAGACAATTACCAGCGCAGGATGTATTGATGCACTCAGGTTCATTCCCAATGTTGGAGTGCTACCAGTACGCTTTACGGCATTCCATGCCATAACAACTTCCAGTCAAACCGAACTGAAATGGTATGTAGCAGATAATGAAACCGGGAAGCAATTTGAAGTTGAAAAAAGCTCCGACGGGAAAAACTTCTACCCAGCCGCTGTTATTTTTTCAACGGAAAAAACGGGTAACGAAGAATATGTTTTTAACGATGCACTTCCTCAATCAAAGATGTTTTATAGAGTAAAGCTCACGGACAACAGCAATAAAATATCTTACTCAAATACATTGGTCGTTGGTAATAATGCAAAAACATCAGGCGCCCTTTCACTAACTCAAAACCCTGTAGAATCCTACCTGGTATTCAACTTCACTTCGCATGAAAATACGCAGGCTGTTATCAATATCTACAATGCTTCAGGCGCAATTGTATACAGTCAAAAAAAGAATCTTGCTAAAGACAACAATCCAATTGCTGTCAATCTTGACGGAAAGATTTTTTCAGGCATGTATGTGCTGGAAGTAAAGACAGCTTACGACCAGAGCTCGGCAAAATTTATTAAGCGATAAACTTTTTATTTAGTACGGATTATGTTTCGAAGGCCCCTTTCCAGGGGCTTTCCTACTTATTTCCACATACTCATAATTTTCGCGTCAACTTGTGCCTCGCCTGCTGGATATCGAATTCCCTGACTATTATGCGTTACCTAATTCGAACATTATGTACTTCTGCACCAGTTCGGTTTGTTGATTTTGAATTGTGTGTGGTAATAATTGCAAGAGAGAAGCAGCATGTAAAATTTTATTTCTTATCGGTTGTGAAAATCAGGGCCAGAGAACACACCAGCTTATTTCCCGAAAAAAATCAGCACCTTGGATTCATTTTCATTTTGTAAGTCCTACTTTTTCTTTACCCGTACATTGGCCTGATTTTTTTGCGCCTCCTCTAAAAAAATCCATGAATCAGTCGCCTGTTTTTATAGTGGACAGTGATCTTGAAGACAAAGAATTAATTGCAGATGCCTGGCAGGAATTAGGCTTCGAAAACACACTCTTCTTCTTTGATACTGCAGAGGATGTTATCCGTAAAATAGAAAAAGAAAATGAAGTTCCATTCCTGATCATCAGTGAAATTAGTTTGCCCAAAATATCAGGATTAGAGTTGAAACAGTACTTATTGAAAAATAAAATCTCAAACTTAAAAAGTATTCCCTTTGTCTTCCTTACTGCAAACCCCTCTCAAACCCAGATTGAACAAGCATATCATTTGTGCACCAATGGTCTCTTCAAAAAGTCGGACAGCTTTAATAAACTGAAACAGCAGTTAATTGATATAGTAACCTACTGGCGCGAAAGCATTGTGCCAATGAACTAAGATGCTTTCTGTTTTTATTTGAGCTTCTATCATCGTACCCAAGTTCAGGACGTTCCTGCTGCGTTTTGTTCAACACTAATCGCCTGATCAAATCCATTATCTCACAATGCCCCTGGATTTCCCTTCAAGCCGTTTCAGCATTACCAGTTTGGTACGTTTAGTGCAGGATCACTCACTTAAAGACCAGATTATGTTTGATGAAATTGTAAACATGGTAAAACACCAGCTCGGAAATAATCCGCAGGTAGCCTCATCCCTGCCTCCCGAACAACAGGATGCAGTACACCACGAAGTAGCTACGCAAATCACTCATGGACTCGCTAACCAATCAGCAGAACAAGGTGGTATTGGTGGCGTATTGTCACAGCTTCAAAATGCGACAACATCTGGCAACCCGGTAGTAAATGCAATTGAAGGTGGAGTGGTAAGTTCCCTTGCAAGCAAATTTGGCTTACCTCCAATGGTAACTGGTGCTATTGCTGCATCCTTACCTGGTTTGCTGCAAAAATTTGCACACAAAGCAAACGATCCCAACGATCAAAGCATTACACCCGGCGGACTTAATGATATGTTCTCGAAGTTTGGCGGCGGTGCACTCGGAAACATATTTAACCGACATTGATATAACCATGGAAGGGAGAAGTATTGAAGTAACAAGGCGCAGGCATGTTGGTCGCAGAATACTTGCCATTGTGGTTCTGGTGATCCTGTTTGCACTTGCTTTTTTCACCTGGTGGCATTACTACTACACATACAGTGATGGGTACCGCTATGGTTTGCTGCAAAAATTTTCCCACAGGGGCAATGTCTTTAAAACTTACGAGGGTGAAATGATCCTGAGCAGCGTAAAGGGCAACAACAATATAACCCTTGCCTCAGAAAAATTCTTCTTCTCCGTCACGAACAAATCTGTTGCACAACAACTGGATAATTTACAGGGACACCCGGTAACGGTTCATTACAAACAAAAAAACAGCGCAGCATTTTGGAGGGGCGATAGCGAATACATTGTGGATTCAGTGAAACAGGAATAATTAAAAGCTTTCAATAAAATTTTTATCACAAAAAAAGTATAGCAATGAAGAAGACAGTTTCTATTAAAACAATAGTCGCATTAATGTTGGCTGGCAGCATACAGCTAACCGCTTGCAAAAGCAAATCAAAGGATACTACCCCGGTAAATACAGATACTACCAGTGTACAAACGCAAAATACTGCTCCGGTTGAAATAGCAACCGACGATTCATTAACAACAGGAGTTAAAGATGCAACAAAAGATTATCCTGGCGTAAATGCTTTAGTGAGTAATGGTGAAGTGACACTAACAGGAACAATAAAAAGAGACAGGCTGCAAAATTTGATGCAGTCCATTCATGCGCTTCATCCTAAAAAAGTAAATAACAACTTAACCATTCAATAAGGAGGAAACAGTGTATGGCATTAGAAACAAAATATGCAGAGCTGATCAACGCAGCTAAGAGTGGTGGAGTTAAAAACCTACAGGTACGGGAGCAAAATAATGTTTTGTATATAAATGGCGAAGCTCCCAGTGGCGCCGTAAAAGATAACCTGTGGGCTGTGTATAACAAGATCGATCCTGATTACAGGGCCGGCGATGTGGTATTAGATGTGAATGTATCTGCAGCATCAGGAAGCAAAGCAAAGGTTACCACGCAGGAATCAAATTTAAATATCAGGAAAGGCCCGGGCACGGATCAACCCATTATTGGCAAAGCAGCACATAACGAATTGGTAACTGTGCTGAATCAAACCAACCAACAATGGTGGTTAATTAAAACCGATAAGGGTGCCGAGGGATATGTGTACTCACAGTATCTAACACCACAGTAGCAGCGAAACTTCGTTTCATTGAAGACCCTGCGCAAGCAGGGTTTTTTAACCGTAGGGTAAAAGGAATACCAAACCATGGCATAAAAATGTTAGCCAGTGACGAAACCAAACATTTATGAGTAAAACCATCTTCTGCCTTCTAATGTGTACAGTTATGTGCGCAATGGCTGAAGCGCAGAAAGGCAACAGGAGCCTCGCTGCCGGCTTATTGGTGGCGATCCCCCAGTCAGACCCCTATATGGCTTACGAGTCCTGGAATAACAGTATTGGTGTTGAGGGAATTGGCCAGTACAACTTTACCAGGAAAAGTTCTGTGGTTTTGCAATTACAAATTATTCGCTTTTCCGGCGCCAGCTATTATTCTCCATCTGTATACCCAACAAAATTTACCAGTTTAGCATTAAAGGGTGGCTACCGCTACGACTTTTCGCCCATAGACCTGTATGCTAATTTTCTTTTAGGAGTTGAATTGAATGAAATGTTTACCCCGGCTACCCTTGGCATTGGTAAACGGTTTCACATACACAACAAATTTATTGATGCCGGCGTAGAGTATACAGGAGGTTACATACCTCACTACAGCATTAGGGCTGTTTACAGTTTGCTTCAAAAAGCAAATGAAAGTAATGAGTAACCTGTTAGTGGCGTAGATGCGTGTCCTTTGGGGAGGTAAGCAAGATTCCGGCCACTGTAATACTTAGTTCTAATGTACCGCCGGGAGAGAACATCCGGATAAAAAAATAGATTTTAACTTCTAGTCTGGCAGCCAATAACTGCTTTTACAGAATATCAATCTGCCGGCATATATTTATATGTTAGCAGCAATTGTTCTTATTCCCAAAGTAGCAGTCGTGACAAAACATATAAATCATAGACTAAAACACACCTAATGAGGAAAATAATTTCGTTTATGCACATATCGCTTGACGGTTTTGTTGCAGGACCCAATGGAGAAATGAACTGGATTAAAGTTGATGAAGAAATTTTTGACCATGTAGGCAAGCGAATAAGCAAGGGCGATACTTCATTATATGGAAGAGTGACTTACCAAATGATGGAAAGCTACTGGCCTACTGCGGCAAACAAACCGAACGCAAGCAAGCATGATATTGAACATTCGAGATGGTATAAGAATGTTCACAAACTTGTGCTATCAAAAACAATGAAAGATGCGGAACTGACCAACACAACCATCATCAGCGATAACCTTGCTGACAGGATAAATGAAATAAAACAACAGGGCGATAAAGAGATCCTGCTCTTTGGCAGCCCCACTGCAACACATGCACTTATTCAACAAAACTTAATTGACGGTTACTGGCTTTTTGTTAACCCAATTGTTCTTGGGCAAGGTATTCCTTTGTTTGCGGACATCAAAGACAAGATCAAACTAAAGCTGTTAGGCACGCAGCAATTTACTTCCGGCGTAACTGAATTGAATTATATAATGGAAAGGCAATAACTTATTGCCTGCGTTTCTACATCAAAGCGGCTTGAGGCAAATAAAAAGCAAACACAATGAGGCAGCTAATTGGAGCGATAAATATGACACTTGACGGTTTTTGCGACCACACAGCAGTAGACCCCGACCCCGAAATACATCAACATTACACTGACCTGTTAAATAGCGCAGGCGTTGCGCTGTATGGAAGGATAACCTATCAACTCATGGAGTATTGGCAACCCATGGTGAAAAATCCAACAGGCAATCAATCAATGGACGAATTTGCTCTGGCTATAGACAAGATCCCCAAAATTGTTTTTTCACACACTTTGAAAAATATAGACTGGAAGAGTGCAAGGTTGGCAAACAAAAACCTGGAAGAAACTGTGTTGGAACTTAAGCTACAAAAAGGTAAAGACATTTTAGCTTGCAGTCCGGGTTTGATCGTAGCACTAACTAAACTTAATCTAATAGACGAATACCAGCTTTGTGTCCACCCCGTTATAGCAGGAAAAGGTTTACCCTTATTTAAAAACATAAATGAAAAGGTTATGCTTAAACTTGCTAATACAAAAATTTTCAATTCCGGAGCAGTAATTTTTTACTATAGGCCGGCAAGTAGTGATAGCCGTGCAGGTGTGTAACAATGTTATTGTTTACAGGAGCAGTTATATGTGAGTGAAATCTGGATTTATTTAGCACTGTCTTCAACGTGGTATCATAATCATCAACCAACGAAATAATATAAATGGAATTCAGCCCGAATAACCCTGTTGTCAAACTTTGTATTCAGGGTATGGATATGGAAGCAAAAGACCAACCTGCTGAAGCAGTCAAATTCTTTTTGCAGGCATGGAACGAAGCAACAGACGGTTTTGAAAAATTTACAGCTGCTTATTATGTGGCACGGCAGCAAAAAGATCTTGACGATAAATTACAGTGGTTGGAAACCTGTTTGCAGTTTGCTTTAAAAATAAATGACGATACGGTTAACACTGCCCTGCCTTCTCTATATTCAAACATTGCCAAATGCTATCAAGATTTAAACGATCCAGGTAATGCAAAAAAGAATTATGAACTAGCGGCTTTGTCTGGTGAAAAACCAACTGACAAAGGCCCTTTTTATCACGGCACCAGAGCGAACTTACAGGCTGGCAATTTGCTCACACCTGGAAACAGGTCTAACTACAAAGCCGATGTGGTGATGAATCATATTTATTTCACCGCACTGGTTAATGGCGCAGGACTTGCTGCTGCTTTAGCTAAAGGTGATGGACATGAACGTGTTTACATTGTTGAACCTACAGGTAGCTTTGAAAATGATCCGAACGTGACCGACAAAAAATTTCCGGGCAACCCTACACGCTCCTATCGCACAGCATCGCCATTGAAAATTGTTGGCGAAGCAAACGATTGGGTAAGAATTACGCCGGAGGAACTACAAAAATGGAAAGAAAGGCTGGCTAATATTAAAGGAGAAATCATTAATTGATGCAGATATTAGTTGTACTGAAAAGGAAGATGTAAAACATTACAGACCAAACAAAAATCAACCAAATGGTTGAAACGAAAAGATTAATTCTCAAACCACTTAGTTACGATCGGCTGCTGAAATATTGTAAATGCGACAATTCTTTAGAAGAAGAACTGCACTTCAACGCAACCTCAAGAACCATCTCTGATGAACTTAAAGAAGCGCTTGAACAGACAATCCTCCCCAGCGTAGCCGGCAAGACAAAAAATTACTTGTATTCAACTTTATGGACCGCAATCTCAAAGACTGAAAACAGGATGATAGGCGATTTGTGCATAGTTGGTGAACCAAATGAAAGAGGCGGGATAGAAATTGGTTATGGTACTTATGACGAACCGGTGAGAAAGAAGAATTGTTTAACTGGAAATTAGAAATGGGTAACGACAAGGTTGCAGATGAGAAAACGGCGATAGAACAAATTAGCTAACTACATTTCACTGCACCACCCTATTACAAGAGCGTTAGCAGTAATTTAGCAGCTCTCATAAAGCATACCATAGCAATGCAGGACACATACATTGAAGACAAAACCTTTGACAAGATCGACTTCACACAAACCGCCTTATCAAAAGGCGCATACGAGAACTGTGTTTTCAACAATTGCAATTTTGCCGGTAGCAATGTTTCGGAAATTCAGTTCATAGACTGTACTTTCAACAGCTGCAATTTAAGCCTGATGAAACTTAACAAAACAGTATTGCGTGATACAACATTCAAAGATTGCAAAATGTTAGGACTTCGGTTTGACGATTGCAGCGACTTCGGTCTCTCCTTTTCGTTTGATGCCTGCCAGCTAAATCATTCATCGTTCTATAAAACAAAGATCAAAAACACTCATTTTAAAAACTGCGATGTACAGGAAGTAGATTTTACAGGAACTGATTTAACAGTCGCCATTTTCGACAACTGCAACCTGGCAAAAGCTATGTTTGACAATACCATAATAGAGAAAGCAGACTTTCGAACGGCGTACAACTATTCCATAGATCCCGAGGCAAACCGGCTGAAAAAAGCTAAATTTTCAATGGAAGGCCTTGCGGGCCTTTTAAATAAATATGATATTGAAATAGAAAAATAGAACAGTACCAGGCAGCAAGCAATAAAACCAACCGAGTTAACTCACCACGCAAGTGAAACCAATAACGATCACTCACATGAAAAAGACATCATTTTTGATTTTGATTATTGCAACGGCTTTTTGTTCCGGCTTCGCAGTAAAAACAATAATTTCATACCAAACTAATAAACCAGCAATGAAAAAAGTAACAGGCATCGGCGGTATCTTTTTTAAATGCAAAGACCCGGGTAAAATGAAAGAATGGTACAAGACCCATCTTGGTTTAAACACTAATGATTACGGTGCAACATTTGAATGGTATGAAGGTGATGACAAGACAAAGAAAGGACAAACACAATGGACTCCTTTCAAGGAAACAACAAAATACTTCGAACCTTCTTCAAAAGAATTTATGATCAACTACAGGGTCGCCGACCTGGAAGCGCTGGTGGCAGAACTGAAAAAAGAAGGCGTAACAATTCTTGATGAAATAGCATCTTACGATTATGGAAAGTTCATTCACATTCTTGACGCAGAAGGAAACAAAATTGAATTGTGGGAGCCTAAAGATTAGAGTAAATAATCCATAAATACAAAAACAAGAGAACACGATGGATAACACAAGAGTATACAGGATGTCTTTTGCAGGCGTTTACCCGATGTACATACAAAAAGCTGAAAAGAAGGGACGCACTAAAGCAGAAGTGGATGAAATTATTTTTTGGTTGACAGGTTACAACGAAAAAACTTTGCAACAACAGATCGACAGGAAAACGGATCTTGAAACCTTCTTCGATGAAGCTCCGCAAATCAATCCAAATGTTTCAAAAATTACCGGAGTCATTTGTGGCTATCGCGTTGAAGAGATTGAAGATAAACTGATGCAAAAAGTTCGTTACATGGACAAGCTGATAGACGAACTTGCAAAAGGAAAAGCAATGGAGAAGATTTTAAGAAAGTGATGAACTAAGATTTGCGGAATGAATCATTCTTGCGAAAATATAAGCTCAACAAAAAGAGAAACACCAGCCATCATGAATATTCTTATCAACGATAATGCACCTGTAAAATCAAATTGAAATAAATGCTCCCATAGGGTGTCTACCTTTGGATGGATTGGTACGACCGTTGGAGCAAGCGATATCCATAACTGGATCTTCCAAAGAAAAACGATAAAACAATTGTTACTGTTGAAGAAAGCCGCCAGGAGCTTTTGTCCTCTGTTTTTCGCCAATATTTTCAGAAAATCTTGATGCCGTATTATTACAAGTTTAGTAGAACTCAAATCAGGGTCAGAGGTACAATAACAGTTTCTCTGCTCACGCAATTCTCTCGGGACGCCCGACAAAAGTTAATTGATCGTTCCTGGTAACTTTTTCTTGCCATCGAAAGATTGCAACTTAGTTTAAACCAACTTACTACTTGTCCTTACCTTCTAATTACATTCTAATTCACGAAGAACTCTACTCAGGCTAACTTTATATCGCTTTAGGAAACTGTCATAAACGGTATAAGCCCTTGCAGAGCGAGGGCTTTTTAGTACAGTCTAATGGTATTCTAATGCAATGCTCTTTATGTGCTTGATAACTTTGTTACGGTTTAGTATTGAGTTTTTACAGTGCAATTGTGTTTTCGTTTTTAATCCGTGCCTTTTATTTTTCAGCTTTAAGTACAGAAACTATTTCTGAAAGATTGCCTACGATATCAGGCTGCACCGACAATGGAAACAACAAGTGTTTATCCCTTTTTAAAAGAGCAGTTTTCATACCTGCGTTTGCAGCCCCGGCGATGTCCCAGCTATGCGATGTGATCATTACCATTTCTCCCGTCGTCACATTTAATTTTTGCGCAGCCCACTCATAAACCATTTTTTCCGGCTTATACTTTTTCAAAGATTCGGCACTAAGTACCGTTTCGAAATAAGAAACGAGTCCTGTGCGTTCCATTCTTTCATACACCAGCTTTTCAGGGGCATTAGTTAAAGCAATCACAGTAAAGCCATGATCATTTAGTTCCGAAAGACAGGATGGGACACCTTCCCGCACAGGCAGGTGCTTTAGAATTTGCAGAATATCATCCGCTTCCGCATCAGAGATGGCCCTGCCAAGCTTTGTACCTGCCATTTTCAAAGTAGCTCTTGCTATCGAGAAAAAATCATGAAAGGTATCGAGCGAGTTATTTGCAAAGCAATACTCCATAAACAGTTCAAACCATAGAAGATATCCTCTTTTACTATCTGTAATTGAATTAATCCTGCGTTCAAGGTCGCCCATATCGAGCAAGGTTTCATACACATCAAAAACAACCACTTTTGGCCTTAGGGCTTCTTTATTGCTTTCCACAATTTCCATTTTATGCAAATTTCAGCAAGTGCAGACAAACATTCGTTTTTAAATTCTTTCAATCCCAAAGTTTGTATCCAATTCTAATTGGTTTTTAATTGACCTTTTAGTGTTCAGGCTGCATTTATTCCAGCTATATAGTTCATCAACCAGGGCATTTCTCTATAATGGAACCCTCCGGCTCTATAGATAAAAAGACAAAGCAATCGCTATTATTTGTAAACCTTCATTAACATAGCTCATGTCCGTATTAACACTGGTCGCCATATATTTGACAACCAACTCTGCTTAGGATGAAAAGCTATTTATGTTCAGGTGTATTTATCTTCTGTTGTTTGTTCCTTCCTGTTATTGCCCAATCGCAAATCCAAAAAATCTATTTGCATCCTAAAGCGGTAGGTGCCGGAAGACAATCGCAATTCGTTGATTCCATAAGATTCATTCCTTTGGAAATTAAAGATGGAGTTGAAATAGGCGCTTATAACAATATTCAGATCACAGACAAGTACTTCCTAATAACCGATTACGTCAATAAGATTCTCCTATTGTATTCCAAAGACGGAAGCTTCATCAAAAAAATAAATTACAAAAAGCTGGGTGATAGCTTTTTTCCAAATTACAATGAACCCAACAACGAAATTGTTTTTATGGGAAATAATAAAAATTATTCCCTTACTCCGAAAGATGCTTTGAAAATAAAGTTGGACTGGGATAATCCGCATAATAAAAAATACTTCAGAAAATTCACGATAGACTTAAACGATACATCATTTGCAATTAAAAAAGCAGTTCCGGGTGAAAACGACATTGTGCATGCTTACCATTTTTATGATGATTTTTACTGCCAGGCGCAGATCATCACGAGTTCTCTTTTCAGGGATAGCGTTGACTATGAATTCAAGATCTATAAAAACAATCAACTTGTAAAAGGTTTCTTTCCATACAATCATGTTAATGAAGCCAGGTTTTTATATTCAAATGAAAACGCCGGCTTTAACGAAACCGACACTCCTTACATTCATTTTCTTACACGACCTTACTGCGACACTGTCTACCGATTGATAAGAGATAGCATTTCCCCGGCGTACCAGTTGGTACTGCCTTTAGAGAATACGCTTCCTCCAACATTTTATGCTAAGGCTTTTAAAAACAAAACCGAACGTGAAAATTTTAATCGCAACAATGGCTGGATGTTTAGACAGGTGCATAATTTTTACGAAACACAAAAGTTCATGGCGTTTGCAGTGAGGTATCTTGCCAATTATGAGTTTTATCTCTACGACAAGAAGAACAATGTTACCTATCGTGCAAAAAATATTAAAGCCGATACCACACAATACAATTTGCAACTGCTGGAAGATTATAGCACTTTAAGGCAAGGGAACAAATTCTACAAAACACAAAAGTCCGGAGATCTTGTAAGTTTTTTTGAACAGCACAAAAACATAGTTGTTCCAAAAGAACTGGAAGGTTTTTTAAAAAGTAATCCGCCTTCGGCTACTCCTGTGATCATTGAATTTCAACTTAAGAACTAACCTGTGAAGCATATCTTATTTTTTTATTTTTTACTTGCATCAGCGCTAACGGCGTTTTGTCAATCGGGCAAGTTATCGGGTTCCGTAACCGATGCCGAAACCAAAGCACCACTTGAGCTGGCAACTGTAACTATTTTCAGCCAGGATTCCAATATTATAGCTTACAGTTTATCTGATAAGCTGGGAAAGTTTACCATAGAAAAACTGCCTTTGAGGAAAAGTTTGTTGGTCAGCGTTACATATACCGGCTATGCTGGTTACAATAAGACAATTCAATTCGATGCAGCGAAGACCGATACCATTTCAGTTTGTTTAGCATTAAATAATAAGGACACAAATGCAATAGTAGTAACAGCCATCATTCCGATTCGGATGAATGGTGATACGCTAGAGATCAACCCGGCAGCATTTAAATTGAAGCAGGATGCTGTAGTAGAAGAAGTGTTGAACCAGGTTTCAGGAATCACCATTTGGTCCGACGGTACGATAACTGTTAATGGCAAACAAGTTCAAAACCTGCTGGTAGATGGGAAGCCTTTTATGGGATCAACCGACGCTCGTATTGCTACACAAAATCTTCCAAAGTCAGCCATTGAAAAAATACAACTTTACCAGGAGTATGATCGCAGCACACTTGGACAGGCACCAAAGCCACAGGATTCCACACTAACCATGAACATTAAACTGAAAGAAGGCAGTAAAAAAGGTTACTTCGGCAAAGCAGGTGCAGGCTATGGTACTACTGATCGTTTTGAATCAGATCTTTCTTTCCAGGTGTACAATAAAAAAAGCAGTCTTGGTGTTGGCGGCGGTTATAATAATATCAATAAAAACATCGGCAACCTGCAGGATATGTTTCAAAACAACACCTACAGAAATTACAATCCTAATCTGTATAGTGTTGGCAGATTTGGGGCCAGCGGTATCAACCAAAATCATTCCTTCGGAGGCATTTACACACACAGCTTTATTGAAACTGCAAACAGCAGGCAAAACAACCGTGTTGCCGTTAACTACAATAAATCCGGAACAGATGCATACATCACCGATTTGAGCCTGCAGAATAGAACTACCATTAATAATCCCCAATTCATTCGTGATACAGGCACACAAAACAACAATGGAGACCGACACGATGTTGGTATCAATTACGTGAGGACCAATAGTTACAATGACAACCTTAACCTCAATGGTTCTGTGGGCATTAATAATGACAAAGGAAGTTCGGTACGTTACACAGAAGTAAGAGATTCGGCAAACCAGTTGCAAAGCAAAAACAGCACTGACACAAAGCAAAATCGCAAATCAGATAATGAATCGCTCAGCGTAAACTTTGGTAAATCGAATTATGAAGATCCGCTAAAAAGCTTTAATGTTTCAATAAGTGCAAGAAGGGGAAACGGTGAATCGCAGAGAGATGCGAAAAGCACTTTTCAGTCTTTTACTGACATGACTAAAAACAGTTCTTATAACCGTCGTTATCTTACCAACACACAATCAATGTATGTTAATGGCAACCTCGATTACTCAGGATTGAAAAGGCTTGTTTTAGGCCGGTATAATCTTTTTGGTATCAACTTCAATCTTACACAACGTATTAACTATAGCCGACAGTCGGATAATAGTGCAGTGGGCGATTACGATAGTATATCGAATAAGTATATCACCAACAGTGATCTTTCTAACTCCAATAAACGAGAGCTGTTTGAATACGCACCGACACTTGGTTTATCAAAGAGTCTTTTTAAATACAATAACATATCTGTCCGTAATATTTATCTGCAGTTCAGGCTGGCAGATGAATTGAAATCGGATAAAAACACGTCTTCTTTTGTCAAAAGAAATCTTGATCGCTCACTTCAATTTATGCGGTATGAGGGAAGTTTTAGCTACAGTTATCAAAAGCGGGAGGTATACCAGTACTTTATGTCGGCAAACTACTCTAGGAATCTTGATTATCCGTTGATAGATCAATTGTATACCATTGTTGATGACATCAATGTTTATAATACCCGAATCGGAAATCCAAATTTGCGGAATAGAATTAATAACAACACCAATGTCAACTTTTCATTCAATACACAAAACCCGAAGTCGGTTTATTCAATTAATAGTAATGTAGGCGGAAGTTATGGCCTGACGCTGCACCCGGTAACAGATAGCATCATCAATGATATTTCCGGCAAGAGAACTTATTATTATATCAACGGAGATAAAAACAAAAATGTAAGCCTCTATTACAGCTTTAATATTTCCCGTAAGTTCAATAAGAATAACCTTCAGCTAATGTATAGTGGGCAGTTTGGTAACGGCAAAACGCCAAGCTATATGGATGGCGTTTACAACATCAGTGAGACGGACAACTTATCGAATAATTTCAGCCTCCAATTTATGCTTCGCTCACTGTTGGTACTGAACGTTGGTCAGGCCTTTCAGCGTTACAAAAGCAGTCAAACAGCTACCGGCTTAAAGTCTTTTAAGAATAACAATAACAGCACAAACCTTGGGCTCGTGTTGAATTACCCAAAAAACTTTGCCCTGAGCAGTACAGTGGACCGCATTGATAATTCAAACCTGAGTAAGAAAACTTTTCTTTGGAATGCATTCCTCACCTATCGCTTTATGAAACAACAGGGAGAGTTAAAGTTTTCAGCAATGGATCTGTTGAAGCAATATCAAAATATTACCAACAGTGTGAATTCATATGGCACTACAACAAGGATTACAAATGGATTGCAACAATACTTTCTTTTGACTTTTTCTTACTATCCCAGAAAGTTTGGAAAAACAGAAATCAAGAAGCCAACGAGGTAGCAACAAGCAAGATCATTCTTTCTTTTCCCGGGCTGGCGATTCTTTAAAAGGCTTTGTATCTTCTTTTTCATCTATCGCACCATCAACATAATCTTTCTTTAGTTGCTCATACAGAGAATGTTTGTCAACGATCAATGCTGCCATATTTGAAAGCATTGCGGCCAGCATTAAATGAAAGATCACACTATGCCTGTCGGTCATTTCCAACACAAGGATAGCGGAAGTAAAAGGAGTTCTTGTAACACCAGTTAAAAAGCCAACCATACCGCTAAGGATTAAAATATTGGCATTGCTTCCCATCATTTCAGAAACACTTGCAACATAAGAACCAATGGAAGCCCCTGCTGCCAATGCCGGTGCAAACACGCCACCTGCTGCCCCGGTGTTAAAACAAATGATGGAACCAATCATCCGCATGATCATGGTGTGCCATGGATAATACTTTCTATCAGTGAAGAGGGCTGTATTCATGAGGTTCTTGCCAGAGCCCAATATTTCACTGTTTACAAAAAATGCAAGTGTGGCAATTACAAGTCCTGCTACAATTATAAATACGATTGTTTTTGTTATGTTGAATGATTGTTTCCAACGCATCAGTTTCAAAATACCTTTGCTTGTTAAGCTACCTGCTATACCTGCAACAATTGCAGCCGTTGCTACGCCAAAGAAAATTGTGAATTTCAAATTGCCTACTTCGGGATAGCCCAGGTATAAGTAAGGACCTAATAATCCCTGTGCAGTTAATCCCGCAATAATAACCGCGGAGAAAAGTGCTGTGCGAAAAAAACGTATGTGAATCTTTGCCAGTTCTTCCATAGCAAACACCACTCCGCCGAGCGGCGTATTGAAAGCTGCTGCCAAACCTGCAGCCGCACCTGTTAGTATAAAACTTTGTTTGGAAAGTTTTGGCCAAGATGAAGGTGTCCATTTATTTACCATTCTGAAAACAGAACCGGCAATTTGAATGGTTGGCCCTTCTCTTCCGATAGCACCGCCACCTAAAACCATTAATAAACTTGAAACAATTTTCGTGAGGATGATACGTAAGCTCAGTAGTTTGTCGATCTTGTATTCATACTTCGGTGTTGACAGTTCAATTGCGGCCATTACCTGTGGAATACCACTGCCTCTTGCATTAATAGCAAAGAGCTTAATGGTAAGCCATGCAAGAAAAAAACAAACAGGCGTCATGATAAAAATGAACCAGGAATGCCAGTGCAAAATATTTTGGAGGATGCCTTCTGAGTAGGCAAACATTTTTGTGTAAGCAACAGCAATTAAACCTGTAAGTAAAGAAGCAAACCAAAATGGAAGCGCCTGTAAAATATTCCTGCGGATTCTTTCGCTGCCAATAAGATCAAAGAAAAATTTCCCTGTACGCCTGAGCTTAACCAATTCCCGTTTCATTATACAAAGTAAAATAGATTAGCAGTGGTTATTGTTTTGAATTATTCTATACAGTACTAATAATCTGTAACAATGCGGAATATTAGTTACTCTAAATGGGGCATCAATTATGTATCGAAGCCATCGTTCGCAAAATGGATGAAGCCCATAAATACACATTGTTACTCATCACCATCCTGCGCATCTGTTTCATTCTTTGCTTTTGTTGTTCCAATGGCATTTGCAAGGCGTTGTAAATGGCATCTGCTGAAGCTTCAATGTCGTAAGGATTAATAACAATGGCACTATGCAACTCATGAGAAGCACCTGCAAACTGGCTTAGGATCAAAACCCCATCATTGTTATTTCTTGAGGCAATGTATTCTTTGGCAACAAGATTCATTCCATCATGTAACGATGTTACCATGCAAAAATTGGCTGATTGATAGAATGGAATAATTTCTTCATGACTGTGATGCTTTTTCAAAAACAAGATGGGCTGCCAATCCTTTGTTTTTAATTTCCAGTTGATGCGATTGACTTCAGTTTCAGCTGCGTTAATTGTATCAGAATACGTTTTTAACAGCGAACGGCTTGGTGCGCCAATTTGAACAAAAGTAAAATTGCCAATGTAATCAGGATATTTTTCGAAGAAGCGTTCTATGGCCAGGAACTTTTCTGTTAGTCCTTTTGTATAATCAATCCTATCCACACCTATTCCGAAGCTGTGAGAAACGACCCCATGATGTTTCAATAATTCAGACGCATCGGGTTTTGTGTTATTCGCTTGTTCATAATCTTTTAAAGTAAATGCAATGCTGATAGGAAACGGTTTTACCAATGTAAATTGATTCCCTATCTTAACCGAATAACTTTCCCAAATCACTCTTGATTCCAATGCGCCGTTCACTGTTTCTAAAAAATTATTACAGTGATATTGCGTGTGGAATCCTACAAGATCAGCACCCAGCATGCCAAGTAGCAACTCTCTCTGCCATGGGCAAATACCGAATGATTCAGGATTGGGCCAGGGAATATGCCAGAAGATGGCAACTTTCGCATCAGGTCTTTTCTGCTTAATGAATTTTGGCAGCAAAGCGAAATGATAATCCTGCACAAGAATAAAAGGCTCTTCTTCGTTTTCTATTTCTTCCAGCACTGCTTTTGCGTAAATTTCATTCACCTCGCAATAAGCATCCCAATCCTCTTTTCTGAAAACAGGACGTGTATGAGCAATATGACACAACGGCCATAAGCCTTCATTGGAAAACCCGTAATAAAAACGATTCTCCTGTTCCTTTGTCATCCAGATTCTTCTAAGTGTGTATTTATTTTCAAATGGCGGAACCAACACTTTATCATTTTCATCAACAGTTTCTTTATCTGCATCACCGCTACCGGATGCGATCCACAATCCACCACATGCTTTTAAAATAGGTTCCAACGCAGTTACCATTCCACTTGCAGGCATAATACATTGTATTTCCCTGCCGGAGCGGATGTGCATGTAAGGTTCCCTGTTCGAAACAACAACAAGCTTTTTGTCTTGCAGCAGTTGCTTCATTTCTTCGTTTAACCTTTCAGGCGTCCACACGGATTCGGCAGAGGTGCGAAGCCTGGCTTCTTCCTGTGCAATAGCTTTAGCTTCCTGCACCGCTTGTGCCATGTTTGTAATTTCTTTGTACAGGGGCTCAAGGAAACGAACCCTCGGCCTTTTCTTTAACTCTTCAGGGTCTCCTGAACGTGCGGTCTTCAACCAATCAATTACCTTGTTCACAGGAGACAATATTCCCCAACGCACAATTAACAAAGTAACCAGTGAAATGACTAATGCCTGTAGAAACCAACGCACGAAATTTCTTAACCAGATGTCGTTGAGAATATTTTTGATATAGCCTGCATCCGAATAAAATACAATCGCTGCAGAGGGCAAGCTATCTCGCCTTACCACCTTAATGTACTCAAACAATTTTTGCTTATCTGTTTGCAGAAAATGTGTGGACGATGTATCTGCCGAGAGAGATTGAGTTACATAATCCGACGAAGGCTTGATCAGCATGTAAGCTGCCGTATTAAGAGGATCTATGCTATCTGCGTTGTAATAAATGGTAATCCCCTCAAAAGAATACTGGCTAATTAAGCTGTCAGCATTCTTTAATGATACACTGTCAGAGGTATGAAGCGAATTTAAATGCTTGCTAAAAAAATCATCACCATTACGAATTGTTTTCGTTTCGAGTTCGGTATTTAATCTTTCCTTTTCAGAAGAAATCTGGAACGCAGTAAATCCTAATGCTACAAATCCTA
This sequence comes from Flavisolibacter sp., assembly GCA_035554655.1. Taxonomy (GTDB): domain Bacteria; phylum Bacteroidota; class Bacteroidia; order Chitinophagales; family Chitinophagaceae; genus Flavisolibacter. The sequence goes on from DATMIF010000061.1 coordinate 63,237, forward strand.
CTGCCACAATGATTGCAACAATTAATGCCAGGTTTAATTTCATAGTTCATCCAATTAATTTTCAGTGCAGTGTTTTGGCAGGAAATTCTAATCACATTCTAATATCAAACGCCTCGTGTCATTTTTAACTTCACTCTGAGAATAAAAGCTTTCTCTACGCAAAAGGGGTTCCTATTCCTGGGAGCCCTTAATTATTTAAGAAGTAAGCAAAACTACACTAATGAAGGAACACTTAGCTTTTTAATGCTAAGCACACGAGCCTTGGAACAGCGAATGATTTTTTGTGCATACGGGTCTATATATCTTAGCTTACTTGTTGCATCTCACGCGGGAGCAACAACTACCAGATCAGGATTTGATCTATTTGCATATCTCACAATTTCTTCGGCTATAACGTCAGTATTGTTAATGCTAATGGCAAAGAAAGTGGAGCCGATGTCATCCCATGCCTGGAAATTATTCTCGTCCACATATAAAATATGCAAACTGGCTCTATGCTTTTTTGCAATATTCACCGCCGTATCCAGTGCATTCCATGAACTCTCACTGAGATCAACAGGAACCAATACGCTTCCTATTTTATAGACGCTCATTTTACTTCTTCGTTTTGAAATTTTCGGGAGAACCTTTCAATACCGTCGACGATTTTTGACGCAGCTCATTTTTTAATTCTAAATTTTCAGATAGAATTGAATCGTTCACAATGATCAGTCTTCGATTTTCGATGCGATAGCTTTTATTCTTTTGATATAAATAACCTGATGCAACAGAAATAACAACAAATACGGTCGCCAGGAGAATAATAATTCCTTTCAAATTTGCTACATCTTTCACAATTGTAAATTGCAGAATGTAACTAAAAGGAACCTTAATATGCGATTAGAAAAGAATTAGAATTTAGATAAGCCTTCCAGCGATTTTGCGGCCGGTAACCGAATCTGAAAAGTAGTGCCCTTGTTAATTTCAGAATTTACTTCAATACTTCCTTTGTGTATTTTGATTATACGGCTGGCAAGCGAAAGTCCCAGTCCGAAACCATGTTCTGACCTGCTTTCATCTGTTCTGTAAAAGGGTTGAAATATTTTTTCAATCTCAGTATTTTCAATGCCGCTCCCACTGTCTTTCACATCAATTTCAATTGCATTTTCCAAAACCTGCAGTTTAACATTTGCCGTGTGATCCCTGGAATATTTACAGGCATTAATAACGATGTTGTTGATAGCCGTAAACAATAATGGTTCATTACCAAAAACCAGGAGACTCTCCTCTTCTTCCGGCAAATTTTCAAATTCAATTTTCACTATGTAAGAAGAATTGTTCTTCGACACCTCTGCGGGAAGATTCAAAATAATTTCATCAATCCTTACAAGGTCAATTTCTAATCCACCCGGATTGCCTGATGCTTTTGCAAACTCAAGCAGGGTCTGTGTAAGTTTTGTCAGGTGTTGCACGTCCTGGTGAATAGATTGCAGGACCTTTTTGTATTCTTCGGCAGATCGTTCTCTTTGCATGCTTACTTCCAACTGGCTGGAAATGGCAGTTAGCGGCGTTGACAGCTCATGCGATGCATTGGAGATAAATCTTCTTTGCATGTCAAAGCTTTCCTGCAAACGGTTAAGCAAATCATTAAGCGTAACAGAAAGTTGATACCATTCGTCCTTTGATTTTCCCGGCTCGATACGACGTGTAAGGTTTTGGGCAGATATCTCGGCCACATCTTTCGAAATATTTTTTACGGGTTGCAATAATCCTCTTGAGAAGAAATAACCGACTATTAGCACGAAAATGTTTCCCACCAAAAAACTAATCGTTAAAATCTCGGATAAATTTTTGAGATTCTCCTTACCATCAACATCTTCACCTGCAACAACCATCACCAATCTGGAATTGTTATCCGTGTAATGGTAGGCCACTACTTCCCTATCCTGTTCCGAATAATAAACACTTCCATTAGCTCTTGCATTATTCAGGATCACTGGATCCATGTGAACGGTGTCACCGGGATTATCACTAAATAAATAAACTCTTCTGTTTTGGTAATTATAGGCCTGAACCGTTTTGTTTTTATAAGATAGCGTAGTAGAAGAATCAATAAGCTTAATTAGATCCTTATCAAAGATTTCCTGTTGGCTTAGTAGTCTTCCTGTAGTAATTGCCCTGTTTGTCAGGCGGCTTTTAATATTATTGATCCTTGTTTGGAAAGAGAAATAATAAATACCTGTACACACAATTGCCAAAATAATAAAAACCAAAAGAGAGAATATCAGTGTGATGCGGACTCTTACTGGCATGGCTAGGAGTTATCTTTTAAAATATAGCCCATCCCCACTTGTGTATGAATTAATTTCGGCTCAAATTTTTTGTCCACCTTGTTTCTTACGTAATTAATGTACACGTCAATAACATTAGTGTTTGTATCAAAATCGATATCCCAGACATTTACCGCAATATCACTTCTTGAAACAACACGGTTTTTATTACGAAGTAAGTATTCCAGCAATTGGAATTCTTTAGCGGTCAAATTAATACTAGTGTTACCTCTTTTAACTTCTTTGCTATCAAGATTCATTTCAAGATCGGCAGCTTTTAAAGTAGTACCTACAGGTATATTTTGATGCGAAGTTCTTTTCAGCAACACCCTTATCTTCATCAGCAATTCCCTAAATTCAAAGGGCTTGATCACGTAATCGTCTGCACCCGCATCATAACCTTCTATTTTATCATTTAAAGAGCTTAATGCCGTAAGCATAATAACCGGCACCTGCCCATTTTTATTTCTGATCATTTTACAAAGATCATAACCATTAATGCCAGGAAGGTTAATATCGAGAATAATGAGGTCAAAACTATGTTGCTGGAATAATTTCCATGCAATGTTTCCATCATAAGCCGTTTCAACATAATAGCCGTCTTCCGTCAAACCCATTTTCAGTGTGTCGGCAATCTTCTGTTCATCTTCTACCAGCAAAATTCTTTTTTCTTCCATAAAGGCAAAATAACAAACTTCAAAGCGAATAGCATTAAGCATTCGTTATAACTGCTATTCTAATACAATTCTAATGCTTAATTAATAAGCACCTAATTCCGGTTCTTTAAGTTCGTATCAAATCCCATGGATGTTGCAATCATTTAAAAAAATACTGGTTCCTGTTGATTTTACTTTGAACACGGAAGTGGCTATCAACAAAACGTTAGAATTAATAGACGATGATGAACCGGTCATTCATTTGCTCTATGTAAAAAGACCTTACCGCTCATTTAGAAAAGATCAACATCCCGACTATGGAAAGAAAATGAAGCAGTGGAAAGAGACAATAGAAGATTATCACCCTTCTGTTGTTGTAACGTTATCTGTTAAAAAATCAAATTCAGTTCAAACAGCCATCAAGGAAAAAGCGGAGGAAATTAACGCAGACCTGATTGTTATTGGACAGACTTCAACGCATTACTGGCTGCCCGTTTTAAAAACAGTATTGCCAATGCGTTTGGCTGCCTCAACACGAATACCTGTGTTAACTGCAAAGCCAGGAGCACTTCATGGCAAAACAAAAACGGTGGTTGTACCGGTAACCGATGAAATCCCGGATATTAAAATTCATGCGCTTGAGCTGCTGTGCAAAAAAGCAAGATTGAATATCCATCTTGTCACCTTTGTTGATGATAGAAATATTTTGCCTGAAATCTCTGCTTCTGCAGTTTTGAAAACATACCAATGGCTGAAAGCAAAATTGCATTGCTCTGTAGAATATGCTGTGATGCATGGAGCTAACAAGGCAAAAGCCATCTTACAATATGCAGAGAAGAACAATGCCGATATCCTGTTGGTTTATCCAAAAAAAGAAACACAACTAAGCTGGTGGAACCGGCATATACCCGATGTATTGCCTGCCGATTCTAAAGTGCAGGTGCTTGCTGTACAACCAGCAGTTAATTAACTCACTAAAACGAAAAAACCATGAAACGAATCACCCTGTTATCTAGTATTGTCTCAATTGCATTTGCGCTAAATGCGCAATCAGTTGATGACGGAATACAACAAATGTATTATCAACGCTACCAAAGCGCAGAAAATACATTTCACCAGGTTTTACAACAAGATCCAAACAATGCAACTGCATGGTACTACCTTGAAAAAGATTACCTGCTTGAAAATAAATTAGACAAAGCCAGTGACTCAATCCAATTAGCGCCGACCAATGTAAAAGACGATCCGTGGTATAAGGTTGCTTATGGAACTGTTCTGTTGCAGCAGGGAAAGAAAGATGAAGCCACTAACTATTTTAATGATGCCATAAAGGACACGAAGGAAAAAGATGCAGGCATTCTCTCCTCTGTTGCGGATGCTAATATCAATGCAAAACCGGGTGATGTTAATTATGCAATTGATCTTTTAAATAAGGCTATTAAAAGAGACAAGAAAAATGCGGCACTCTATGTTATGCTGGGCGATGCGTACCTGAAAACTTCCAACGGCTCCGAAGCTTTTAAAGCTTATCAAAAAGCAACCGAGATAAATGATAAGTACGCACAGGCCTATCATAAATTGGGAGAAATATTCGTAAGCCAGAAAAATCCTGAAATGTATCTCAGCTATTTTCAGAAAGCGATTGCGGCGGATCCAAATTATGCGCCATCACTGTACAGACTCTATGTTTATGAATTTAACCGTAATCCTGCAAAAGCAATGGAATATTATAACCAGTATATGGTAAAGTCGGATACCTCTATTGAAAATGAATACGATCTTGCAGATTTGTACTTCATCAATAAGCAATATAACAACGCTATTCAAAAGGCTGACGCCATTGTAAAAGCAGAGAGGGACAAAGTGCAGCCCCGTTTGTATAAATTGATCAGCTATAGCTACGCTGAACAAAAGGATTCTGCAAAAGCCTTCGACTATATGCAAACCTATTTTGCAAAAGCTGCAGACAGCAATACTGTTGCTAAAGATTACTTGCTGATGGGAGATTTATATGCTTCGGTAAAGCAAGATGATTCTTTGGCATTTACTTATTATGACAAAGCAGTTGCTCTTGAAAAAGACTCCTCTCAATTGGTAAAATACTTTAAACGATTTGCAGATTTGGCGGCAGCCGATAAAAATTATACCCAGCAGGCAAAATGGTTAGGTAAATATTATCTCGCCTCAGGCAGTGCCACCAATATTGATTTATTCAATTGGGGGTTGGCACATTACAGAGCAGAAGAATATACCGATGCTGATAGCGCATTTGGAATTTATGTAGCCAAATATCCGGATCAAAGCTTTGGTTATTACTGGCAGGCAAAAAGTAAAGCACTTGCAGATAAGGATATGACACAAGGATTAGCTGTTCCTGCCTATGAAAAATTGATTGAGGTATTGGAAAAGAACCCGAATGATGCCAATTATAAAAATTGGCTTGTGGAAGCATACGCCTATTTAGCAGCTTACCAAACTAATAACCAAAAGAATTATGCTGAGGCTGTGAATTACTTTGAAAAGGTATTGCAGGTTGATCCTGAAAATGCGAACGCAAAAAAATACATTACCGTACTTCAAAAAAGCTTAGATGATAAGGGTAGTAAGTAGTGAGTATGTTTTTTCATAGGTTAAGCAAAAACCTCCTGCATGCAGGAGGTTTTTTATCGTTATTTATTAAGCAAGAGTTTTATTGAAACGGCGCTTAAATGAATTCAAAAAAGTTTTATCGCTTGGATCGAACCGAAAGCCTTCTTTAACTTTTTTACTCCTTCGCCATAGTTCATCGAGGAAAATTTAAACCAATCCTGTCTGGTTTTGCGCACTTCGTGTATGCTAGAAGATGATTTTTCTTTATTGCTGGTAACAGCATTGAATTTACTTAGAGCCAGTTCAACGTCTTGTTGATGAAACAGGCCGCTGATCATATTTTTTTTGGGAGCGATTGCCACATTGATAGCCCGCGATTGATTTTTAAACTGCCACAAGGAATCATGGTCCGGAAAAGTAAAAGTGATCTTATGCATAGGTTGTGTAGTGTTTGCCAATATTCATGCAAATGATGTTCCTTTCTTCAGTTTAATGGTCATTGACTGCGCTTTTCACGCGGTGTAAATCGAAAATCATCTGTATAATAGCGGCGTTTAAAACTTTCTATCAAACCAATGCTGCAATATCGTATGCATCGACACGATGTTGACGTTATTCTACAGTTTCGGCCAAGAGAAAATAAAAATTGCGAAGAACGAAAATTGATATGGCCATTTTTCAGTTTGTATAAATTCATTTTTATTTTTTTTATCATTCGTTGTCGGAGTCCGGGTTCATGCAAAGTTTTGAACGAAAGACTCTAGATCATCTAGTTGAACATAAGGGAGCCCTGCAGTTTTTTCAGGATTGATTTTTGTTGCGGCTACAATACCATTTAACCGAATTACCACAATGTATATTGAAGATCTTCAAAAAGCCATAAGGGTTAAAATGATCGAACTGGAACTTGCTTTCGATCTTCGAAAATCACATACTGACATTCTCAAGATATATAAGGATCTGAAAGAATTAAGATATCGTCTTTTACAGGCTGAGCTTAGTTTTAAGGTGAATGAAAACAATTGTCAGACATTGACATGATGTAATAGGCAAGCCGATATCTTCGATGCTGTTTTTATTGCTAAACCTGGTGATTGATAAATGTTATGCGTTTGTGGATTCGCTACTATTCGTTGCGCCTAAACCTTGCCTCTATTGTTGCTATCTCTTCATTGGTGATCGACGAAGTTTTTTTCAACACATTTATGAAATAAGCTACTTCTTCTACTGTAGCAGGGCAACCTATATTTTTACCAGGTTGAATCTGCGAATTGGCTAATATGCTTCCATTCTTGTCCATAATTATCCAAAACGGAACGCCCTGGTTTTCGCCGCCCCATTTTCTATTTAATTTTTCTGCGCCCGAATTTTCAAGATTTTTTTTATCCTTCGATTCCTGCATAGTTAGATAAACAATGACATAATTTTTTTCAAAGAAATCTGTTACTGAAGGATCGTTTAATGATATCTCCATTTTACGGCACCATCCGCACCACGAAGCATGAAAAACCACCATCACTTTCTTATTCTCTTTTGCTGCCCTGGAAAGGGCTTCGGTTAACACGGCGTCCGCCGATGGAGCATCTTGCGCACTGGCTTTAATCATTGAAACCAGACAAACTATTAACACCAGGAAATACATTTTCATAGAAAACCAAGTAAAAAATTTTCAGGTTCGTTTTTTATCTGCTGATTTCTCAAAACGATTACCACAATCTTGCTTAACGAAGAAAGCTTATCTGCTTCCAAAATCCTGCGTCCAGTAATCACTTGCTCTTGCTACTCCCATTTCTTTGAAATTTTTATTCATGATGTTGGCACAATGACCAGGACTGCTCAACCATCCTGCAACTACTTCTTTTTCGGATGGATAACCTTGCGCAATATTCTCGCCATACCACTTGCAGTTATAACCTGTACTAATAATGCGTTCAGAACTATTGCTTCCATCCGAACCAACATGACTGAAATATTTGTTCTCGAACATGTCCATACTATGATTAAAAGCCGCTTTTTCCAATTGGTCGCTCCATGTCAACGGAGCAGCAGGCGCATAATACGTGTTACCGCAGTTGCAACCTTTTTTTCTTGCATCGTTCACTAATTGCAGCAATACCGTTTTATTCACGATTGACGGAACGGAGGCAGAACTATGATTAACAGGAGTAGAATCTTTAATACAAGAGGTAATGGACGCAAAAATGAGTGGAAGAAAAAACATACCGTATTTCATGTTTAAGCATGTAATTAACTACATCACCGCGTCGAATATTGCGCCGTACTTCGTTAAAATAATTTTAGGATTGCCCGTAGTTGATAATCTCTCGTTTCACTTCCCCGTTTTTTGAGAATTTGAAACGTGCAAAGGCAGGATCAAAACCTTTAAAAGCACCGTTCCACCAGTTACCGCTTACCGCACCGTTACAGAAGTATTGAACATTCCTGTATTCAACTTCGTCCTGCAAATGAATATGACCACTGAGACAGCAACGAATATTTTTATAATGGCTGAAAAGATCAATCATTTTCCTTGCATCTGTTAACAGTAAAGCTCTTGATATTTTCCAATCACCATTTGCTTCGTTTTTGTCGGAAAATAAGGCTGAGCAGAACGAAACGATTGGAATGTGTGATACCATGCAAATGTGTTGGTCGGACGAAGTATTTTTCAACTCAGTTTCCAGCCATTCATATTGCTCCTCATCAATTTTGGCAATGTAGCCGCCGTTATTTTCATGTGCCGTGTCCAATACAATAAATTTCCAGTTCTTTTTTTCGAAGGAATAAAATCGTCCCGGCATACCATGCTCTTTAATAACCCAGGCTTTGTTGTACATAGGATCACTCTTTACTGATTCGTCCTTTAACTGCCATCCCCATGCATCGTGGTTGCCAATGGTGTGATAAATGGGCAGACGGTTCTCTTCATTAATTACTTTCTTCCAAACATTCCATTGAGTGGTGGTTTTCTCTTTGTCGGCGGCCATGGCATCCATAATGGAGTCGCCGCCGTTAATAATGAAGTCTGGTTTTAAATGATTGGCGAGACGAAATGCTTTTCGCATTCCTTCCTGTGCAGTGTCGGTTGGTTTTACATGAACATCAGAAAGAAAGACAACATCTAAAGACGTTGAAGCATTTTCTCTGTTTTCTGATTTTGATACTGATGGAAACAATCCTGTTCCTAAGGCAAGCAATGAAGAATTCTGAATGAATTTTTTACGGTCCATAAAAACTATTTAAAAGAAAGCCGGTGAAAGTTACACGTTCCACCGGCATTTTGTGATCAATTTAATGTTATCGGTTACTGAGTTCTTTTATTTCCCTGCTGTGGAATTTCCCTGTTCATTTCTTCGATATCAACAGGATGTTGCCAGTCGCCGAGAAAATATTCACTGAAGTAATCTGCCATCTTCCAAAAGAAATACTCCTGCATATCAGCATAACCATGTCGTTGGCCGGGAAGCAGCAATAAATCAAAACGCTTGTTGGCTTTTATCAAGGCGTTCACCATGCGAATAGTATTAGCAGGATGGACATTGTTATCAATATCGCCAGTGGTAAGCAATAAATGACCTTTCAGATTTTTTGCGAGATCGGGATTTTTATCAATGCTGTAAGCAAAGGTTGTATCGCCTTTATCGCCGACAGTTTCTTTTACACCATGATGCTTTTCGCTCCACCAGCGATTGTAAATACTATTGTCGTGATTGCCTGAGGAGGAAACAGCCACTTTAAAGAAATCGGGATACACCAACATGGCAGCAGTGCTCATAAACCCGCCACCTGAATGGCCATAGATCCCAACACGATCGATGTCAATAAAGGGGTAACGGTCCGCCAATTGTTCAACTGTTGCTTTTTTATCTGCAAGACCATAATCTCTCAGGTTGCCATAACCAAATGTGTGATACCATTTACTGCGTGCAGGATTACCACCACGATTACCAACAGTAACTACAACAAAACCTAATTGCGCCAAACGGTCTACACGGTCCATACTGCGACTGAACGAGCTATTGACCGCTTCTGTTTGCGGACCGGGATAAACATATTCAATGACTGGGTATTTTTTGGTTGAATCAAAATCAAAAGGTTTGTACATCACACCATATAAGTCGGTGATGCCATCATCGGCCTTTACTTTAAATATCTGCGGAAACTTGTATCCTGCGGCAAACAAAGAAGAGAGGTCCGTAGTTTCCATGTCCATGATCTTTCTCCCTTCGCTGCTATATAATGTTGATTTAGGAACGGTATTTACCCTTGAATAATTGTCAACATAATATTGCTCATTATCATCCATGCTCACATCATGGTTATAATCTCCGCTATTAAGAAGTCGCAAATTGCTTCCATCAAAGTTCACACGGTACAAATGCAGGTAATACGGATCCTCGTTAGCCTCTCTACCGTTAGCAGTAAAATATAAAACCCTTCTCTTTTCATCGATGCCAACAATATCCTCGCAATGGAAAGAGCCGGACGTGATCTGGTTTTTCAAATTTCCATTTCCATCATACAAATAAAAATGCGCCCAGCCATCACGTTCGCTCCATTCAATTATTTCATTTCCGTTATTTACCAAACCCGGTCTCTTTGTCTCTACATAAGTGTTCAGTCTTTCGGGAATCAATATTTTTACATCGTCTGTATTGATATCAACTGAACACAGATCAATTCTTTTCAGATCGCGGCTTGTTCTTGTAAAATAAAACCTGTCATTGGTGCCTAGCCAGAGCAACGGTCGCCAGTCATCATCCCTGTTACTTTGCAATTGCTGCGCATTCCAGATGTTGATGTCCTGGTCTTTGAATTGTTTTACATTAAGCTCCTTGTATGTTTTTGTAGCATTGTCAAAGAGAAGAACATAAGCAACAGGAGCTTCTTTTTCGCCGGGCATCCAATACTTATAGGTTTCTAAAGTAGGACGAGGATCTGAAACGCTATTGATCACCCACAGATCTTTTACGGCCCGAACATCCGTGCGAAGCAATGTAAAATGTTTCGAATCAGGACTCCAGTAAACAAATGAAGGCTTGCGCTTATTCTTATTCTTTTCCTTCTCTACATTATTTTCTCCTGTACCCGAATAAGCACTTTGATTGCTATAGCTGAAATACTCAACACCATCTTTTGTTATGGCATGTTCAACAATGGTGCTGTCGTCTTCGTTCTTTAATGCCTTTTCATAATTAGCACGATCCATCCAGTACAAATTGAAGTTTCTTGCAAACACAATTGTTTGCTGATCGGGCGAAACAGAAGCCCAGCGTGGCGTACGCATTGGCCTTCTGAAATCGCTTAGTTGAACAAGCTGTCCCGAATTGATATTGTACTCGAAATAATATTTCTTCTTCTCAGTTTTTGGTGCCGTTCCTTTTTTTGCAGCAGTATCTTTTATCAAACTGTCCTGCGAACTGGTAACCTGGAACTGTATCCAGTTTTCATCTTTTACGAATCTTAAACTGTCAATTGTTAAGTGCTGCGCATCCATTGGATCTTTTACAATGGACGTTAATTGCGAAGCCAGTTTTGCATTGTCAAAAAGCAAACGTTTTTCTGCTTTTGCCGGATCAACAATGTACCAGTTCTTTCCGTTAGGTGTTTCATAAGAATACCAAAAACGTGTTGAGTTTTTCAACCAGTGTGCATCAACTGAAGTACTGAACACCATTTTGTCCAGTTTTTTTGGAGAAAACCGTGATGCTAATTGGTAGTTTGCTTTAGCGGCAGGAGTTTGTGCATCTGCATATATTATTAATGCAAGAGCTCCCGATAAAAGGATCAACTTTCTCATGTGTTATCGAAATTTGTTTGAAAAATAAGTCCCGGAGGCGAGGGTTATTTTATGATTTGTATGAATGGCAAGATAAGCGTTTTAAGAGAGTTTATAAAAATTGAGATCGTAGAAAAAAGACAGTTGATGAAGATCAGAAGATCATTATAAACCAACCTACACTGCTACTATTGAACTTTCGTTGCGTCGCAGTACGTTCGTCGTTCGATAATCCTTATCACCATTTTCGACGTTCATAATTTTTATTAACCAGCCGTTTGTTCAATGTTTAAACAGCCGGTGGCCAAAAACCATAATCACTTCATCAATATTTATGAAGATCCTCAATGCTGAATAGAATAAGAGAACGTACAAGTGAGTGACACAACAGGTGCTTAATAATAGCAGTGATGCTAAGCGCAAAACTATCGTGGCAAATATTCTTTCATCTCATTTGCATAGTCTTTCGCCACCTTAGCCGCCGCTTCAGCAAAATCTTCACCGGCAGATGCGTAGATTACTGCACGACTGGCATTCACCAACAGCCCGCAATCCTTAGTCATTGCCTTCTCAGAGATTTCTTTCAAACTGCCTCCTTGTGCGCCAACGCCCGGTACTAAATAAAAATGATTGGGAGTTATCATCCGTATATTGGTAAATTCATCCGCCTGGGTTGCTCCAACTACAAACATCAGGTTATCGGCATTGCCCCACTCCGATGCTGTTTTTAAGACCGTTTCATACAAATAACTTTCTTCACTTCTTCTTGTGTGCATGCCTTCATCCAACACCTCAATTTTTTTGATGATCTTTTGCAGCTCGAAATCGCGGGCACCGGAGTTTGAAGTCAGTCCAAGCAATATCGTCCACTTGCCTATGTATTCAAGAAAAGGCTTCACACTATCCTCTCCCATGTAAGGCGCAACGGTGATGGCATCGAAGTTCAGTGTTTCAAAAAAAGCCTTTGCATATTGAGAAGAAGTATTTCCAATATCACCACGTTTGGCATCGGCAATTTTAAAATGAGTCGATGGAATATAGTTGACCGTTTTTTCCATTGCCTCCCATCCCTTTAGCCCATTGGCTTCATAAAATGCTGTGTTGATTTTATAGCTCACGCAAAAATCTTTTGTGGCATCAATAATTTGTTTATTGAACTCGAAAATGGGATCAGGAGATGATAAAAGATGTCTGGGGATTTTTGTAATGTCGGTATCCAAACCAACACAGAGATAAGTTTTTTTAAAAAAGATCTGTTCTACCAGTTGCTGACGGTTCATGAAGAGTGTTTAAGAATTGCTGCCTTAAGTATTTGACCAAACTGCCAAACTTCCTCAAAAGTATTATACAAACCGACAGGAGCAATGCGAATAACATCGGGCTCTCTCCAATCAGCATAAACTCCATTCTGAGAAAGTGTATCAAAAACCTTTTTGCCGTTTCCTACAACGAGGGAAACCTGGCAGCCTCTTGCTTTTTCACCTATTGGTGTAAATATTTTCAGTGAGTCTTCAGGCAATTCCTTTTTTACTTCTTCTAAAACAAACCACAAATAATCATTAAGATTTTTGTTCTTTGCAAACACATTTTGAATGCCTGCCTCTTGAAAAATATCTAAAGACGCTTTATGTGCAGCGAACAAAATTGGAGAAGGTGTACTCAATTGCCATCCTTCCGCCGTCAACTCGGGTTCGAAATCTTTTTGCATTAAAAACTGTGTTTCCTTTTTATTGCCCCACCATCCTGCAAAACGGTTAAGAGAATTATCGCTGTGATATTTTTCATGAATAAAACAACCGGCGACAGCACCGGGACCAGAATTAAGATATTTATAATTGCACCAACAGGCAAAATCAACATTCCAATTATGTAGTTGCAAAGGAATATTACCGGCAGCATGTGCAAGATCGAATCCAATTTTTGCCCCTGCAGCATGTGCAGCTTTAGCAATCGCTTCCATGTTGAATACTTGTCCCGTATAATAATTTATGCCACCAAAAAGAACGAGTGCCAATTCATCTTTGTGTTGTTCAATTGCTGAAAAAATGTCTTCTTCTCTTATCAATACTTCATTTTCCCTTGGTTCAACTTCTATGATAACATCTTCAGGATTAAGTCCCCGTTGCCTTACATGGGTAAACAGTGTGTATTGATCACTGGGAAACGCTTTTGCTTCACATAGGATTTTATTTCGTCTCGCTTGTGGTTGATAAAAACTCACGAGCATTAAATGCAAGTTCACCGTGAGTTGGTTCATTACAACAATTTCCTGCGGAGATGCACCGACAATTTCGGATAAAGTTGGAAGAAGTTGTTGATGTAGTTTCATCCAGGGTTCATCACCAGTGAAAAAACCTTCCACACCATAATTTGCCCATCGCTTTAACACCCGCCGAATGTAATCGTTGGCTCGCTTTGGCTGAAGTCCCAATGAATTGCCAAGGAAATAAATAGCATCTTTATTTTCATGACGAGGAATGATAAACTCACTCCGAAAAAGTTTTAAGGGGTCTTTTTCATCAAGGTTTTTGGCAGTGTGTAGCGTATTTTCGAAAACCATGTCGGGCAGTAATTAAGGAGGTCAAATTTAATGAACAGTAAGACGCTTCTGCATTTTATAATTTATAAGTTTGACGCCATCAATATCAACTTGCTGTTCTTGCAACACTTCAAACTCTTTCTTTTCAAAAAATGGTTTTGCAGTAATGCTAACATCAGAAACGATTTCACTAATGCCATTTTCAATTGCAAATTTTTCCAGTGAATGATAAATTTCCGAAGCGACTCCTCTACCTTGATGATCTTTACTTACATACATAAAATCCAAGTATCCATCGTGAGTTATTGAACCAAAGCCTGCAAGCCTGTTGTCAATTTCTGCGATTAAAAAATATTGTTCTGAAAATTTCTTCAGCCATCTTTCTTTTTTAGATGCGCCGCCTTTCCAAACAGTAATTTGTTCTGCAGAATAGTCTTTTGCATTAATAGCTTCAACCGTTGCCCTGAACAATTGAATAATAGCGTCGAGATCATTTTGTGTAGCTTGTCTAATTGTAATTAACATTAGGAAGAAAATACCTGATTTATGCGTTTGCCCATCTCTTCTGCAATCGTTTTTCCATCTGCATCTTCCTGGCTCAACTTCTCGATGATATGCTGGTAACTTTCTTTGTCTCTATTTTGACTTAGTTTAAAAACGTTGTCAATCGATTCAACTTCTACCTCAAATGCGACAATGGCTTTTATTAATTTATTGCGGTAGTCATCCGGAAGATTATCATACACAGTTGACGAATGTGTATTTCCATTTTCAAAATGTAGCGATGTTTTTTTGAGAACTTCAATCAAGGCCTGCTCATCTAAAAACCTCAACTGGCCTTTTACATGTACTGACATATAATTCCATGTGGAAGCCTGGTTCGGATCAGAATACCATGTTGCACTTACATAGGTATGATGGCCGGTGAAAACACAAAGCACATTGGGATTTTTTTCGAACGCCTTGTGATGATCTGTTTGTTTCATCATATGCCCGGACAAATACAACTTGCCTTCCTTTTCCTCTATGAAAACAGGAATTTGTGTAGCAACAGGCTTACTGTTTTCATCACAACCTGCGATAAAAGCAAAGGGGTGTTGATGAACGAATTCTAAGACAACTCGTTGATCGCTCTCTTTAAAATATGGAAGGTTATACATAGCAACGGTAAGCAATTAAGCCCTAACCAAACATTCACTTGACCTGGTCATGCACGAAAATCATACTTAAACTATTTCAGCAACTTCTTCTGCTCCCATGTGGGCATTGCGCATAGAAACACTTCTTGCAACCACTCCTGCAAATTCAAGGAAGGCTTCTTTTGTTATTGCATCATCTCCCATCATAATGGGGACACCAATATCACCGCCTTCGCGGATACTCTGTACCAATGGAATTTGCCCGAGGAAAGGCAAATCATATTCATCTGCCAGACGCTTTCCGCCTTCCTTTCCAAAGATGTAGTATTTATGATCAGGTAATTCTGCCGGCGTGAAGTAACTCATATTTTCAACCAGGCCAATGATAGGAACATTCATCTGCGCCTGGCTGAACATCGCAATCCCTTTTCTTGCATCAGCAAGTGCAACATCCTGTGGCGTTGTAACCACCACAACCCCGGTAACGGGGGCCGTTTGAACAAGTGTTAAATGAATATCGCCTGTGCCCGGCGGCATGTCGATAACCAGGTAATCCAATTCACCCCAATTAACGTCAGTAATAAATTGGCGAATGGCACTGCTCGCCATTGGACCTCTCCACACGACGGCATTCTTTTCATCCACCAATAAACCAATACTCAATAGTTTAATTCCGTAGCGCTCCAACGGAATGATCATCGCCTTTCCGTTGACGTCAGTCATCATTGGCCTTTCGCCACGAACACCAAACATAATCGGAACACTTGGTCCGTAAATATCTGCATCCATTAACCCAACCGAGGCACCTCCCTGTGCTAAGGCTAATGCGAGGTTAGCAGATACGGTGCTTTTCCCTACTCCGCCTTTACCGCTAACTACGGCAATAATGTTTTTCACACCGGGTAATACACTGCTTTTATCTGCACGAATGGTTGTTGTGCTTGAATCAAAATTCACGGTCACATTAGCGCTGCTATTTATTGTTTTGATCGCCTTTTTGCAGTCGCTTGCTATCATTTCCTTCAAAGGGCAGGCAGGCGTTGTAAGTACGACGGTAAATGAAATATCGTTGCCATTGATCTCAATATCACGTACCATATTCAAGGTCACGAGGTCTTTCTTAAGATCAGGCTCCTGCACAGTACTTAATGCCTTTAAAATATCGTTCTCTGTCATGCTATTTTTGTTAATGAAGTCGCAAAGTTAAGCGCAAAGTTTTACGCATCATCCCGGTATTGAAATTGTACCATTATTTTTGGAAACCAATGAAAAAAACGCTACTGCTCATATTTGCTGTTAGTTGCATTGTCGTAAAGTCACAGGCACAGTTTGAAACTGTCAAGGATTCGGTTGTACAACTTTTCGGTATTGTAATGACAGCGGACAGCCTGAAAGGAATTGAAGCAGTAAGTATCACCATAAGAGGCTCTCACAGGGGAACGATCACCAACAGCCAGGGTGTTTTTTCAATTGTAGTCCTCAAAGGCGATGTGATTGATTTTACCCACGTTCAATACAAACCTAAAACAGTTACCGTTCCAAAGAATTTAGAAGGCAATCAATATAGTGTTGTTCAGTTAATGGTGGAAGATACCGTTTACCTGCCAGCAACCATTATTAGGCCGCGACCAAGTCCCGAGCAATTTGCCAGGGATTTTGTAAATACAAAAGTGCCCGACGATGATATCGAAATAGCCCGTCAGAACAACAGTGCGGCCAAACGAAGAGTATTGATGCAATCCACCCCGGGCGATGGTGGTGAAGCTACCAGCATTCAAATGAGAAATATTGCCACAAAAGCTACTTACCAGGGACAAACGCCACCAATGAACATTTTCAATCCTGCGGCATGGAGCGAATTTATACAGGCCTGGAAGCGGGGCGATTTTAAGAGGAAGGATTGATGCCCCTGCCCCTAAAGGCAAGACTTAGATCGAAACATCTTTTTTATCCAGACATTTTTATAGAAGTTGGTTTTAATCGATGGTCCGATCTTCCATTACTACTATTTTACTTTCGTTGCGTCGCACACTTGTACACTTGTAATTCTTATCATCATTTTCGAAGTTCACGATTGACTGCAGCCGGTAATGAATGCTGCGGTTTGCTCGGCCGAATTACAAAACGTTGAAATGAGTTTACCCTTCGTTACACTCAGGGTAAACTCCACAAGTGTTGACAGTAGAATTTTGCTGGTTACACAATTATCAATTTTATTTAAGAACCATTCGACACAAACAAAGTTTGTGTACGCCACGTCTCCGCATAAGGGCGGCATTGTTATATTTGTCGCAAACAAGCTATATGAAAAATGTTTGCGTTATTGGTGCAGGCACAATGGGCAATGGTATTGCACATGTATTTGCACAGAACGGATTTTCCGTTTCGCTGATTGATGTGTCGCAGGAACAATTGAATAAAGCCATAGCTACCATTACAAAAAACCTTGACAGGCAGGTAAGCAAAGGTTCTATTACCGCAGAGGCAAAAGAATCTTCACTAAAAAACATCACTACACATACATCGTTAGCTACAGCAGTAGCAAATGCAGAATTGGTTGTGGAAGCTGCAGCTGAAAATATTGAACTGAAGCTTGCTATTTTCAAACAAATGGATGAAAGTGCACCGGCCAACTGCATCCTGGCATCTAATACTTCATCGATTTCCATTACTAAAATTGCTTCTGTTACATCAAGGCCGCAACAGGTTATTGGCATGCATTTTATGAATCCTGTTCCCGTAATGAAACTGGTTGAGATCATCAATGGATATTCCACAAGACAAGAAGTAACAAATACCATTATTGAATTAAGTAACCAACTTGGAAAAATCCCATGTGTAGTTAACGATTATCCGGGCTTTATTGCCAATCGTATTTTAATGCCGATGATCAATGAAGCCATTTACAGTTTGTACGAAGGTGTTGCAGGTGTTGAAGAAATTGATACCGTAATGAAACTTGGAATGGCGCATCCAATGGGGCCCTTACAGTTAGCCGATTTCATTGGCCTGGATGTTTGCCTGAGTATTTTAAATGTTTTGCATGAAGGTTTCGGCCATCCAAAATATGCTCCCTGCCCGTTGTTGGTGAATATGGTTACCGCAAAAAAATTTGGAGTAAAATCAGGCGAAGGCTTTTATACTTATTCGCCGGGAAACAAAGACTTAGTTGTGAGTGAACGATTCAAAAAATAAAAAAATGCCTCTGAATCCAGAGGCATTTTTCAATCTCTATCTTAAAAATTATTTTCCGATTGCACCAGCAATACCAAAGTTGTACATGAAGTGGTAGTTACCTGTTTCATAGCTTACCGGTATACGATACTGGCTTGAAATGAAAACAGCAGCTTCGTCAAAAAGGTTCAGTTTGAATCCTAAGCCTACAGGTAAAAATGCTGCATAATAGCCTTTGTATTTGCTCGCGCCGATTCCCGCCGTAACGTAAGGTGTTACCCAATAACTTTCATCAAACAATTTGAAATTACCTGAAGCATCGCCTTCCAGTAAAAGGGCGTCGCTGCTTCCTTGAGGTTTATTGCGCAGAGGATAGTTTACAAAAGAAGCGGTTAAAGTACCTGCGAAATCTATTAATGGTTTCATCCCTTTAAAATAGGTTAACGCAAGACCGGGAGACATTTCCTTGAATTTAGACCATTTCTTATCGCGAAATACTTGTGAAAGTGAACCATTGCGGATGCGTTGGGCAGTGTTAAAATCATTCATAATAAAACTAACACCTAAAGCTTTGCCACGAACCGGTCGATCCTGAGCAGAGATATTGTTTAAGATGAAACAAAAAGCAATTAGGACAGCAAATACATTCTTCATATGTAGTAGTTTGGTTTAAGCGGAACAAAAATAAAGGCTACCAACTTAAAAACTCAAAATATTTATCCCTATAAAGCGGAGATAAACATCTACTTTTTTTGTTGCGCCTGGACCTTTTCCATAACCTCCACTTTAACCCTCGTCAGGCCTTTTCCAATGTATCCGAGCTTTTCAGCGGCAATCCTGCTTAAATCCACTACCCTTGTCATGCGGGCGTGAAGCTTGTCATTTACTTTGACGATCACCCACCGATTGTTACTAAGGTTGGTAACACGAATCCATGTTCCCATCGGTAAAACATTGCATGCCGCAGTCATTTTCCGGCTGTCGTAGATTTCATCGTTATAAGTTGGGCGTCCGTTGAATTTATCTGCATAATAACTTGCCGTGCCATATAAAACCTTCCTGCCCTGCACTTCTTTGATGGTGATCGTGTCTTTTTTTCTTTCTCCGCCACCAGCCCCAACCTGGGCCGAGGCCATTGAAGAGTAAAAAATAGCGATCAGGTAAAAAAGGTGTTTCATGGGATTGATATTTAAAGAATTTTGTTGGCAAAAATTTTAT
This sequence comes from Flavisolibacter sp., assembly GCA_035554655.1. Lineage (GTDB taxonomy): Bacteria > Bacteroidota > Bacteroidia > Chitinophagales > Chitinophagaceae > Flavisolibacter. Next base: position 82,640 of record DATMIF010000061.1, read on the forward strand.
CCTGTATCGCCATGTCCTCTCCGTAAATGTCTTCATAGAAAACCACTTTTCCACTTTCACTTACATCACAAGTAAAATAGCGAATAAATAAAGGAATAGGTCTCCGCACAGGAATGTATTTTTTCTGCTTTGTTGACAGCCAGGTTGAGAGCGAATCAATTGGAATCGCATTGGTTGTTTTCAGGCTGTCATTTCTTAAAATAAACTGCGCAAGTTCATTCCATGCCTGCACCC
>DATMIF010000062.1:0-20632 GCA_035554655.1 Flavisolibacter sp.
GAAAGAAAGCACTTTACAAAAACTTTTTGAGGCCAAAATAACTTACCCGTTTGGGTAACAGCAATGAATGCTGATGATATCTTAAGGAATCAGCAACAGCTTACCATTGAGAAATAGTTCCCGCTTGAACAGTAATGATGAGGCATGAAGAATAGCATTGCTGAACGTGTAAGTGAGTGATACCGTCTTCTGCACCATAAACTCCACGAACGATGATAGTAGCAATGCCGTTAAGTAAAAGTTATTGTGGCCTTAAGCTATCCGGCAAATCAATCGGGCCCGTTACTTGTTTAATATTAATATCAGAGAGGTCTTGCCTGGATTCCATTCCGTTTTGTCCCGTTAAAATGGTTCCTCCCTTCTTTACCCAAACCTTTTTATCCGTGTAAATTCTTTGGGTGTTCTGGTCCCACCAAAGGTCGGGTGAACGCATCGAGTCGCCCTGTAAATTGTATACGAGCACACTGTCACGCAAATAAACCTTATTCAGGCTTTCATAATACTTTCCATACTTCGAATCAAGATGACTATCTACTTTACCCGTACTATCATAAAAATCCACATGAAGCGATTTCGGGAATTCAACAAAGGTAGTATCGCTTTCAGACCGCAACATATAAGGAGCCGTCAGTTTTGCTTTTAACATGCTGCCCTGGCTTAAATAACTTTCAATATTTTTCGCCTCCTCTATCATTGCTTTTGGCTTTGTCAGGTCATCAATTGTTTTTTGATCGTTCTCGCAGGACAAAAAGAAAAAGCAGCTATAAACCATAGCTGCTGATCTCCAAAAAAGTTTATGACGAATTGTGTTATTCATATTTCTTCTTACCAAACCAAAGATCGGTAAGGTTCAAACCTAATGAAACACGGAAAAGATTTTCTTTGAGTGCATTGTTATCGTTACCACGCTTCATGTATTCAAATCCAAGGTTCAACGATGTAAACTGCGCAGGGGCATAACGGCTCGGGCGGATTGGTAAAGCTGTTCCAAAAGAAAAACCAAGTACTGGCAGGTCTTTCTGCACTTTGATATAATCTTTACCGGTAAAAAAACCGAAACGGTAAGTGAGGTTACTGAAATAGTTTGTTCTTGCCCTTGGTGTTAACTGTGCACCAAGGTTCAGCATCCAATTGTCCTGTACGGCATCGGGTTGTCCAAAGAACCTGTATTCGCTCCATTTACTGGTAGTATAATCTGCACCAAATAACCATCCGCTTCCGTTTTGCTTATTGCTTTGCTGCACTACAAAACCTGCTTTATAAGATGACGGATAAACGATCTCACCTCTTAGTCCATTGTTAGTGTAAACACTGTCAACCGTCAGTTCTTCGCCGGCGCTGCCACGGGTGAAAGTGCGAATTGTGCGGTCCTGCGTGCCTTTAATGGTTTGTTTCCAGTTGCCTGACAAACCAAGTCTTAAAATGGTACTTGATGTTTTTGTATCGTTGAGTTTTATTTGGTACTGGATGCCTGCATTAGCATACAAGTGACCGAATGAAGTAGTAGTGGTATGTTCAGATGGGTAATATGAGACGGAATCATTTGTTGGCTGGGTAAAAGTGCTGGTCTCCCTGTTACCGAACAAATAACCAATATTAAAACCTGCACTGAAATTTTTTATGGCAAAACCGGTACCTATGCTTGGCAAATAACTACCACCGCTTCCGCGGTGCTGATTAGTGATCGGGAGCGTGTTGCCGAAAATATCTTTAATGCTGCTATCGGCATTGATTAAATAACCAATACGTGTAAGTGGACGAATACCAAAACTTAAACCCCAGTTTTTCCGTATAGGCATCCCTACCTGCACATAAGAAAACAAAAGATCGTTGGATGTAAACCTGTTTGGATTGTTGGGCTCAATCAATGAACGGCTTTCGAAGTTAGTACCCACATCCAGTACAACACGACCCTGCGCTATTTTTTTTGAACGCTCTTCAATAAAAGCCTGGAATTGTGAATACGAAGCGGGATTGTTGAAATTGATGGAAAGAATATCTGCATAACCTGCAGAAATACCACCCATTCCCCTTGAAGTAACATTACCTGTTGGAGCTATATCACCCAAACCATATCTTGAATAAGGCGAATTGCTTTGTGCAAAAACGTTAACTGAAATTGAAACAAGTAAAAGAAGAGAAAATATTTTCAAACAAAGCCTCCACTTTTCAAGCATGATTGATTTGGCTGATAGCATAAAGTCCTTTAAAGATTAAATCAGGGTCTGCAAATATCTTATTTTTCAAATGGGGCTCAAATATAGCACTATCCCCCCCGGTTAAAACGGCGTTAAAGTTCCCGAACTTCTCACTGTAAGCATCGATCATTCCATCCATTTCCTTTGCAATACCCAACACAACGCCTGTTTGCAAATTCGTCTTTGTATCATAGCCAATCAGGGGAACATTCCAGTCTGGCTCCGCCAGCGGAAGCTTTGCAGTAAACTGATGCATGGCTTTAAAACGCATTTCCATTCCCGGTGAAATGGAACCTCCAACTAATTCATGCAACTGGTTAATAAAATTGTAGGTGATGCACGAGCCCATGCCAATGACAAGATTATTTTGCTTTGGAAATAAAAAGACACAGGCAGCAGCAATTGCTAAACGGTCCGCACCAACCGTTTCAGGTTTTCCGACAGGAATGGAAAAAGGCAAATGAGAACGATTGTTCAGTTTGTGAAACTGTGTTTTTGTTCTCAACAATTCTTCAATCTGCACATTGTGATTTACCACTGATGAAAGAATAGAGGCAGAAGGTTTGTGTTCTTCAATAATGTTTTCTAATTGACGAAACGGGTCTTCATCTAATACAGTGATCTCTTTGAGTTCTCCATTTTCGAATAAGGCAGTTTTCAAACGGGTGTTACCAAAATCAAGACAAAGTGTTTTGCTCATATAGTTAGTTATGTTAACAGTTGTTGCTGAATTCTGAAGAGTTGTTTGTGGCTTTTTTGTCTGGAACATTAGCTATAAATGACGCGAATTTACTGCACGAATTACACGAATGACTACCTGATATTTTTCAGTTGCCAATAATAGTGGCCAATAACAAAGCCGCTGCCTGGAATCATAATTCGTGTAATTCGTTTGAAATTCCTGTGAGAATTTAAGGCTCGAAGTTGAAGCTTGAAAGATTTTTAAAATGGCCGTTTTGTTTTACTTTCTTTTTAAGGTTCTCCATTTCAGCAACCAATGGAATTACTTTCGCCAAATGTCTTCTCAAATATTCCTGCCGCTGACGTTCCTGCATCAAGCCGAGTAATTCATATTCTTCGTGCAACGAAAGGCCAATATGATGGGCAATATCGTAACTGTTTAGTTCTTCGTCTTTCTTCTTAAAATCCTTTTTCACCTTCAGCAATTTGTGCAAGTCGCGAATACTGTTCACTACTTTTCGCATTACTTCGGCACTTCCATGTTCATGATTAGGGGGGTAATTTACAATGGCGCCGCTGTATAGTTTATCAGGAATCTCCTTAATCACTTCAAGAATGCGGAACACACTATTGCCTTCTGTTTTAATATCCATCTCACCATTTTCATGAACCGTGGTAATCTCTGTGATTGTGACCACAGTACCATAATCCTGCAAGCGGTTTTCAATTACAGTAGGAATACCAAATGGCTTCTTCTCCGTATAACATTCATTGATGAGTTGCTTGTACCGGGGCTCAAATATGTGGAGGTTCAAATGTTCCCCGGGGTAAACAACAATGCCCAATGGAAAGATAGGAATGAAATTCGTCATAGCCCGCAAACTGCAAATTTGATGCAATAGAATGAAATGAAGAAGTTATGATGTGGCAGGTTCATTTCCCCGAGAAATGCCGAGCCATTTCCACCACCATAAAACAATGAAGGCATAAATGAAAACGCCAAACTGTACTTCTATGCCAATATCAAAAAGAAGACTAAAAGCCATGATTAGGTTAAGAACAAACCAGGAAAAATAATTTGTTTTTATCCTTTGAAAGAAGGGCAGCAGCATGATCACAAAAAAAGAAAAGAAGCCAATCCAACCTGCAAAGCCTGCATACATCAACGGCTCACTCGAAGGAGACAGCTTATCAGTTTCAACCATTGCAGGAATATTTTTGTCGTACCATTCATATGTCTTGTCAACGACATCAGCTCCTACACCAAAGGGATGTTCCCGCAAAACATTCCAGCCAGCTTTTAATGATAGAATACGGTTGGCATCATTTCCTCCGGGCACATATTTATTTTCTCTTGCATTGGAAAGATCATAAACATTATAGTGAATACGGTTTTGAAAAGTGGGGAAGAAAAACCAGGCAGCAACAGGCATGGCAATGATCAGAACCAGTAAACTAATAACCCATTTTGTTTTTCTCAATTTCAGAAGCAGGTACAAAACAGTAAGCAACAAAAAAATATAAAGCGAGACCAGGCCTGTTCTTGCAGATAGTACATGCAGGTAAACAATAAAGAAAATACAAAGCCCCGCAACCAGAAGCCATTTTGTTTTTGGAATGTATTCCATCATCAGCAGAACAGAACAAACAACAGCAATGCAAACCATCAAACTAAATCGCACGTGATCGTTCTCCAGCGGCGTTGGAAAAACTTTTGCTTTTAAATATTGTTCGTGAATAGAATGAATGTTTTGTACATACTGCCATAAACTCCAGCAACATCCTGCAAATACCAAAATCAAAAAAATATAAGCAACCAGGCTCCACTGCCTGGCTGATAATTGCCAGTTACCCGCAAATGCGATCGGAAATAGAAACAATGGAAGTTTGATCCGGACAAAGTGCATCCACATGCTTTTATCATCCGTCCAAAACCATGTAATAAAAGGAATCAAAAACAAAAAACTCATTCCGAACAAAAAGGGATTTCGTAAAAAAGAAACTAATTGCTTCAGCATATTTTTATGAAAACAGGTAAGAAATAAGAACAGGACAAATCCTACCGAAAGCAAAAATCTCGATGTAAAAAGAGATACCAGCATCAGGATCATGGATAAGAAAATGAGTTGCTGCTTTGAAAGCCTGTCAATGCTAATACCCATATTTTTGTAAACCTACAACATCTCAGTTTCATGTGGCAGCAATTACTAGATCAAATACAGGCAGGTGATATTAAGGCATTGGCAAGAAGTATTTCCCTGGTTGAAAATGAACATCATGGATACGAAGAATTATTATTACAGCTACCGCCAAATCATCATACAAAAATCATTGGTGTAACGGGTCCTCCCGGCGCCGGAAAAAGTACATTGGTGGATGGATTGATCGGCGAACTGGTGAAGCATGAAAATAATGTTGCCGTGCTTTGTGTAGATCCTTCTTCTCCATTTAATATGGGTGCAGTGTTGGGCGACCGTATTCGCATGAACCAGTGGTATACACATCCTAATGTATTTATTCGTTCACTGGCATCACGTGGTTCTATGGGTGGATTGCATCCAAAAATTATTGAGATAACAGAGTTGGTTAAAGCCGCCAATTTTGATTACATCGTTTTGGAAACCGTAGGTGTAGGACAGAGTGAAATTGAAATTGCAGGACTGGCCGATACCACAGTTGTTGTTTTAGTTCCGGAAGCCGGCGATGAAATTCAAACCATGAAAGCCGGTCTTATGGAGATTGCAGATGTTTTTGTTGTGAACAAAAGTGATCGTCCCGATTCAGACGCTTTTGTAAGAAATTTAAGAATGATGCTGGCGCCAACGTTTTCTTCTCACAAAAATGAAGTTGCAATTATAAAAACAGTGGCTAGTGAACACAAAGGTCTTGATGAATTATATGAGGCCATCAAAAAACATCAACGTGAAGAAAGAGAGAACGAAAGAAGATCACAGTTACTGGCGGAACGGGTTTATTTTTTAATTCAGAAAAAGAGAATGGAAGATATCGATAAGCACGACATTAAAACAGCTATTGATTCCAAAATGAAGGCAACAGATTTTAACCTGTACCAGTTCGTAGAACAATTTAAATAAGCATCAATTTTATTGAATGAGTTCAAATGATGAATTGGTATCGGTGGTGATGAGTACATACAACGGTTCGCTGTATGTAGCAGAACAAATTGAATCTATACTCAAGCAGACTCATTCGAACCTTGAGATCATTCTTGCTGATGATGCGTCAACCGACAATACTTTCGAAATCCTAAAATCATACGCCGAAAAGGACAAACGCATTATTGCCCGCAGGCGGCAAGTAAACGTGGGGTATAACATCAACTTTAGTGAAGCCTGCGCAAAAGCAAAGGGTGCATACATTGCTATTTCCGACCAGGATGATGTTTGGGAATTGGACAAAATAGAAAAGCAGTTAAAAAAAATCAAAGAAGACCCGGGCAATATTTTAGTGCATTGCATCTCGGCAAGGTTTGAAGAAAGATCCCAACCTCATTTGCGCAGCATCAAAAAAATGAATTTCTTTCGCGGCAGCGACATCAAAAGTTTTTACCTCGCTAACTATGTGCTTGGTCATGCCATGATGTTTCGCAGATCATTAGTTGAAGCAGCTTTGCCGTTTCCGCCAAACGTGTATTACGACTGGTGGCTTGCCGCTTATGCATGTACTATGGGCAAAATTGAATTTGTTGATGAAATTTTAGTTTGGCATCGCATGCATCAGACCAACGCAACCGGTGCTGCCAAACCCAAAATTTTATTTAAGGAGCAAACAAAATCTATTTTACCAACGATCCTCGATATTCCAAACATTCCCCGCAAAGACTATGAATTTGGGAAAGAAGTATTGAGGAGGTACCAGGACTTTTCCGGAGAATTTTCCTGGCCAATATTCTGGTTTCTTTTTAAAAATTCGCCTGCAGTTTTCGGGCATAAAAAAAGAATCTTCCCCTGGTTCTCTTATATGAAACATTCCTTGCGATATGCAAAGGCATCAACACCTAGTTAAAACCTCCGGATTTGTTTTCCTTTCATAGCGCCTAAAACAATTTCTGCAACTTCATCAACTGACAAATGCTTCTTCCCTTTTTCTTTTTGCAGTAATCTTTGTCTTGATTCTCTTACTTCCTTATAACTGCCGATAAAAAGAAATATGGATTGAATGAAATAGAAATTACCCGTAACCAATTTTGCGAGACCTTCGAAAAACAGCTGGAAATAATAAACATATCTTTTGCCTGCCGGCAGGTGAATGCCATGCAAAAACATTTTGTTGCGGTTATAAATTTTCCTGATGTATCGCTTTCTATTTTCTGATTGGATCGTGGTAGAAGTTTGATGGCGGCAAATGCTTGGATAGTCGTAATAGCATTTCCAGCCCCTTCTCCATGCCCGGAGCGAAAATTCAAAATCTTCCACATAAAATGGAGAGAACAGTTCGTTAAAGCCGCCTATCTCTTCGAACTTTCTTTTGTCGAGCAAGGCGTTGGCGCCTGAGATATACATCGTGTATAAACCATTTTTCATTTCGTCTTCATCCTCCAAAAGATAATTGCCAGATGTTTTGATCTTTACTCCGTGAAAAGAGGGATACTTAGCTCCATCCTGGATGATATCGTCGTCCCATCCAATGATTCTTCCCATTACCCCAAACGTGTCATGATGCTCAAAGTATTTTAACTGGTGAACAAAATATTCAGCTTCTAATTTTACATCGCTGTTTAGCAGCAACACTAAATCAAATTGAGCATTCCGTATTCCATTATTTGCAGTAACAGAAAAGCCTGAATTCTTGTTGTTAGACACAATCTTTATTTCCGGGAAATTTTTTTGCAAAAAAGAGATGGAACCGTCAGTAGAGCAGTCATCGCTGACAATAACTTCAAACGGAAGCTTAATATGATGCAGTGCGTTATAAACTGTCGGTAGTGTTTGTGGAAAAAGTTTTGTGCCGTTATAATTGGGAATTACTGCCGAAATGCCTTGCATAAGGCAATTATACGTCAGATTTATTTTTCTTCCACCATTTAAAAGCAATGAAGCCGATCAGTGCCAGCGGCGTAAAAGCCAGGTAAAGAATACCTGCATTTAAACCCCTTGCAGGTTTTTCGCCCAGTTGCTGCGCCGTTCTTGTACAAATAGAACATTGTGCCTGTGAATCAACTGAAACAAGAATGAAGGCAATAACAAGGATGAAAGCAATAGCAAAAAATTTCTGCATACGCATACCGCAAATTTAATACATCGATGGCTGTAAAAAATGGATGAGTGTTAATGCTTCATCAAATCTTACAAATTGAAGCATTACAATTTTTACGAAATTGGTTTTAATAAAATTCCCTGGAATCATTTGCAAACTATTCGTGGGCATTGGAACCGTTGTAGCCACACCCGCGCCAGATAATTTTATTCTGATTAATGAAGACGAGGTTTTCTCCTGCAATCTCAAATGAAAAATCATATTTACTAACAGCAGAAAAGACGGCCTTACTACAACCATTTTTTATTCGGTCGTGCAATTCAACAATTAAGATCCTCGTTTTTGGCAGCCATGATTCATAAGCGTTAGAAAAAATTTCTTTTTCCGATCCTTCTACATCAAGTTTCAACAAATCAATATGCGGCCAATTCATTTCATGCATAATATCGGCAATGCTCCATGCCCTGACAGCTCCGGGAATATGTTGTTCTACCTCTTCCACAGTAAAAGCATTGTTGCCGAGACCACCATCTTTAACTGTAAAGTGAGCCGGCCTGTTCCAAAGTCCTGCATTTACCGGCTTTACGTTTTTGTATGAAACCGTATTTTGCTTCAGTAACTCAAAATTCTCCTTATCCGGCTCAAAAGATATAATGGTTGCATCCGGAAACTTTGTGGCGAAGTAAGCAGCAGTGAGTCCAATATTACCGCCTCCATCTACAATATATTTTGGATTAAAGTCCAGGGCTATATTATAGGCTTCTTTTACGATCACTTCCTGAAAAGTGCCGTAGTCATAAATATTGTTGCGCATACTGAACGGATGCCTAAGTCGTGAAATACGAATGTTATTCCGGTTCCTGGTTTTAAGCCTGAAATAAATTTTCAGAGCCTCCCGAAAACTCAAAGAAGCTTTTAAATTGGTAAAACGCGACATATGCAACATTTAGAATTTGGAAAGAAGAGTGTCAAGGAGTGATGGAAGCTCAGCTTTTAGTTGCAGAAGCATTACATTTTTCATGAAAGTTGGTTTCAATATGATTCTCGAGGCACTTAGCCCTGAGCTTTGAAAACGGATGTGTTCTGAACAAATCCTCGAGCTTGCTGTATTGATTTTCTGTTTTAGATAGATCGATCCAGAATTTGACAGTGGAACAAATGTCTTTATCCAGCTTATATGCCAAATCAATTCCATAGAAATCCGCTTCCAGTTCATTTTTTTGATTGAAAGCACCGGTGAGTGATTTTAAGATCTGGTAAGCACTGGTGCCTTTGTCATCACCAAAAATATTATCGGTGATCATCATTTCCTGGATGGTCTTTTTAATGTGGCCTTTTTCGGAGTGACCGATTTCATGGCCAATGATGGAATACAAAAGATCTGTATTGCCTTTGCATTTGTCATACATGGCTTTGGTAAGATAAATATGTCCGCCGAAGGTGAACGCATTGATTGCCGAATCATTTAAGAGATAGATGGAATATTTGATCTTCGAAGGATTATCACGAGCGGCAAGCAAATCATTCATTACCTTATTTAGCTGGGCAGAAATTGCCGCATCGTTGATCAGCACAAAGGTTTTGGTTTCAATAGCATCTGCCTGGAAAGCATTACCCCATGCATTTTGAACAGAATCAGTAATATCCTTTTGCTTAACGGCAAGATTGCGGATAATGCTGGTAGCATTACTAATTGCCTTACTGGTTTCGCTGCCGCCAACGGCACTGTCAAGGCAGGAATAGGAATAATCCATGTGTGGGGGAAGCTGTTTGGCTCCTTTGTCGGACGACATACCGCAGGTAGCAGCAAGACCTACCATGCCGAGATAAAGTAAATAAGCGATGCGCATGGACAAGTATTAGCAAATGGTTAGCCAAAGAAAGCGAGGGAAAGATGAAAATTAGTGGTTGGGAGCATTTTATAGTCCTTAACACTTTATGTATTTGGTCAATGGACTTCCAACCGTACGAGAGTGCACATTCGCTGTGCTCAGTGTAAACTGTGCAACAGACGCTCAATAGATAGGCGAACCCTTGTCTCATAATCATTCTAGCTTGAACTCAAGCAAATTTTAAAATGATTGGAGTGAACAAATTCATTTCTTCAAGATCCTTTTAATCCACTCCAATCGTAAACTATCCGCAATAAGCAATAACTGAACACTCACCTCTCACCGTTCACCACTCACTTCCCCTGCGGCAAGAAGATCTGCTTCAACTGCCCGATCAAATCACCATTACCATTTACACTGATGTTGCTGATCTTGTCTGCGATCTTTTCCACGTATTCCATTTCCTTCAGCTTCCACAGCATTGCATTTTCTTCCATCAGCTTTGCAGTGTTCAGCAGGCTGCGGGTACTTGCCGTTTCTTCACGACGCATGATGATGTTTGCCTGTGCTTTCTTTTCAGCAATCAACACCTGGTTCATGATCTCCTTCACATCTCCCGGCAAGATGATATCACGAATGCCAAAGCCAATGACTTCGATACCCAGTGCTTCTACTTTTTCTTTTACACGTTGCAGGATGAAAGGAACCATGCTCTCTTTCTTTTCCAGCAATTCATCGAAGGAGAAACCACTGATATATTCACGCAGTGCCAGCTGAAAAGAAACATACGATTGCTTGTCGTATTCCTTGTTTTCCAGCACGGCTTTTTCAATGTTCACCACTTTGTATTGTGCCCATGCATTGATACGCAGTGCAGCTTTATCCTTAGTCAGGATTTCCTGCCCGTTGATGTCCATTTGCTGCTGGCGAAAATCAACCTTCGCTATATGAATCGCAATACTGTTCTTCCACCAGTAGTAAACACCAGGGTCCAGCACCTTCAAATATTTTCCATCAACAAACAGCAAGGCTTTTTCATAGCTCTGAACTTCACTGTTGCGAACAAATGGCTGCACCAAACGATTCTGCAAAGTGTTGCGATCGATGTTTTCAGTGATCTCGATCTTGCTGACGTCTGCACGAACGAATTCATAATTCACGGCGCTCTTCCAGAAAGTGTAGCGGCCCGCAGTCAGCACTTGTTTCAGCAAACCGTTTTCGTACAGCAACACAATCTCGTTGTCTTTTACATCAACCATGTACAGCATTTCTGCCAGTTGTTCATCCTGCAACAGGATGTTCAACTCGATAGGTGCAATAAATGGTTTGGTGAGATCATAGATGTACACACGTACATTGTCCCAAAACCAGTAATTACCTTCTTTCAGCAAGCGCTGGTACACACCGTTCTTAAATACCAAACCAACCTGGTAGGCATTTACTTTTACCCTTTTCATTGTTTCTATTTTAAAAAGTTTTCAAATTGTTTTTAAATAAAGCCTGTTCATCACCATCCGCTGCTTGCGGAGAGGAATGTTCATCTCACTTGCTGCAACAGTTCATCATCACTTTATTGAATCGACATCTTTCGATGCATCATCAACATCGGCAACATTGAAGTGAAGCATTGGGTAAGATCCTACATACCTCTTCAAAGCCATCAGCAGATTGCGGCCTGCCAAAGCTTCCCGCTCTACGGAGAAACTCTTTCAAGTCCGTGATGATCCGTTTCCACTTCACATCAGGGAGTCATAGGCTTTACCGCTGGCAATGAACATTGCTTTATTTTTTCTGCTCACCATTTGAGAAGCGGTGTACTTCTGTTTTACGCTACATTATCAGTGTAGTGCTCTAGCCACCTGAGCTAACTCGAACCGAAATCGAGTGCAGGATTCGAACCTGCGCCTATGCGTCTACCAATTCCGCCAATCCCGCACTAACGGGATGTGGGACTTGAACCCACACGTCTTTTGCAAGACATAGTGGAAACTGCTTCATTGCCGCAACAGCATACAGAGAGTTACTACTTCTGTACTATGGTGCTTTTACACACGCATCAGGTTTGCTGTCAATGAACAATCTCCATCTTGCCGTTAAGCAAGCTTTTTGGTTGATGTATCATCAACAATTATCTAAAGAACTTATTGGACCACCTTGTTAGCACAACTTGAACTTGCAAACGCCAGCGGCTTTGCCCTGAATGCGAAACCCATTCCCATGATATAACCCATCGCTTCTTTCAAAGCATCATTACTCTTAAAGTTTGGATTGGTATTGATGTCTGCATGCACTTCCATATCCACACCGTACAATGTAAACAGATTGCACAATGCATATGCTACGTCAATGCTCTTGCTTACCTCAATCAACATTCTTTGCTTAATGCTCATCTTCTGTTTCGTTACTTCGTTGTGTATGTACATGAAACCACCTCTTCCTTTACGAATGAAAACAATCACCGTAGCAAATTCTGTTTCCTTTCCCTTTACCTGGCTATCGGTACCAATGCAAACCTTCAATTGATACCCCGCTTCTTTTTCACGAACAATTGCACGACGAACTTCATCTTCGATAGAAGTTTTGATTCTTGTACCGTCTAACTTTCTCCATTGTCTTTGCTGTTCCATTGTCATCGTTCTTCTGTTATCAATTCTCAATCAGTTCTCGCTTATGAAAACCTGTGATCTCCAAACGGTTTACCGGTTGTTCTTTTTCATGTTGATTGGCCACCTCGGCAATCGTCATTGGTTTGCTAATGATGGTGTCAAAACCAAGATGATTACTTAATACTTGCGCTTTCCCTATACTCAATTTTCCAAACTCATATTTTGCTATCAGTCGTCCTTTACGCAGCAAGGCACTGTCAATCATTGTCAGCGAACTATTGAAAGTGCAAATGAGTTGTACGTTCAGAAAGTCAGCCAACAGCCCGTCTGAAATATTCAGAAGGTTTGATACGGATGAACCTCCGCTTGTTCTCCTGTCCATAATAATATGCTCAGCATCTTCAATAATCACAACCGTATTTGGGTTATCAATCAACAAGTCAATGAACTCCGGGTTCATCAGGTTCTTTGCTATGTTAGGCGAAACAAAAAGAACTCGTTTTTTAATGCGGCCTATCAGGTAACGCAGGTAAGTTGTCTTTCCCGTTCCTGGCAAACCATGTAACAGCACGATGCCTTTGTCTTCCTTTTTTCGTAATCGCTCCTGTATCACTTCATCTACAGCCTTAAAATCATCTTCATAAAAAAGGTCCAGGTCCAGTTTCGTCTTTTTAATTTCCATGGATCGTAAATCCAAACCATAGCTCCCTTCCACAATCAAATTAATTTCAAGTGGCTTTCTTCTCTCTCTTATTTTAAAAGTCGACATCGATTTTGTAAACTCCGAAAGCCAGCTTTCAATTTTACCGTTATGCAGAAGCTCACACCAACCTTCATCAAATACAGCCAGGCTGTTGTTGTTTAAAATGATGATAGTATGATCAAACTCGTATTGCTTTCGCTTCCTGTCGTAGCAACGTATCTGGTGCTCCGATTGAATGACCGAAGCAAATTTTGCCTTAAAAGCCTTGTATGCTTTCTCGCCGTTGATGTTGCCAATAAAATGAATGCTTGGCAATGCATTAAAGCAATACAGGTATAATGATTTGCTGTTCAGAAAACGTTTACCGAAAATGCTGTCGGCATTCATCGTCTTCTGGTTATTTAAATTGTCCATAATTTTCTTTTGAAATAGTTATTGAATAAAGACGATTGAAAAAAACGCCAAGTACTATTTCATTACACGAAAAAGCATAACCTGATTTTTAATTGTGGGCGAAGCAAGATTCGAACTTGCACGGTCACGGCTTCAACGTGATGCTCTTCCATTGGTGCTATTCGTCCTTTGATATTTTTTTATAAAGGCAACCTTATTACTATAATGGCGCTTCCGTTGTGTCACTCACTTATACGTCCATTAATTCTATTCAGCGTTGCACATTCACATAGCAATCATTCACTTTGCGGGAACAGAATGAGTCGAACATTCCTTCGTCCCTTAATCCCACTGCTGGCGGACCGTTGAACTATGTTTCCAAGTCAATCGTCCTATCATCACATTGTTTTGTTGGCCCGGTGGGACTCGAACCCACAACCTTCCGGTTAAAAGCCGGATACATGTTCCATTGAGCTACGAGCCATCTTCCCATAAATTTTTTAATCTCCCCAAATCCCGGTTCAGACATGTATAGCAGGCAGGACTCACCCTGAATCCTCTTCGTTCCAGGCGAAGTATCCAACCAATTGGAATGCTGCTATGTGTGAAAAGCTCCCCGCTGCATCTCACGGGGAAGCTTATTCTCCTTTTTGCACCCAATATTTTTACCACCACACATTGTGTTCAGATGGATTGGACCAATCTATTTCGGGCTCTCTTTTCTTACTGATCCTGTTCAGTAACTGGAATACATATTTTATTGCCAGCACGATCACCAAAAATTTCATAACACTCTTTTTATTCGTTTAAAAATCTGCGATAACAGAAAGCCCGGTCGTTTATCGACCGGGCTTCTATCGTTGAAAACAATTTCTTGTTTACGTATTGATATACTCCGGTCGATGATATGGATACACCTTCTCCATGCGGCCTTTAAGCAAATCATTACTGGTTGTTTGTAACGCCGTTACCCCTGGTAGTGAATGCCAAAACCTTAATGGACATCTTTGAATGGATATGTATTGTTGCTCTCGCATTTTTTGTTTTTGCTTAAGATGTTTACTATCAAATTTTTCCACAAATCATTTTCAAATTTTTCTAACGAAATCATCTTTCTTATCAGCAATAAATAAAAAAACCCCGCTTTTTGAGCGGGGCCTTATTCGTTCGATGAAAATATTAATTCTTTGAAACGCATGCCCCGCAACGGTTATAGCCTATCGGGCTAAACCATTTTGAATCGATATGTAACTGATTGCGTAGCATGTTTATGATTTTGTTTTGCGAGTGCAAAGATGAAATTATTTTTTTGTTGCTACCAAATTTTTATAAAAGAATTTTAAAAATATTTTTTCAACTAGTATGCAAAAACGAAATATTGTGAAGATGGCCGTTGAATAATTCTTATGTTTTTATCTGAAATTCCTTGCATCCGGAAACAACTTCTTTTGTTCTGCAACACGCTTGTCTGGTAATGGAACCTTTTCATCAGCACGAGATAAAGTAAGCAAAGGCAAATCTTCATTACCATCACCTGTAAGCTTTCGCAAAAGTTTTGAAAGATCATATCCCGCATTCACAATCAGGTGTATCACTTCTCCTTCTATTTGCAATGTTCCTTCAGCCATAAACAAACGTGAATTCAATAAGGCTTTACGATATGCTAGTTCGATGTTTGGGAAGATGACAAGGTTAGCACAACCTGTTTCATCTTCAATCGTCATAAACCAGACGCCTTTTGCCGTTCCGGGCATTTGTCTTACCAATACTAATCCGGCAACCTTTACAGGATCACCATTTTTTAATTTTTCCAAATCTTTTGTTGCTGTAACATGCAACTGTTCTAATTGTGATCGCACAAAGCTTACCGGATGTGCCTTCAATGAAAGTGATGTCGTTGCATAATCCTGAACTACATGTTCTGATAAATAAAGTTGCGACAAAGAAACATTTTCACCGATAGCATCAGGTGCTTTTTGAGCCGCAAACATGGCTTGTGAATGATCTTTAGTTGTGACTTCCCAAAGTGCCTGTCTTCTATCCAAACCGATAGAACGAAAAGCATCGGCATCAGCTAATCGTTCCAGTGTTGAATTGGAAAGCCCAATCGTTCGTAATTCATCAATGCTCTCGTATGATTGCTTCCTGCATGCAACTAAAATTTCAATGTCTTCTGCACGAAGGCCTTTTACCTGTCGAAAACCTAATCGTAATGCTTTATACTTGCCACTTCGTCCTTCCAATTGATGATCCCAGGTAGAATGGTTGATATCAATTGGTTTCACATCTACTCCATGTTGTCTGGCATCCTGTACTAATTGCGCTGGTTGATAAAAACCCATGGGCTGACTATTCAATATGGCGCAGGCAAAAACATCAGGATAAAAACATTTTAACCAACTCGACACATAAACAAGCAAAGCAAAAGAAGCGGCATGACTTTCAGGAAAACCATAAGAACCAAAACCTTCAAGCTGTTTAAATACCCGGGCTGCATATTCTTTATCATAGCCATTCCTGATCATTCCATCAATCAACTTTTTTTGAAAGGCCGTTACCTTACCCTGCGCTTTGAATGTTGCCATGCTTCGGCGAAGTTCATCGGCTTCGCTTGGTGTAAAGCCTCCGGCAACAATCGCAATCTTCATAGCTTGTTCTTGAAAAAGAGGGACACCTTTAGTACGTTGTAAAATTTCTCTTAGCTTTTCTGATGGGTATTCCTCCTTCTCTTCTCCATTGCGTCTTCTTAAATATGGATGCACCATGTCACCTTGTATTGGCCCGGGACGAACAATAGCAACTTCAATTACTAAATCGTAAAAGCATCTTGGTTTTAATCGTGGTAGCATTGACTGTTGTGCACGGCTTTCAATTTGGAAAACGCCAATAGTATCTGCCTTGCAGATCATGTCATATACTTCCGTTTCATCTTGTTTAATATTGGCAAGTGTCCAATCTTCTTTATAATGCTGTTTGCCCAATTCAAATGCTTTCTTAATGCAAGTGAGCATACCAAGTGCTAAAACATCAATCTTTAAAAACTTAAGCGCTTCGATGTCGTCTTTGTTCCATTCCACGCAGGTTCTGCCTTCCATGCGGGCATTTAGAATAGGACAGAGGTCTATCAACTTTCCACGGGTAATAATAAAACCTCCTGTATGTTGACCCAACTGTCGTGGAAATCCCATGTACTGCTGTGTGAGTTCCAACACTTTTTTTAAAAGAGGATCGTTAGGGTTAAGCCCTATCTGTCTTACTTCATCTTCCTTCACGCCTTCACTCAATCGATGAATGCTTGATGAAAGTTTTGCAACGGCATCTAGTGAAAGTCCCATGGCTTTTCCCACATCGCGAATTGCGCCTTTACCATGCATCTGTGTTACGGTTGCAACAATGGCAGCCCTGTCTCTTCCATATTTTTCATAGATGTATTGAATCACTTCTTCTCTTCGTTCATGTTCAAAGTCCACATCAATATCTGGTGGCTCATTTCTTGCAGAAGAAATAAAACGTTCGAACAAAACCTCAATTTCGTTCGGGTTAACAGATGTAATCCCCATGCAAAAACAAACCGTTGAATTAGCAGCCGATCCTCTTCCCTGGCAAAGTATTTCACGACTTCTCGCAAACCGGACAATGTCATGAACGGTCAGAAAGTACGCGGCGTAATTCATTTCATCGATGAACTTTAATTCATGTATGATCGCCTCAGAAATTTTTTCAGGAACGGATTCACCAAAAAATTTCCTGGCACCTTCCCAAGCGAGATACTCTACTTCTTGCAACGGTGTTCTTCCATCGGTCGTAACCTCTTCGGGATATTCATATTTTAATTCATCCAGTGAAAATTGGCAGTCTTCTGCAATTTCAATACTGCGATGAATGGCTTTAGGATAATTACGAAACAGTCGTTCAATTTCATCTTGTGGTTTTAAATAACGTTCCGCATTCGGCAACAACTTAAAACCTGCATTATAAATCGTACACTTTTCCCGAATACAGGTAAGTACGTCTTGTAATTGTCTTCTCTCTGCAGAATGATAATGTACATTGTTTGTTACAACTAATGGAATAGACAACTCTTCAGAAAGTTGTAATAATCGATACAACTGTTTGCCGTCATCACCATTATATCTTCGTGAGATAGCTATTGACAAATATTTTCCAAATGCTTCTTTGTATTGCAACAACTCTTTTGCAAACGATGCATCAAAACAAAAATCTTCATTTAAAGTTTCTGGAGGAATAGCAATGAAATGCAAGCCTTCGCGGTATTGAAAAACATCAGTTTTATATAAATGGCACTCACCTTTCTCTGCACGAAGATTTCCTGTCGATAACAAACTGCAAAGATTTGCCCAGGCTTTGATCGTTGTTGGATACGCTAATAAACTTAGTCCATCTAATAAATCCAACCGGCAACCCGGAATGACACGAACACCTGCCTTCCTTCCTGCTGCATGTGCACGAACAACACCGGCAACTGTATTTCTATCTGTGATTGCTATAGCGTCATACCCCAACGAAGCTGCATGTTCAACCAATTCATCGGGATGAGAAGCGCCCCGGAGAAAGCTAAAGTTGGTTGTTATTTGTAGTTCAACATACTTCATTAGAAAATGTTTTTCGCTCTATGCAAAAAATCCATGCAAAAACCATTTAGGCGATCGCTTCTCATTATAATGTCCCGAACGAAAAAGCCAGTAACGTTTTCCTCCTTCATCTTCCACTGCATAATAATCACGATGCTCGCCTTCCTGTATCCACCATTCCTGTTCTATGCGTTCTGGCCCATCTGCTTTCATCACTTTATGCAATTGCCCTTTGTATCTAAAATTCAACGGTGGATAATCCGGAACAGGAGCAGCAACTTCTACGATTTCAGGTGGAGAAAGAATTTGCAGTGGTCTCGGCTTGGCTAAGTTCCATTGTGTTGTTGGCGCATCATTGAGATCAGCAGCTTTTTTAAAAGACCGTTCGGGCCAGTAATGCTCTGTTGGCAAAAACCTTTGTACAGCTTCTGCACCTAAACGATTGGTAAAACGATCCATCAGATCAAGCACTTCCCCTTCCAGTAAACCACTCTGCGTTCTCCATAAATCTTCCTGCTTTATCAACGCATCTTCTACAGCACTGGCTTCCAGCAGGAACAATTCAATACCTTCTTTGGGTTCAATGGTAGAAAGCTTGATTTCAAAAAGCCGGAAAAGATGTTCTATATTTTGGGATGGCTGATTGGTGTTGATCTCAATTCCCGAAGTGCCGCCATCTAATTGATATGCACGAAAGAATACTTTGCGCAATCCTTTGCCTTCTTTTTGCAAACGTGAACACAAACACGTTAGCAAATGTTGCAAGGCTATTTCAATTCCTTCTTTTGTTTTGATGGGTTCAATACAAGGCAAACGTTCCTGGTAAGCTTCAATTGGATAAACAGGAATAATGCTTTCCTCTTCTTCGCCAATGGCTTGTCTTAAACGTTGCAATAAAGTATTACCAAAACGTCGGCGCAAAGATTTGGCAGGGATAGAAATCACATCACCAATTCTTCTTAAACCGAGTTTCTGTAAAACTTCGGCTGTTTCTTCATCTATTCGAAGAGCCCTGACGGGCAAACTCAATAGAGCTTCTGCATGTCTTCCTTTCTCAACAATCATCTTGTTGCCATATCGTGCCATAGCCCATGCAGATCCAATGGTATCAGCCATCGCAATGCGAACAGTATAGCCTCTTTGATGCAATCTTTTGGAGATATCGTTTAAATATTTTTCTTCGCCGCCCCATAAATGTGTGCACCCGGATGCGTCTAATGAAACACCATTCGGATGATCGGCCGATGCAATGGGTGTAAAACGAATACACCATTCAGCTATTCTGTCTGCCAGTTGTTTAGTTAATCCTGGTTTATCATCCATCACATGAACTGAGGGATATAACGCTTTGGCATCGGCAAGCACCATGTTTTCATAAATACCTTGGGTCTTTGATAAAGCATTAGCTGCAGTAATAACAACACGATTGCGAACAGTGGCTTTTAAAACAAAAGCTTGATCTCGCAACTGTGGTTGTTTTCGTGTATGCCAGTCAGTAGCCAAATAAGGAAACCATATCGAAACAAATCGCTTGCTCATATCAACCAATTTGTTTGTGCAGGGTATCAGGCAGAACAGCAAGCTTTGAAGGATAACGAAAACCATTGTTAGCCCACTCAATATTCCAGCTGCCTGTTTTACCATTGCGAACTTTAAGAAGATCAACCTTCCACCGAGGGTGACCGATCCCGGGAAAATCTTTTTCCGTTTTTGTAGACAGGGGTTGAATATGCCAGCGGGAAACAGCAGTAGTCAATAAGTTCTTTGGATTTTTTCGAAGAATAAAACAACCAACACCTGCATCTTCAATGGCTAATTGAAATCGCCGACTTGCAGTCATACTCATTTCGGGCATTTCACCAACAACTGCCGACAAGGAGGAACAGGTGAGTGCTTCATGGATAGCCCAGGAAATATCCTTCTCTTTTTTTACATGAAGAAAGACCACGCAGTGCGGTTCTATGCCAAACCATCTTAAGGACGGGGGAAATACTTTTATGGACGGCCCGATCCAAACTACGGTTGCTACTTTCGAAACCCTGGAAGAAAGCAATCCTGCAATGAAGGCCGAAGAAGCAGCAACTTCTTCGGGGTTAAAACAAAAAAATTCATGCAGGGCAGAAAAAGGAAAAACTTTATTGGGAAAAGCTTCATTAATGCGGCCAAGGTTGGTGTCATCAGTTAATAATGGCTCCTTAAATCCCTCCATCAAAAGGATTTCCTTTCTCAAACTGCTCAATATTTCCTGTTTCTCCTTAGTCATCCTTGTCTTTTTTAATCAATCCTCCCAAATCCAGGTTCAGACGGCTGCTTTTCAATCAAATATTTCCAATACCTTTTCGGTACATGCTGAATATGCAATTTCATATTCCTTCTCGCCTTGATGTTCACACTATCGAAATATTGTTTC
>DATMIF010000063.1:0-5110 GCA_035554655.1 Flavisolibacter sp.
ATGAACGGAACTATATTGATTAACAGTAAAAATCCTTTCAAGTACCAGGGTTTAAGTATTGTAGCGAAAGAGGGTATTATGCACGTAAATGAAGATGGGGCAAGCGCATCTCCCTACCATAATTTTTCACTGCGATATGCGAAAGCATTTAAGAACAAATTTGCTTTTAAAATTGGTGCACAATACCTAAAAGCGAAGGATTGGTTGGCCCATGACAGCAGCAATTATTTTGGGGAAGGTGCTCCTGGTCATGTGATTCCGGGAACGAGGGCTTCCGATCCTAATTATAATGGCGTAAACGTTTATGGAGACGAAGCGAGCACCAAAATGAAAAATGTCGCCTTCTCTGTTCAGGAAGCAATAAGGCAAGGTATACTTGTTCAGGCAGGAATTGATGTAATTCCGATAATGAATGCAAGTTTGCCCGCTAATGCTACACTTGCTCAAATAAAAAGTTTTCTCCAGCCTTTTGGTTCAACAGGCGATATGCTAGCTCCTTACTATTACGGTTTGCGAAATAATTTGTTGGACAATAATGTATCGAGAACCGGCTACCAGGAGAAAGATATGGTAGTTGACCCTGATGCAAAAAACATAAAATTATCCGGCTCCTTTAATTATAAACTCTCACAGAAGATAGAAGCGCAACTAATGGGATATTGGGGAACCGGGAACACTGTGTATACCGGTAACAACCGTTATGTTCTTAAAGACATTAAAATTGGCCAATACAAGCTGGAGTTAAAACATCCGAACTGGTTCCTTAGAGGTTATACCACGCAGGAAGATGCCGGTGAAGCATACAGTGCAACGCTTGCAGCTTTGAACTTTAATAACCAGTGGAAGTCACATGAAAATTGGTTTGTTCAATATGTCGGAACTTATTCCACCGCCAGAGGGCTAGGCATGGGTGATGCCGATGCACATGCCTATGCACGTAGCCAGTCCGATAAAGAACGGCCGCTTGCCGGTACATCAGAATTCAAGCAACTCCTGGACAAGGTTCGCACGACACCTATTTCTCAAACGGGCAAAGGAGCATTGTTTCTCGAGAAATCACAACTATGGGTAGGTGAAGGGCAATTCAACTTTGCAAACTACATTAAGTTTGTGGATGTCATTGTTGGAGGAAATCTGAATCAATACATACTCAATTCTGAAAACACAATCTTTATCGATAAACCCGGACACCCACTTAAAATAAGAGAAATAGGCGCCTATACACAATTGAGCAAAAGCCTGTTTAAGGATTATCTCAAATTAAGCTTCGCCGGCCGGATGGATAAGAATGACGATTTTAAGGCCCAGTATACACCACGTGCTACTGCACTTGTGAAACTAGCCAAAAACCATAATCTTCGGTTTTCATATCAAACAGCTTATCGCTTTGCAAGTACCCAGCAAAAATATATTCACCTTGATGTAGGGAGCTATACACTCCTGGGAGGGTTGCCATGGGTACTTGATTCAATGAATGTGAAAGCCAATCCCACCGTTGATGTTGCTACAGGTTCCGCTTTTGTGTACAAAGATCTGAAGCCTGAGAAAATGCGTTCCTTCGAAATTGGTTACAAAGCATTTTTCTCCCGGGATTCAAAGCATGGACTATTGCTCGACGCTTATAGTTACTTAGGAAGTTACAGGGATTTTTTGGGACGGAATATCCTTGCACAGCCATCAACCGGTAAAGTTTATTCAACTGTTCTTAATAGTAACACAGAAGTTAAGACCTATGGATTTGGTTTAGGGTTGGATTATCAGCTCCCCAAAAATTTCTCAGTATTTTTTAATGGTTACTCAGATGTAATCACAGATGTTCCTACTGGCTTTTCAGATTATTTCAATACACCCAAATACAGGTTTAACACGGGTATTGCCAATAACGGCTTTGGAAAGAAAGAAAGACTTGGGTTTAGCGCTATGTTCCGCTGGCAGGATGCCTTTCAGTGGCAGGGAGAACTAGCTAACGGGCCAATTGATGCTTTCGGTACAATGGATGCACAAATCAGTTATAAAGTTCCGAAAATTAGCTCCGTTGTCAGGTTGGGCGCTACCAATGTATTCAACCATTATTATAAAACAGGTTATGGCAATCCCGAAATCGGCGGCTTGTATTATCTCAGCCTTGGCTTCCATCTTTAATAAAAACACTCTCTCTTTTGGAGAGAGTGATCTTCTAGGTTCGTCAACAATTTAAGAATTCTAAAAAAGCTGATCATGAAACGCTATACTTCTCTTTTAGTTCTCGTCATAATGACTGCATCATGTACACATGTATATTATGCACCTAATACAGCAAATGCTCCTTTGCTTTCTGAGAAAGGCGAAACCCGCATCAACGCATTGTATTCTGCAGGAGGTGTCTCTGAATTTTCAGGCGGTGAGTTGCAGGTAGCGCATGCTATCGGTAAAAACTTTGGCCTGATGGTGAATGGCATGGCTGTTTCCAGGTCTGATGAAATCACTGACGGGGATTTTAACTCAGGTACGACCGCTTCACACACTGAAAAAGGAAACGGTTCATACATTGAATTTGCCGGGGGCTATTTTACAACTTTAGATAAGAGCAAAAAAATCGTGTTTGAAACTTATGGAGGTTTTGGTGCCGGCTCTGCAAAAAATGATTATGATTTTGGCGATTATTCAAAAGTTAACAGCGCTAAAATTTTTATACAGCCATCTATTGGTTATAGGACGAATTATTTTGAGATGGCTGTTGTTCCTAAGGTTAGTTTCATTAACTGGAATATAAAAGAAAAACGAATTTCCAATCAAGGCAATAGTGATGCAGGAGAAATAGCTGCTATTGAAAGTAAGCCTCATTTTGTCGCCTTTGAGCCTGCGTTGTTATTAAGGGCAGGCGGAAAAGATTTTAAAGCCCAGGCCTCCCTTTCATTTTCTAACACTCAATCTTCATCCGGGTCTGGTTATAGAACGGATGATCTCATTGAAGGATTAAATGCAAGCATTGGGATTTCCATCAACCTTAGACCGAATAAGAAATAACGAGGCATCCGTACCCATTTCCTTCTTTTCATCAGGCGCTCAATCCTTAATTTTGCGCTTCATTTAAAGAAGTATGCAGACACCACATTTATCGGAGCAGGAACTTGTTCGCCGTGAGAAGTTAGAAGAATTGAAAAAACTGGGCATCGATCCTTACCCGGCCGCTTTATATCCCGTCAATAATTACTCAGCAGAAATAAAAGCTGCTTTTAAAGATGATCACACCCATGAATTTGAACATACCTGCCTTGCCGGCAGAATCATGAGCGTTCGTGATATGGGTAAGGCAAGTTTTGCTGTATTGCAGGATTCGCATGGCCGAATTCAAATTTATGTTCGAAAAGATGATCTTACAAAAAATGGCGACTCCACCTTGTATGATATCGTTTGGAAAAAATTACTCGACATTGGTGATTTTGTTGGCGTGAAAGGATTTGTCTTCCGTACAAAAACAGGAGAAATTTCTTTACATGTGAAAGAACTCACGTTCCTTGGTAAATCGCTTCGTCCTTTGCCTATTGTGAAAGAGGCAGAAGGCCAAACCTTTGATGCTGTTACCGATCCAGAGTTCAAATACCGCCAACGTTATGCTGACCTTGTGATCAATCCGGCAGTTAAAGAAACCTTCGTTAAGCGAACAACACTTATCAACTCCATCCGCGAATTTTTAAATGAGCATGGAGCATTAGAAGTAGATACACCTGTATTGCAAAGCATTCCCGGTGGTGCGGCAGCAAGGCCATTCATTACACATCACAACGCATTGGATGTTCCTTTTTATTTGCGCATAGCTAATGAACTTTATTTAAAGCGTTTGATTGTCGGCGGATTTGATTGGGTGTATGAGTTCAGTCGCAATTTTAGAAATGAAGGAATGGACAGAACACACAACCCGGAGTTTACCATTCTTGAATTTTATACTGCCTACAAGGATTATATGTGGATGATGAACGTAACCGAACGTTTGCTGGAAAAAGCGGCGATTGATGTTTGCGGAACTACGGATGTGCAGGTAGGAGACAAGATCATTTCCTTCAATGCACCATTCAAAAGAATTTCTATTTACGATGCAATTAAAGAACATACAGGAATTGACGTAAGCGAGATGGATGAAGAAGGCTTGCGTGATGTTTGCCGTCAATTGCATCTTCCGGTTGATAACACAATGGGTAAAGGAAAATTGATTGATACCATTTTTGGTGAGAAGTGCGAAGACCATTACATACAGCCAACTTTCATTATTGACTATCCTGTTGAAATGAGTCCGCTTACAAAGAAGCACAGAAACAAACCTGGATTGGTTGAGCGTTTTGAATTAATGATCAACGGAAAAGAAATTGCCAATGCTTACAGCGAATTGAATGATCCAATTGACCAACGCGACCGTTTTGAAGAGCAGGTTCGATTGATGGAAAGAGGTGATTTGGAAGCGATGTATATCGATCATGATTTTTTAAGAGCGTTGGAATACGGAATGCCGCCAACATCAGGCATTGGTATTGGAATTGATCGTTTGTGTATGTTGTTAACGAATCAACCTTCTATACAGGATGTATTGCTCTTCCCTCAAATGAGACCGGAGAAGTTTGGTAATGATCCTGAAAATCCAACAGGAGATACTGTAAAGATCAAAGAGTAATTTTTTTTGAAATAGTTTTAGCAAGCTTGTGACTTCACAAGCTTTTTCTTTTATAAAGGTCACTCATCCAAAAAAATATCCTTCATCAATTTTTGCTGTGGATTTACCGCATATTTTTCAAAATCATTAATGCCTTCTTGTTTCAACACGTCTTCATCAATGAAAAAGTTGCCAGTGCATTCAATTGATGGTCTTCGCAAAATATGATAAGCTGCTTCGGCAACAATTTCAGGTGTGCGGCTCATTTGCATGAGAAAATCTCCACCCAATAAATTTTGCACCGCTGCTGTTGCAATAGTGGTCTTAGGCCAAAGAGCATTTGCACCAATCTTATGTTCTTTTAATTCTTCAGCCAATCCTGAAACAATCATACTCATTCCATACTTGGCAATGGTGTAAGCTAAATGTTGTGCAAGCCATTTTGGATTTAAATTAATTGGCGGAGATAAATTAAGGATATGTGCA
>DATMIF010000064.1:0-2853 GCA_035554655.1 Flavisolibacter sp.
CACCGGGGATGACTGGTTTGTTTACCCCGGAACTTCGGGTACGGCTTCTAACGGTACTTATGTTATAGACACAACCGGCGCAGCTGCAATGATAACGGGCTACTCGTCGGCTTCCAACCGAATGGCCTCATTTTACAGGGGAATGGCGAAGTCTCCATATAGTATTGTTAATAATAGATTATGGCTGGATGCCTTATTTGTTCGTGACTATCATGGTACCGACACTACAGTATTTACAACAGGTTCAAGCAAAAACGGGCAAAGTCCGGCTGATTGGATTGGCACGATTCAGTCTGTACCGGACAAAAATGAAATTCTTGACATGATGATGCATGTAAGAAGACAAGGCCCCAATCTTACAGATTCTTTATGGCTTTTCGGTGGCTTGTCGATTGAAAATACAACCGGTGACCGTTATTTTGATTTTGAGTTGTATCAAACCGATATTTATTACGACAGGGTATCACAGAAGTTTTATAATTACGGCCCTAATGCAGGTCACACAAGCTGGCAGTTTGATGCTGCAGGTAATATTATTACACCTGGGGATGTTATTTTTTCCGCTTCTTATCAAAGTAATGTTCTGACAGGTATTGAAGCTCGTATTTGGATTGACCAAAGCTCTTTAAGCATCACCCCCGCAAGCTTTAACTGGAGCGGGCAATTTGATGGTGCGACTACCGGATCCCAATACGGTTATGCCAGTATTTTACCAAAAACTGCAGGGGCTTTTTATACTGGTATGGAAAACCCCAAAGACACGTGGGCGGGCCCTTTTGGTTTAATCAGGGGTGATAATAGCTTGGCTACTAACTATCTCGCAGGACAATACATGGAATTCTCAGTAAACCTCACCAAATTAGGACTTGACCCTGCCACTATACTTGGAGGCAATATTTGCGGTAGCCCTTTTAATCGCATGGTTGTAAAAACCAGGGCTTCAGCTTCATTTACAGCAGCGTTGAAAGATTTTGTGGCGCCTATCGATTTGTTTTTAGCTCCAAGAGTTGATGTACTTGCTAACGTTCCCATTTTGTGTGCTACGCAAAGTGTAAGTGATATCAGCGTACAAAACCCATCTAATTCATCTAATTATAGCTGGACAACTGCAGACGGACATATTGCAGGTTCTAACACAGGAACAACAATTACAGTAGATGCACCTGGTACTTATGTAGTTACTCAAAGGTTATCTGCAGGTTGTAATCCATACGCCTACGATACGGTAAGTATCGCATACGATGCAAGTTGTACTGTTCTTGCAAACACGCTTACATCTTTTAAAGGCAATATTATAAATGACTACAGCCAACTTAATTGGACAACTGCAGCAAATAATGAAACTGACTATTTCGAAATAGAAAGAAGTCTTGATGGGAATGATTTTTCAACCGTAGGTAAAATTATTGCTCAATCCACCGACGATCCTTCTTCAAGTTATGCGTTCCGCGAAATTATTTCGGGAGTACAAACTCCTTTCGTTTACTATCGTCTGAAAATAAAAATGCGTAGCAAAGCCATTGTTTATTCAAACATCGTAAGACTTAACTTACCTATTCGTCAAAACGATGCTTTACTGTTTCCAAATCCTGCAACCAGCAATGTTCAACTTGCAATGACGTCGGATAAGAAACAGGACTTGAAATTGATGGTGTATGATTTTGCAGGCGTATTGGTTGAAGCTAAAATTTTATCATTGAGGCAAGGCTCTAACATTTTCTCTATCGCTACAGATAGATGGAAGCCCGGCGCTTATATGATACAACTCATCACTGAAAATCAAACCATCCACAAAAAGCTGATCATTCAAACGCAGTTGGCTAAGCAGTGATGTTTGTAATCGAATAATTTTTATCTTTACGTTTATAAAATATGCAACGCTTCGGTTGAAGAACTGAGGCGTTGCTATTTTTTTCTTTCTATTCTAAACTATTTACTATGAACGGAGTACAGTATGTAACTAAGGAGACCCTTGAGCAAATGAAGGCTGAGTTACAAAGAATGAAAAGCGTTGATCGTCCGGCTTCTTCCAGGGCCATTGCCGAAGCTCGTGAAAAAGGCGATTTGAAAGAGAATGCTGAATATGATGCTGCTAAGGAGGCGCAAGGTTTACTTGAAGCAAGGATTGCTGCATTGGAAGGGCAAGTTGCTACTGCAAGAATTGTAGATGAATCAACTATCGATACAAGCAAGGTTTCCATTTTAACCAAAGTGAAACTCACCAACCTCAATACAAAAAAACAGGTAACCTATCAAATCGTCAGCGAAAAAGAGGCTGATTTAAAATTGGGCAAAATCTCTGTTACTTCTCCGATTGGCAAAGGGTTACTTGGCAAGCAGGTTGGCGAGGTGGCTGAAGTGACAGCACCTGCAGGAGTACTTAAATTTAAAGTGGAAGACATTACTATTTAATAAGTCAATGTGACGATGTGTCGATATGCCAATTATCTCATCGTCGTATTGCCACATCGTCAAATTGTTTTCATGACCATCTTTTCAAAAATTATTGCAGGCGAAATTCCAAGTTATAAAATAGCAGAGAATGAAAAATTCTTTGCTTTCCTTGATATCTTCCCTTTGCGGGAAGGACATACGCTTGTCATCCCGAAAGTTGAAACAGATAAGTTTTTTGATCTTGATGACAAATACCTTTCCGAAATGCTTGTTTTTGCGAAGCCCATTGCTCATGCAATTGAAAAAGCGTTTCGTTGTAATCGTTGTGGAATAAGCGTTGTTGGCATAGAAGTGCCTCATGCGCATCTGCATCTCATCCCGATCAGTTCTGCAAACGATCTCAATTTTACTCAACCTAAGATGGAGGTTTCGAAAGAAGATTTAAAAAAAGCGCAGGAA
>DATMIF010000065.1:0-11850 GCA_035554655.1 Flavisolibacter sp.
AATGGTTTTTCGTCCGTATTTGTCGGCCAGAAAACCACCGAAAATGGCACCGATAGCGGCACCGAAACAGTTGGCACTAATAGCATTCAGCCAACCGAGATGCGTTTCGTTAATCCCAAGGTAATTTTTCCAGAGAGTTAACCCGCTTGCGCCGGCCACAATCGCACCGGCATCCAGGTAATTTGTCAGCGATACAGCAATCGTACTTTTTAAACTTCCTTTTTTATGTTCCATCTGTGAGTGATAGGTATTTTAGTTAAAGGTTCGCTTATCGTTTAATTTAAAATTGAATGCGCTATTTCGAAATCGCCGGGATACCAGATCCATGTTTGGGCTAAGAGATGAAAGGGGGAAAAGAGAAAAAGGAGAAGAACAAAACCCACCCCTTTCAAATTTTTCCTTTTTAGCAGCAACTGCAGCCCCTCCAATGAGGGGATGTATACTCTGCTAATACTGGTGCTTTGAAACACTTCCCCTCCTGGGAGGGGCGAACTTAATGAGTGTCTGTACTGTGAACGCCCCGGGGTGGGTATTGCTGAAGAGTAATCAAAGCGTACAAAAGTGCGACGCAACGGAAGCTTCATAGTAGCAATGCAGATAGTATCCAAAATATTTTTCTTCATAGTTAATGCCCATTAAAAATGATGTAAAGAGAAAGGATCACAAGTCCCAATAAGACAAATAAAAATTTCACCTTCTTATCTGTTTTTGGTAAGGGTGTGTTTTCAATGGTGGCTGTTACTTTATTTCTATCCAGCAAGGAAATTATTATTGCGGCTAAAAATAAAATTGCGAAGATGTAAAACGAGATCAAAAAATAATGCGGCCACCATGTGTTGGCTCCTGTTTTTGCATTGGGCGGCAAGATCCATAGATTGAGCATGCCGATGAATAAACTAAATAAAGAGCCTACTGATAATATTAAATTGACAGCCAGTTTTGTTGTGCGTTTCCAAAACACACTTAATAAAAATGTAACGGCTAATGGTGGCGCCAGGTAACCTAAGATGGATTGAAAAATATCGAACAGGGTTTTACCTTTTATATTATCAAAAGCAATTGCCATCAGTACTGCTATTATACAACCGCCAATGACTGTATAACGACCCACATTGATTTGTTGTTTTACAGAAGCTCTCGGATTGATATTGTTTACGTAAATATCTTTTGTAAAGACAGTGCTTAACGCATTCAACGATGAGCCAATTGTTGCTACCAACACGGCGATCATTACACAAATCACCAGGCCATTTAACCCTGACGGAAATAAGTTAGTGACCATTGTCATGTAGGCCAATTTGTCGTCGCCCAAACTGGGAAATAAAACAAAACACAAAATGCCGGGAAGAATAAACATGGGCAGTGCCAACACTTTTAACCAGCCGATAAAATTTACACCCAGTTGTCCCTGCTTTAAATTTTTTGCACCGAGTACGCTCTGCACCATACTTTGATCTGTGCAGAAAAAAGCAACTGCTGATACAGGATAACCTAATAACAAAGCCTGCCATGGATAACCTGGATCGGAAGAAGGATGAATTAAATTCCAGAAATGACCCGGCGTTTTGCTTGCTAAAGCAGCAAACCCACCAATTTTATGCAAGCCAATATAACTAAGAGATAGTGAAACGATGATTAATAAAATCATTTGAAACACGTTCACTTTTGCAATTGCTTTTAAGCCCCCCATGTAAGTAAATAAACCCGAAAAGGAAACCAACACAATGGTGGACTGCCACATGGGTATGCCTAATATTTGACGCACTAAAATTCCACCGCTGAACAAACCTAAACTCAACCAGCTAATTAAAATTTTTATCAGTGCATAACCTGCTAAAATATCCTGTGTGCTTTTGCCGTAACGCATACCCATGAATTCGGGCATGGTGGTTACTTTGCTTGCAATATAACGTGGCGCAAAAACCATGGCGAGCAAAAGCAAAAATACAAATGCATACCATTCAAAATTTCCACCCACAATGCCTGCGGAAAAGCCAATGCTTGCAAAAGCCAGTAATGATGAAGGACCAACGTTAGTGCCCCACATGTTGAAGCCGATATTGTACCAATTAAGCGAATGGCTGGCGAGGAATAGCGTTTCGTTTTTCTTTTTTTGCCTGACACTGGATATGTAACCAATCGCTAATAAAATAACCAGGTACACTGCAATGATAGCGAAGTCAAGAGCGGTCAACTTATCGTAGATCGAATTCATAGACCATACTCATTTAAGATGCTGCTTACATTTACCGGTTTGCCTGTTTTTAAACTTCTATCCATTGTCTGCAATAGAGCAATTGTTTCTATTCCTTCTTTCATATCAGGATAAGCAGTGAAATTATTTTCGATGCTGTCGGCAAAGTATTCCAAATAATTCTGGTACTCACCTGCGTGGTGACTTTGTCCTTCGAAACGGAAATAGTAAGTTTTTGCATCATCGCTCCATTGAATCACTCTTTCCTCTCCTGTTTTATCAGTGACAGAATAACGCAACTCGTGATAATCGGCTTGTGATGCACCTTCTGTACATCGCAATATGCAAGTCATTCCGCTGTCTCGTGCAGGTGGTTGCGTTGGTCCGGTGTAAGCACCACTCACTCTTGCAATTCTTCCATCTGTTGCACGAAAGATAAAATGCATGGTATCTTCATTTTTCAATCCTGCTTTTTTGCCGTTGCTGCTGATCATTCCATATCCCATTACTTCTTCAATATTGGGCAGATACCAACGAATAAAATCCACAGGATGACTCAATCCCCCATACAACCATTTGAATGATGCTTCCAATGCCCAGGGCTTTTCTAAAAACCAACGATGATCGGCATGATAATGACTTTCAATAGTGATTAGCTCACCAATTAAGCCGGCTTCGTAATCTTTTCTTTGTCTTTTTGCAGGTTCAAAAAAACGGGAGCTTTGACCAACAAAAACCTTTTTGCCTGATTTCTTCTGTAGCTCTAATAATTCTTTCGCTCTTGACAAATCATCAATAAAAGGCTTGGTGCAAACAACGTGTTTGCCATGAAGTAATGCCTGCTTCACATGATCAGCATGCAAATGATCGGGAGTATAAATAGCAATCACGTCGATGTCAGGATCATTGAGCATGTCTTCATACTTCGTGGTGTAATGATGAAAGTCGAATTCCTTTTCACGCAGCTTGCAGGTTTCTTCACTGAGATCACAGATAGTTCTCAATTCATATTTTTCACTTGCCAGCGCTGCAGACATGGTACTTCTTCCTTCACCTAATCCTAATATTCCTAATCGAAGCATTTTAATTATTGATTACTGATTATTAATTATTCAACTGCCGCACCTCAATCCGACTTGCTACTTGCTACTTGCCACTCGCCACTCGCTGAAAAAACACCCATGTTTCACCGGGCTTTGTGCCTTCAATTCCTTCCTGGTATTTGCTCATGATCTTATTCCATTCATCAACACGGGGATTGTTCTCTGTTGTTTTCGGATTAAGTTTATCTAAACTCTCTCCTTTCGGAATGCTAATTACCAACATTAACTGGCGACCTGTTTTATAGACCAACAACCGTTGAAAGTTTGCATTGCAAAAACCTTTTGAAACTTCCGGCCATTTTTCAAATTGAGTTGCATGATAGTTCAAATACTCTTTCTGCATTTTTGGATCGGCAACAAGATTGGCCGTTAAAATAATATGATCCCATTCTCTTGCTGTTGTTGTATCGCCGCAAAGTTTCCTATTGAATTCATAGAAAGCATCGTAATAAACTTTTACTTGTGCATCCGGCAATGCATCCTGTATTTTACCTCTCAAGACTGCAGCATCTTTTACTTTGTCAAGGACAACATAATGATTTTGCCATTGATAAACGGCATTGGGATCAACTTCGTTTTCTTTCAATACAGATTTTAATTTCTGAAGATCAATCGTTTTGTTTTTTCCTGCCACCAATTCAATGATCACAGGTTGCTCATGATTGATGACAAGATTTTTGTTGAAAGGATTTTTCTCTTTTAAAAGATATTGATAAGGCTTTTGTAATCCTGCATTTCTCCTGATGCTGTCATTCACCATTGGGCCATTGTTCTCCCAGACATTTCCTGGACCATTTGCGTTCTGCAAATATTTTTCAGAAGTCGTCCAGTTGTTTTTCACTGTCATTCCCGACGTTCCTTCATCAGTATAAATGTAAAACCAATGACTTGGCAGGTGAGCGTAAGGAGCTTTGTAAATACTGTCAATATCATTTTCGCTAAGGAGGCTTCCAGGTTGTGCACTCAACGTATAAATGGCAGCAACATCGTACATCTGTTTTCCATAGCGATGAATTTTGTTGGCGACGACCCTGTTGTTCTCCATCACATTTTTTTCAGATGTCCACCCCCAGCCAAGCGAGACACCGGTGTAAGGAACGTCCGATATATCATTATGCTCAATGGAAATATTTTTTACAAAACCTGCAGCAATGCCTGTGCAACCCCAATCCTCGTTAGCAACATTGTTGATTAAATTATTTGAAATGGTGACATTGCTTGTCACTTCTCTTTTGTCTTCAGGATTGTAAGGTAAGTGGGCTTCCATTCCTTCATCGGAAAACACGCCGGCAAGAATGGCATTACTACCAATGTCTTTGAAAAGATTGGCATTGGCAACACTATTCGTTACTCCTTTTTGATAATCCAATCCATTTGAAGCGAGATGTTCAAATTTGCAATTACTAAAATCAATACTGTTGGCAAAGGAAACTTCAACTGCGGCATTTGGCCTTCCAACCCATGCCTGGTTCTCTAAAGTCCTTTTGTTTGGAGTACCCGGTATTTTTAGTTTGTAGGCATCTAAAAAATACATTCCATCCTGCAATGCAACATGACCTTGTTGAGAAGGACGCAGCCAACCCGTATGTTCAAAAGAAATTCCTTTAAAAGAAAAATGTGAAACCGGGCGATCAATGGTTCCCTCTACTTTTACTAGGGTTTCCAAATAAGGAGCAACAACAGAAGCTGTGTTCATGTCCTCATTGCTTCTTGGATAGTAATAAATTTTTCTTGCCTGCTGATCTAAATACCATTCACCCGGTTCATCTAAAAACTGAATGGCATTGGTTAGATAAAAAGCCGAATTACCTGTTTCATCCGATATCCATGGAGCAGGCCATGGATGCTCTGATTCAATCCTACTTTCAGGTTGGTAAAAACTTAGTTGAATACTATCACCGGCAATCTTCATCGCTTTGATTCGAAGAATTGCAATGGCCCACCATTGATGAATGAAAATTTCAACCCCTTTGGCAGATGAAAGATCAATTCCTTTCGGTTTGGGTATCCAACAGGTTTGTGATTTATGATCCCATGAAAGAATGCGGGCCAATGTATCTGCATTTTGTGCTCTTGCTCGAACAGCTTTCACACCATTGATCCATAGTTGCCTGAACGGAATAAAGTTTCCTTCCATCGATGGCGCATCAGCAACCCAAACTTTTCCTTTTGATGATAAGGGAAGACCGGCGACATTTGTTTGCAGTTTTTTCCAACCAGTAATTTCAACACCACCACTAAAAATTGGATGTGCACCTTCTTCACCTCTAATAATTGTAGGACTTTCTTCCGCTCCTGAATCTTCAGGACGAATGAATAAAGGTTCTGAAAATCTATAGGTGCCGCTTTCAACAATGATCTCTATTTCGTGTTTGATGGAAGCGTCATTGAGTCTTCTCATTTCTCTTGCTTTGCGAACAGCCGTTGCAACTGAAGCAAAAGGATGTGCTTTTGTTCCATCGTTATTATCAGAACCATTGGTGGCAACATAAATCTGCGACCATGCAAATGATGGAACAACAAAAACAAAAATCAAAAGCAGTTTAGCAAACTTCATTAATTAGTTTCAGTTTGAAAAATTGATTTTATATACGCTGTATTCGCGCCAAAATTCTTTTTTACGTTACGTGGATCCTTTGCATCTCTTGAACGTTCAATCACCAGCCAACCGCTCCAATGCATTTTATCCAAAGTCTTTTTCACTGCCTTCATGTCAATCTTTGGATCGTTTTGCAACCACACGCCATCATCATCGGTGCAATGAATTTGAACAATGTATTTTTTGCCCAGTGTCTTTAATTCCTTGTTCAAATCACGACCATTTTTTATTGCATTTGAAAAATTGAAATAGCTTTTGATAGCGGGCGAACCAACATCCTGCAATAATTTTTTTTCGCCTTTCGCATCAAGTGCTGATTCAATGCCAATGACAACTCCTGCTTCTTCTGCCATCTTTCCTGCAACTTTTAAGCGACTAATAACAGAGTCTCTCAATTCAGGCTTCTTCACCAAATCGCATTGAATACCTAAAGGAAGAAAAGCAACTTTCACATTCATCAGTTTCATTGTAGTAATACAATCCTGGACGGATTGAATGAATTGCTCTCTTTGACAAAACGATTGAGCATAATAACCTGTCATTCCCAACGAAGGGATTTCCAGGTTCAACTCTTTGGCTTTATTTAAAAATTGTTGTCTTACAGAATCGGTCAAAAGTTGATTGTCAAACGTTGGCCTGTTTCCCAATCCACCCATATCTACTTCCACTCCATCAGCGCCAATATCTTTTGTCAATTGAAAGGCACCAAGCTTTTGTCTTTTCAAAATCATTAGGTCAATAACGGCAACTTTATATCGTTGTTTGGAGAGATCAATATTTTGAGCAAACACATTTAGGGAAGAAAATAAAACCAGGAACGCTAACAGAAACTTACACTTCGTTTTCATAGATCAGTTTTGTGGAATGAATGATTCAAAAACTTTGGTTACGTTGTCAAAGCCTTTAACTGCATTGGCAGGAAGTTTTTCTCCTTTTTCTCCAAATACTTTCAATGCATTTTCATTTTCGATGGTGATGGACGATTCATCAAATTCACCGTTCCTATTTTTTATTTTGCCTGCATCCAACCCAAAATGCTTGGCAACAAACGCATACATGGGTTTGCGTTTTGTAAAACCATAATCATGTTTATCATTTGGGAGATGAGCATTTTCCACAAAATCTTTCTTATCATAAAAACCATAAATCCTTTGCACAAAAGGAAATTCGTTTTCAGGAACATGTTGCGTCCAATCGCCACCGTCGGAAACCACCAACATTGGTCGAGGAGCAGCCATCGATCCAATTTCTGCATTGTTCGTTCCACCTCCGCATAAATGAACACCCATTCCGCTTTCGCAGGGGCAACCACCACTGTGATAAGACGACATCATTGCAACAGGAACACTCAATTTAATTCTATCATCAAGAGCCGTCATCAACATGGTTTGGCTTCCGCCACCCGACGCACCTGTTATGGCTACACGGGTTGGATCAGCATCTTTTAACGACAATAAATAATCTAGAATGCATTCGGTATTCAACACCTGTATGCTTTGCACCAGACTTCTTCTATGATCTTTCGGATCGATCTGCAAAATGGATTCGCCTTCCCATCCAAACAAATCATAACTAAACGCCATCGCACCCATTTTTGCAAGAGCAGCACAACGATACTGGCAATCTTCACGATAACGTCCCTTTGAAAAATGCCCATCAGGATTTAACACCACCGGAATTTTTCCCTTGTATTTCAACGGACGATACAAGGAACCACACACATAAACACCGGGCATGGTTTCAATAGCAATATTCTGAACCGTGTAATCTTTAAATTTTCTTATTGGTGTAATGATGGGTTGCGAAGAAGGTTTTCCAGGATTTTTTGTCAACCGCAATGCAGACCAAAAACATTTTCTCAAAGAGTCTTTTCGCAGTTGCCAGCTTTGAACATTGTTGTACAAAGTAGAAAGATAATCCAGTTGTTCTTTGCCTTCTTCAACCGTTTTTAAATGATATTGAAAATCCTGGATCTTGTATCGCTTCTCTCCTTCTTTTGCAAAAGTCAAATCCTGCGAAGCCAAAATATTTTGCAAAGTCTCCTCAACATTCGGACGGTAACGCCATTGCGCATAATTCACCCACCTGTCTTTTACCAAATCTGCAGGATAGCGAATAGCAATTCCATACCTGTTTTGAATATCTGCCAAAACATCTTTTAGCGGCTCACGAAATTTATCATCGGAAGTTTGAGCAAAACCTGTGTTCAACAAACAGGCCAGGAGCAGGCAAGCAAGAAATGTTTTCTTCATAAAAATTGAAGTGCTAATGCACCATTATCTCTTTCGAGATTTTAAACTGGTAAATGTTTGGGATGATTTTTCATTCAAGCAATCTCCTGGTAGCCCGTAAACT
This sequence comes from Flavisolibacter sp., assembly GCA_035554655.1. Taxonomy (GTDB): domain Bacteria; phylum Bacteroidota; class Bacteroidia; order Chitinophagales; family Chitinophagaceae; genus Flavisolibacter. The sequence continues at coordinate 8,252 of DATMIF010000065.1, forward strand.
ACAGTGATTAAACCTCCGTATAAAGCTATGCCACTCACTCAGCGGCAAAAATGACAAAATAGGTTGAAATGATGGACTATCTTACCATTATGCGTTACGGGGCAGAATAGTGAGGATGATTATGAGCCAAACTGAATTACTACTATTGATCGTCTGTTGCGTCGCACTCTTGTACGGTTGTGAATTCTATTGGGCATTGTGTAACAGTCATTACAAACTCTAACATTCATATATTGCGAAAGAATGAAAGCATTGTTACTTGAAGTTATAATCAATAGTACCAGTTTCCGCTCAAATGTTTGAATCGATTGTCAGGTTTGACTGAAGTATAGAAATAAAACAAACCATGCGAAACATCTAGCATTCCAAATGTTCTGTAATAGATTTTGACGCTGTCTCTTTCAATAGAAGAAATGTGCTTTTCTTTGACCAGATTTTTAATTGTCATACCTTCTTCTGGTGTTAGATAGTGCCGCTGCCACAGATTTGAATCCTGTACCCAAATCGAATGTATTCTCTTGCTGACAAGAATTTCATTAACTCTTGACAAGTTCGTCTCATTTTGTTTTAAGAAATACAGATACGACAACTTAATCATAAAGGGTTCCGCAAGCCATTGAAAGGCGATGCCGGCAACTACAACTAAAGTCCAAATTAATCGGTTACGACCTGAATCTTTGATAAGTATCCATAAATAAGCGACTGTAGAAAGACAAAGTCCACTAAAGAGAATAACGTCGTATGTGAGTGTGGCCCTTCCAAAAAAGAGAAAGCTTAGAATTACAGCCGCAATTCCAACTAAAAGTAAGATGTGTCTTAGATTAAAGGACATCTGATTTATTTGTTGTCTCTTGCATCTTGTCTTAATGCCAGTTCTATTTCGAGTTGTTCTTTCCAAAATCCTTCTTTCACTGCACGGTCATCAGCAGCGATTAGTGCTTGCTGCAGTTTTTCAAACTGATTGTCCGAGAAATCAGAGTTCACAACTGCATCTTCTCCGTTTTCCATTTGAACGGTCAAGACAAAGTCACGATAGGCTACGAGACAGCCAGCAAGTGTCATTATTGAACTGTTGAAGAAACGAGATGAAAATAGGTCTTCGTGATCCAACCATTCAATCTGGTCATTGTCGCCCGTATTAATTGCTATGGGATCACCGTCACTGCAAGAACCTATTACAACATACTTTTCGTATTCAGAATCTAAAAAGTCGTACTGATCCGTTAATTTATTTATCCCAAAGTATATGTCGTCTTTATCTTGAGCAAACGATAAAAACGGAGCCGCATCAGGAGGAAGTCCAGCACTAACCAAAAACTCACTTGTCGAAGGCAGCAGTTTTAAATCTTTAAGTCTTTGAAGTGAAAACGGTGAAAGTATATCTCCATTTTTAGTCCAAATACCTCTAAATTCTTGTGGTGTCACTTAAGCTCTTGTTTTTAGTCCATCGGGGTCTTCGCAGATAGCTTTGTGAAAAGCATTGTGGGGAGACCCCGAGTTGAAGGTATGAATGAAACTTTTATATTCAAATCACGGGGTTTGCATAGCCAGACCCGTGCGGACGTGCAAATTTCTTTCACCTCAAATAAAATTTCAAATCTTGAAAAAGGGTAGTTCTACTGTGAGTCAATTGGATGTTGCTCGTGTCAAGACTACTATAAATTTTATTCGCTCTTTCAAGTTCAGCCTTTGGAGGTGTTGTGAATAATCTTGTTACCTTTAGCCTCCATTTGTCGAGCAGTTGCCAACCCAAGTTTTGGATGTGTACATTCTTGTCGGTTAAAGCAAGTAATAGGTCTCCTACAATATTCCACCCACCTATTTTGTTGTACAGTTTTAATATAGTCTTTTTTAAGTCATAGCCGCCTTTTGCATAAATACCTCTAACTTTTTCCAAAGCTTCCGCATCGATATTTTTGCTAAAATCTCAACTGCTTTGTCACGAACTCTTTTGATGGGATGAATAACGAGCTCAAGTGAATATTGCTTTGCCTTTTCTATATTGAAATGATTAATTGCCGCCAGGCAAGCAATAACAAGTTTGCTCTTTTCTTCAGAAATGTACCTTTCAAAAATTGGCAAATCTTCGCTTTTGCCTGTTTCAGATAAGCCAAGTAAACTGCCTGAAAGAAATTGTTGGTTTGCTATTCTTTGCCTGTAGAGTGCTGTAGAATCAATGCCTTTGTCTTTTAGCAAGTGTCTGCTCAATTCCCTGATAGAAGCTGCTTCGTCGGAAAGCAATATAAATATTTGGTCGTCAAAATTTGGACTGAAGCTCTTACTTGCATATAGTGCTTCCAAGCGCACCTTTGCAGAGCGGTCTCTCAGAAAACGAGCAATCAATTGCGCTTGAATAGCTGTATCAAAAGATGAAAGGTGTTTAATTAGGTTTAACCGAACCAAAAAGTTTTTATCCTTAATTATTTTATTTAGTTGTTCAATATTTAGCTGTCTATTACCTAGAAGAATTTTGAAGAAACGAAATCTTGATTTTTCGTCAAGGCGCTTGATCTTATTGTAAAATTCTTCTGAAAAATCCTGACTAAGAATGAATTGAATGATTTGGTTATGAATTTCCCTTAAGTCAACACGTTCAACTTTTAAAAGCCAATCAATCGCTGTGAGCTGTTTTAGCCAATTATCTATATAACGGCTTTCTAAAAAAGATAGAACTCCTGCTGTCGCAGCCTTTCTAACTTCGACGACCCAATCACCAAGCCTTAAAAGAATAAACCTTAATCCGTCTGTGTTCTTTAGTCTTGAAAGTTCCCTCACTGCTTTTTCTCTTACATAACCATTGCCATTTAAACTGGCAATGCCTAACAGTTGCACATAGGTTATTTCATCGAAGTCAATCCTATAAAAATCTAAGTCACTTTCTCCAATGTGAAGATGTTTTAAAGCGTTGCTAAAATCATTTAGTGATTTTAGCTTTCCGAAAAGAAATAGAATTGTTTCTACCGCCTTTGTTTGTATTAGAGCATTGTCATTCCTTAAAAACCGCGTAAGGAAATAAATTGCACTTGGTGTACCAAAGTTTTGAATTGTGTCAAAGCACTGAAGTTTGTCGGAAATATTTTCTTTCCGAAAAAACCATTTTGGCTTTTCATGCAAAATTTGAATACACTGATGAATGTCGGTAGAGTTCATAATGAGAGTAGCTCATTTTGTGACGCACAGCTATAAATATACGCCACCGTCCACATTTAAGTAAATGCACTTCTTTCTATTCGCAACCAAAACTTTTAGACTGCTACCAACAGTAATAGACTTCGCAAAATGATGAGAAGAATTACCAAACGTACAAGAGTGCGACGCAACAGGCGTTTAATAGATAGACGAACTTCTGGCCGAAAATAAAATCACTGCAAAGCAATTGCCTTTTCTTTTTTCCGCTCCTCTCTCCACCCGCTGTACAATAAATTTTTATCGATCTGCGGTTTCGGAAAGAAAAGGCTGGCTATATAACCAACTGCAATCACCACTAAATGACTATACACTCCGAGCATCAGTTTATCGTGCGTGAAATTATAGGAGCCCATGTCGAGCAAAAGCTTTTTATTATCGCCCAAACCAATTTTTGTTGATGTTAAAAAAGC